>JBHHVJ010000021.1:0-55959 GCA_046754285.1 Myxococcota bacterium | reverse complement strand
GGCCCGGGCAGCTCGCGTTGGACGAACCGTCGTCGAAGACGTCGCAATCCGTCGTGAGGCCGTCCACCGCGTTCAGCGCCCGGCACTCCTCACAGCGAACCCCCGCCTCCAGACACCCCGCCACGTCCGACGGCACGAAGCCGCCGCAGCGCGGAAACGCCGTCGTCAGATCCACGCCACGATCCACACACTTGCTCGCCAGATGCAGCGCCAGCCTGTTGCACGCCTTGCGCACCTTCCCGTCCGAAGGAAGCCCCTCCAGACAGCTCTCCAACGGCCCGGTCGTCTGCGCACCGCCCTTCAGCGTCTCCTTCTTGCACGCGTTGAACTGCTTCAGATGCGTGTCCCGACACTTCTTCAGCGTCTTCGCCAGCTTTCCCTGACACTTCGCCCCCGCCTTGTCCGCCGATTCGCGAAGCGCCGACCCGTTCACGTCCGAGCCAAACAGAACCTCCAGCAGCGCCGCCTGCTCGCTCTCCGCCATCAGATTCGCATTCGCCGCCCCCGTGTAGAACACGCCCGGCGGGCTCGCGCAGTCCGAGGCGTCCTTCTCCAGCGCCTTCTGCTCCATCTTCCCCCGCTTGCCCTTCCGGTCCGCCTGCACGCAGCCCGGAATGTCGTCCACCCCGTTCTTCCCCTTCGAGAAGTCCTTCAGACACGCGCAGATCTCCTTGCCCCACGCCGCCGCCACCTTCTGGAAGAACTTGTTCTGGGTGTTCACGCACTTCTGCCCCGCCTTCCCCAACGGAAGCCGATACGCCCGCACGCCACCCGCACCGAAGAGCCCGTAGCCGATGTAGAGCGCGTCCCCATCGATATTCGCGCGCGAGACCGTCGTCGCCGGCAGGCTGAAGCTCGTCAGGCGCGTCCCGCTCGCCGCGTCGTAGGCGAAGAACTCGCTGCTCGCGTTCGTCCCCACGAACACGACGCCGTTCGATGCGGTCGTCCCCGCCCAGGCGGGTCCGATGTCGTCCGTCCAGACGGTGGCGCCGGTCACGGCGTCAAAGGCCTGCAGGTGGTCCGGTGCCGGCACGGTGGCCGGAGAGAACTGGTAGAGCGCAGCGAAGAAACGCCCATCGGCAAAGGCCAGCGGCCCGTTGAAGAGACCGAAGCCCGCGAAGTCGGGCGTCACGGGCGTCGGCAGGACCTGATTGGTCCACAGGATCGAGCCGTCCGCATCGTCGAGCGCGTAGAGCGTGCCGTCCTTGCTGCCCGAGACGATCAGCGCTCTCGTGCCTCCCTGGCCGTCGTCAACCTCGACGGGGATGGGGCCGTTGAGAAACCCGAAGTCGTGATAGAACGCCTTCGGCTTGCACACTCCCGAAGGGCAATCCGCATCCGTTCCGCAGTCGATGGACGGATCGTCCTCGCAGGCACCGAACTGCTCCGGGGGCTGGACGCGATTCTTCCAGAGCACGGTCCCCGTGGCCGCATCGATCTTGAAGATCGTGTCCGAGTCTCCCACGGACGGGAACGTGAAGCAGCCCACCGTATTCATGTACACGGCACTGCCCGCCGGATCGAAGGAGACGGTGGCCGTGACCCCCGCGCCGAGCGCGGGCGTGCAGCTCGCGTTGGGGTCCGTCCCGAGCGCCAGGCAGTCCGCATCGGTGCTGCACTCCACGCCCGTGTCGTTGGTGCAGACACGATCGGGAACGGTCTGCAGGGTCCAGAGATCCGCACCCGTGGCCAGATCGAGCGCCACGAGACGCCCGTTCGTGCACGGCAGGTCGTTGTGCGAGGCCACGCTCACGAAGAGGCGCCCGTTCGACGTGGCCAGCCCCGACCAGATGTGATCCACCGCGGGGTTACCGACGGCGCGGCTCCAGACCACGCTGCCATCGCTTCCGTTGAGGCTGTAGACCTTCGCAGCGGAGTCGCCGAAGAGCACGCGACCGTCGGGCGTGGCGAGCACCGTCGACTGCACACCGGTGATGAAGCCCGAGCCGCTGTCGAAGGACCAGAGCTCGTTTCCACTCGCCGGATCGAGGGCGTAGACCTTGCCGTTCCAGGAGCTCACGTAGAGGCGGCCGTGCGCAAGCGTGGGGCTCGAGGTGACCGCAGCGCCCAGGGGAAAGTCCCAGGCGAGCTGGAGATCCGTCACGTTGTCGGGCCCGATCTGAGCCTGAGCGGACCCGGCCAGGGCGCAGGCCGTCAGCAGGATCCAGACGGTTCTGCCGGCTTCTCGCATGAGAGCTCCTCATCCGCATCCCGAGGGAGTCCTGGCCATCCTACGATCCACTGGCCCGAGGGTAAAGCCCTCAGAATCGGGTGGGATCTCCCATCGAACCCGTGCCCGAGCGGGGCTGGCGTAGAATGGGGCCGGCCGTGGGCCTCCCGGCTGCGACGGGTCTGGGGAGGCGGGAGCATCGATGACGCAGGGCGGAACGGGTGTGGATCTCGCGTACGCGCTGGACGACCGCTACCGGCGTGAGCGGGGTCGCGTGTTCCTGAGCGGCGTGCAGGCGCTGGTTCGGCTGCCCCTGATGCAGCGCCAGCGCGATCGAAGGGCCCGCCTGAAGACCGCCGGATTCATCTCGGGCTATCGGGGGTCGCCGCTGGGCACCTACGATCTCGCGCTCTGGCAGGCGCGGAGCTTTCTGGAGCGCGAGGAGATCCACTTTCAGCCCGGTGTCAACGAGGACCTCGCGGCGACCTCGGTCTGGGGCTCCCAGCAGGTCCCGCTGCTGCCGGGGGCGCGCGTCGATGGCGTGTTCGCCCTCTGGTACGGCAAGGGTCCGGGCGTGGATCGGGCCGGCGATGCGCTCAAGCACGGCAGCTTCGCGGGCTCGTCTCCCCAGGGGGGGGTCCTGGTCCTGACGGGCGACGACCATGCCGCCCGCTCGTCCTCGCTCGCCCACCAGAGCGAGCACGCGCTGATCTCGTTCGGCATGCCGATCCTCAACCCCGCGAGCGTGCAAGAGTACCTGGATCTGGGCCTCTACGGCTGGGCGCTCTCGCGCTACTCGGGCTGCTGGGTGGGCTTCAAATGCCTGACCGACACCGTGGAGAGCTCCGCGGCCGTCTCCGTGGACCCGGAGCGCGTGCGCGTGACGGTACCCACGGACTTCGAGAGGCCACCGGGTGGCTTGAACATCGGCTGGGCGAACCTTCCGCTCACGGTGGAGCAGCGTCTCTTCGGCACGCGGCTGCGCGCGGTCGAGGCCTTCGTGCGGGCCAACGGCCTGGACCGCGTGGTGCTCGACGTACCTCGCCGAAGGCTGGGTATCGTGACAACCGGCAAGGCTTACCTGGATCTGCGTCAGGCGCTCGAGGAGCTCGGAATCGACGAGGTCCGCGCCGCGGAGCTGGGTTTGGCGATTTACAAGGTCGCACTGTCCTGGCCGCTCGAGCCCGAGGGCGTCCGCCGCTTCGCGCGGGGTCTGGATGCGATCCTGGTCGTGGAGGAGAAGCGCCCGATCGTCGAGGATCAGCTCGCGCGCCTGCTCTACGCGGAGGAGCCGCGACCCCGCCTGCTGGGCAAGCACGACGAGCGGGGCGTACCGCTGGTCCCCGCCGAGGGGGAGCTCAGCCCCGCAGCACTCGCACGAATCCTCCACGCCTGGATCGCTCGTGAGGCACCGGAGCAGCGGGAAGGCCTCGCGACGCCGCCCCCGGAGGGAGCGGACGCCGCGACGAGCGCGAGCCCCTCTCTGAAGCGGCTGCCGAGCTTCTGCTCTGGCTGCCCCCACAACCTCTCGACGCAGGTTCCGGAGGGCAGCCTGGCCATGGGTGGGATCGGCTGCCACGGCATGGCCGTGTGGCTGCCCGAGCGGCGCACGCTGGCCGTGACCCAGATGGGCGGCGAGGGGGCGACGTGGATCGGTCAGGCGCCCTTCACCGACACCCCACACATCTTTCAGAACCTCGGAGACGGCACGTACTTTCACTCGGGCCTTCTGGCGATCCGCGCGACCGTCGCGGCGGGCGTGAACATCACGTACAAGATCCTCGTGAACGGCGCGGTCGCCATGACGGGCGGGCAGCCGATCGAGGGCGAGGCGCTCGAAGGCGAGATCACGACGCCCCAGATCGCACACCAGCTCACCGCCGAAGGGGTCGCGCGCATCGCGGTGGTGAGCGACGCCCCCGACAAGTACGCGCGCGGCGTCTTTCCGCCGGGGGTCTCCGTGCATCACCGACGCGAGCTCGAGCGGGTCCAACGGGAGCTGCGCGAGGTGCGGGGGGTCTCCGCGCTGATCTACGACCAGATCTGCGCGGCCGAGGCGCGTCGTCTGCGCAAGCGCGGTGAGCTTCCCGAGCCTGCACACCGCGTGGTGATCAACGAGCGGGTCTGCGAGGGCTGCGGCGACTGCGGCGCTGTTTCGAACTGCATCTCGATCGAGCCCGTTGAGACGGAGCTCGGCCGCAAGCGCCGCATCAATCAGTCGTCCTGCAACAAGGACTACTCCTGCCTCGAGGGCTACTGCCCGAGCTTCGTGAGCGTGGTGGGCGGAAGCCTGCGACGCCGCGAGCTCGCGGCCGCTGACCCGCGCTCGGAGCCGCCGTACAGCGACCTCCCGGAGCCCCCCGTCGCCGATGCGTCGCGTCCGTTCAACATCCTCGTGGCCGGCATCGGGGGGAGCGGCGTCGTGACGGTCGGTGCGCTTCTCGGCATGGCGGCTCACCTGGAAGGCAAGGGCTGCTCGCTGTTGGACGTCACCGGCCTCGCGCAGAAGAACGGGCCGGTGACGAGCCACGTCCGCATCGCCCAAGATCCCGAAATCCTCCACGCCACGCGCATCGGCCGGGGGGGTGCGGACCTCGTGCTCGGCTGCGACCTCATCGTGGCCTCCGCCCGCGAAGTGCTGGGCTGCATGACCGCGGGACGCACGACGGCCGTGATCAACACGCACGTGGCACCTCCGGCCGACTTCGCAACGCGGCCCGATCTCGATCTCTCGGCCGCGGGGCTCGAGGCGGCGATCCACGCCGCGGTGGGCGACGGAGCGATGCATCGCGTCACGGCCACACCGCTGGCGATGGCCCTGCTCGGCGATGCGGTCACCGCCAACCTCTTCCTGCTCGGCTACGCGATGCAGCGCGGGCGAGTTCCCGTGAGCCGAGCCTCGCTCGAGCGCGCCATCGAGCTCAACGGAAAAGCCGTGGCGCTGAATCGCCGGGCGCTGGCCTGGGGACGTCTGGCGGCGCACGATCCGGGCGCCGTGCAGCGCGCGGCGGCCCGCTCCGTCCCCGGGGGTGAAGCGGCCCCCGAGCCCCGCTCGCTGGAGGCGCTGATCCGGAGGCACCGAGAGCAGCTCACGGCCTACCAGAACGCGGCGCTCGCCGACAGCTACCAACGTCTGGTCGAGCGCGTTGCGGAGCAGGAGCGGAAGCTCGGGGACGGCCACAGCGGGCTCGCCGAGGCCGTGGCCCGAAGCTACCACAAGCTCCTCGCCTACAAGGATGAGTACGAGGTCGCTCGCCTCTACTCCGACGGGGAGTTTCGCCGCCAGCTCGCACGCGAGTTCGAGGGGCCCTACGGGCTCCGGCTGCACCTGGCGCCGCAGATCCTGAACCCGCGCGATCCGACGACCGGGCGCGCGCGCAAGCGCAGCTTCGGTCCCTGGATCTTCGGAGCGCTCGCGCTTCTGGCCCGCCTCCGCGGGCTGCGCGGTACGCGGCTGGATCCGTTCGGCTGGACCGCCCACCGTCGCATGGAGCGACGGCTGAGTCGTGAGTACGAGTCCACCGTGGAGCGGCTGCTCGCGGGGCTCGACGAGGCGAATCACGAGCTTGCAGTCGAGATCGCTCGCCTGCCCGAGGCCATTCGGGGCTTTGATGTGGTGAAGGAAGCCGCGGTCGCCGAGGTGCGCGCACGCGAGGCGGAGCTGCTGGCCAGCTTCGAGCGCGGAGCCAAGACGGGCGACGGTCAAGAGAAGGGAGCCTGACCATGGAACGCATCCTCTTCCGGGGTGCCCGGCTGCTCGACGGCACCTCCCCATCTCGGCCCGGCACGAGCGTGCTCATCGAAGGCGAGCGGATCCGCGCGCTCGGACCCGACGGGGAGCTCTCCCCGGCTCCCGGCGACCGCGTGATCGACCTGGCGGGCAAGACACTGATGCCGGGTCTGATCTGCGCGCACTATCACGCGGCCTACGACGACGTGACGCTACAGCCCGTTCCGCTCGGGACCGAGCGACCGCACGGGTACCTGGCCATCGCCGCCGCCCGGAACGTGGAGCGTGCGTTGCTCTGCGGATTCACCAGCGTCGTGAGCGCCGGCGGACCGCACAACATCGACGCGGAGCTCAAGCAGGCCATCGAGGCCGGACTGATCGACGGGCCGCGAATCGTGGCGGGCAGCCGCGGGCTCGACACGGTCGGGGATTACAACGACATCGGTCCCTGGTGGTGGGAGCTCGGCAACCCAGGCGCGAACCGCTACTGCAACGGGGCCGACGGCTTTCGGGAGGCTGCTCGAGACGAGATCCGCATCGGGGCCGAGATCATCAAGATCTTTCCCGCGGGGGGCCACGGCATCCCCGAGCCGGAGACCACGCGCGGCCTGACGCGCGACGAGCTGCGCGCCGTCGTCGAGGCCACGCACGACCGCGGGCGCAAGATCCGCGCGCACTGCCCCTGGAAGAAGCTGATCCTCGAGTGCATCGAGGTGGGCGTAGACGTGATCGATCACGGCGATCGCATGGACGCCGAGGTGATCCAGGCCATGGTCGAGAGCGGAACCTTCCTGGCTCCCAGCATGCTCTTTCTGGCGCGCCTGCTCGGCGACGCCGAGAACCGGGCCGCGGCCACGGCGGCGCAGCTCGCACCGATCCAGGACGACTTCGAGAACATGTGCAAGTGGCTGCCGGAGGCCTCGGCAGCGGGCGTCAAGATCGTTCTGGGCGACGACTACGGGACGATTCTGCTGCCGCACGGCCGCTACGCCGACGAGCTCGAGCTCTACGTCGAGCGGGTCGGGATCGATCCGCTCGAGGTGATCCGCTGGGGAACTCGAAACGGCGCCGAGCTGATGGGACGGGCGGACGAGCTCGGCACGCTCGAGCCCGGAAAGCTCGCCGACCTGCTCGTCATCGATGGGGATCCGAGCTCGGACGTCCGCGTGCTGCAGCAACCCGAGCGGCTCGTCGCCATCCTGAAGGACGGAGCCTTCAAGAAGGATCGGCTCCAGCCCCCGGCATGAGCTGGAAGCCCGAGGTCGACGAGATCGAGCGCCGCCGCGCGCGGGCCCGCGAGCTCGGCGGGGCGGAGGCCGTGCGCCGCCAGCACGAGGCGGGCCGCGCCACGGTGCGGGAGCGCATCGCGGCGCTGGTCGATGCCGGCAGCTTCCGCGAGCACGGCGTGCTCGCCGGCCATGGGGAAAAGGGCGGAGAAGGCCGCTTCACTCCCGCCAACGTCGTGATCGGCAGCGCCGCCGTCGACGGCCGCGCGGTGGTCGTCTGCGGGGACGACTTCACGCTGCGCGGCGCCGCCTACTCCGCGGTGGGGCTTCGCAAGTCTCTGCACGCCGAAGAGCTCGCGCTCCAGCGGCGCGTCCCCCTGATCCGACTGCTCGAAGGCGGGGGCGCCTCGATCGAGGGGGCCAGCGGAACGCGTGGGCGCTCGGGGTACGACTGGCTGGCTCCGCCGCGTGCCAGTCTCCTGGCTGTCCAGGCCCTCGCCCACGTACCGGTCGTCTGTGCCGCGCTCGGCCCCGTAGCGGGGTTCCCCGCCGCACGTCTCGTGGCCTCGCACCTCTCCCTGATGACGCGCGACACGGCGCAGGTGATGATCGGTGGACCCACCCTGGTCGAGCGTGCACTCGGAGAGAGGCTGAGCAAATCCGAGCTCGGGGGCCCAGACATTCACCTCCGCAGCGGCGTGGTCGACAATCTGGCCGAGGACGAGGAGGACGCGCGGGTGCAGATCCGCCGCTTCCTGAGCTATCTCCCGCCGCACGTCGGGGCCGCCGCTCCGAGATGCGATTGCGATGACCCCGCATCGCGTCGTGAGGAGGCACTCATCGAGGTGATCCCACGCGAGCGCCGCCAGCTGTACCCGATCCGCCGGATCATCGAGTGGATCGTCGATCGGGGCTCGTTCTTCGAGATGACGCCCCGCTACGGACCCAGCCAGGTGACCGGACTGGCGCGCCTGCGCGGTCACTCGGTGGGTGTGATCGCCAACGACTGCATGCACGCTGGAGGCGCCATGACAGCCGAGAGCGCGCGAAAGCTGCGGCGCTTCGTCGAGCTCTGCGACACTTTCGGTCTGCCGATCGTGAGCCTGGTGGATGAGCCGGGCTTCATGATCGGCTCGCGCGCCGAGCAAGCGGGCACGATTCGCTACGGAATGGAGGCCATCTTCGCGGTGCTGCAGACGCACGTTCCCTGGGCCTGCGTGGTGCTGCGCAAGGCGTTCGGCGTAGCGGCCGGCATCCACCTCGGTCCCGTCGCGACGGTCCTCGCTTGGCCCTCGGCCGAGAGCGGCGCCCTCCCCGTCGAGAGCGGAGTCGCGCTCGCCTACCGGCGCGAGATCGAGAGTGCGCCCGACCCGGTGGCCCGTCGGCGAGAGCTCGAGGAGGAGATCGCCGCCGCCCAGTCGATCTTCCCGCGTGCCGAGGCCTTTGGCGTCCACGACGTGATCGATCCGCGCGAGACGCGGCCGCGCCTCTGCGAGTGGATCGACGAGATCCAGACCGCTCTGGCCCGGAGCCGGGGGCCGCACGCGTACACGCCGCGTCCCTGATCCCGACGTGCGCCGGGTCAGCGTCCGCGGAAGCGAGGATCCCGGCCCTCCGCTCGCGCCTTCTTGAGCTCCGTGTAGTCCTCCGACGCGAAGACGAGCGACTGCGTCAGCGCCTCGATCTCGAGCGAGCGCTGCACCGTGGCCGTGGCCAACAGGGCCAGCGAGCGCCGGAACATCTTGACCGCGAACGGGGGGTTCGCGGCGATCGCGTGTGCGATCTCCAGGACGGTCTCGTCGAGCTTCTCGTCGGGGACGACGCGCGAGACGATGCCGTGCCGCAGCGCCTCCGCCGCGTCCAGCACACGACCGGTGAGCGCGAGATCGGCCACCAGCCCGTGACCCGCCATCTGAAAGAGCCGCGCGGTACCTCCCGAGTCGGGTACGACGCCGTGCAGGAGCTCCGGCAGCCGCATCCGAGCGCTCTGGCCCGCGATGCGGATGTCGCAGAGCAGCGCGCGCTCGAAGGAGCCACCGATCACCCAGCCCTTGAGCGCCACCACGATCGGGCAGGGAAGCGTGAAGAATCCCTGAGTGCCGCGATGGCCCCGCTCGATGAACTCAAGGTCGCTCAGGTCTTCCTTCCGAACGCCCAGCTCGGTCACGTCACGGCCCGACGAGAAGGACTTGCCGTTGCCGCGCCAGACGACCGCGCGCAGATCGGAACGGGCGTGCAGCTCGGCGAGGATCTCCCAGAGACGCGCGTCCATCTCGTCATTCGCCGCGTTGTGCTTCTCGGGTCGATTGTTGCTGACGATGGCGACGGGTCCGTCGTACTCGAGCTCGATGGTCGGACTGCTCACGAGATCTCTCCCTGGCCTGGCCGCGCTCAGCGACCGCGAAACACCGGCGGGCGCTTTTCCGTGAAGGCGCGGACGGCCTCCAGATAGTCCTCGGTCATCGCGCCACGCACCATGCGCTCGGCCTCCAGGTCGAGGCACTCCCGAAGCCCAAGATCGAGCGCTCGGTTCAGATTGTCCTTCATGTAGGCCAGCGCGATCGGGGGACCCGCCGCGATTCGACGGGCCAGCTCGAAGGCCTCGCGTGCGAGGTCTTCATCGGGGACGACGCGATTGAACAGACCGAGACGCTCGCACTGCTCCGCCTCGATGCGGTCCCCCGTGAAGTAGAGCTCGCGCGCACGCGCCGGGCCGACGAGCCGGGTGAGGAACCAGCTCCCGCCGTAGTCTCCACTCAGGCCCAGCCGCACGTAGGAGGTGGTCACGAAGGCGCTGCGCGCGGCGATGCGAAGGTCGCACGCCAGCGCGAGCGAGAGCCCCGCGCCCGCGGCGGGACCCGGCAGGGCCGCGATCACGGGTCTGGGCAGCTCGTGCAGGGCCGCCACGAGGCCATGCTCCCGGCGAAGCTGCCGCAGCCGCTCCTGTTCCGAGCTCGGGCGTCCCGCCGCCGCCATCGCCTTGGTGTCGCCACCGGCGCAGAAGGCCCGGCCCGTGCCAGTGAGCAGCAACGCACCCACGTCCTCGTCGGCGCCGAGCTTGGGGATCAAATCTGCGAGCGCCCGCTTGAGCTCCCAGGTCAGCGCGTTTCGGGCCTCGGGTCGGTTCAGAGTCAATACGGCCACGCGCCGCTCCACGGAGCAGAGCAGCTCCTGGGTCCCGGTCTCGACCTCGCGGCGCGCGATCTGGGCAGACATGAGGAGTTCTCCCGCGACAGAGTATCATCGCCTCGGCCCCACGTTCGCGAACGACCGTCTGGAGAGGACATCGCCATGCCGCTACCCGACCCGCCGCGCCCGGGTGTCTCCGCGCTTCCCGCCGGAACCTTCTCCGGCCAGACCGTGCTCGTCACGGGTGGTGGGACGGGTCTCGGCAAAGCGATCGCGCTCGAGTTCGCCCGGCTCGGGGCGAGCCTGGCGATCCTGAGCCGTCGCGAGGAGCACCGCCGGGCGGGCGTCGAGGCCGTGGAGGCGCTCGGTGCTCGAGCGCTGGGGGTCGAGTGCGACATCCGCCAGCCTGAGGCCGTCACGGCGGCCTTCGAGCGCACGGAGGGGGAGCTGGGCCCGACGACGACGCTCGTCAACAACGCGGCCGGCAACTTTCCGGTTCCCGCGGAGGAGATGAGCCCGAACGCCTGGCGCGCGGTCGTCGACATCGTTCTCAACGGGACCTTCCACTGCTCGCGTGAGTTCGCACGGCGACGGATGGCGGCGCAGCTTCCGGGCTGCATCATCAACATCGGCGCCTCGTACGCCTGGACTGGCGGGCCCGGCTTCGCGCATTCGGCCGCGGCCAAGGCGGGCGTCGACAACATGACCCGGTCTCTGGCGGTCGAGTGGGCGCCCTTCGGGATTCGCGTGAACGGTCTCGTGCCGGGCCTCTTTCCGCACGAGGACGAGGTCGAGGCGATTCGCAGCGTTCCGGAGCGTGGACGACGCGAGGGCGCACGCTGCCCCGCCGGACGCGTCGGCTACCCCCATGAGATCGGCTGGGCGGCGACCTTCCTCGCCTCACCGTACGCGGCCTACATCAGCGGCCACAGCCTGGTGGTGGACGGTGCGAACTGGCAGCGTCGTTTCCTCCTCATGCCGGAGTTCACGCCGATCCGGGAGCAGCTCGGCAAGGGCCGCTTCGAGCCCTGAGCGAGCCCGCCCGCCCACGGAAGCGAGGCCGGTCCGGACGACGCGGATCAGCTTTGCAGCTGGCTGAGCACGATCTCGAAGAACCGGGCCAGCCCATCGACAGGGCTGTCGAGCGAGAACGGAATGCGCGGACCCGAAGCGAGCGAGGTGGCCCTGGGGGAGTACTCGGTCGTCAGGAAGAATGCGGGACCCCAGCTTCTCTCCAGAGACTCGATGGCGTCATGGGTCTCGTGCACGGCCGGCGCACCACGAAACCCGGAGGCGTTCGGTCTCGCGTCCGAGATCAGGATCGTCATGCGTCGGCCCCTCCGGCCACGGTGGCGCCGAGCCAGATCGGTCTGGATCTCTGCGATGGCATGCGCATCGCGGTTGTTTCCGCCGAAGCAGAGTCTTCCGAGCGTCGGCGTTCCACCGTGCGCCGGAGCAGCGAAGCGCGTAATGCAGGTCAGCGGCTCCCCACGGACGTCGGCGTTGTGGCCGTACGCGTAGAGCAGAGATCCGGGAAGCGCCGCGATCGTCTCCGCGAGCAGGACGGCGAGTCGTTGAGCGATGCGTGCGGAACCTCCCCGACGCATGCTGCTGGAGAGATCGACGATCAGGGCCAGTGCGACGCTGCCGTGCGGGGCGTGCGGCTGCGAGAAGAGCCTCCCGTCCGTGCGTGCGGCCGGCAGCCTGCGACGGTCGAAGCGCCCCCTGCGTCGCGCCGAGCCGCGGCCGTGCGGCAGGCACATCGCGATACGATCGGCGAGCCTCCGCGCCTCCGCCGCGACCGTGACGCGCAGCTCCTCGTAGCTCCTGGGCCGCGGCTCGGCGTCGACCCAGCGGACCGCGGGATACGGCGCCAGCTCGTCCGGCCGCTGAGGGTGGAGCCCCCGCCCGATCCGGTGCTGTCGCGGGTCGTCTGCGGTCCGCCTCCCGTCGAACCGTTGATGCGCGAGCACGAGCAGGGAGGGGGGCGGATCCACATCTCGCAGCTCCTCGGGGAGGCAGAGAATGATGTTGCGAACGGCGGCCAGCACTTCGCTCGGGGAGGCGGGGAAGGGATCGAGGACGCGCATTACCGACTCCAGAAGCTCGCTCGACTGCTCCCACAGCGCTGGGGAGATCCGAGCGGGCGCCCGGATGAGCAAGAAGATCAGCGCCAAGGGGTGGAGGGCCTGCTCGGCGGGAGGCTCTCCGAGACCCCGTCGCAGCACCACGAGCGGAGGGGCCAGAGCAGGGTGGAGACGTGCGATCTCGCACTCGATCCTCTCGTCCTCGATGACGTTGTGCAGGAATCGCTGGAGAGTGTTGGCGCCGCGGGGAAGCATCTCCGTCATCCGAACATGCGCACCCTCGTGAGCGGCGAGACCGATGAGCCGCTCCGCGGAGGCGAGGTTCGGAGGACTTCCCACGAGCGTCCTCCCATCGAGGTTGACGATCCGATCCTCGGGATGGCAGAGGGAGGCGTCCGGCTCGTGCTGCACGACCACCGGACACTGCGCCACGAGCTTCACGACGGTCTCCGCAGCGGCGTGCAACGCGGCCACCGGGCTCAGACAGCGCTCGGGCAGCAGGCCCGGCGTGAAAGCCCCAGCCGAGGCCGGGCCACGCCTCTGCCGCGTCCGCTCGATCCAGCTCGCTCGCGAGTGCCTCACGAGCTCACGCGTAGCGCCGCGCGCAGCTGGGCGCGAGACGCGTCGTCGAGAAGCGGCACGTTCCTCTCGATGCTTCTCTCGATACTCTGCCCCCGGGCCATCAGCCTCGCCGCGCGGAGCAGCCCACGCGTGCTGATCGTCGCCGAGACGGCGCGCCGTGCGAACTGCTCACGGAGCACGGAGGCCTTGGACACCAGCTCCGCCGCCTGCGCCCGGGCCAGGCCCACCTCGACGAGGAGCTCGGCCTCGACCGAGGGCTCGGGATAGCCGAGGGGAAGGTGAAGCATGCGATCCAGGAACGCACGATCGAGCGGCCCGCTGCCGATGCAGCCTACATCCAGGTTGGCGGTCGCGATGAACGATACGCCGGGCGCACACTCCACGATGCGGCGATCCTCGCGGTCGAGGTCCAGCACCAGACGCCCCTGGAAATCCAGAAGGCTCAGCAGAGCATTGGGAACCTCGGCCGGCGCGCGCGCGATGTCGTCCAGCAGCAGGATGCAGTGTGGGATCTCGAGCGCACGGACCAGACGGCTGCGGGCGAAGACCGTGCGCCCCTCCTTCAGGGTCATCGCGCCCGTGACGCTCGCCTCCGGATCGAGGGCGCCCCCGTAGTGGAAAATCTCGAGCGGCCGGCCGAGCCGCTCAGCCGCGAGCAGGCCGAGTGTCGTCTTTCCGACGCCCGGAGGACCCGTGATCAGCGTCGCCTCTCCGAGCGACAGGTTCTCCAGCAACTCCTCGAGAGCTCCCTTCCAGAGCTCCCGGCGCGAATGAATCGGACCGTGCCCCCCTCCCCGACCCCGCTTCTGTGAAGAAGCCGTTCGCGAACACCCTCCCTCTCGGCACTCTGCACTCCGGGTCTTCATGGAATCCCCCTCCGCCCACCCATCGCTCGCAGGCCTCTGAGACGACTCGATTCGACTCGGAGAAGCTTTGCGATCCGGAAGCTCTTGTCGATGATCCTCACAGCTGATAGAGAGGACGAAACACTGTGGGATCGTTGTCACAATCCGTGGCATCTCAGTCGAACTGTTGCGAATTCCTGGCGTACGTACCGACGCTGCGAGGCCGGGTGGACCCGGGAGGCACAATGCTGCGAATCCGTGAGTGCGAGGACGCGCTTCTGGCGGAGATCTGTCACCTCTTCTTTGCGTGCGAGCGCTCCCCGCAGCAGATCTCCGAGGAGCTCAACAAGCGATGGGAGCTCGAGGAGCCCCTGACACGCGAGCAGATCTATCCGCTGCTGCGAGAAGCCCGTCGCCGCTCGCACTTCAGCTTGCTCCCGCCGCTCGATCGGGCACTCGCTGAGGCCGTGGCCAGCGAGTTCGATCTCCACGCCGATCGGCTCCACATCGTCCCGGTTCGCGGTCGGGGAGCTCTCGAGATGGTGGCCGAGAGAGCCGCCGCTCTCATCACGGATCGGATTCGCGACGTCGGCCGGGAGAAGAGTCGCGTGCACATCGGGCTGGGCGCCGGCGGCACCCTGACCCTTGTGGCCCAGAGGCTCGCCACACGGCTCCGCTCCGAGGCTCGCCTACCCCCGCTGGCGCTGCACGCGCTGAGCTCGGGCTTCAGCGTCGAGCGGCCGCAGACGGCACCCGTGAGCTTTTTCAGCTCCTTTCACGACGTCGCACCCGACATCGAGTACATCGGCCTCTTCGCATCGGCGGTCGTGGCCAGGTCCGATTACAAGCGTGAGATCCAGCGGCGCGGGGTGAGCGAGTCCTTCGAGCAGGCGCACGAGATCGACATCGTCGTGACGGCTCTGGCACGGGCCCGCGACCCCCACGGTGAGCTCACCCATTACATCGTGAACAAGTCCGAGCTGGAGCGCATGCGCGAGGCCGGCTGGGTCGGCGACGTGCTGTATCGCCCGTACACGGAGAGCGGTCCGTTGCGGCGCGGCGCCAGCGTGCGTGCGGTCTCCCTCTTCGAGCTCGAAGAGCTGGTCCAGCTCGCGCAAGCTCCGGGCAAGCACGTCGTGCTGGTCGCGGCCCCTTGTGCCCAGTGCGGCAAGCGCAAGGGACCGGCACTCCGTCCCCTGCTCGCGTCCCCCGCGCTGCGCATCTGGTCCGAGCTCGTCATGGACATCCCCACCGCCGAAGAGCTGCTCACGGATCCCCTGCTGACTCGAGAACGAGCTCGACCCACGCGTACGCGGCCCGGCGCGTCCCGCTCGCGGCGCCGCAGACCTTCCCCCGGTACCGCCCCTTTCTCGCGATGAGGTCGAAAAAGGGCAGCCCGTCCACGGCGTAACGCCGGCGTGGGGGGATCGAGCGCGCCTTCCCTCGTGGGTCGCTCAGGACTCGGGGATCCGGTGCCCCTCCGGGAGAGCACCGTCGAAGAAGGCCTGCTCCTCGAAGCGCTCGGCGATTCGCCAGCCCTCCGCGGTCCGCACCAGGCGGTCCACGTAGTAGGCACCCACATAGAAAATCTGCAGGCCGCCCTCCGGCTTCTGGCCTCCCATCGGATTGAAGACCATCGTGCGGCAGCGCGCCTCGTCTCCGTGGAGCTCGAGCTCGGAGTTTCCGATCAGGTGCTGCGTCATGGGAAAGGCCGCCAGTGCCTTCTGAAGCCAGGCGCGCACCTCGGGGTACGAGCCGCGGATGCCGCCCGAGGTCGTGTAGTCCACCGTGGCGTCCGGCGTGAACACGGTATCGAGCAGCTTCCAGTCCTTGCGATCGATCGCGGCGGTGTAGCGCACGAGCAGGTCCTGGATCCGGATTCGATCAGAGATCTCTTGGAGGGAGAGCGGCTCCTCGGCCATGGCGGGCCTCCTCTTCGATTGGAGCGATCATGCTACCGCAGACCGGCGGGAATTGGCGCCGGGCCGGCGATCAGTCGAGGTAGCCGAGCGCACGGAGCTTCTCCCGGATCTCCGGGGGGATCTCGAGCGCGTTGCGCTCGGATGCGCCGGGGCGGTACGCAAGGCCCCGCACGGCGAAGCTCTCGAGCCGGCGCTCCAGATCCTGCACCGCAGGCGAGCTCGCCTCGCTCGCGTAGCGATCGTGGCGCTCCGCCGGATCGTCCGTGATCCGGTAGAGCTCCCGGCGCACGATCCCGCCCGGCAGCAGGTTGCGGATCAGCTTGTAGCGGGATCCCTGAATCGCGCGCCGCACGTACTCGCGCTCCCAGGCGCTCTCGAGCGGACCGAGCTCGGCATAGAGATGGGTGCGTGCCGGTACCGACGCCCTCTCCTCTGACGTGGGAGCGATCGGCCGCAGGTACGACCACAGGCTGACGCCCTGTGCGCGCTCCGGCAGAGGCACGCCGACGAGCTCGAGCAGTGTGGGCATGAGATCGAGCAGGCTCGCGGGCTCCGCGCGGCGCTGCCCCGGCGCAATCCGCTGCGGGGCCGAGAGGATCAGCGGCACGTGAAGCTCCTCACGGTAGAGCGTGTTCTTGTGTCCCATACCCCCGTGGTCCTTGAACTCCTCCCCGTGGTCCGAGGTGACGATCACGAGCGTCGAATCCTGCCAGCCCAGCGTCGCCAGCGTGGTGAGAATCTCCCCGATCGCATCGTCCACGAAGCGGATCTCTCCATCGTAGAGTGCGATCGCGTAGCGCAGATCCTCGGGGCGGTCGAAGTCCCTCTGCGAGTACAGCGTGACGAACTTGTCGCTGGGTCGGTGCGCACCCTCGTAGTCCGGGTAGAACATCTCCCGGTAGGGGGAGGGAGCCTCGTAGGGCTCGTGGGGATCGATGAAGTGCAAAAAGAGGAAGAAGCGCGCGGACGCCAGACCCCGATCGACCTGGAATCGCTGCCACTCCAGCCAGAGCTGCGCCCGGCGAGCCTGAAGCTGGGCATCAGTGGAGTAGCGACGGTAGAGGTCGAAGCCGCGCTCGAAGCCCCACTCGCCTGAAAGGAAGGGGTGGGCCACGAGGCCCGCGGTGGCGAAGCCCGCGCCTCTCAGGAGCTCGGCCAGCGTGGGCTCGGACTCGTCGAGTCGGACGCTGCCGAGCCGACCGCCCTTCTCCAGCTTGTGAAAGCTCGGGTAGAGCGAGGTGAAGATCGACATGTGCGCGGGAAGCGTCCAGGAGCTGGGGCTGAAGGCCTGCTCGAAGACGGCTCCCCGACGGACGAGTCCATCGATCGCGGGCGAGGTCTCTCGCGCGTAGCCGTAGGCACCGAGATGATCCGCTCGCAGGGTATCGATCGAGATCAGCAGCACCCCCAGTGCATCGCTCTGCACGGACTCCGCACTCACGAGGGGCGCACCCGTGAGCTTTCGCGCCAGGAACTCGGCGGCGGCCTCTCCGACGGCCGATCCCGCGAAGAAGCCCTGCGCCCGCGCTTGGTCCAGCGCCATGGCCGTCTTGGGATGCTCCTCCAACTCCAGGGTGAGCAGCGCATCGAAGCGTGTGGCCGGGCTCTCGCTGCGCAGCTCGCCGAAGAGCTCGCGAAACGTCACCGCGCGAGCGTCCCCCAGCGCGAGGAGGACCGTGAAGAGCGCGAAGAGCGAGGCTCGCCTCATGAGGCGGCGCCCGCCGCATCCCAGACGTCGATCAGCTCTGAGCTCGCAACGAGCGTGGCGATGAGGTGCAGCGTGTGCTCGAAGACGGCCTCGACGTACTCGGGCGGAGAGCCCGCCACCGCATCGCGCGGAACGACCATCTGGTAGGCCGCGTTGACCGCATCGAAGCTCAGGTTCTGGATTGCCACGTTCACCGAGACGCCCACGCCCACGATCGTGCGCACGCCCCGGTTGCGCAGGATCGCGTCGAGCTCGGTGCCCTGCAAAGGTGACAGGCCGTGAAGACGGGAGAGAACCAGGTCGGACGGTACGACCTCGATCTCGGGGACGATCTCGGCGGCGGGTGAGCCGGGCTCGAGCCGGCGCTCCGCGTGAGCCATGTAGCGGAAGATCCGAGCGTTGTGATTGGATCCGACTCCATCGGCCCGGCGCAGGGCCGTGCAGTGCACCACGAGCACACCCGCCCGGCGGGCGGCAGAGACGAGTCGCACCAAGTTCTCGAGCACCGGCCCCGCAGCCGCACGCGCGAGGGCCGGGAGCGCGGCCAGATCGCCCATCACGCCGCGCTGACACTCCTGCACCACGAGGGCGGTGTGCTCGGGGGCCACGAGCTTTTCGAGGGCGGGGACCATGGACGGTCTATGATACCGTTCGGGTCGAACGACGCGCGGACGGGAGGGAGCGTGGACTTCGATCTCGCGGAAGAGGAGCGGCGCTTCGCGGAGGAGCTCGAGCGATTCCTGGAGGAGAGCCGCAGCCCGGAGGTGATGGATGCGAACCCGGAGCAGCTCTCGCAGACGGTCGACACGCCCGCCAAGCGCGCATTCATGCGTAAGCTCGCAGCGCGCGGCTGGCTGGGGCTGAGCTGGCCGAAGGAGTACGGCGGGAGCGCACGCAGCGGGATCTACGACTTCCTGCTCTGCGAGGCACTCTCGCGCTACGGCGCGCCCCAGCCAGGCAAGGGCCTGGGGATCGTCGGCAAGACGATCATCCGCCACGGCAGCGAGAAGCTGAAGCGCGAGTTCCTTCCTCGAATCGTGCGCGGCGAGATCGAGTTCGCGATCGGCTACAGCGAGCCCCAGGCCGGATCGGACGCGGCCGCGATGCGGCTGCGGGCCACGCGGGAGGGCGGCGGCTGGCGCCTGAACGGCCAGAAGACCTGGACCACCTCGGCCCACTTCGCGGACTGGTACTGGGTCGGTGCACGGACCGACCCCGACGCCCCGAAGCACGCGGGCATCACCCTCTTCCTGGTGTGCATGGATCAACCCGGCCTCACGATCCGCCCCGTCCACACGATCGGGGACGAGCGCACGAACGACGTCTTCTTCGAGGACGTCTGGGTCGACGACGACCACGTCGTCGGTGAGGTGAATCGGGGCTGGACCTACATCTGCGAGGCACTGGACCTGGAGCGCTTCACGATGATGCCGATCGGGCCGCTGGAGATGAAGCTCGAGGCCCTCCGCGGCTGGGTGACGCGCGAGACACGCGACGGGCGGCCGCTGCGGGAGGATTCGTCCGTGCGGCGCACGCTGGCCCGCCTCGCCACGAAGCTCGAGGTGGCGCGCATGCTCCAGCGTCGCGTGATCTGCGAGGCACTCGCGGATCGCCTGCCCACGGTGGAGGCCTCGATGTACAAGCTCTTCATGACCGAGCTCGGCAAGGAGCTCGCCGACCGCGCGCTCGATCTGATGGGCCTCGCGGGGGTGCTCAAGCCGGGCACCGACGGCGCGCCCCTCGACGGCCGCTTCGAGCGCTCCTACCGCTACACCGTGGTGGACACCATCGGGGGCGGCACCTCCGAGGTCCAGAAGAACATCATCGCCCGGCGGGGCCTGGGCCTGCCGCGCTGCTTCTGAGCGCCGCCCGCCGCCCCGTTTACAATACGCTACGTATCGTATAGATTGGCCCGAGTCCCGGGCACGAGAAGGAGGCCGCGTGGATTTCGAGCTCTCCGAGCAGGAGCAGACCTTCCTGGCCGAGGTCGACGCGTTCATCGAGGCGAACCGCTCGGACCAGGTCATGGACCTCACCCGCGAGAACATGGCGCAGCTCGTCGACACCCCCGAGCGGCGCGCCTTCATGGGCAAGCTCGCGGAGCGCGGCTGGCTGGGCATGACCTGGCCGCGCGAGCACGGCGGCCAGGAGCGCGATGGGATCTACGAGTACCTGCTGAACGAGTGCCTGGCCGGCGTGGGCGCGCCCCAGATCGGCAAGGGCGTGGGGATCATCGGAAAGACGATCATCCGCCACGGCAGCGAGAAGCTGAAGCGCGAGTTCCTTCCCCAGATTCTGCGCGCCGAGATCGAGTTCGCGGTGGGCTACAGCGAGCCGCAGGCGGGCTCGGACGCCGCAGCCATGGCGCTGCGCGCCACGCGTGACGGCGAGGGCTGGCGGCTCAACGGCCAGAAGATCTTCACCACCTCGGCCCACTTCGCCGACTGGTACTGGGTGGGCGCGCGCACCGACCCCGACGCACCGAAGCACCACGGGATCACGCTCTTCCTAGTGCGCATGGACGATCCCGGGCTCACGATCCAGCCCATGCCCACGATCGGAGACGAGATCACCAACCAGGTCTACTTCGACAACGTCTGGGTCCACGACGACTATCGCGTGGGCGAGCTGAACCGGGGCTTCCAGTACATCTCCGAGGCGTTGGATCTCGAGCGCTTCACCATGTTCACCTTCTCGCCCATCGAGCAGCGCCTGCGGCTGCTCTGCGACTACGTCGCCCACGAGCGGCGCGATGGCCGTCCGCTGCGCGAGGACCCGCTCGTGCGACGCGAGATCGCACGGCTCGTCACCCAGACCGAGGTGGCCCGCGTCTTGGGCCTCGCCTTCGTGGCCGCGTCGCGCAAGGGCGGCAAGCCTCCGACCTGTGAGGCGTCCATGTACAAGCTCTACGCAACGGAGCTCTCCAAGCGCCTGGCCGACGCCTCGATGAACCTCGCGGGGCCCGGCTCGCAGCTCCGCGTCCACACCGACG
Source organism: Myxococcota bacterium (assembly GCA_046754285.1). Lineage (GTDB taxonomy): Bacteria > Myxococcota_A > UBA9160 > SZUA-336 > SZUA-336 > JBHHVJ01. Next base: position 35,568 of record JBHHVJ010000021.1, on the reverse strand, counting down.
AGGCCCCCATGAAGGGCCGCGCCGAGTCCACCTACCGCTACACCGTGATCGACACGATCGGAGGCGGCTCGTCGGAGATCCAGAAGAACATCATCGCCCGGCGCAAGCTGGGCCTGCCGAAGAACTTCTAGTGTCCTCGCTCCCGCTCGACGAATTCACCGTGCTGGACCTCTCCAGCGTCGGTCCCGCCGCGCGCGCCGCGCGAATCCTCGCGGACTACGGCGGTACGGTGGTCAAGATCTCCCCCCCGCGACGCAAGGGCACCGTCCAGATCGAGCCGCCGTACTTCGCGTACGGTGCGGCACGCGGGTACCGGAAGCTCCGCATCGACCTCAAGGCCGCGGAGGGGCGTGCGCTCTTCCTGCGACTCGCGGAGCGCGCGGACGTGCTGATCGAGAGCTTCCGGCCCGGCGTGATGGCGCGCCTGGGTCTCGGCTACGACGACGTACGGAGCGTCAACGAGCGAATCGTCTACTGCTCGACGAGCGGCTACGGGCAGAGCGGTCCGTACGCGAGCTGGGCCGGACACGACCTGAACTACCTCGCCTTGGGGGGCTACCTGCACTGCTCGGGCCGCGCTGCCGAGGGAGGCCCTGCCCTTCCTGGAGCGACGATCGCCGACGCCGCGGCCGGCGGGATGCACGCGGCGCTCGCGATCCTGGCCGCGCTGCTGCGCCGCGAGCGGGAGGGCACGAGCACCTACCTCGACGTCGCCGTGACCGACGGCGTCCTCTCGCTGATGTCGCTGCACGTCGACGAGCATCTCGCCACGGGCGTGGAGCCCGGTCCACGCCACGACCTGCTCACCGGGCGCTACGCCTGCTACGACCTCTATCCGGCGGCGGATGGACGCTGGCTCGCCGTCGCGGCGATCGAGCCGGCCTTCTTCGCCAACCTCTGCAAGGCGCTGGGGCTCGAGCAATGGATTCCCTACCAGCTCGAGGACGCGCACCAGGACGAGATTCGCGCCGCGTTCCGCGAGGTCTTCGCCCGCAGGAGCCGCGACGAGTGGGTCGCCGAGCTCGCACCCGCCGGCACCTGCGTGTCGCCCGTGAGCTCGATCCCCGAGCTGGTGCGGGATCCCCACCTGGAGAGCCGCGGCGCGTTCGTCGAGATCGAGGACCCCGCGCAGGGCCGCTTCCGGCAGCTCGGAGCCCTGCTCGCGGGGAGCGAGCGGCGGGGCCATCCGCCGCGCGCGGAGACCGACACCCGAGAGCTGCTGGCCGACCTCGACCTCGCGGCCGGCGAGATCGAGGCGCTCCACGCCGCGGGGGTCGTGGAGTGAGCGACACCCGAGTCGAGGAGAGCGCGCTGCCCGAGGAAGTCCGAGCCTGGATCGGTCGGATCCGCTACGAGGAGGAGTCCGAGATCGAGGTGGAGCGCGGCTACGTGTTCACCTCCTGCGCGTCTGTCGAGAACGGGAACCCTCTTTACTGGGACGACGACATCGCGCGCGAGATCACCGGCGGTCCCGTCGCACCGCCCTCGATGCTCTCGACCTGGTTCCGACCGCACCACTGGGCGCCGAGCCACGCGCGCCCGCGCCAGCCCCTCCAGCTCCACTTCGATCTCAAGGAGAAGCTCGGCCTTCCCGAGGCCGTGATGACCGACAACGAGATCGTCTTCTTCGAGCCCGTGCGCCCGGGCGACCGCCTGCGCACGCACCAGATCCTGCACTCGGTGAGCGAGCCCAAGGAGACCAAGCTCGGTCGGGGGCGCTTCTGGGTGATCGAGGTCGAGTGCCTGAACCAGCGCGGCGAGCTCGTCGGCCGCGAGAGCTACACCGGCTTCGGCTACCGGAGGGGCTCGGCGTGAGCGCGCTCCCCGAGGTGCGGCTCGCGGATCGCGTCAAGGCGGGCGATGCGCTGCCCCCGCTTCGTGTCGACGTCACCGCTACGACGGTCGTGCTCGGCGCCCTGGCCACACGCGACTGGCGACCCATGCACCACGATCGGGACTTCGCGATCCACCGCAACGGCGTGCGTGACATCTTCTTGAACACGCCGAACCAGGCCGCCTGGTTCGAGCGCTACCTGACCGACTGGTCCGGCCCGGCGGGGCGCCTGGGCCGCATGAAGTTCCGCATGCGCGGCTCCGTGTTCCCCGGCGACACGATGGTCTTCGAGGGCACCGTGCGGAAGGTCGAGACCGATGCGACGGGCTGCGCCTGGGTGGAGCTCGCGCTGCGGCTCAGCGTCGAGGGCGAGACGCGTACGGAGTGCCAGGGGCGCATGGCCCTTCCCGCGCACGCGGGGGACAACCCGTGGAGGCGGCGGGGCGACGCCTGGAGACCCTGAGGAGGAGCCGGAGATGGACCTGGAGTTCAGCGAAGAGCAGCAGATGCTTCGAGAGATGGTGCGCGCGCTCTGCGCCGAGCTCGTGCCGCTCGACGTGGTGCGGAAGCTCGAAGACGACCCGATCGGCTACTCGGCCGACTTCTGGAAGCAGCTCGGCGAGCTGGGCCTGATCGGGCTGACCCTTCCCGAGCGCTACGGCGGCGGCGCGCAGTCGGCGCTCGAGGCCGCGATCCTCTACGAGGAGCTCGGCCGCGCCCTGGCCCCCTCCCCCCACTTCGTGAGCTCCGTGCTCTGTGCCGGCGCGCTGCTCGAGGCGGGAAGCGACGCGCAGAAGGCTGAGTGGCTCCCGCGCATCGCGTCGGGCGAGGCGATCCTGACTCCCGCCTGGCTCGAGCCGCGCAACGGCTACGGTCCGCGTGGCGTGCAGCTCCGAGCGACACGCGAGGGCGCGAGCTACGTGATCACGGGGACGAAGCTGCACGTCCCGTTCGCGCAGGCAGCCTCACGCCTGCTCGTGCTCGTGCGCAGCGGCGACGCCAAGAGCGACGTCGATCTGCTGCTCGTCGATCCACGCGCCCGCGGCGTGTGCATGACGCAGCTCTTCACGCTCGCCTCCGACAGCCAGTATCGCGTCGACTTCGAAGACGTCCAGGTTCCGGAGTCCGACCGGATCGACGCGGCGGGGAGCGGCTGGTCCACCTGGGAGCGCGCGATGCGCGAAGGCCTGATCTGCCTCGCAGCCCAGGCCATCGGCGGCGCCGAGCGCGCGCTCGAGATGACCGTGCAGTACGCCCGCGAGCGCAAGCAGTTCGAAAAGCCCCTCGGCGCCTTCCAGGCCATCGCCCACTACCTGGCCGACGCCGCCACGGAGCTCGACGGCGGCCGCACTCTCGTCCATCAGGCCGCCTGGGCGCGTGCCCGCGGCCGCCCCCACGACCGTCTCGCCTCCATGGCCAAGCTCTTCGCCTGCGACGTCTTCCGCAAGCTCACCGCCACCGCCCAGCAGATCTTCGGCGGCGTCGGCTTCACGATCGAGTACGACATCCAGCTCTACTTCCGCCGCGCCAAGCAGCTCCAGCTCTCCTGGTGGGACCCCCCCTACCTCGAGGAGCTCATCGCCCGCAGCGTGCTGGACTCCGCCGACTGAATCTACGCGGTACGCCGGAATCGGCGCTCTATCGGTACCCAGGGGTGACCCACCATGGAACGATGGGCTCGGCTCGATGGCGTCAGCGCTCGTCCGGCACCCAGTTGCCGTGGAACCCGAACGGTACCCGATCAGGCAGGTGAACGGTGGCGACGGGACCGGCGGCCATGTCCTGGGCGTGGAGCACGACGACGTCCGCCTTGTTCGTCGTGGTGTCGTGCACGTAGGCCATCAGCCAGCCGTCGTCCTCGTCGCTCGTGGCGGAGAGCGGCACGAAGACCGGCTCCATGAAGTGGCGGTGGGGGCCTTCGTCGTAGACGACGGTGCTGGCGCGCTGGAGGTCGTGCTTCAGCAGGCCGCCGACCAGCTCGGCGCCCTTCCGAAAGCCCACGCAGTAGCCGAAACGGTAGCTCCGACCGATTCGCCGCTCGTCCATCCGAGGGAACTCCTGACCCCGGTCGTCCAGCCGCGCCTCTTTGACCGGTCCGCCCATCGGATCAACGAGCCAGCGGTCGAGCGTCGGGGCGCCTTCGTTCGGGCCGAGCAGGTCGGTCGCGAACATCCGCGGGTGCCGTACCACGTCGAGCACGACGCGTCCCTGGGGGTCCTCGTAGCTGTTGAGGACGTGAAACACGTAGCACGACTCGATGTCGGCCCAGACCACGTCTCGCGCCTCGCCGTCGCGCGGCAGGAGACCGACGCGGGCGGGTCGCGTGGGATCCCAGCGGTAGGGAAGCGGGTAGCCTTCCGCAATCATCTGCGCGTCGAAGACCACCGGAAGATCGAGCAGCACGAACCAATGCGCCGTGATGGAGCAGTCGTGGATCATCGGCCGGTGATCGAGGGGCACGTTCACGACCCGGCGCACCTTTCCGTCTCTGTCGACCACCAGGTACTGCACGTGGTCCCAGCCGAAGTAGTAGGCACAGGCGTGGAGCTCCCCCGTGGCGGGATCCCGCTTCGGGTGCGCCGTGAACGAGCCGGGGAGCGTGCCCTGAAAGTCGGTTCGGCTCCGCGTCTCGAGCTCGTAGTCGAGCTCCACGGGCGAGCTGCCCGCCTCCACAAGCGCCAACGTGCGGCCGGCGTGGCCGATCACGTGGGTGTTCACCACGCCCTCGCCCACGGCCGAGTGCTGCGGACCCGGCACGGGCGGCCAGCCACGCGCGGTCACCACCTGATCGTCGCGCACGTAGCGGCGGCGGTACCACTCGGCCCGTCCATCGCGCAGGTGCAGGCCGTGGACCATCCCGTTGCCCGTGAACCAGTGGTACTTGGCCGGATCGGGCGCCACCGGGTTGGGACCGATGCGCAGCAGTCGCCCTCGGAGCTCCTCGGGGAGCCGGCCGGTCACGTCCAGATCGAAGCACGTGAGCTCACCTTCGACGGGTGCGAAGTTCCCGCTGAGATAGCGGTTCTCGTTCATCCTGCTCCTCCCTTCTCGCGACCCGTCAGGAGACGGAGCGAGATCTCGAGTGCATCTTCGAGCCGAGCACCGGAGACCGCGCCGGAGAAGGCGCGCTGGGACCAAAGCGACGCGAGACCGTGAACGGCTGCCCAGATCGCGCCGGCCAAGGTGCGCGCGTCGGCCTCGGGCTCGTAGCCGGCATCCTGCGCGTTCTCGACCAGGCGAACGAGTCGATCGAAGGCTCGCGCCGACTCCCGCGCGAAGCGCTCGTTCGTGGTGTCGAGAAGGTCGGGACGGAACATCAGGGCGAAGAGCCCGGGATGAGCGACGGCCGTCTCGACGTAAGCAGCGCCGGCGGCCCGGAGCCGGGCCAGAGGTCCCGCCCCGGGTGGCAGGCCGCGGCTGGCTCGATCGATCGCATCGGTCAGTCGCTGAAACCCACGGCCGGCGACCTCGGCCCGCAGATCCGCCAGTCCCGCGAAGTGGCGCAGCGGAGCCCCGTGGGACACGCCCGCCTCCCGCGCGACCCGCCGCAGCGTGAGCCCCTCGAGACCCTCGCTCTCGACCAGCTTCAGGGCCACCTCGACCAGCCGGTGGTCAAGCGCTTCGGAAGGCAGAGAATCGGGCATGTAGACATCATCTACTAAAATGTAGACGTCGTCAACATCTCGACTTGCGCCCGATGGGAGGGCACCCGAACAGCCGGCTGGAGCGATGGTGCGATCGCGCGCGAGGCAGCTACGCCTCGAGCCGCTCCAGCAGGGTCTTCTTGACGATCTTGTTCATGGCGTTGCGCGGCATGCGGTCGACGAGGTGGATGGTGCGGGGGACCTTGTAGCGCGCGAGCTGGGCGGCGCAGCGCTCGCGGAGCTCGTCGGGGGCGGCGTGCTGGCCCGGGGCCAGCTCGACGAATGCGATCACGTCCTCGCCGAGGCGCTCGTCCGGCACGCCGACGACCGCGGCGGCGACCACGCGCTCGTCCTCCTGGAGCACGCGCTCCACCTCGGCGGGGTAGACGTTCGCACCGCCGCGCAGGATCAGCTCGTTGCGGCGACCCCGGATGAAGAGGTTGCCCTCGGGATCGAGAAAGCCGAGGTCGCCGGTGTGCAGCCAGCCGTCGCGCAGCGCGCGGCGCGTCTCCTCCGGCTTCTTCCAGTAGCCGAGCATGGGCGTGTAGACGCCCGCCCAGCGGCCTTGGCTCGCCGGACCCACACAGATCTCGCCGACCTCGCCCGCGGGGAGCTCGCGGCCCTGCTCGTTGCGGATCAAGATGCGGCACTGGGGGAGCGCCTTGCCGCAGAGGCCCGGGAGCGGGGAGAGCTTGCCGTCGGAAGCCGAGACCGCCGTGGGCGCCTCGGTCATGCCGTAGCCGATCGTAACCTCGGCGCCGAAACGCTCCTTGTACTGGCGCCGAAACTCCTCGGGACACTCCGCGCCGCCGACGCCGGGCCGCTCGAGCGTGGCGAGATCCTCGGCGCGCACACCGGGGTGGTTCAGCAGGTCGTGAAAGATCGTCGGCACGCCCCAGAAGTGCCCCACGCGCTCGCGGCGGATCCACTCGGCCAGCCCCTCGGGATCGATGCGATCGATCGCGACACAGGGGCTGCCAAGCTGGAAGGCCACCATGGGACCGAGCACGATCAGGTTCAGGATCGTGAGCGGAAGGACCACGCCGTGGCGGATCTCCGGGGCATACGTGCGCTCCTCGCGCGCCACCGCACCGGGCAGCAGGATGTTGTGCTGGCTGTGGACGGCTCCCTTGGGGACTCCCGTCGTGCCGCTCGTGTAGGCGATGGCGGCGGGAGCGAAGGGATCGATCTCGACGCGCGGCCGTGAGGTCTCGCGTGTCTCGGCCAGCCGGCGCGCCCATTCGCTCTCTGGATCGCCGGGCTCGGCGCTCAGCAGCTCGCGCAGCACCGCGATCTCGTCGCGCAGCGGCGCGATCTGGGCCGCGACCTCGTCGGACGCCAGGTAGACGCAGGCGCCCGAATCGCGTAGCACGTAGGCCTTCTCCGGCGCGGCGAGCTGACGATTGATCCCGACCCAGATCGCACCCAGACGCATGCTGGCCAGGAACATCACGACCAGCTCCGTCTGATTGCTCATCGTCACCGCGACTCGATCCCCGGGCCGCACCCCGAGTGCGGCCAAGGCGTGAGCGGCGCGGTTGGCCTCCCGATCGAGCTTCCCGTAGCTCAGGCGCGCGAAACGTCCCACCAGCGCCTCGCGATCGGGGTCCTGCGCGAGCTGGGGATCGAGGATCTCGGCGATGGTCTGCGGGCCGCCCGGAAGCTCGGGCCGACGCTCCGGAGCGATCAGTCCGTGGGCGGCATAGTCGAAGGGCTGCGGCACGCGTATCTCGGTCTAGCGGGTCCGCTCCGCCTGGGACCAGACCCGGATGCCCGCGCGCATCGCGGCGTTGGTCGCGGCGACGAAGCGCTCGTCGTGGGCGGAGTCGCCGAACTCGAGCCAGTTCAGCACGGACTCCACGAGATAGCCAACCACCGCGTGCGCGGCCCAGCGCAACGCCTCGCGGGGCACGCGCTCGCGCAGCGCGGCCTCGGCCCGCTCGATCGCCTGCTCGCGCAGACGCTCCGCGTAGGACGCGAACTGCGGCTCGCGCGCGGCATGCCGCCAGAGCAGCCGAAAGCCCGCGGGGTCCTGTCGGGCCGCGCGCAGCACCGAGCCGGCACCGACCCCGTAGCCGTCGGGCTCGCCGCCGGTCGCGAGCTCCGCCTCCATCCGCTCCGAGGCGGCCTCGAGCGCGGCGCGGTAGAGGGCCTCCTTCGAGTCGAAGTGGCGGTAGACGATCAGCGGCGTGATGCCCGCTGCCGCGGCGACGTCCGACATGGACGTGGCGGCAAAGCCCGCAGCGGAGAACGCGCGCGTCGCACCCTGAAGAATCGCCTCGCGCCGCTGCGCGCGGGAGAGACGTCGGGCCGGAGGCCGACGGGTGCGATCGGATGAGGGCAGAGCGCGAGCCATGGTTCCACTCGAGAAGCTATATTCTCGAGTATAACCGAGCCCTCGGGCGCCGACAGACGAGCCTAGAGCCCAATCTCCCAGTTGAAGTCGGTGCGGAAGGTCGAGGCCAGGCACTCGTCGGTCCAGCGCCGCAGCAACGCCGAGGCACGCTCCGGATCCCCACCCACGCCCTCGAGCTCGCAGAGCTCCGCGAGAGCGCCGCGTGTCTTGAGCAGCTCGAGGGTCGCGCGGACGCGGGTCCGGGGCACGCGCGCATCGGCCGGGTCGTGGACCAGCAGCGTGGGCAGCCCGGTGAGCTCGCCCCGCAGCTTGGCCGTGGCCGGGCCCCAGAGGGCGCCCGAGATCGCGATGACGCCGGTCAGTACCTCGGAGAGCGCGTGGGCGACGCCCATGGCGAGCACGGCTCCCTGGCCGTAGCCAAGGAGCAGCGGCCGGAACTCGCCAGGACTGCGGCGCTCCATGACGTCGCGGACGAACTGCTCGGCGTGGTAGAGGGCCCGCTCGAAGCTCTCCGGCTCCGGGCGCTGCAGCACGTCGGTCTCGTACCAGCGGTAGCCGTGGGGGGCCGGGGTCTCCTCTCGCTCGCTCTGCACACAGGCAAGCTCCGCCTGGGGCACGACGATTCGACAGCGCGCGTCGAGATTCGAGCAGAGACGCGCGAGCTGGCGCAGATCGCCGCCCTCCCCGTGGAGGGCGACCACGGAAACGATGGCGTTCCCCCGACGTGGCGCGTAGTCACGGTAGATCAGCGGGCTGGTGGTCATCCGCATCAAGCTCTCCTCAGGCTGCCCGCCGCCTCCTTTGACGGTCCGGCGCCCCCCTGAACATGTTCCATCCGGACTTGACTGGCAAGTCAAGAACAGCGAGGGCCGCCTCGAATGCCGATATACACAGGCATGAGGACACGCAAGATATCGATTTATATGGATCTATCAACGATCAGTCGAGCTTGTGGATGAAGCGCTCAGCGTAGTCCTCGAGCAGGCCCCGCTTCTGATTCAGAGTCGAGCGGGGCCCCAGGGCATAGGAGAACGGCCAGCTCACGACGCCGTCCACACCCTCGTCCTCGAGGCGTCGGAAGAGATCGAGGTCCGGGGGGAGGTTGAGCGGGACGATGATCTCGAAGGGCTCGCCCTCGCGGCCCGCCTGCTTGCGGAGCTCGCGCAGCCGCGCGACGCAGGAGCCGATCTCGTCCGGGAGCTGGCCGGTCCCCAGCCAGCCATCTCCGAGGGTCGCGGCCCGGCGCAGAGCCGGCTCGCTCTGCCCCCCGATGTAGACGGGGACCGGCCGCTCGGGTGCGGGGCTCATCTGGAGCGGCTCGAACGAGAAGAACTCGCCCCGGTGCCGCACCATCCCGCCGCTCCAGAGCCTGCGAAGCACCTCGATCATCTCGTCGCAGCGGCGTCCGCGCGTCCGGAACTCGCGCCCGAGTGTGTCGAACTCTTCACGGATCCAGCCGATCCCCGCTCCCAGGATCAGCCGGCCGCCGGAGAGCACCGCGGCGGTTCCAGCGGTCTTGGCCACCTCGAGCGGGTGACGGAGGGGAAGAATGTAGACCATGGTGCAGAAGCGCAGGCGGCTCGTGACCGCAGCCATCGCGGAGACGGCACAGAAGGGGTCTGGCCAGGGGGTGTCCGCGTCGAAGGCAGGCTTGCCGTCGGGGGAGTACGGGTAGCGCGACTCGAGGCGCTCGGGGTGAAAGAGGTGGTCGGAGACCAGCACGCCGTGAAAGCCGACCGCCTCGGCGGCCTTCGCGATCTCGGTGTACTGCTCCGGCTCGGAGAACGACAGCGCCTGCCAGAATTTCATGGTCCCCCTCCCGGGGCGGGGCGCATTCTCGCACCGCCCGGCGCGTGGCGGCAAGCCACGTTGCCAGAAGGGGGCCGGTGATGCTTGACTGGGGGGCCGTGGAGTTCAATCTCGCCGATCTCATCGAGGCTGCTGCCGACGCCGTTCCCGAGCGCGAGGCCATCGTCGCGGGCGGGCGGCGGCTCCGCTTCCGGGAGCTCGAGGAGCGCAGCAACCGGCTCGCACACGCGCTCGGTGCGGCGGGGATCGGCCCGGGCGATGCGGTGGGCATCCACGCCCGCAACCGCGTGGAGTGGGTCGAGTCCATGCTCGCGCTGTTCAAGCTGCGCGCCGTTCCCATCAACATCAACTACCGCTACGTGGCGGCGGAGCTGCGCTACCTTTTTGAGAACGCAGACCTCGTGGGGCTGATCCTCGAGCGCGAGTTCGCGCCGCGCCTTCGGGAGGTCCGCGGCGCCCTGCCCAAGCTGCGCGAGCTCTTCGTGCTCGAGGACGGATCCGCGGCGGACCTCGGGGGGCTCGACGCCCCTCCCTACGAGGCCGCCCTCCAGGGCGGATCCCCCGAGCGCGATTTCGCGCCCCGCTCGGCCGACGACCACTACGTGCTCTACACCGGGGGCACCACGGGAATGCCAAAGGGGGTGATCTGGCGTCACGAGGACCTGATCTTCGGGGCTCTCGGCGGTGCGCTCGCGGATCCCCCGTTGGAGGGCCCAGGGTCCTTCTCCGAGCGCGGAGCCGCGCAGGCGCCACTCACCGCGATCGCCATCGCGCCGCTCATGCACGGCCAGGCCCAGTGGCTCACGCTCAGCAGCCTGATCACGGGCGGGCGTGTCGTGCTGTACACCGAGCCGAGCTTCGATCCGCACGCCATCTGGCACCTCGTCGAGCGCGAGCGGGTGCAGTCCCTGATCATCACGGGCGATGCCATGGGCCGCCCGCTGGCCGAGGCGCTCGCCGAGGCCGGGGTGCGCTACGACACGTCCTCGCTCCTGCTGCTCAATTCGGGGGCTGCGATCCTCTCCCCGTCGGTCAAGGACGAGCTGCGCGCTCGCCTCCCGCACGTGAGCGTGCTCGACAGCTTTGGGGCCTCCGAGACGGGCTACAACGGCACCGTGATGGACCTGGGCGGCGCCGCGGCTGGGCCGCGCTTCCGCATGAACGAGTTCACGGCCGTGCTCGACGATGACCTCGAGCCCTTGGCGCCAGGCTCGGAGACGATCGGGCGGCTCGCCCGACGGGGACACATCCCGCTCGGCTATCACGGGGATCCCGAGAAGACCGCGGCCACGTTTCCCACCGACAGACACGGGGTACGCTGGGTGATCCCCGGCGATTACGCGCGGGTCGAGGCCGACGGCACGATCCTGCTGCTGGGCCGTGGCGCCGTCTGCATCAACTCGGGTGGGGAGAAGATCTTTCCCGAGGAGGTCGAAGCCGTGCTCAAATCCCACCCCGACGTCTTCGACGCGATCGTGCTCGGCGTCCCAGACCCCCGCTGGGGGGAGCGCGTGGCGGCGGTCGTGCAGCCGCGGCCCAATCGGGAGCCGACCCTGGAGGCGCTCGCGGCTCATGTGCGCACACGCCTGGCGGGCTACAAGGTGCCCCGTGAGCTTCGGCTCGTCGGCGAGCTGCGGCGGACGCCCGCCGGCAAGCCCGACTATCGCTGGGCGCGCGAGCAGTACGGAGTCTGACTCGAGATCCACTCGGTCCACTCAGCGGGAAGGGCGCGCAGGCGAGCCACCGAGGGCGGCGGAGCGGTAGACGGCATCGGCGAGCTCGTGTGCGCGCAGTGCCGTCCGGAAGTCGGGCGTGGCGGGTCTGCGCTCGGCCGCGCAGCGCAGGAAGGCCTCGGCGGGGTTGGCCGGACCCACGCGAGAGCACGCAGCGGCCTCAGCGAGCTCGGCCCCCTCGAGGGAACCGGCGTCTCCGTCGGGGCGCGTCCAGCTCACCGGTCCGAGCCAGTCACCCTCGACGACGACGTAGGCGCGCTCGCAGAAGACCTCGAGGCGGCGCAGGCTCGGGCGCTCCAGGAGATCGTGCCAGACCGAGATCAGTGTTCCGAGCGCGCCGCTCTCGAAGGCGAGGCTCACCGTCGCCACGTCCTCGATGCCTTCCAGGCCGTGGAAGAACGCTGTGCGTGCGTTGACCTCGCACACGGGCCCCAGCAGCCACTCGAGCAGATCCAGATCGTGGATCGAGTGCTCCAGCAGCGTGCCCGACCCCGCGCGCTCGCGATCCGCGCGCCAGGCCGAGCCGTAAGCTCCCTGGGTCGGGATGAACTGATCGTCGCGAAAGACCACCGCCATGACGCGGCCGCTCTCGGGGGCAAGGATCAGCGCCCGGGCCACCTCGAAGGCCGGCGAGTAGCGCAGCACGAGCCCCACCTGATTCACCACACCCGCCTTCTCCACGGAGCGCGTCATCGCACGAGCTCCCTCGAGGTCCACGGCCAGCGGCTTCTCACAGAAGATCGCCAGGCCGCGCGCGGCGGCGGCTTCCACGAGTCGGCGATGCTCCGCGGTCCAGGTGCAGACGTAGACCGCGTCGGAGCCCTCGAGAACCTCCTCTTCCGAGCGGGCCAGCGGCGCGCCGATCGCGTCCGAGAACGCGCGTGCCCTCTCCGTGTCGGGGTCGAAGACGCCGCTCCAGCGCAGGGGGAGCCCACTCCCCTGCAGCATCTTCCGGTGCAGACGCGCGATCAGACCCGCCCCGAGAAACCCCACACGGAGCGTCGCCTTCTCGCTCCCTCCGCTCCGGGGCGTCAGGCGATGGCCCCCCGCGCGTAGAGCTCGTCGATCTCCTCGGACGCCAGACCCCAGTCCACGAGCGTTCCTCGGGTATCGTGCGTCGCGCGTCGGATCTCGGCCGGAGTGCGGCTGAAGCGCGGCGCGGGCGCGGGCTGCACGACCCCGTCGAACTCAATGAACGTCCCCCTTGCGCGGTTGTGGGGGTGGTCGGCGACCTCGGCCATCGAGAGGGCGGGCGCGAAGCAGACGTCGGTGCCCTCCATCCGCTCGCACCACTCCGCACGGGTCCGGCTCTTGATCACCTTGGCCACGCGCTCCTTCATCTCCGGCCAGCGTGAGCGGTCCCCCTGAGGGGGGAGATCCTGGTCCGCCAGCCCCGTCAGCCTCAGCAGCTCGGCGTAGAAGGGGGGCTCGAGTGAGCCGATCGAGATGTACTTCCCGTCCGCGGTCTCGTACGCGTCGTAGAAGGGTGCCCCTCCGTCGAGAAGGTTGACGCCGCGCTCATCGGTCCAGAAGCCCGTGGCGCGCATCCCGAAGAAGATCGCCATGAGCGCGGCGGCGCCGTCGACCATGGCTGCGTCGATCACCTGGCCGCGCCCTGAGCGGCTGCGCTCGACCAGCGCGGCCAGGATCCCGAACGCGAGCAGCATTCCGCCCCCGCCGAAGTCGCCGACGAGGTTCAGCGGCGGAACCGGCGGCTCGCCGGGCCGGCCGATCGGCTCCAGCGCGCCGGCGAGCGCGATGTAGTTGATGTCGTGCCCGGCCGCGTGCGCAAGCGGGCCGTCCTGACCCCAGCCCGTCATGCGGCCGTAAATGAGTCGGGGGTTCCTCTCCAGACAGACGTCGGGGCCCAGACCGAGCCGCTCCATGACGCCCGGACGGAAGCCCTCGATCAGGACGTCCGCACGCTCCAGCAAGCGCAGCGCGAGCTCGATGCCCTCGGGCTTCTTGAGATCCACCCCGAGAATGCGGCGGCCACGGTTGAGCACGTCCTCGGGCGGCAGGCTCTCACTTTCGGGACGCGTGCGGTCCGCACGCTCCAGCCTGAGCACCTCCGCGCCCATGTCCGCGAGCATCATGCCGCAGAACGGTCCCGGTCCGATGCCCGCGAACTCGACGACGCGAACTCCCTCGAGTGGTCCCATGCTCCTGCTCCTCCGTCCTTCCGAGAGCCGCCGGTAGCATACCATCCACCCCGGAGGTTCCCCGGCACCGCGCGCGTCGACGGGGACGCTATCCTAGCCCGCCGATGGATGTGGGGATCGTCGGACGCGCGGGCTCGGGACGTACGACGCTGTTCCGGGCGTTGCTCGCGCATCGTGTGCCTAGGAGCGGATCCGGCCGTCAGGCGGGGGGGGCCGTCGGCAGCATCCACGTTCAGGATCCGAGGCTCGATCGGCTCGCGCAGTTCTTCCGGCCCGAGAAGAGGACGCCGATCGAGATCCGCGTACATGACCTCTGTCCGTCCCTGGAGCCGTCCTTTCCCACGGCAGAGATCGAGGCGATGAAGCGCATGGACGTGCTGCTCGGTGTCGTTCCAGGGTTCGCAGACGCCTCCTCCGCAGCGCTCGAGAAGGCGCTCGCTGAGCTGCTCGAGGAGCTCTACCTCGAGGACCTGACGGCCATCGAGCGCCGGATCGAGCGTGCGGCTCGGGACAAGCTTCCGCCCACGGAGCACGAGGCGCTCGAGATCGCGCGCACGACGCTCGAGGCGGAGAGGCCCGTGCGGCTCTCGCCGCTCAACGAGCCGCAGCGGCGCGCGTTGCGCGGCTACGCGCTGGTCAGCGACCGGCCGCTCATCGTGGTTCTGAATGCCGCAGAGGAAGCGGCGGGGGCCTCGCCGCCCGAGCCGCTCCAGCGCCGGGCGGCGGAGCAGGACACCCGCCTCATCACGATCTGCGCGGCGCTCGAGGCGGAGATGGCCGAGCTGCCGGAGGAGGAGCGCTTGGCGTTCCTGGCCGAGTACGGTGTGACAGCCGCGGCGGGCCCCTCCGTCACGCGCGCGATCCTCGAGACGAGCCACACGGTTCCCTTCTTCACGGTGGGGGAGGACGAGTGCCGCGCCTGGGGCATTCCGCGCGGGACGCGTGCCCGCGAGGCCGCCGGAAAGATCCACTCGGACATCGAGCGAGGTTTCATCCGGGCGGAGGTGATCGCGTTCGACGAGCTCGAGGCTCTCGCCGCGGAGGGACACGGCGCCCGGAGCGGCGCGGAGCTTCTCGCCGAGGCGAGAAAGCGCGGGAAGCTGCGGCTCGAAGGCAGGGACTACGTGGTTCAGGACGGCGAGATCGTCCACTTCCGTTTCAACGTGTGACCGGCTGGCCGTGCGGGCTCAAGCCCGCTCGGCTCCGTTGCGATAGCTAGAGGGCGCGTCCGCGCCGTGGGGGGATTTCGTGAGAGGAGAAGCCTGGCTAGCCGCCGCGCTTGCGACGGCTCTGCTCGTGATCGAGCCCGGGGTCAGCGGGGCCTCGGTCGAGTCCGACGGCGGCGCTCCGCCAGCGATGATCGAGGAGTTTCCACTTCCGGACTCGCTGCGTACCGCCGTGGCCTTCTGGATGCGCGTGTACCTCGAGGTGACCACACGAGCCGGCCTGCTGCACGACTCCCGGAATCTCGGCCTGGTGTACGAGACGCTCCGCTTCGAGCGAAACCTCAGCCCGCGCACCCGTCAGAAGCGCGTGGACGCCCGCAAGCGACACTGGCGCAAGGTCCTGCGGCGTCTGGCCAACGGGGGCCAGCCCGACTCGCCCGAGGAGGAGACCGTGCTCCGCCTGCTCGAGCTGGAGCTCGGACACCCCCCACGCCCCCAGGACCTGCGACGCGCGGCCCGGCGTTTGCGCTTTCAGCTGGGCCAGCGGGACAAGTTTCGCGAGGGAATCATCCGCGCCGGCGCCTACGAGAACGTGATGCGCGCGATCTTCCGTAGGGAGGCCCTGCCCGAGGACCTCGCGCTGCTGCCACACGTGGAGTCCTCCTTCAACCTCAAGGCGTACTCCAAGTACGGCGCAGCCGGAATCTGGCAGTTCATGCGCTCGACCGGCCGGCGCTTCATGCGCGTCGACTACATCGTCGATGAGCGGCTCGATCCGATCGCCTCGACGAGCGCCGCAGCCCGCCTGCTCAAGCACAACTACGAGTCCCTCGGGAGCTGGCCCCTGGCGATCACCGCCTACAACCATGGGGTCGCGGGGATGCGCCGGGCGAAGCGAAAGCTGGGAACCGACGACATCGCCGCGATCATCGAGCGCTACCGGAGCCGGAGCTTCGGCTTCGCCTCGCGGAACTTCTACGCCCAGTTCCTGGCCGCACGCAAGGTGATCCGGAGCTACGAGAGCTACTTCGGGCCGCTGCGCCGCGACGAGCCCGAACCGGTCGACGAGATCACGCTCCCCTTCTTTGTCGACGTGAAGGATCTGCAGCGTCACCTGGGCGTAGCACCCGAGGTGATCCAGCACTACAACCTGTCGCTGCGCCCTCCGGTCTTTCGCTCCGGCAAGCGGATCCCGAAGGGCTTCGTGCTGCGGCTGCCCGCAGGCACGCTCGGGGCCGATCCCGAGCGTTGGATCGCCCGCATCCCCCCGAAACGCCACTTCGCGGCCCAGCATCGCTCCCGCTACTACACGGTTCGGCGTGGGGACACGCTGGGTGGCATCGCCAAGCGTCATCGTACGTCGGTCGGAAGACTCGTGGCACTGAACAACCTTCCCAGCCGGCACCGGATCTACCCGGGCCAGACGCTCCAGCTCCCGGAAGGCGCCAGCCGACGAGGATCGCGCAGATTCGCGGTGATCAAGCCGGCCCAGGCTCGCCCCGCCACCCAGGAGCCGAAGCTCGAGATCAAGCCGCTTCCCGCCCCCGCGGACCAGAACGGTCGCCTCACCGTTCCCGACGACTCTCCCTTTCGGAGGCTGGAGGGTGACCGCGTGCTGGTCGACATGTCCGAGACCCTGGGACACTTCGCCGACTGGCTCGAGCTGCCGGCCTCGCGGCTGCGGAAGCTCAACCACCTGCCGCGCAGCCGCAAGCTCCGCTTCGGGAAGCGGCTGCGACTCGACTTCTCCCGCGTCGATCCGGAGACCTTTTTGCAGCGGCGCATCGAGTTCCACAAGGCGATCGAGGAGGACTTCTTCGGCAGCTATCGGGTCACCGGCACGATCGAGCACCGGCTCGCTCCCGGAGACAGCCTCTGGATCCTGTCCCTGCGGCGCTACCGCGTCCCCGCCTGGCTCATCCAGGCCTACAACCGCGATCTGGACCTCACGCACCTGATGCCCGGGCAGGTGATCCAGATCCCCGTCATCGAGCCCACCCGAGACGGCGGATCGGCGAGCTGACAGGGCCGCGCCGAGCTGTCATGCTGCGGTCTCCGAAGGGAGACCAGATGACACAGACCCGAGACCTGATCGATCGGACCGCAGTCGTCACCGGCGCATCGAGCGGCATCGGGCGCGCCATCGCCGAGGCGCTCGGGGCTGCGGGCGCTCACGTCTTTCTGGCGGGTCGCTCGCGGGAGCCCATGGAGGAGAGCCGCAAGCGGATCGAGCAGCAGGGAGGCCGAGCCACGGTCGTGCCGCTCGATCTCCGCGACGTGGGGCAGCTCCGGGGGCTCGTCGACGGAGCTGTTCGCGAGACGGGGTGGCTTCACATCATGGTGAACAACGCCGGTCTGTCCTACCCGGGACCGATCACGGAGGCCAAGCCGGAGCAGTGGCGCGAGATGCTCGAGACGAACGTGCTGGCGCTCCTGGTTGGCGCGCAGGCCGCGATCCGGGCCATGCGCGCGGGCGGAAACGCGGGTCACATCGTGAACATCTCCTCGGTCGCCGCGCTGCGGCGGGACTCGGGCGTGTACGGTGCGACCAAGCACGCGGTGAACGCGATCAGCGCAACGCTCCGGAGCGAGCTCGAGGACGACCCGATCCGCGTCGTGAACGTGATGCCCGGTGCAGTGGCGACCAACTTCGCGCGCAATTTCGACCCCGAGTTCATTGCCGGGATCGTGCGCGCCACGGGTTCCGAGCTCGAGGTGAAGCGGGGCGAGAAGCTTCCCGACGAGGTGATCGCCCGCTTGCAACCGCTCATGAAGCAGCTCCTGGCCAGCCCCGAGGACGTCGCACGCGCCGTGCTCTTCGCGGTGACCCAGCCGATCGAGGTGAACGTCGCCGACATCGTCGTCCGTCCCGCCAAGCAGATGCAGCTCTCGATGTAGCGACTCGGCGGTTCACGCCCCCGCTTACGACGATCGCTGCAGCAGGTGGCGGGCGATGATGAGGCGCTGGATCTCCGAGGTCCCCGCGCCAATCTCCATGAGCTTCGCGTCACGGGCGATTCGCTCGACCGGGTAGTCGCGCGTGTAGCCGTAGCCGCCGAGAAGCTGCACGGCGGAGAGGCCGGCCCGTGTGGCGATCTCGGAGGCGAAGAGCTTGGCGGCCGAGGCGAGCTGGCTGCAGTCGGGATCAACGCTCGCACGCTCGGCGGCCTCGTAGACCAGCAGCCGGGCCGCCGCAAGCTCGGTGTACATGTCGGCGAGCATCTTCTGGACCATCTGGAACTCCGCGATCGGCTTGCCGAACTGCTCGCGCTCGCGAACGTAGGCAAGGGCGTGCTCGAGCGCGGCCTCGGCCAGGCCCACCGAGATCCCCGCGAGCGTGGCGCGCTCCACATCCAGGCCCCGCATCATCAGCGCCACACCCGCGTTCTCCTCACCGATCAGGGCGTCGCGACCCACCCGAAGCCCGTCGAGATGGAGCTCGGCGGTGGGGCTGCCCCGCATCCCCATCTTGTCGAGGGTGCGGCTGGTCGAGAAACCCGGCGTCGGGGCCTGCACGAGGAACGCGGAGATGCCGCGCGAGCCGCGCTCGGGATCGGTCTTCGCGTAGACGACGAGCGTACCGGCTTCGGAGCCGTTGGTGATGAACGTCTTGGATCCGCTGATCAGGTAGCCCTCGCCGTCCCGCTTGGCCTGGGTCCGCAGCCCCAGCGCATCGGAGCCGGCCCCGGGCTCGGTGAGCGCCCAGGCCCCCATCGCCTCACCGGAGCAGAGCGCCGGGAGCACGCGGCGCTTCTGAGCCTCGTTGCAGTCGCGCACGATCGCGCCCACGCAGAGCACCGCGTGGGCTCCGTAGGAGAGTGCCACCGAGCCCGAGACACGCGCCAGCTCCTCCATGACGAGGGCCGCACCCAGGTAGTCCCCGCCGCTGCCCCCATACTCCTCGGGGGCGAGCACGCCGAGCGCCCCGATCTCCCCCAGGCGCCGAAAGAACTCGCGTGGAAACCAGTCCTCACGGTCGATCCGCGCTGCGAGGGGGGCGAGCTCCTGCTCCGCCAGCCGGCGAACCGTCTGGCGGATCAGCTCGTGGTCGCTCGAGAGCTCACGCATCTCAGACCGAGAAGATCGACTCGTCGGGCAGACGGATCGCCGTGAGCGTCCCGCCGTAGACGCAGCCCGTATCGATACCGATCGAGTACGGAATGTTCCAGCGCACCTGGAGATCAGGCATCGGGGTGTGCCCGTAGACGATCGTCACACCCAGGCTGTGCGGAAGATCGGCCGTGGCGCGCTGCCAGAGCAGGTCACGCGGCTGCTCGCGGCTGACTGCGTACTCGGGATCGGACAGACGCAACGCCTCACGAGAGAGCCCGGCGTGGACGAAGAGGTACTCCCCCTCGAGGTGCCAGAGCCTGAGCTCACGAAAGAACTGCTCGTGGTGGGGCGGCAGCTTGAAGTCTCCCCCGCGCTGGAAGTACTCGTAGCTGTCCAGCGTCGTGTCCCCCCCGTTCTGCAAGAAAGCCTCGGCGCCGAAGTACTGCGGCCCCTTCCAGCCCAGGAACGCCAGGAACATCGCCTCGTGGTTCCCCAGCAGAAAGGTGCAACGCCGCTGCTCCGAGAGCTGCGTGAGGACCTCGACCGTACCCGCGGGATCGGGACCTCGATCGACGTAGTCACCGATGAAGATCAGATGATCGTCGGGCTCGAGCGGGAGCGTGCGCAGCAGCTCCTCGAGCTTCTCGCGCATCCCGTGGATATCTCCGATGGCGTAGAGCATCGCCCTCTTCCTATCGGACGGCCCGACCAGAGCTTGCCTGGCCGTCAGGCGCCAGCGCGCCGAGCTGTCCGCAGGCGGCGAGGATGTCACCCCCGCGACTGCGCCGGACCGTGGCGGTCAGACCCCCCGCTGCCAGGAGCTCGGCAAACGCCTCGACCACGGACGCACTGGGTCGCCGGTAGGGGCTCGCCGCGTGCTCGTTGAGCGGGATCAGATTCACCTTGGCGCGCAGACCGTGGAGCAGCCGCACCAGGCGCCGCGCGTCCGCCTGCCCGTCGTTCACACCCTTCATCAAGGCGTACTCGAAGGAGATGCGATCGCGACGCGTCAGCGGGAAGCGGCGGCACGCGTCGAGCAGGCTCGCGAGCGGGAACCTGCGGTTGAGGGGTACGAGTCGATCGCGGAGCGCGTCGGTGGTCGCGTGCAGGGAGATCGCCAAGCGCACTCGAACCGCACGTCCCAGCGCCTCGATGCGCGGCACGACGCCCGCGGTCGACACCGTGATGCGTCGGGTGGCGAGCGATCCCGCCTGGGGATCGGTCAGGATTCGGATGGCCTGCACGACGTTGCGCAGGTTCAGCAGGGGCTCTCCCATCCCCATGAACACGACGTGCGTGAGCTTCTCGGCTTTGCGCCCCAGGAGGGCGCGTGCGTGGAGCGCCTGGTCCACGATCTCGTCCGCCCCCAGGTTCCGGCCCAGGCCCAGACGCCCGGTGGCGCAGAACGGACAGTCGAGGCTGCAACCGAGCTGCGAGGAGAGACAGAGCGTGCGCCGCTCGCCCTCGGGAATGATCACCGACTCGAGGCGGCCCCCATCCGCGGTGCGCAGGAGCAGCTTGCGGGTTCCGTCACTGGACTCCAGCGCATCCTCGAGCTCGAGCGAGCGGCTGCTCCAGCGGCTCGCCAGATGGCCCCGCGCGCCACGGCTGAGATTCGACATCGCGGCGAAGTCGTGCTCGCCCCGTCCGTAGATCCAGCGCACGACCTGGCTCGCGCGGAACGGCTCGAGCCCGTCCTGCGCGAAGGCCTCGCGCAGCTCCTGCGGCGTGTACGTCAGAATCGCTCTCATGGAGTGCTCCCGCGCCGTATACGGTAGTCGAAGTAGACCAGGCGGCGCCCATCGGCCAGCCACTCGGCCTCGTAGGCGGTGCGCGGCCGCGCGGGGGGGTGGGAGGCCCAAGGATCCGGGGCGTGGAGGTTCTCCAGCTCGGGGGTCTTGACCAGGGCCTCGTGGATCCACTCCGCATACGCGCGGTGATCCGTGGAGATGTGGATCTCGGCGCCCTCGACCAGGACACGGACCAGCCGGCTCAAGAACGCGGAGCGAATCAGTCGACGCTTGTGATGTCGCTTCTTCGGCCACGGATCCGGGCAGCAGATCCAGCACTCCTCGACGCACGCGGGCGGCAGCACGCGTTCGAGCAGATACTCGGCCGGCGCGTGGATCAGTCGCACGTTGCCGAGGCTCCGTCGCTCCACACGGCGGGCGGCCTTCTCGACGCGCTTGCGAGACACCTCCACCCCCAGAAAGACACGTTCGGGCTCCGCCTCGGCCAGCTCCATGATCAGCTCCGCTCTTCCGAAGCCGATCTCCAGCACGAAGCGATCCGCCCCGAGACACGCCGCGGGACCGCGCTCGCGCAACGCCTCGGCCTCGAGCCGGACGCTCAGCGCAGGGGTGCGGAGATCGGACAAAAGAGCTGGGCTCCATCGATCGGCGGCAGAGGCGGGCGCCCGGTCCGGAGGATCGAGCCGAGATCGAGGGGTCCGCTCTGGAAGCCCTGGGCCAGCCAGCTCGCCACGGGCGAGTGGTACACGACCCGTCCCTCGCCCGGCGCCAGGCCGGCCAGCTCACGCGCCTGCGCGAGCGCCGCATCGGGCCCGCCGAGCGCGTCCACGAGCCCGTGCTCCTGCGCATCCCGACCGGTCCAGACCCGGCCCTGCGCCACCTCCTCGACACGCGCTCGAGTGAGCCCACGGCTCGCCGCCACCTTGTCCACGAAGCTGTCGTAAAGGCACTGCACCTGTCGCCGGAGCAGAGCCCGCTCCTCCTCGCTGCGGCGTCGGAGCGGATCGAAGATGCCCGCATGCCGGCCGCGCTCAACGGCGTCGAAGCGGACACCGAGCTGCTCCAGCAGACCCTCGAGCTCCAGACTGGCCATCACGACGCCGATCGAGCCGGTCAGCGTGGTGGGCTCGGCGATCACTCGCTGCGCCCCCATCGCGACGTAGTAGCCCCCGGAGGCGGCGATCTCGGCGAGGCTCGCCACGACGGGCTTGACCTCCCCGAGCCGGCACACGGCCCGCCAGATCAGGTCCGAGGCGAGCGGGTCCCCTCCCGGACTGTCCACGCGCAGCACGACGGCGCGCACCTCGGGGCTGCGGGCGAGCCGCCGCAGGAGCCCGACCACGCCGCGCGGGGAGCCCGAGCCTGGGGTGATCAGGCTTTGAAGCGGGACAACCGCGAGCTCGCCGCCCCCAAGAAGCGGCTGCCATGCGAAGGCCGGTCGCGCCGCGCGCAGGTACGCGGCCGGTCCCACCAGCCGGGCCTCGTGCTCTGCGTCGGAGCCGGCGCCCTTCGTGAGCGCGGCGAGGCGCAGCGGAAGCTCATCGGCGTAGACACGATCGTCGATCAGCCCACACGCCTGCGCCTGCGACGCGAGGTAAGGGCCCTCATCGATCCAGCGGCGGGCACGGTCGGCACTGCCCGCACGCCCACGCGCCAGCCCGTCCACCAGAGCCCCGTAGAGCTGCGCAACGACCGGGTCGAGAGCCTCGCGCGCTTCCCGGCTCATCGAGCTGCGCTCGAGGATCTCCCCCGCCGACTTGTAACGCCCCGCGAAGATCACCTCCGGACGAACCCGGAGCTTCTCGAGCGCGCCGCGCAGAAACGGCGTCTCGACGCGCACGCCCACCAGATCCAGCCGGCCCTCGGGCGCCATCCAGAACTGATCGCAGAGCCCTCCGAGCCAGGCGCCGGCGTTCCCAGTCTGCTCGGCGTAGGCGACCCGGAGCTTGCCCGCCTCGCGCAGACCCTCGAGCGCGCGGGCCAAGGCCGCCGCACGCGCCCAGCCCAGTCGCGCACGGCCCAGCCTCAGCAGAACGCCCTGGAGCCGCCGGTCCGTGCGCGCCAGCTCGAGACACTCCAACAAGACGGGGAGTGCCGTGGGGCGCCGCAGGGCCTCATCGAGCCAGGGCGCGGTGGGGCTCGCCTCGACCAGCCCCCGGTCGAGCCGCAACACGAGCCACTCGCGGGGCACGCGGAGGCTGAGCGGTACGCGCAGCGAGTCGTGCAGCCCGGTCCCCACGTTCCGGAGCGTGCGCCGCAGCAGCCGCCCGGGGGACGCGTGGGGCGGCTCGAGGCCGCGGCTCATTCGGGCTCCAGGGTCCCGTCGACGTCCATGCCGACGATCAGCTTGATGCGCTCCTGGATGATCGGCAGCTTGCGGCTGTCGGTCCGCAAATCCTGCGGGAGCGGCTCGTGCTGGCGGATCAGATACTGCACGTTCCGAATCCGCTCCGCGGTCGCCGGATGGCTCTTCAGGATCTGCGGCAGCGGGACGCCGCTGCCGACCTCGGCCTGCAGCGTCTGGAACATCGTGATCAGCGCGCGCGGGTCGTAGCCAGCGCGGATCAGGGTGTCGACGGCGAGCTGATCGGCCTCACGCTCGGCGTCCTGCGTGTAGGTGTTCAGGTAGGCCGTGGCCGCGACGTCGGTCGCGAGCGCCCCTCCCTGGGCGATGTACGAGTTCCCGCTCACGATGGCGATGGCCACAGCGACGATCTGGGCCAGCAGCCCGGTATTGCGCTGACGCTTGTAGAGCTTGGCCACGTGCCGCGCCGTGACGTGTCCGATCTCGTGGGCAAGCACGCCGGCGAGCTCGGCCTCGTTGTGCGCCGAGGTAATCAGGCCCGTGTGCACGTAGACGGCGCCCCCCGGAATGGCGAACGCGTTGATCGACTCGTCCTCGATCACGTAGAAGCGGAACTCGAAGGCAGAGCTCTGGGCCGCGGCCGCCACCCGCGCCCCCACCTCCCGCACGTACTGAACCACGACGGGCTCGCGCAGCAGCTGGAACTGCTCGCGGACCTGTCGCTGCACTCGGTGACCGAGACGCTTCTCGTCCTGGACCGAGAGCGTACCGCACGCGCCCAGCACACCCAGCAGGGCGAACCCCGCGATCCCTCTTCGCCAGTGCTCCCTCATCGCCGCATTCTTCCTACGCGCCGTCGGTTCGCATTCCGAGCGGCAGCGACTTCTTCAAGGTGGAGAGCACCGAGCGGGTCACGGACAGGACCGCCTCATCGAGCCGCACGTTGTCGATGATCGGGAGCCCGCAGTGCTCCGCCTCGGCGAGCACTTGGTCCTGGATCGCCAGAATCGCGTCCAGGTGCTCGAGGTAGCGCTCGGCTGCGCGATCGCGCGCGGTCTCCGCACGCTCCGGGAAGCGACGCCGGTAGGCCTCGTGATCGAGCGTCGCGACGACCAGGAAGATCACGTGGGCGTGAGGGTGATAGCGCTCGAGCTCCAGCATCCCCGGCACCAGGTTCACACCCTCGATCATCATGCTGGTGTTCTCCTCGACAGCGCGGTCGAGCAGAGCGTGCACACCCACCGCGATCTTCTGTGCCTGCTCGCGAAAGGCGGCGATCACGGCCTCGGGGTCGTTTCCCCGCTCGGGCATCAGCACCTCGTGGGCGTCGTAGGTCGAGCAGTGAATTTCCGGCATGAGGTCCGGTGAGAACATCAGTCGCATGATCTGGCGGATCGAGTCGGTCCCCACCACGCGTGAGATCTCGAGCCGCCGGGCCACCTCGACCGCGATTGACGTCTTGCCCACTCCGGTCGAGCCACCGATCAGCAGGAAAATGGGGCGGCCATCCTCGAGCGCCTGACGCCAGACGCGGTAGCGCTCCGCCGCGCGGACTCCGTGCGTCCGCTCGATCGTCTCACTCACGCGATCGCGAAGCTCGCCGCGATCAATGAAGCGCGGACGCTCGCGGAGCAGCCTGGCCTCGAGCTCGCGGGCCACGTCGTAGGCATCGCTCGGATCGAGCCCGGCCCCCTGCAACGAGACGGCCAGCATGCCCTTGGAGAACGGGGTCTGGGTGCCGCGCGGTCCCCGAACCAGCGGCGGCTCACGCGCCGGGCGCAACGGGAGCTTCTCAAGGTCGACGTGGTCCGCGAGCAGCTCCTCGACGAGCTTGGAGAGCTCGGACAGCTCGACCGACTCCTTGTCGGAGACGCGGTCACGAATCTCGGTCGCGGTGGCCAGCGCCACCTCGAAAGGGACACCTCGCGACACCAGCGACTGGACCAGGATCCCGCGCATGAACGGGCGCGGCCCGTCGGGACCGACGACGACGAGTGGGTGCGAGGCCATTTCTACAGGCTATCAAAAGGGGTTGCGCCCATCGAGCAAATGCAGAGCGACGCCGTGGCGAACACCACGCCCGCTCACCCGAAAGCGGCTCGCGCCCAGCCGCTCGAGCACACAGCGCAGGACGATCAGGCCCGCAACGATCACGTCGGCGCGCCCGGCCTCCAGGCCGGGGAGGCGCAAGCGCTCGGCTACACTCATCTGTGCAAGATCCGTGAGGCGCCGCTCCAAGGCCGCGACCTCGAGCTCCAGGCCCTCGATCGCGGCGGAGTCGTAGCGCTCCAGGCCCAGCTCCAGTGCCGCCAGCGTGGTGGCGGTACCCGCCACCGCGACCACCGGGGCGCCGCCGAGCTCCACGGGCAGCGGGGGCGCCCAAAGCTCGCGCACGGCGGCCCCCCCCAGCCGCTCGAGCTCGCGGGGTGGAATCGGATGGGCGCTCACGAACGCCTCCGTGAGCCGAACCGATCCGAGCGGTAGGCTCACGCCGCCGAGCTGGTGCGGGCCCAGCGCCCAGGCCAGCTCGGTGCTGCCTCCGCCTACGTCCACAACGGCCACACGCGCACCGCCTTTCCCGAGCGCCCGGCGGCTCGCCTCGACCGCCAAGGCCGCCTCCTGCTCGCCGCTCAGCAGATGGGCCGCATCGACCGTCCCGTCCCGCTGCAGCGCAGCCAGGAACCCGGCCCCATCCCGGGCCTGACGCAGAGCCTCCGTACCCACAGCGATCACACGGGCGGCACCGAGCTGCCGAGCCCGACGCGCGAGCTCCTCCACGACGGGCCGGCTGCGCTGAACGGCCGCCGGGTGCAGGGACCCGCGCTCGAAGACCCCCTGGCCGAGCCGGGTGATCTGAGCGCTGTCGTGCAGCACCCGCCCCTCTGCATCCACCACGAGCAGCAGGAGGGAATTGGACCCTAGATCTATAATGCCCAGTGGCACGGCGCAGGTTGACCCCGATGTCGTTCTACTGCTATTGTAAAATTACTGCTGTGAGGTGGGGGGAGTGAAAGCCACAGCAACGCTGAGCAGCCGGCGCGTCCGGGGCTCACCGGTGAGCGCCGGAGTACCCGGAAGGCCGGCCGAGGAGTCCACGGACCTCTCCAGGGCACCCCGAGGCCGGCGCCCCTTCCTCCATCTCCACCCACCTCGCACTCGTCCCATTCACCACAGCCAAGAGATCCGCAAAGGCCATCGTGCCGCAGCCCCTGCGACTCCCGCAGTCATCCGGCTCCGGCCCCCCGGCGGCTCTGCTACTCAGACGGACAGACGGTCCCGGTACCCGATCTCTTCGCGACAGCCCCGCCCCATGAGCGGGACGGAGGAGAGAGCATGCGCTCCATAGCTGTCATGAATCAGAAGGGGGGTTGTGGGAAAACCACGACCGTCGTGAGCCTGGCCGGCTGCCTCGCGAGCGAGGGACACCGGGTGCTCGTGATCGACATCGACCCCCAGGGGCACGCCACCCTGGGCCTCGGCATCGACCCCGAGGAGCTGGACGAGAACCTCTACGAGGTCCTCGCCGAAGAGGATGAGGATGCGCCGGGCCTGGCGCAGATCGCGGTGCAGGTCAGTGAGAACCTCGACCTCGCACCGTCGGGGGTGATCCTCTCGGCGCTCGAGCAGAAGCTGGCCGCCGAGGGGGCCCGTGGACGCACGGAACGCCTCGCCCGCGCCGTCGAGCAGCTTCCCGAGCCCTACGAGTTCGTGCTGATCGACTGCCCACCCAACGTGGGCATCCTCACGTTCAACGCGCTGCGAGCGGCCCACGAGGTGATCGTGCCGCTCGAGACGAGCTTCTACGCCATGCACGGCGTTTCCAAGCTGCTCGAGACGGTCAGCCTGCTCGAGGACCGCGTGGGTCACCAGCTTTCGCTGCGCTTGCTTCCCACGCTCTTCGACGGCCGCACGCGCTTCGCCAAGCGCGCCTTGGCCGAGATTCGCGAGACCTACAAGGATCTGGTCTTCGACACCGTGATCCGCCAGAACGTCCGCCTGCGCGAGGCCGCCCAGCGGGGCGTACCGATCGCAAAGCTCGACAAGCGCTGCTACGGCTTCGTTGACTACATGTCACTCGCGCTCGAGATTCTCTTCGATCGGGAGCACGCCCAGCCCGAGGCCCCAGCCCCCCCCGAGGACACCGCAGAGGAGACCGAGCATGCCGGTGAGAAGGGCGTCGTCTTCACCTACAAGGGTGTCGCCGCCTCCGACGTCCAGCTTGCCGGGGACTTCAACAACTGGGTTCCTGACAAGGGGGTCGAGACCCGGCAGGCGCCGGACGGCACCTGGGAAAAGATCATCCGTCTGGGGCCGGGCGTCTACCAGTATCGCTACTTCGTCGATGGGGAGTGGATTCCCGATCCGGGCAATCCCCGCCGCGTCGAGGGTCCGGCAGGTGGTGTAAACTCCGTGATCATCATCAGCTGAGCGCGGCGCCCTCGGCGCCGCCGTCGGGCCGGAGCAGAGACGTGCGGCGCAGAGGCCTGGGAGACGTCCTCCACTACTTCATTCCTGAAGAGGAGCAGGAGGAGTCTCGAGCGCGTGCTCGAGGGGACGGCGAGCGGCAGACCGAGCACACGCCAGGCACACGCTGGTGCATTCCGGTCACGCCCCAGCGCCCGCTTGGCTGCGCACTCGCCCTGGATCTCGCAGCCGCGCTGGCTCACAGCTGTGCCGCGCGCGTTCGGGTGCTCGCACCCTTCGGGTCGCACGCGCTCCCGCTGCGCGTGCCCCCGGCCGTCGAGTGGACGGAGCTCGCGCTGCCCGGCCGTCACGACGCGGCCCGGGAGGCGGAGCGAGGCGCCCTCTTGCAGACCGTATTGGAGGCGGCGCGGGAGAAGTCGAACCTCTTCCTGGTCGTTCCCCCCGAGAATCTGGCCGGGACGCTCGCGCAGCTCGCACCCGGGTCGCTCGAGGGCTTGCTGGTGCCAATCGAGGCCACATCGGCGGGACCGGCCCAGGCGCTGGGCCTGCTGCGCTCCCTGCCTGACCCGCTACCGGTGCACCGCCTGGCCTCCGTGATCGTCGGCGCCCACGAGCCCCGACGCGCCCGCGAGATCTTTGCCCGGCTGCGAGCTGCTGCGCAGCGACAGCTCCGGCTCGAGATCGAGGACCTCGGTGCGCTCGTGCGCGATTCCGCGAGCTTCCGTGCTCTGCTCGAGGGGGTACCCGTGCTCGAGATCGACGAGCACGCCCGCTCCGCCCTCTCCCTGCTCTCGGTCGCCGAGCAGCTCACCACCCTCCCGCCGCGCGCCGAGCCCTCAATCGCGAGCCGATGATCGCGAGCCGTCCCGACGGGCAGCTCCGCCTGATCTCCCGGGGTGACCGCGTGCTCGTCCGCTGGGCCTCGACCGGGTCTCCCACGCGGCGGCTGATTCTCCTCGCCGGCCCCGACGGCCGGGCCCGGAGCCGCTTCGCCGATGCGGCCCTGCGGAGCTGGTCCGAGCTGGGCGCCGTTGCCACGCTCGACCTGCCCCTCTGCGGCGAGCGCCACAGCGACAAGCTCTCTGCAGCGGCGTTCGTCCCCGGCAATCCCCTGGCAGCCCGTCTCCGCGGAGACCTGGCCCAGCAGCTCTGCGCCGACCTCGGAGAGCTGATCCGCGCCCTTGACCACCCTCTCGGCCTTTCCGCGGGAACGAGGCTCGCCTACGTCGGCATCGAGCGCGGCGCCGCGCTCGCCGACGCTTTCTGTGAGGCGCATCCCGAGCTTGAGGTCATCGTGCTGGCGGCGCGCGAGGATGCTGCGCTGAGCCGCCCCGCCCACGCCCACCTCGTCGATCCGCCCCACCGCGACCGCTCACCGGCGGGGTGGCTCGAGAAGATCGGCAAGCGGCTGGCGGCGCGTGCGGTCAGAAGCTGACGGGGATCGAGGCGTAGCCGGCCACGTTCGTCATGTGCACGCGCTGGCTGTGCGCCTCGTCGACGGCGAATTCGGAGCTCCGCTTCAGGAGCTCCTCGAAAGCGACGCGCGCCTCGAGCCGGGCCAGGAAGGCACCCAGGCACTTGTGCGCGCCGTGCCCGAGGGCCAGTTGGATCGGGATCTCGCGGTCGATGTCGAAGACGTCCGCGTTCTCGAACTCCCGCTCGTCCCGACACGCCGCGCCCGTGAGCAGGAGCACGCGCGAGCCGGCGGGAATCCGCACGTCGTGTAGCTCGACGTCGCGCGTCGCCGAGCGGCCCTGGATCTGAGAGGGTGGCCAGTAGCGCAGGGCCTCCTCGATGCCCCTCGGAATCAGGGTGGGATCCTCGGCGATTCGCTTGCGCTGATCGGGGTGACGATGGAAGAGCACCAGGGCGTTGCCCAGCAGCTTGGTGACAGTCTCGTTCCCACCGCCGGCCAGGAGCCCCGCAAAGCCCAGCACCTCGGGCTCGCTGAGCTTCGTGGTCCCCCCATCCTCGGCGGGAGCCTCCACCTCGAGCAGAAAGCTCAGCACGTCGTTCCCGGGATGCCGACGGCGCTCGTGCAAGAGGTCGCGGAAGTAGGAGGTGAGCTTTCCCATCGCCTCCACGGCCTCCCAGGGAATCTCCGGGCAGCCGGGCTCACGCGTGAGCGAGAGATCCACCCAGTCGCGCACGCGCCGGTGGTCCTCCTCGGGGACGCCGAGCAGGGTACTGATCAGCTCCATCGGCATCACCGCCGCGAACTCCGTGACGAAGTCACACGAGCCGCGCTCGACGAGAGGCTCCAGCACGCGAATGCAGATCTCCCGAATCTGCGGCTCCATCGCCGCAACCTTCTTCGGTGTGAAAGCGCGGCTGATGAGCTTGCGCAGGCGGGTCTGCCGCGGCGGGTCCATCATGATCATCATGGGCAGGGCCTCGAGGAACGCGGGGTCCATGTCCTGGATCATGATTCCTCGGGCCGAGCTGTAGGTCTGATGGTCAATATGGGCCCCGAGCACGTCCTCGAAGCGGGACAGCGCGTAGAAGCCGAGCTCACCGTTGTGGTAGACGGGTGCCTCATCCCGCAGGTGGCGGTAGATGGGATAGGGATCGTTGAAGTACTCCATCGAGTACGGGTTGAACTCCATTCCGTTCTCTCCTTCGGCCCTCGGCGATGCGTCAGGCTCAGCGCAGTGCCGGCATTACGTGATCCCTCATGGCTCCCATATGAGCCAGCACGAGCTCCGTCGGAAGCCCCCCCATCCGAGTCCAGCAGAGCAGCGTCGAGACCCCCACGCGCTCGCCGATCTCCGCGATGCGCTCCGTCACGTAGTCGACCTCTCCGCAGATCGCGGCGCCCACCTGCAGGAGCTGGTCCCACTGCAGGACCTTGGTCACGTCACGCAGAAGTGTGTAGTTCTCGTAGCCCTTGATGGCGGGCTCCCCCACGTGGGGCGCGACACGCTCGCTGTAGGTGCGCAGGTACCAGTGCACCGAGGGGGCGAACTCCTCGCGCGCCTGCTCCTGCGTCCGCCCGGCGTAGACCATGACCAGAGCGCCCACCTCGCGCGTCTCGGGATCGTAGCCCGCGCGATCGAGTGCGTCGCGATAGCGCTTGAACTGATCCGCGGCCACCTGCAGCGAGCCACCAAAGACCGGGGAGAAGAGCAGGTTCAGGCCGAGACGACCGGCCTTCTCGAAGGACTCCTCCGAGAGGGCGGCCATCCAGACCGGCGGGTGCGGCACCTGGACGGGCCGAGGTCGTACAGGAACGTCCTCGAAGTGGTAGTGGGTCCCGTGGAAGGAGAGGCGCTCGTTCCGCCAGGCACGGAGGATCACCTCGAGCGACTCGTCGAAGAGCTCGCGGCTCCGGGTCTGGTCCACGCCGTAGCCCCGGAACTCGGCCGGCTGGTAGCCGCGGCCCAAGCCGAGCTCCACCCGACCTCCGGAGAGGATGTCGAGCAGCGCGAACTCCTCGGCGACTCGAACCGGATGGTGCAGCGGCAGCACCACGACGCCCGTACCCAGCCGAATCCGCTCGGTCTGGCTCGCCAGCGCGGCCAGCGTCACCGCCGGTGAGGCACAGACCCCGTACTCGCTGAAGTGATGCTCCGCCGGCCAGATCGAATCGAAGTCGTACGCCTCGGCCGCCTGCATCAACGAGATCTGCTCGTTCACCATCTCCCGGTCGTCCCGTCCCATCGGACTCTCAAAAAGGTGGAGCACCCCGAACTTCATTCCTCAGCCCTCCTCTCGCGCGACCTTAAGCCACAGCTCACGCTCGAGAACCCCTTCGAGAGCCCCCCAAAGCCGGCTGCTCGAAACGATCGGCCTCCCGGCGCCCCTGGTCACGGGGGAGCACCTCGACGCGAGCAGGCACCGGCGAGCGCTTCCGCGGGAGACCCCGCGGACGCCCCGACCCCGCCCGTGCCCAGCTTCTCCAGCCCGTACAGGCCGATCGCGTGCCCCGCGGGATCGAGAAGCCGATTCCGGGTACGGCTCCGAACCACGTCTCGCGGGCCACACGGATGTACCCCGAGGCGGCGGCGCCCGGCTCCGCGTCTTTCGACCCATGGCATCCACCGATCGCCTCGGGGCCTCCACTTCCCTTCCATCCGCCCAACCACCCTCCTCAGGCCCGCTGGCATCGAGCCCGGATAGAGCTAACGAGATTCTATCGCTCTCGTGGCCTGATTTCTCCGGGTCAGAGTCAACCGACGCTCTGGCGCGGACTCGCAACCCGACCGGCGGAGAATCGTCAAGCGCGCGTGCGCAGGCGCGCCTGCTCACGGCGGCTGACTCAAGAATGGGATGAAAGGATCTGCACCGAGACCCGGTTGCGGCGGCAACCCGGAGGGAGGCGCGTGACGGCACCAGGCCACAATCGGGGCGGCCTCCGTCACACGATGAAGGCCCTCGCCCTGCTCGGAGCACTCCTGTGGAATCCCGGCGCAGCGGCGGATGATTCGGCGCCCCGGACCGTCGCTGAGCAGCCCTGGCGAAACCTCCTCGAGGCCCAAGAGCAGCGCCTCGAGAACCTCGAGCGGGTGATCGCCGACCTCCAATCGGAGCTCCGCGCGCGAGACGCCGCAGACGCACCTTACAGCGGAGCGAGCCCGAACGAAACGGAGCCCATCGACCACCGACTGTCTCGACTCGAGTCGCTCGTGAGTCGAAACCGAATCGGGGCGTGGATGGACTTCCTCTACAAACGGCCCAACGGTCGGGGAGCCAAGTCCTCTTCGATGGAGCGGTGGCAATACCGGTGCGAGCAAGCTTGCTGCGCAGACAGCTCCTCACCACTCTGGTCGGCACGGACTCGGCACGGCCTGATTCCAACTCCTCTGCCGTGGCGTGCCCAGCCAAACTCAAGGCGAAGCGACCCGTGCACATCCTCGTTGCGGAGGACATCCGCGTCAACCAGAAGGTCGTCCAGCGAATGCTGGAGAGTCGGGGCTGCCGCGTCGATCTGGTCGCGAATGGGGCCGAGGCGGTGGCCGCGACTCAGGACAGGCAGTACGCTCTCGTCCTGATGGACTGCCAGATGCCTGAGCTGGACGGCCTCGACGCCACCGCAGCCATTCGACGCCGCGATGCGGGGAGCGGTCGGTACCTGCCGATCGTCGCGCTGACCGCGGACGTGACGGAGGGAGCTCGTCAACGCTGTCTCGATGCAGGGATGGACGGCTACCTGAGCAAGCCGCTGCGCCCAAGAGAGCTCGAAGCCGCTCTGCTGCGTTGGCTACCCGACAGCTTCTCCTAGAATCCTTCGGTCCAACTCCGCCCCAGCCTTCCCGGCTCCGAGATGGAGGCAGCCCGATCTTTGCTGCGGCCGAGGCCCCGGCCGTTCGAGAATCGGGAGGAGGACTCAGCATGATGCGATGGCTGCATGAACCCCTCGTACACTTCCTCTTGATCGGTGCGGGATTGTTTCTGCTCCACGACTGGATCGCCGAGCCTTTGCCGTTGGGTGACCGGCCCATCGTCATCACGAGGGCCGATCTCGATCGGCTCGACGCCACCTGGCTGCGGCGCACGGGAAGACCTCCCAGCAACCGGGAACGGCAGGCGGAGCTCCAGCGGTACATCCGCGATGAGGTGCTGTACCGCGAGTCCCTGGCCATGGGACTGGATCGGGACGACCTGGTGGTGCGGCGCCGGCTCATCCAGAAGATGGAGTTTCTCTTTAGTGACTTGAGCGCCGTCCCGGATCCCACGGAGGCCGAGCTGCGGGCCTGGTGGGAGGAGAACGCCGCGGCACTCACCGAGCCCGCCCGCCTGTCGTTCGTTCAGATCCACCTGGACCCCGACCGTCGAGGTCCGAGCGCCGACCGGCGTGCGAGTCTCCTGCTCGATCGGCTGCGCCGAGAGCCGGAGATGGCGTGGGAGGGGCTGGGGGATTCCTCCCTGTTGCCGCACCGTCTTAGGGGGCGGCACCACTCAGAGGTGGCAGCCGAGTTCGGCGAGCGCTTCGCGTCCCGCTTGCTCACCCTGCCGGTTGGGCGCTGGGAGGGGCCGGTTCGCAGCGCCTTCGGTCTTCATCTCGTGCGAATCACCGATCGTCGCGAGGCGCGGCTGCCCCCGCTCGTGGAGATCCGAGACCGGGTCGCGCACGACTGGCGCCGGGCGCGAGAGCGGGAGGCGAACGAGGCCTTCTACCAGAGCGTTCGAAAGCGATACGACATCGTGCTCGAGGACGTCGGGGTGGAAGATCGCCTCGCGAGCCTCTTCCCGTGATTCGCCGGCTGCTCCTGGGTCTGACCCTGCTTTGCCTGGCGGGACCGGCCGCGGCCGACCGGATCCTGCCTGCGTACCTGGAGGTCATCGAGCACGACCCACAGACCTACGCCGTGCTCTGGAAGAGTCCGACGTACGGTGGCCAGGAGCTGAACCTGGAGCCTCGCTTTCCACCAAAATGTAAGCGGCACGGAAAGGGTCAATCGCGAGCGGTGCGCGGCGCCCTACTGCAGCGCTGGTACCTCCGTTGCCCGGGCGGGCTGGCTGGAGAGCGTGTCGTCCTGGAGGGCCTTGCGGAAACCCGCACGGATGTCCTGCTGCGATGGAGCTGGCTGGACGGATCGGCGTCCAGCATCCGTCTGACGCCCCGGACCCCTACTGCGACGCTGCCCGCGCGGAGCTCTCCGATTGCCGTGGCCCGGACGTACCTGCTGTTGGGCATCGAACACATCCTCCGAGGTGTCGATCATCTGCTCTTCGTCCTCGCTCTGGTGCTCATCGTGCGGGACAGGCGATCCCTGCTCCTCACGATCACGGCCTTCACGCTGGCGCACAGCCTCACGCTCGGGGCGGCCACGCTCGGAATCGTACGCGTGCCGCAGCGAGCCGTGGAGGCGGTGATTGCCCTGAGCATCCTCTGTCTGGCCCTGGAGGTGGCCCACGGCCGTCAGGGTCGTCCCGGCGCTGCGACCCGCAGACCCTGGGTCGTCGCATTCCTCTTCGGTCTGCTGCACGGCTTCGGATTCGCGGGGGCCCTGACCGCGGTCGGCCTGCCGCAAGGGGCCATCCCCTTGGCCCTGCTGTTCTTCAACCTCGGCGTCGAAGCCGGTCAGCTCCTCTTCGTCATCGGTGTCCTGCGGATCGGGCAGAACCGGCTCCGGATCGTGCGGCCCGGCCTCGCACGTTGGGGCGAGATGATGGTCGTCTACGGCATCGGAGGTCTCGCCAGCTTCTGGCTGCTCGACCGCGTCGCATCCTTCTGAGGCGCGAGGTCCTTTTCCGGAAGGCGACGCGAGATGCTTTGAATCGGTTCGTGCTTGCGAGCTCGATCCGTCCCGGTCGCCCCCGCAGAAGCTCCAGAAGAGATCGGCTTGGCTGTCTCCAAGCCCCGCACGCCGGCCCTCTCGCTGGGGAGCGATTCGGCCGCACCCCAACGGCTCAATCAACGTCCCCGCTGAGGAGGGTGGCGGCGGTCACGAGCCAGGGGAGACAGAGGAAGTTCAGGCCCGGGACGAAGAAGGTGGCGAAGGCGGCCGCGCCGAACGGGATCATGCGGCGGCGCTGCTGCCAGATCCAGCGTCGGCGGGCACGAAAGGGGAGGCCCCGGCGATCCATGACGTAGCCGGTGTACTCCAGGGGGAGAAAGAGGACGGTGAAGGCCAGCGCCCCAGCCAGGGCCAGGGGCTGAAGGCCGGGGATCCAGCCGAGCAGCAGAAAGCCCGCCTGCACACCCAGGAAGAACAGCGTACGGCGCGTCTCATCGACGACGGCGCGGAGGGCAGAGCGCAGCATCCCCACCTCGATCTCAGGGACGGCACCGAAGTAGATCCGCTCTACCTTGGCGGAGAGCCGGTCGAGGAAGGGCGAGGCCACGACACCCCCGAGCAGCGTGAAGCCGAAATAGAGCGCGACTCCGAAGAGCAGCAGCAGGAGGCCGCGCGCGGCCCACGCCAGGGCGCGCAGCGGCCCCACCCAGAGCCAGCCGTACCAGGACTCGGGCGCGCCCGGGCTGAGCCAGGCCCCCGTCAGGGCCGACAGGGTATCGAGATGCTGTAAGAACACGGCGACGGCCACAAGGAACATCGCCAGGTTGATCAGCGCCGGAAGGGCGGCCACACCCCAGAGACCGCGCTCGGAGCGGAGCAGAGCCAGAGCGGTGCGCAGACTCTCGAGGGCCCCGAGAGAACCCTGCGCCCCGCTCGCGCGGAGCCTCGGATCACGGCCCAAGGGGCGAGCCTCGCTCGTCGCGGCTCAACAACTCAACCAACGTCCCGGTCGATGAGGGCGAGGAGTTGGTTGCGGTGGCGGGTGACGTCTTCGGGGGTGGGGGCCTCCAGGTTCAGGCGCAGGAGTGGCTCGGTGTTGGAGGGGCGCAGATTGAACCACCAGTCCCCGAGCTCGATGGTCAGCCCATC
>JBHHVJ010000020.1:0-58631 GCA_046754285.1 Myxococcota bacterium | reverse complement strand
CCCGTTCGCATAGTCTGGTGTGGGAATCCGCAACGCGTGGAGGCGAGATGGCCGAGCTGAAAGTGACCTTCAAGCTCAGCGACCGAGACGTCCAGCACCTGCGCCGCATCATGCGGAAGGCCAGCGCGGCCGCCAAGACGCAGGACGAGGAGTCGATCATCAAGGCCGCCATGGCGATGGCCTCGGAGGTGCGTCGTTTCAAGCCGCCCCAGTACGTGCTGGAGCGGGTCCACAAGCTCGAGACCCTGGTGGAGATGCTCCAGGACAAGCAGTACGCGCTGCCCGGGCCGGTCCGCCGCAAGATCCTGAGCGCTCTCTGCTACTTCAGCCACCCGGCGGATCTCATCCCGGACACGGTTCCGGGCCTGGGCTTCCTGGACGACGCGATCATGATCGAGCTGATGGTCCGGGAGCTCAAGCACGAGCTGGGCGCCTACCGCGACTTCTGCCGCTTCCGGGACTCGGCGGAGCAGCGTCCCTGGACCCGGGGGGGCGGTGAGGCCCTGGAGCGCGAGCTGATCGGGATGCGCAAGAAGCTGAGGGCGCGGGTCGAAGAGCGGACTCGGCGCGACGCAGAGAAGGTGCAGACCGGGGGAAAGCTGCTGCGGCTCTGGTAGACGGGGCGGGGCCCGGCTGGCGGGGGGCGGCGCCGTTTCATACTTTGGGGTGTCCATGAAGAGGGCCAAGCCGCTTCCCCATCCTGAGCTGCGAGATCGTCCATGAAGAAGGCCAAGCCGCTTCCTCACCGCAATCGCCGCAAGAGCGCTCGTTATCGGGCGCGGCTGAAGGCCAAGCACCGCCGCGCGCGGCTGCGGCGCAGCCGCGGCGAGCGCCGCTACCCCTGAGCGGGGCCGCGTGCCCGGCCGCGAGTACGCCCGGAGCGGCGTCGACACGGGGGAGGCCGATCGCGCCCTCGCGCGGCTCCTGCTCGAGGTCTCCCCCACCCAGGCGTTCGGCGCCCCGAGCGAGGTGGGCGTGGGTCACTTCGCGGCGGTCATCCGTGTGGGGCCCGTCCAGCTGGCCCTGACCACGGACGGCGTGGGCACCAAGCTGCTGGTTGCCCAGGCGTGCGGGCGCTACGACAGCATCGGTATCGACTGCATCGGCATGAACGTGAACGACCTAATCTGCGTGGGTGCCAGGCCGGTCGCCATGCTGGACTACCTGGCGATCGAGCGCGCAGACCCGGAGGTCTTCGCCGAGGTCGGGAGAGGCCTCGCGGAAGGCGCGCGCCAGGCGGGCATCAGTATCGTGGGCGGGGAGACAGCTCAGGTTCCCGAGATGTTGCGCGGAGCCACCACGGGCCGCGGCCTCGACCTGGTCGGCATGGCGGTGGGCGTGGTCGAGGAGGGTGAGCTGGTGGATGGCTCGGCCGCGCGGCCGGGCGACGTCGTGATCGGCCTCGCCGCCAATGGCCTGCACTCCAACGGCTACACGCTCGCCCGCCACGTGCTGCTCCCCAAGCTGGCGCTGGACGCACACGTCCCCGAGCTCGGGGGCACGCTGGGGGACGAGCTGCTCAGGCCCGTGCGAATCTACGTCGCCCAGCTCCGTGCCCTGCGCGAGGCAGGCGTCCGCCCGCACGCCATTGCCCACATCACCGGCGACGGCCTGCTCAACCTGAGGCGCCTCGAGGCCCCCGTGGGGTTCGAGATCGACCACCTGCCGCCCGCTCCACCCATCTTCGAGCTGATCGAGCAGCTCGGGCAGATCAGCCGCGCCGAGATGCGCACGGTCTTCAACATGGGCGTGGGTCTGACCGTCGTCGTGGACGGAGCCGATGCCGAGACGGCCCTCACGACGCTCGATCAGAGCGGTGTAGAGGCCTGGCCCATCGGCCGGCTGGTGGCCGACCCAGAGCGGCGCGTGCGACTGCTCCCCGAGAAGCTCGTCGGGCAGGCCAAGCAGTTCCTACCCGACGGAGGCTGACAGCTCGTGGTGAGCCTCGTTCTCGAGGCGGTGGATCCCGGCTGCGCCGCGCGCGCGGGCCGGCTCCAGACGTCCCACGGCGAGGTCCTCACGCCCGTGTTCATGCCGGTCGGCACGGCCGCGGCCGTCAAGGCGTTGACGCCCGAGCAGCTCCGCGCCACCGGCGCCCGAATCGTACTGGCCAACACGTACCACCTGGCTCTGCGGCCGGGCCCGGAGCTGATCGCAAAGGTCGGCGGATTGCACCGCTTCATGGCTTGGGACGGTCCGCTCCTCACCGACTCCGGTGGCTTCCAGGTCTTCAGCCTGCCACGCAAGGAGATCCTCCCGGAGGGCGTCCGCTTCCGGAGCGAGATCGATGGCCAGGAGATCCTGCTGACGCCCGAGCGTGCGATCGAGATCCAGCACGGGCTCGGCGCCGACATCATCATGCCGCTCGACGAGTGCACCCCCTATCCGGCGACGCGTGAGCATGCCGAGCGGGGGGTGCGGAACACGCTGCGCTGGCTGGAGCGGAGCCTCGCGGTTCACACCAACCGGGATCAGGCGCTCTTCGGCATCGTCCAGGGCTCCGTCTACCCCGCGCTGAGGCGCCAGTGCGCAGACGCGCTGGTCAAGCTGGACCTTCCGGGCTACGCGATCGGTGGCGTGTCCGTCGGCGAGGGGATCGAGGAGCTCAAGAGGGTCCTGTCCGTGACCGCGCCGCTGCTCCCGAGCGATCGTCCCCGGTATCTGATGGGCGTCGGGCTGCCGGAGGATTTGCTCGAGGCGATCGAGCGCGGCATGGACCTCTTCGATTGCGTCATTCCGACGCGCTACGCTCGCTCGGCGACGTTGTTCACGAAGCGGGGCCGGATTCGCGTGACGCAGCGACGCTACCGGCGGGATCTCTACCCGATCGATCCTAGCTGTGACGGATACTGCTGTCGCGAGTTCACGCGCGCCTACCTGCACCACCTCTACCACGCGAACGAGATCCTGGGAACGATTCTGGGGGCGATTCACAACGTGCGCTTCTACCACGCGCTGATGGAGCGGGTGCGCGAGGCCATCGTGGCGGGGCGCTTTGCGGAGCTCAAGCGCGAGTTCCTCGACGAGTACGGCGGCGCGGGCTGAGACGCCGCGGGGTCCCGGTCGCCACCCAGTAGAACTCCCGCGAGCCCCGCCGTGTGGCCTGCGGTCGAACCTCCGTCACGCGCTCGAAGCGTCTGCGCAGCTCCTGCCGCACGCCCTCACTCGCGGGCCCGGGGAATCCTTTGAGGACGAGGCGGCCTCCGGGGCGCAACACCCGCTCGCAGACGGCGAGGGCCGCGGCGTGGATCTCCTCGAGGGCGGCGCGGTCGACGTCGCGGATGCCGCTCAGCCGGGGCGCCGCGTCGCAGAAGACCGCCGTGGCTTCGCGACCCAGCTCCTCGGCGATGCGCTGCGGCGCAGCGGGCGAAGTGAAGTCCAGCTCGAGCAGCCGCACGCAGCCGCCGAGGGGCTCGACGGGGCGGGTCTCCACACCGAGCACGAGGCCCCGCCCTCCCACGCGCTCGGCGAGCACCTGGAGCCACCCCCCGGGCGCACAGCCCAGGTCCACGACGGCATCTCCGGGCCGCAGCGGCGCCATACGCCGCAGCAGCTCGATCAGCTTGTACGCCGCCCGGGAACGATACCCCTCGGCGCGAGCCAGGCGTTGAAAGTGATCCTGGGGGTCATAGCGGGGCGTGGCCGCGCCCTGCCCGCTAGTGGCGGAGCGAGGGGCGCACCCGCACGAGGCCGTGCCGGTGTCCCGGAACGCCTCCGCGGATGAAGAGCAGATCACGCTCTCCGTCGACGCGCACGAGCTCGAGCCCCAGCGTCGTGACGCGCTCGGCCCCGTACTGGCCCGCCATCTTCTTGCCGCGAGGCACACGCCCCGGATACGTTCCGGCCGACATGGCTCCGCCGTGGCGGAAGTACTCGTGCGTGCCGTGCGTGGAGCTGTGGGTCTTGAAGCCCCAGCGCTTGACGACCCCCGTAAAGCCCCGTCCCTTGCTCGTCCCGGTCACATCCACCTTTTTTCCGGGCTCAAAGGTCTCCCCGCAACGCAGCTCCTGACCGATTTCCAGAGCCGCGACCTGCTCGGGGTCGAGGCGAACCTCGAAGAGGTGGCGACGTCCCGTCACGCCCGCCTTCGTGAAATGGCCGAGCAGAGGGCGCGTCAGATGCTTCTCGCGAGCTTCCTCGAAGCCGAGCTGAACGGCGCTGTAGCCGTCCTGCTCGGGGGTCTTCTTCTGCACGACGACGCAGGGGCCCGTTTGGACCACCGTGACCGGAACCCGGTCGCCGGCCTCTGTGAAGATCTGCGTCATTCCGAGCTTGCGGCCGAGCAGCTCCAGTTCCACGCGCGGGCTCCGTTGCCTTCCGAGGGCTCTCAGGCCCGCGGAGGGGTGAAGGGCGCGGCATTATAGCCGTCCCCGTGGGGGGGCCGCCAGACTGTCGCCGCCTTCCAGGGTTCCCGCGCTGCCCTCGCGCTATATTTCCCCGTTTCGGATGACCCACCCCCCGGCGCCCGGAGGGTGGGTCGTGGTGTGTCCTCGGAGCGCCTCTCACGAGGCCCAGGTGCGGGGGCGCGGGGGTAGGGCTGGGGGAATGTCGACGGCGCTCGAGAAGCTGGTCGGACGGATCGCGGAGCGGCGGCGGCCCCTGCGTTTGCTCCGCGTGCGGGGCAGCGCGGGACCGTTTCTGCTCTCGCGCGTCCGGCGTAAGCACCCGGGGCCGATCCTGCTCGTGACCGCGACCTCGACCCTGGCCGAGCGGCGTGCAGCGGATCTGCGGACCTTCGCGCCCTCGGACGACGTGCGGATCTTCCCGCGTTACGACACGCCACCCTTCGACCGTTTCTCGCCCCACCCCGAGATCGAGTCACGGAGGATGAGCCTGCTCTACGCCCTGCTCTCGGCGGGGCCCGAGTCCCGCCTGACCGCGGTCGCCCCCTGGACGGCCCTGATGCGCCGCGTGCCGTCGCGAAGCGAGCTGCGCTCACGCGTCACCCACCTGGAGCGCGGCATGACCCTGGACCGCGACGCGCTTCTCGAGGTGCTCGTGTCTGCGGGGTACCACCGCACCAACCTCGTCGAGGAGCGTGGCGAGGTCGCCGCGCGGGGCGGGATCCTCGACCTCTACCCGCCCCAGCTCGCGCAGCCCGTGCGAATCGAGTTCGACTTCGACGAGATCGCTTCGCTGCGACACTTCGACCCCGCCAGCCAGCGCTCCGATCAGGAGCTTCGAAGCGTCGTGGCCATCCCCCCGCGAGCCTACCGGCTGCCCCACGACATCGACACGCTGCTGCGCCGCGTCCGAGAGCTCGGCCGTGGGCAAGGGGTGCCCGAATCCAACATCTACGCGGTGACGGAACCGCTCGCCCGCCGTCACCTCCCGCCCGGGATCGAGAATCTCGAGGCGCTGCTCCACGACGAGCTCGAGAGCCTGTTCGCCTACCTCCCGCCCTCGACGCTCGTGGTCGTGGACGATCCCGACGGCGGTCGCGCGCGAGCGGACCACTACCTCGCCGAGATCGCCGAGTCGCATGCCGCTGCACGCACCGGGGAACGTCTGGTCTGCGACCCGGGCGATCTCTTCCTGGAGCCTGAGACCGTCTGGGGCGAGATCCTTCGACACGGTCCCGTGCAGCTCGACCCGCTCGGCGTGCTCGACCCACAGGCCGAGGAGGAGGTGACGGCCGTCGATGCGCTCGACCATCGCGAGCTGCGGCGGCAGACCCAGGAGCGGCGTGGCTCGGACCGCGCGCTCCAGCCGCTCGCGGAGCGCCTCCACCGCTGGCGCGAGCGCTCCCAGCGTGTGCGCATCGTGTGTCCCTCCCTCTCCGCGGCGGAGCGGATGGTGGACATCCTGCGCGACTACGACGAGGCGCTGCCGCTGCGCCGGGGCGATGCCGACGAAGGACGCGGCATCGGCTGGGAGGAGCTTCCGGCGCGTGGCCACGGTGAGATCACGGTCGGGAAGCTCTCCGAGGGCTTCGAGCTCCCGCTCGGCGACCTCGTCGTCCTCACCGAGCAGGACGTGTTCGGAACCCGGGCGCGGAGGCGCATCACGCGAACGGGAACACCGCGCGGCCAGGCGATCGACCGGCTCGCGCAGCTCCAGGAGGGCGATCACCTCGTGCATGCCGAGCACGGCATCGGGGCCTACGGGGGTCTCGTGCAGCTCGAGGTGGCCGGGGTCCGTCAGGAATTCCTGGTCATCCACTACGACCGCAACGACAAGCTCTATCTGCCGGTCTCCCGCCTCGCGCAGGTGCAGCGCTACACGGGCAGCGACGGCCCGCTGCCTTCCCTCGACCGCCTGGGAGGTCAGACCTGGGCGCGCACGAAGGCGCGCGTGCGCCGGGCGGTGCGCGAGATGGCCGAGGAGTTGCTCGCGGTCAGTGCGGCCCGCCAGGTGCTCAGCGGGCACGCCTACCCGCCACCCGACGCGGGCTACGAGGAGTTCGAAGCACGCTTTCCCTACGAGGACACCCCGGATCAGCGGCGCGCCACCGAGGACGTGCTCGCGGACCTGCAGCGCGAGCAGCCGATGGACCGATTGATCTGCGGAGACGTGGGCTTCGGCAAGACCGAGATCGCCTGTCGCGCCGCGTTCCAGGTGACGGTATCCGGCCGGCAGGTGGCCTTCCTGGTTCCCACGACGATCCTCTGCCAGCAGCATCACGAGTCCCTGCGTGAGCGATTCGCCGACACCGCGGTCGAGATCGCCTCGCTCTCGCGTCTATCGAGCCCGAAGGACCTACGCAGGGTCCGCGACGGTCTCGCCTCCGGCCGCA
The DNA here is from genome assembly GCA_046754285.1 of Myxococcota bacterium. GTDB lineage: Bacteria > Myxococcota_A > UBA9160 > SZUA-336 > SZUA-336 > JBHHVJ01. The sequence goes on along the minus strand of JBHHVJ010000020.1, from coordinate 51,895 downwards.
TCGACATCGTGATTGGCACGCACCGGCTGCTCTCCCGTGACGTCCACTTTCGCAACCTCGGTCTGCTGATCATCGACGAGGAGCATCGTTTCGGCGTGGCCCAGAAGGAGCGGCTCAAGCAGCTCCGCAAGCTGGTCGACGTGCTCACGCTCTCGGCGACCCCCATTCCACGCACTCTGCACATGGCGCTGTCCGGCATGCGGGACCTATCGGTGATCAACACGCCGCCGCCGGATCGAATCTCGATCCGCACGCAGGTCTGCCGCCTGTCGGACGAGATCGTCCGCGAGGCCATCCACCGGGAGCTGCGGCGCGGTGGCCAGGTCTTCGTCGTCCACAACCGCGTGGAGACCATCGACGAGTTCGCCGAGTACCTGCGTGGGGTCGTTCCGGACGTGCGGATCGATACGGCCCACGGCCAGATGCCGAGCCAGAAGCTCGAGGCCGTGATGCTCGCGTTCATCAAGCACGAGTTTGATGTCCTGCTCTGCACGGCGATCATCGAATCCGGTCTCGACATCCCGAACTGCAACACGATCCTGATCCATCGCGCCGATCAGTTCGGCCTCGCCCAGCTCTACCAGCTTCGGGGCCGCGTCGGTCGCAGCGACCGTCGAGCGTATGCCTATCTCTTCCTGCCGCCACACGGTCAGCCCAGCGAGGACGCGCGGCGCCGCATCGAGGCGATCCAAGATCTCTCCGAGCTCGGGGCCGGCTTCCGCCTCGCCATGGACGATCTGGAGATCCGCGGCGCGGGCAACGTGCTCGGCTCGGAGCAGTCGGGCCAGGTGGCCGCGGTGGGCTACGACCTGTACATGGAGATGCTCGAGCAGGCGATCGCCGAGCTGCGGGGAGAAGCGCTGGACGAAGGTCTGGAGCCGGAGATCAAGCTGCCGCTGCCCTCCCTGCTGCCCGAGAGCTACGTGCCCGACGTGAACCAGCGCCTGGTGCTCTACAAGCAGCTCTCCTGCGCGCGCTCGTTCGGGGAGCTCGCGGAGATCCGCGACGATCTCCTGGACCGCTTCGGTCCGTTGCCGACCGAGGGTCGCAACCTGATCGAGGTGATCCGCCTGAAGATCCGCAGCCGCGAGCTGGGCATCGAGGCGATCGAGACCTCGGGCCGGAGCCTGGTGCTGCGTGTCGCACCCCGATCGCGCATCGATCCCAAGCGGCTGCTCGCGGTGCTCCAGCAGCCGAGCCTGCCCTTGCGGGTGACGCCCGACCACCGCATCCACCTCGAGCTGCGCCAGCCGGAGGACTCGCTCGCGGAGGCCGGGGGACTGCTCGAGCTGCTCGCGCCGCACGAGCCCGAAGCCAGCCAGGCGGGCGTAGAGAGGGAGAGCGCTTGAGAAGGTTGCTCACGCCGGCGCTCCTGGCGCTGCTCGCGGCCTGTGGGGGTGACGACGACCTCTGGATCGCCCGGGTCGACGACGCGGTGATCTCCGTCAGCGAGCTCCAGCGCGCTGTGGACCTGCGCCTCCAGGAGGACCCGGAGCTCGAGCGCGAGGAGACGATCAACCACGAGCTCAGCCGACTGCTTCGTGAGCGCGTGATCCTGAACCGGGCCCGCGAGCTGGGCGCGGAGGTGACCCCGGAGGATGCGGAGGAGCGCGTCCGCGAGCTTCACGGTCAGGCCTTCCGGCGCATGGATGCCGAGTTCCTCGCGGAGGTGCAGCGTGAGATGCTCCTGGAGCGCACCCGCCTGTTGGACCTGGCCAATCGAATCCGGATCCAAGAGAGCGCACTCGTGCACTACTTCGAGAGCCATCGGGAACGCTACCAGACACCGGAGCGCGTCACGATCCGCCAGATCGTGGTCGAATCCGCCGACCGCGCCAAGCGTCTCTTGCAGAGGCTGCGCTCCGGGGAGGACTTCGCCACGCTGGCCTCGGAGAGCAGCCTGGCGCCGGAGGCGAGCGAGGGCGGTCTGCTGCCGCCGTACGCGCGCGGCGAGATGCCCGAGGTCTTCGAACGTGCGTTCTCGCTCAAGCCGGGTGAGATCTCCGAGGTGCTCGAGTCCCCGTATGGCTTTCACATCCTGCGCCTCGAAGAGCGGATTCCGGAAAATGAGCCGGTACTCGACGACGTGCGCGAGCGGGTGCGCTTCGAGCTGGAGCGTGAGCAGCTCGCGGAGCTCGAACGTGGCTGGCTGCGCGAGCTGCGACGCCGCGCGAACATTCAGTTGAACGAAACACTGTTGGAGACACTCAGGTGATCCGAGCTCACTGGAAGACGACCGCCCTTGTCTGGCTGCTCTCCGTCGCCTCGGCGGCCCAGGCCGTCGAGCTGCTCGACGGCGTCGCGGCGATCGTCGACGAGCAGGTGATCCTGATTTCGGAGCTCGAGCGCGCCGCCCGCCCCATGCTCCAGGCGATCGAGCGCGAGCAGGGCCCGCTCTCCCGCGAGGCGGCGCGGCAGGTGCGGCGTGAGGCCCTGCGCAACCTGATCGACGACCGCCTGATTCGCCTCGTGGCCAAGCGGCTGGGCTTGGAGGCGACGCCTGAGGAGATCGATACCGCGATCGAGGGCATCGCCGAGGAGGAGAAGGTGAGGCCGGAGGAGATCTACGCCGCGGCGGCCAATGCGGGGCTGAGCCGGGAGACCTACCGGAAGGAGCTGGGCAAACAGATCAGCCGCATGAAGGTGATCGCGGCGACCGTCCGCTCGCGGATCACCGTGAGCGATGAGGACGTTCGCGCCCTCTTCGACGACCGCTACGGATCACTCGAGCCCGGCATGCGCGTGCAGCTGCGGCACATCCTGATCCCGTGGCCCGATTCGAAAACGGGCACACCGCGCAGCAAGGCCAGGGAGCTGGCCCAGCAGGTTCGCACGCGCGCTCTGAAGGGGGAGAGCTTCGCGGAGCTCGCCCGGACCTATTCCGGGGCGCCTTCCGGTGCCAAGGGGGGCGCGACGACGCTGCGCGAATCGGAGGTCTCACCGGCGATCCGGGAGGAGGTCTTCTCGCTGGAGCCCGGCGCGATCAGCCGGCTGCTCAAGACACCGCACGGGCTGAACCTCTTCCAGATGGTCCGCCGATTCGATCCCGCAGACGTGCGCTTCGAGGACGTGCGGGACCAGCTCGCCGCGGAGCTGATCGAGCGCCGCACCAAGCCCGAGTACGAGGACTGGATCGAGGAGCTGCGCAGCGAGCGTTACATCGAGATCGTGATCCCGGAGCTGCAATGACGCGGCAAGCACCTCGGATTGCCATCACCCTGGGAGACCCGGCCGGCATCGGACCCGAGGTCGTCTCGGCAGCCCTGCGCAAGAGCACCCACGGGGCTGCACGGGTGCGGGTCTACGGAGACGCCGCCGCGCTCGAACGCGTGGCGCCCCTGCCCCGCGGCATCGAGGTGCAGGACTTCGCCAGCGTCGAGTCCAGGCCCGGACGACCCGACCCCGCGGCCGCTCCCGGGGTGGTCGAGGCGATTCGCTGTGCCGCGCGGGACTGTCTTGCGGGTGAGCTGGACGTTCTCGTGACGGCTCCCATCTCCAAGGAGCTGCTCGCCGAGGCGGGCTTCCCGTACCCGGGCCACACGGAGCTTCTCGCCGAGCTCTGCTCACGCGGGCGGGCCGTGATGCTGCTCGTCGGTGGAACGCTGCGAGTGGCACTGGCCACGATCCACTGCCCGCTGCGCGAGGTGCCCGGACGTCTGACGTGCGGCGGGCTCGCGGAGACCCTGGGGATTCTCGATCGGGATCTCCGCACACGCTTCGGAGTTCAGAGCCCGCGCATCGCGGTCTGTGGCTTGAACCCGCACGCCGGAGAGGGTGGACGCTTCGGAGATGAGGAGGTGCAGGTGATCGAGCCGGCCATTGCGACCGTACGGGATGACGCCATCGACGCGAGGGGACCGTTCCCGGCGGACAGCCTCTTTCACCGCGCAGCCGAGGGAGAGTTCGACGCGGTGCTGGCCATGTACCACGACCAGGGCCTCGCGCCGCTCAAGCTCCATGCCTTCGGCCGCGCCGTCAACGTGACCCTCGGCCTGCCTCTGCTGCGAACGAGCGTGGACCATGGCACGGCGTTCTCGCTGGCCGGCCAGGGCCGGGCCGATCCCGGCTCCATGATCGAGGCGATCCGGCTGGGTCTCGAGCTCGCGCGCCGCGCCAGGGGGCAGGCATGAGTCAGCCGCCGGAAGACATCCTCGTCCGTGGCGCACGCGAACACAATCTCAAGTCCATCGATGTGCGCATCCCGCGCAACCGCCTCGTGGTGCTCACGGGGCTGTCCGGATCGGGCAAGTCCTCGCTCGCCTTCGATACGATCTACGCAGAGGGCCAGCGACGCTACGTCGAGAGCCTCTCGGCGTACGCACGCCAGTTCCTCGAGCAGATGAGCAAGCCCGACGTCGACGCGATCGAGGGGCTCTCGCCCGCCATCTCGATCGAGCAGAAGACCACGAGCCGGAACCCGCGCTCGACCGTCGGAACGGTGACGGAGATCTACGACTACCTGCGCCTGCTCTACGCGCGCATTGGCGTTCCCCACTGTGTGGAATGTGACAAGCCGATTCAGCCGCAGACGATCCAGCAGATGGTCGAGCAGCTTCACACGCTGTCCGAAGGCACACGCTTGCAGGTGCTCGCTCCAGTCGTGCGAGATCGCAAGGGAGAGTACCGGCGGGAGCTGCGCGAGTTCAGCCGTCAGGGCTTCGTTCGCGTGCGGATCGATGGCGAGCTCTACGAGCTTGACGACACGCCGGCCCTGGATCGTAAGAAGCGCCACGACATCGATCTGATCATCGATCGCATCGTGCTCAAGCGGGGGGTCACGCAGCGTCTTGCCGAGTCTCTCGAGACGGCCCTGCGTCAGAGCGGCGGCTTCGCCCGCATCGACATCGGACCGGGAGAGCGCGAGCTGCTCTTCTCGGAGCTCGCCGCGTGCACCGATTGCGGCGCCAGCTACCCCGAGATCAATCCCAGGATGTTCTCCTTCAACAATCCGCATGGGGCCTGTCCGGAGTGCGGGGGGCTCGGCACGCGAGATTATTTCGATCCCGACCTGCTCGTCCCTCATCCCGAGCTCTCGCTCGCAGAGGGCGCGATCGCTCCATTCAAGGGACGTGGCCGTGCGAGTCGCTACTACACGGGCCTGCTGCGCTCGCTCGCGCAGCATCTCGAGATCAATCTTGACGTCCCTTGGAAGAAGCTTCCGGTCCGCATCCGCCGGCAGATTCTCCACGGCACGGGGAGTCGCGAGGTGCTGTTCAAGTTCGGCCGCAGCGGACGCTTCCGTTTTCGGCGCCCCTGGGCGGGTGTGATCGGCTACCTCGACCGCCGCTACCGCGAGACCGAGAGCGACGCGGTGCGCGAGGAGCTTCGCCAGTACATGAGCATGACGGAGTGCCCGTCTTGCGAGGGCGCGCGTCTGCGTCCCGAAGCCCGCGCCGTCCGCGTCTGCGGTATGCGCATTCACGAGCTCACCGCGCTGACGATCGGCCAGGCGTCCCGTGTCTTCGAGAACCTCGAGCTCGGCGAGCAGGACCAGGAGATCGCGGGTCGCATCCTGCGTGAGATCGGCGAACGGCTTGCCTTCCTGGAGAACGTGGGCCTGGAGTACCTGGCCCTGAACCGCACAGCCGGAACGCTCTCGGGCGGTGAGAGCCAACGGATTCGCCTGGCGACGCAGGTGGGCTCGGCACTCGTCGGTGTGCTCTACATTTTGGACGAGCCGTCGATCGGGCTCCACGCACGGGACAACCAGCGGCTGCTGCGCACGCTCTGCTCCCTGAGGGACATGGGCAACACGGTGCTGGTCGTCGAGCACGACGCGGAGACCATCCGCGCCGCGGACCACGTGATCGATCTCGGCCCGGGCGCCGGTCGGCACGGGGGCGAAGTCGTGGCTGCCGGTACGGCCGAGCAGCTGATACGTGTGGACCGATCCCTGACCGGCGCCTACCTGGCGGGAAAACGGTGTATCGCGGTCCCGCGCCGACGGCGTCCGGTTTCGGACAAGTTCCTGACCGTGGTCGGCGCCGCGGAGAACAACCTGCGGGACATCACCGTTCGCATCCCGCTCGGGATCTTCAACGTGGTGACGGGCGTCTCGGGAAGTGGAAAATCCACCCTCGTGAACGACACGCTCTACCGCGCTCTCGCCCAGGCCCTCTACGGCTCGAAGGAGCGACCCGGACACCATCGACGCATGGATGGCATTCATCACATCGACAAGGTCATTGACGTGAATCAGGCCCCGATCGGCCGGACGTCCCGATCCAATCCCGCCACCTACACCGGCATCTTCACGGGCATCCGGGAGCTCTTCTCGCAGCTTCCGGAGAGCCGGGCACGCGGCTACAAACCGGGACGCTTCAGCTTCAACGTCAAGGGCGGACGCTGTGAGGCGTGCGAGGGAGACGGAATCAAACGGATCGAGATGCACTTTCTCCCGGACGTCTTCGTCACCTGCGAGGAGTGCAGTGGTGAGCGCTACAATCCGCAGACCCTCGAAGTTCGCTTCAAGGGGCGATCCATCGCGGACGTGCTCAACATGACCGTGGAGGAAGCCTACGAGTTCCTCGAGCACATTCCGCCCGTCCGCAAGGGCCTCCAGACCCTCGCCGAGGTCGGGCTCGGCTACATCCACCTCGGGCAGCAGGCCACGACGCTCTCGGGCGGCGAGGCCCAGAGGATCAAGCTCGCACGCGAGCTCTCCAAGCGCGCCACGGGCCGCACACTCTACATCCTCGACGAGCCCACGACCGGGCTTCACTTCGCCGACGTGAATAAGCTTCTCGAGGTCCTGAACCGCCTCGTCGAGCGTGGCAACACCGTGGTCGTGATCGAGCACTGCCTCGACGTGATCAAGACCGCGGATCACATCATCGATCTCGGTCCGGAAGGAGGCGACAAGGGCGGCGAGATCGTGGCCGAGGGAACGCCCGAGGAGGTCGCCAACAACCCGCTCTCCTACACCGGCCAGGCCCTGCGGCCGGTCCTGTTCGGCCCGTGATCCCGATCCCCGAGTCCGAGCCGGAGGCGCCGATCACACCGGGCTTCGCGATCTTGCTCACGCTCATCGTGGGCTTCTTCCAGATGGCGTTTCTCGTCACCTTCCGCGAGGCCTCCGAGGCGGCCGCCCCGGCCCTGCTCGGCAGCGCGACGATCCTGGGCTTCGGGCTTGCGCTCTACCTCGCAGCGAGCCGGATCCCGGACCCGCCGGGCTTCTGGCTCGGCTTCGTCCGGCCTCCACCGATCGCCTGGAGCGCCGCGCTCTTCCTCTCCGGCTCGGTGCTGCTGATCAGCGAGGCGGACAACATCTGGAAGCGCATCTTCCCTCTCCCCGAGGAGCTGTCCTCCGCGCCCCAAGCACTCCCCTCCGGCGCGGGCTACGCGCTCAGCCTCGGCCTGTTGCTCATCGTCGTCCGCCCGCTGGCACAGGAGATCCTCTTTCGCGGCCTGCTGCAGCCGCACTTCGTGCGCGCGTGGGGCGCGGCGCGGGGTGTCCTGTTCTGCGCGGCCCTGAACGCGGTTGCCTTTGCCTTGCTGAACCCCTGGTCGCTCGCATCGGTCCTCACGATGGCGCTGGTACTCGGAATTCTGCGCGCGAGCACGCACTCGATTCTGCCGGGCCTCGCCCTGCACGCGGGCTTCGGTGCCCTCACCGTGCTGGCCAGCTACCAGGTCTTCGGCATCCCCGGCTTCGACGATACCAGCGCGCCCCACACACCCCTCGAGTGGCTGGCTCCAGCCGCGCTGATGACCGGGATCGGCTTCGGCCTGTGCCGCTCCGCGTCTGCTCTACCCCCGCCCGCCCCGCCGGAAGATTCGGGAGCACCGTCCGAGCCGCACGGCTGAGCCGAACCCGGCGCACGGAATGGCCCGATTGGGGTAGGATGGGCCAGCCTATGGAGTACCGGGACCGAATCGTGATCGTGACGGGGGCGTCGTCGGGAATCGGCCACGTCACCGCCCAGGCCTTCGCGCGGCAGGGTGCGGTCGTGGTCGCGGTCGCGCGGCGCGAGCCACAGCTCCTCTCGTTGATGGAGGAGTGCCGCAAGCACTCGCCGCGCTCGATCCACCTGCGTGGCGACCTCGCCGAGCGCGCCTTCGCGGAGCACATCATCGACGAGACCTTACAGCGCTTCGGACGCCTGGACGTTCTGATCAACAACGCGGCCATTTCGAAGCACAAGCAGATCTACCACCTCTCCGCCGAGGAGGTGGATTTCGTCATGCGCGTGAACTTCCTCTCGAGCACGTGGAGCACCCTCGCCGCGATCCCCTACATGCTGCGCGGCGGCGGCGGGGCCATCGTGAACATCTCCTCCTTCGCAGCCATCGTCTCTCCGCCCCGTGAAGCGATCTACGCGGCGTCCAAGGCGGCCATGAACGCCTGGACCGCGGGCCTCTGGAGCGACCTCGAGGGATCCGGAATCCATGTGGGCGTGATCAATCCGGGCCCGATCGACACGGAGATCTGGGACAAGGAGGACGAGCCGGTCGCGTACAAGGGCCGCAAGTACCCACCCGAGATCATCACCGACGCGATCTTCGAGATGATCGAGAAGCGTCGCTACGAGATGACCGTACCGCGACGGAGCCTACAGCTGATCAGCGCACGCTGGCTTCGGTACCTCGCGCCGTCGCTGCTCCGGGCCGGCATGAAGCGCATGGACCCCGTGCCGGACGACGTGATCGCTCGGGCCCGCGAGCGCGCGCAGCGGGGCAAGCTTCTCGGGAGCCGCGACTGAGCTACCCGCTCGCCGAGAGCTGCTCGGGCGACCACGCGGCTCAGAGCTGCGCGGGCATCAGAAAGACCGCGACGCTGCTCACGACGAAGCAGGCCGCCGCGACCAGGAACGTGTAGCCGACGATGTCCCCGAAGCGCATGCGCGTGACAGCCAGGATCGGGATCGCGAAAAAGGGTTGGATCAGGTTCGTGGTCGAGTCGCCGTACGCGTAGGAGAGCAGCACCGTCACCGGCGAGACGCCCAGCGACTCTCCCGCGGGAATCAGGAAGGGCGCCTCGATCAACCACTTCGATCCCGCGGAGGGCACGAAGAGGTTCATGAACCCCGAGTAAATGTAGACCACGAAGGGGTACGTGTCGGTCGTGGCGAGACGGGCGAAGAGCTCCCCGAGCCAGGTGCCGAGGCTCGTGTTCTGCATGAGCCCGAAGATCCCGGCGTAGAACGGAAACTGGAGGATGATGCCCCACGCCGCGTCGACGCCCTCCCGGCACGCGCGCAAGAAGGGAAGCGGGCGGCCGTGCAGCAGCAGGGCGAGCGTGAGAAAGACGACGTTGTAGGCGTTGATCGTCCAGCTCACGCCGAAGCCGCGCGTCACGATGGAGTGTCCCAGGGGGTAGGCGAGCAGCACGGCCGCGAGCCAGATCCAGCCGCGAAAGCCGTCGAGCCGGCCCGCGGGCGTGGGCGCCGAGGGGGGATCGTCGGGCGGCGCCGGCAGAATGGCGCGGATCTGCTCGGGGCTCAGCGTGCGGACGTCGCGCCGGGGGTGGAGCAGCACGATCGCGAGCAGCCCGGTGGCCCCGATGAGAAGCATGTAGACAAGGTTGAATGGATGGAACAGCGTCTCTGTGACCGGATAGAGGCGCTCGACCACGGGTGTGCCGCTGCCGGGCTCAAGCAGGGGGTTCCCGGGCGTCGCGAGGATCAGGGGCGCCGATCCCGACAGGCCGCAGTGCCAGACAGTTCCCAGCCCGAGGTACGCCGCCGCGATCACGACCCGCACGTCGGCCCTCGGGTTGCGCTGGCAGAGAAAGGGCACGAATAGCGCGCTGGCCACCAGGCAGAGCGCCCAGTTCAGATAGCCCGTCACCAGTGAGAAGAGCGCGGCGAGCACGACGGCCTGCAGCGGGCGCTCGGGATCGGGGAGAGCGGCCAGTCGGTCGAGAAGACGGAAGACCGGACGCGACGAGACACACGCCCGTGCGGCCACCATGGCCAGGGTGAACTGCATGGCCAGGGTCAGCAGGTTCCAGACGCCCGCACCCCAGCCGAGCACGGCCTCCTCGACGCCCGCACCGGCCCCGAAGATCGTCAGCCCGAGCGCCACGGCCGTGAGGATCATGCAGATGACCCACGCGTCGGGCACCCAACGCTCGGTCAGGTCGGTGAGCCACGCGCCGAGGTCACGCAGGTGGTCGAGCATCAAGCGGGCTCGAGCAGCGGCAGGACGTGTGCGCGGATGGCCTGCTCGACGGTGTCGGGAGGCTGCGCGGCATCGATCGCCGCGAGATCCATGCGGGCGTACTCCCGATCCACGGCCTCCAGGAAAGCCGCTCGCTCGAAGCGCTCACCCGCCGCCCCGACGATGCGGGACAGCGCCTGATCGACGGGCAGTCGCAGCCAGAGCGTCAGGTCGGGCTCGGGAGAGCCCTCGGCCGCGAGGCGCCTGCGAACCAGCGGCTCGGGGAGGCCCTGCGCGGTCTGGTAGGCGAGCGTCGAAGCCTGGTAGCGATCGCAGACGACGAGCTGGCCCGCCGTGAGGGCAGGGCGAATCACGTTCGCCACGTGCTCGCGCCGATCCTCCACGAAAATGTCCAGCACCTGCTCGGGAGAGGCCTGGAGCGCACCGCGGGCCCAGGCGCGATAGCGCCGACCCCACTCGCCGTCCGTCGGCTCTCGCGTCTCGACGACCGAGCGTCCCCGCTCTCGCAGCCAGCGCGCGAGGCGCTGCGCCTGCACGCTCTTGCCCGCCCCGTCGATCCCCTCGAGCACGATGAACCCCATCCCGCCGGGGACGTTGTTGAATCGCCGCAGGGGCGGCAAGGGCTGAGGCGCTCTTCGCGGAGCGCGGGACGAGTTGGCCGGATGGGGCCGGCGCACGCCTCACCCCGTTAATCGCACGCCTTATCCCTGTCCCCATCCGGCGCAGGTCCTTCCGGGATCCCCGGTCCCGTAAGAGGGATTCCCATCCGGACCGCTGCGCCACCGTGGCAAGGAGCGTGCCAGAGCCAAGTGCTCGATCTTTGGGGTCTGTGCACCCGGGATGTGAACTCGCGAGGTGCGCCGCGTGAACGCGCGGCACCGTCGAGCCATCGACCGACCTAGAACTTGCCCTGCATCAGGAACGCGATCACGAAGCCGTAGAGCGCAATGGACTCGATCAGGGCCAGGCCGATGATCATCGGCGTCTGGATCTGACCGGCAGCGCCCGGGTTGCGTGCGATGCCCTGGACCGCTCCGCTCGCGGCGAGCCCCTGCCCGATGCCACAGCCCAGACCCGCCATACCGATCGCGATCCCCGCGCCGATCGCGATGCCCCAGCTCGAGCCGCCTTCCTCCGCGGCCAGGGCCAGATCCGGGGCCAGGACCAAGGCGATGAGGGCCAGAGCGAAAGTCCAGTGTACACGCATCGGTTTTCTCCCTTCCTTAGGCGATTGACGGGATCAATGGGCGTCCTCCAGGGCCAGCCCGATGTAGATGATCGTGAGAAAGGCGAAGATGAACGCTTGCAGGAACGCGACGAAGACGCCGAGCCCCATGAAGGCCCAGGGAATGAAGAGGCTCACCACGGGAAGCGACAGGAAGACCGCCACCAGTGTGTGGTCCGCGAACATGTTGCCCGTGAGCCGGATGGTCAGCGAGACGATGCGCGCCAAGTGGCTGACCACCTCGACCGCGAACATCAGCGGGGCGAGCCACAAGATCGGACCGGCGAGGTGGGAGAAGTAGGCGCGCGCACCCTGGTGCCGGAAGGCGGCGTACTCGGAGACGCCGAAGGCCATCAGCGCCCAGGACAGGTTCGTCTCGACGTACGAGGTCGGACCGCCGAGCCCGGGTACCAGGCCCATCAGGTTCGAGAAGAGAATGAAGACGCCGAGCGTGCCCACGAGAGGGACGTACTTCGGCCACTCCGGTCCGATCGTCTGCCGCATCAGCGAGATGATCCCCTCGAGCAGGATCTCGAGGAAGTTGCGCAGCGTCATGCCCTCCGCGGGGATCACTCCATCCTCGTGCGCGAGGCCGCGGCGAATCCGCCACGCGACCCAGAGCAGAACGGCGGCCGCGAGCAGCAGAGTCGCGAGCGTAACCGGTACGCCATGGGGCAGCAGCTCGAAGATGGTGGGCGGATGAGACAACTCAGACCTCCTGGTGGGCCGTACGGAGACCGTGCCAGAGCACCGCGGGGACCACCGTCGAGAGACCGGCCGTGAAGGCCAGCGGCACCACGGGCTGCGTGAGCAGGACGACGGCCACCACGCCCAGCACCAGCACGAGACGCAGCGCGAGCAGGGCGCGGAAGCCTCGGGCCTGGCCGTGACGTGCGAGCGCCAGCATCCCGCGCACGCTCCGCTCCAGCGCTCTCAGGTTCACAATCTGGATGACTCCCCCGAGTGCCGCACTGGCGAGCGCGCCCCGGCCAAAGGGGAGCGCCGCGAGCAGCACCCCCATCAGGATCAGTGTGTTTCGCGTCTGCACCGAGACCGGCATCTCTCCCACTCCGGTGACGAGGCCGTGCTCACGGGTCCCCTTCTTCCGGCCCGCCGTCGCGTGGCTCGCTTCCCTCGGACCTCGTGTGCTCCGGACCCCGCCTGGGCTCCGACGTCTCCGGCCAACGAATCTGGAGCAGGCGCCGGAAGCCGGCCACCGCCCCCACGATCAGGCCAAGAAACAAAAATACCGGCCCGGTGCCGAGCCAGCGGTCGCAATAGTAACCGAGGGCCATGGCGACGACAACGGCGATGGACGCCTCGAAAGCGCCCTCGAACGCTTGCCCCATGGGCGTTCCGGGCTGACGGGGGCGCAGCGCCACCGTTACGCCGCCTCGCGGAAGGACTGGCGCGCTGTCTCCAGCACCCGGTCGATCTCGGCGTCTCCGTGCGCCGTCGTCAGGAACGTCGCCTCGAAGGGCGAGGGCGCGAGGTAGACGCCGCGCTTCAGCATCGCGTGAAAGAAGCGGCGGTAGCGCTCGGCGTCCGCCTCGCGGGCGTCGGCGTAGCTGCGGATCGGTCCCGCGTGAAAGAAGAAGCCGAGCACGCCCCCGAGGGCGTCGGCGCAGAAGGGGAGCCCGGCGGCGGAGGCCAGCGCCTCGAGACCCCTCGCGAGCCGCTCCGCTCGCGCGTCGAGCTGCTCGTAGACGCCCTCGCGCGCCAGCAGCCCCAGCACGGTGAGGCCCGCGGCGGTCGCGAGCGGATTGCCCGAGAGGGTTCCCGCCTGGAAGACCTCTCCGGCCGGGGCCACCTGCCGCATGAGCCGGCGGCGGCCCCCGTAGGCGCCCACGGGCAGCCCACCTCCGATCACCTTTCCAAAGCAGGTCAGATCCGGCAGCACACCCAGGCGCGCCTGGGCACCGCCTGCCGCAACGCGGAAGCCGGTGATGACCTCGTCGAAGATCAGCACGCTTTCGTTCTCGTCACAGAGCCGCCGGAGCCCTGCGAGAAAGCCGGGCACGGGGAGCACGAGTCCCATGTTGGCGGCGACGGGCTCGACGATGACCGCAGCGACCTGCTCCGGGAAGCGCGCGAACGCGGAGTCGACAGCGGCCAGATCGTTGTAGGGAACAACGATCGTGTCTGCGACCGCGCCGCACGGGACGCCCGCCGTTCCGGGAATCCCCAGGGTCGCGACGCCGGACCCGGCCGCGGCAAGCAGGGCGTCCACGTGGCCGTGGTAGCAGCCGTCGAACTTGATGACCCGCTCCCGTCCGGTCGCGGCCCGCGCCAGCCGCAGCGCGCTCATGGTGGCCTCGGTGCCCGAGTTCACCAGCCGCAGCATCTCCACCGACGGAAGCTGGGCGATGACCCGCTCGGCCAGCTCCACCTCCGCCTGCGTCGGCGCACCAAAGCTCGTGCCGCGCGCAGCGGCCGTACGCAGCGCCTCGAGAACCGCCGGGTGCGCGTGACCCACGATGATGGCCCCCCAGGAGGCCACGAGGTCGATGTAGCGGCTCCCGTCGACATCCTCGATGTACGCGCCCTCCGCTCTGCGAATGAAGCGCGCCACACCCCCGACGGAGCCGTATGCGCGAACCGGGCTGTTCACGCCGCCGGGGAGGAGTCGCTCCGCCCGCGCCAGAAGCTCCTCGGAGGCCTTGGTGCCCACGGCCGCGGGCTCAGGCGTCGGCGCCCGGCCGTGCGACGTCGACCGCGGCCGTCTCGTCCTCGCGCTCGGCGAGCCGCGCGATGGCAACCACACGCTCGTCGGGCGCGGTCTCCATCAGCCGCACGCCCTGCGTGTTCCGTCCCATCACGGGGACTCCGCCGACGCGCAGCCGCAGGATCTTTCCACCCGTGGTGATCAGCATCAGCTCGTCCTCATCGGTGACCTGGAGAATGCCGACCACGTCGCCGTTCCGCTCGGTCGTCTTGATCGTGATGATGCCCTGCCCTCCGCGGTTCTGCTCGCGGTAGTCGTTGAGCCGTGAGCGTTTTCCGTAGCCCTGCTCCGTCACGGTCAGGATGCTGCGATCCGGTCGCAGCAGCTCCATGCCCACGGCATAGTCGTCGCCGCGGGTGACGATGCCCCGGACACCCGCGGCCGTCCGACCCATCGCCCTCACCTGCGACTCGTGAAAACGGATCGACTTGCCCTTGCGCGTCGCCAGCAGGATCTCCTCCTGGCCGCTCGTGCGCGCGGCGCTGATCAGCTCGTCGCCGTCCCGAACGTGGATCGCGATGATGCCCCCGCGGCGCGGGCTCGAGTAGGCCTCGAGCGGCGTCTTCTTGATGATTCCCCCTCGCGTCGCAAGGAGCACGTAGCCACCCTCGTCGTAGCTTCGCACGGGCAAGATCGCCGAGATGCGCTCGCCCTCCCCCAGTCCCAGGAGGTTCACCAATGCCTTCCCGCGTGCGGCCCGACTGAGCTGGGGGAGCTCGAAGACCTTGAGCCAGTGCACCCGTCCCCGGTTGGTGAAGAAGAGCAGCCACGAGTGCGTGGAGGCGATGAAGAGGGTCGTGACGAAGTCCTCGTCGCGGGTGCCGATTCCGGTCTTCCCTTTGCCGCCTCGGCGCTGGGCCCGGTAGAGACCGGGGGGATTCCGTTTGGCATAGCCGCGATGCGTGATCGTGACGACCATGTCCTCTTCCGAGATCAGGTCCTCGGTGCGCAGATCCTCCACGGCTTCGCCGATCTCGGTGCGACGGTCATCGCCGTAACGGCTGCGAATCTCCTCGAGCTCCTCGACGATCACGTCCGTGACCTTCTCTTCGCTGGCGAGCAGCTCCTTGAGCTCTGCGATGCGTGCACGCACCTCGGCGAGGTCGTCGAGGATGCGCTGACGCTCCATGGCCGTCAGGCGCTGCAGCCGCAGCTCGAGGATCGCTTGCGCCTGACGCTCGCTGAACTCGAAGGTCTCCATCAGGCCCGTGCGTGCCAGGCTCGGGCTTTCGCTGCGGCGGATCAGGGCGATGACCTCGTCGAGGTGCTCGAGCGCCCGTGCGAAGCCTTCCAGGACATGGGCGCGGTCCTCCGCCTGTCGCAGGTCGTACGCGGCCCGTCGCCGCACCACGACGCGACGGAAGTCCAGAAAGTGGGTCAGCAGCTCGAGCAGCGAGAGCGTCCGCGGTCGATTGTGGACCAAGGCCAGGAGATTCACACCGAAGGTGGACTGCATCGGCGAGAGCTTGTAGAGCTGGTTCAGTATCACCTCATCGTTGGCGTCCTTCTTGAGCTCGATCACGATGCGCATCCCGTGTCGGTCCGACTCGTCGCGCAGATCGGAGACGCCCTCGATCTTCCCATCCCGGACGAGCTCGGCGATCTTCTCGATCAGCGACGCCTTGTTGACCATGTAGGGGATCTCAGTCACGACGATCGCCGGCCGGCCACCGCGCAGCGTCTCCATGGCCGCGCGCGCACGGACCGTGAGCAGGCCACGCCCGGTCCGGTACGCCTGGCGAATCCCCTCGGTGCCGCAAATCGTGGCGCCGGTCGGGAAGTCGGGCCCCGGCACCTTCTCCATCACCTCCTCGAGCGAGGTCTCCGGCTCGCGCGCCACCAGCACGAGGGCATCGACGATCTCGTGCAGGTTGTGCGGGGGGATGTTCGTCGCCATGCCCACGGCGATCCCCGAGGATCCATTGATCAGGAGGTTGGGGATCCGCGCGGGCAGCACGACCGGCTCGCTGCGCGTGCTGTCGTAGTTGGGAACGAAGTCGACCGTGTCCCGTCCGAGATCCGCGAGCATCTCAGAGGCGATCCGAGAGAGCCGCGCCTCCGTGTAGCGCATGGCGGCGGGCGGATCGCCGTCGATGGACCCGAAGTTTCCCTGGCCGTCGACGAGCGGGTAGCGCATCGCGAAGGGCTGGGCGAGGCGCACGATGGAGGGATAGATCACCGCCTCGCCGTGCGGGTGGTAGTTCCCCGAGACGTCACCCGAGATCTTCGCGCACTTGCGGTACGGCCGGTCCGCGGTGAGGTTGAGGTCGTTGAAGGTGACGAGGATGCGCCGCTGCGAGGGCTTCAGCCCGTCGCGCACGTCCGGCAGCGCGCGGCTGATGATCACCGACATCGAGTAATCGAGGAACGACCGGCGCATCTCGTCCTCGATGTTCACGGGAACGGGATGGGGTGCGCTCGGCTCGGGAGTGTCAGGCATCGACCCGCCTCAGATGTCCAGATTCTCGACGTAGAGCGCGTTGCGCTCGATGAACTCCTTGCGTGGCTCGACGGCGTCGCCCATGAGGATGCTGAACGTGGTGTCCGCCTCCACGAGATCCTCGATGCGTACCTGCAGCAGCGTCCGCTGGGACGGGTCCATGGTCGTCTCCCAGAGCTGCTCGGGGTTCATCTCACCCAGACCCTTGTAGCGCTGGATGTACTGGCCCTTGCTGCCCAGGGCCAGGGCCCGCTCGAGAAGCTGCCGGGGGCCGGGGATCTCCTCTTGGCTCTCTCCCACGATGAGGCGGTACGGCGGAGCACCGAAGTCCTCGAGTCGATCGGCGAGCTGGAGCATCTGCTGAAAGTCCGGAGACTCGAGCTGCTCGTGATCCAGCACGACGGTCTGAATCACGCCGGACTGGTAGGAGCGGATGGCGAGGCCCCAGGTGCTGTGCTCCTCATCGCGGCTCCACTCCACCTCGATCGGCAGCGTCTCGGGGTAGCAGCTCTCGAGGTAGGCCTCGAGTCGCCGAACGACGTCCGTGCGGCCGGACTCATCTCCGCCGAGATCCGCTTCGTTCAGCCGCGCGCCGAGCGTTGCCGCCTCGACGATCCGTGCGTCGATTCCACGCCGCTCCAGCGCCTGGGCGATTCGGTCGAGCCGGCGGATCGGGTGGATCAGCTCGCGAAGCCGTTCCGCGGAGAGCCCCGTCTCGTGTCCTTTCGGAAAAACCCGTACGTTCGACAGCGCCAGCTCCAGGAGGTACTCGGTGAGCTCCTCATCGGTGGCGATGTAGCGCTCCTGTTTGCCGTGCTTGACCTTGTAGAGCGGAGGCTGGGCGATGTACAGGTGCCCTGCGCGAATCAGACCCTCCATGTGCCGGAAAAAAAAGGTCAGCAGCAGCGTCTGAATGTGGGCCCCGTCGACGTCCGCATCGGTCATCAGAATCACTTTGTGGTAGCGGAGCCGCTCGAGATTGAAATCCGTCCCGATCCCGGTGCCGAGCGCGGAGATCATCGTCTGGATCTCGGCGTTGGCCAGCATGCGATCCAGTCGGGCCTTCTCGACGTTCAGGAGCTTGCCCCGAATCGGGAGCACCGCCTGATTGCGCCGCTCCCGGCCCTGCTTGGCTGAGCCGCCCGCCGAGTCGCCTTCGACGATGAAGAGCTCCGCCTCACTCGCTTCGCGTGTCTGACAGTCGGCGAGCTTGCCGGGCAGGCTCGCATCGGAGAGCGCACCCTTGCGTCGCGTCAGATCCCGCGCACGGCGGGCCGCCTCACGGGCCCGCTGGGCCTCGCTGCATTTCTGCGTGATCGCCCGCGCTGTCGCCGGGTTCTCTTCGAAGGCCTCGGCGAGCTGATCGTTGATCAGGTTCGCGACCAGGCCTGCCACCTCGCTGTTGCCGAGCTTCGACTTGGTCTGGCCCTCGAACTGCGGGTGAGAGAGCTTGACGCTCACGACGGCGGCCAGGCCCTCCCGTGTATCCTCGCCGCTCACGGCTGCGACCTCCTTGGCGTTCGACGCGGCTTGGAGATAGCGGTTGATCGTGCGGGTGAGCGCGTTTCGGAAGCCTGTGAGGTGGCTGCCCCCCTCGACCGTGTTCACGTTGTTGGCGAAGCTGAAGACCGTCTCGTTGTAGCCATCGTTGTACTGCAGGGCGATCTCGATGCGGACGTGCGTCGTGACCTTTCCGTCCCCGGTCGACTGCTCAAACTGGCGGTCACCGGACAGAAAGATGGGCGGATGGAGGGGGTTCTTGTTTCGGTTGATGTACTCAACGAACGAGACGATGCCCCCCTCGTAGTGGAAGTCATGGCTCTTGGCCGTTCGCTCATCGATGAGCTGAATGCGGACGCCGGCGTTCAGGAAGGAGAGCTCGCGCAGGCGCTGCGCCAAAGTGTCGAAGCTGAACTCGATGTCGTCGAAGATCGTGGGATCGGGTCGGAAGGTGACTCGGGTTCCCGTCTTCTCCGTGCGTCCCACGACGCCAAGCGGTTCCTGGGGAACGCCGGCGTGGTAGTCCTGGCGCCAGACTTGCCCGCCGATCTTGATCTCGAGCTCGAGGGTCTCCGACAGCGCGTTGACGCAGGAGACCCCAACCCCGTGCAGGCCGCTGGCGACCTTGTAGGCCTTGTTGTTGAACTTCCCGCCCGCGTGCAGCGTGGTCATGACGACCTCCGCAGCCGGCCGCCCCTCCTTCTCGTGTAGATCGACCGGGATCCCGCGACCGTTGTCCTCGACCGTGACCGAGCAGTCGTTGTGAATGACCACTCGAATCGTGTCGCAGAAGCCCGCCACGGCCTCGTCGACGGAGTTGTCCACGACCTCGTAGACGAGGTGGTGCAGGCCCGCAGGGCCCGTCGAGCCGATGTACATCGCGGGCCGCTTGCGAACCGGCTCGAGGCCCTCGAGGACCTCGATCGACCGGGCGTCGTACTCGCTCATCCGTCGCTTCTTGAACGCTCCGCCAGGGGGAACTCCGGATTGGTGGCCACCTTTGCGGGCGCACGTGCCGGATTCCAGGGTCGCTCCCGGGAGCCTCGCGAAGAGCTCCCAGGGGGCGGACGATTCCGGGCCGCAAGGCCCCGCAAACGCTGGAAAAACTAGCGAATTCGGCGGCGCCTGGCTACAGCCTCATGGGCATGATCACCACCAAGTGATCCGGGTCATCAGCGGGCCGGAGGCGGGCCGGAGCCAGCTCGTCCGCGAGCTCCAGCAGAACCTCCTTGGAGACCATCGCGGACAGGGCATCGAGCACGTAGCGTGCGCTGAATCCGGTCTCGAAGCGATCGGCCGAGTACTCGATCGGGAGCGTCTCCCGCGCCTCGCCGAGGTCCGGATTCTGGACCGAGAGCTCGAGCTGGCCGTCCTCGAGCACCATCCGGAAGCCCCGCGAGCGCTCGTGGGTCAGCAGGGCCACCCGGCGGACAGCGTGAGCCAGGCGCTCCCGCTCGATCACGAGCCGAATCCGGAAGTCCTCCGGGATGACCTGCTGGTAGCTCGGGAACTCCCCGTCGATCAGGCGGCAGGAGAGCAGGAGATCGGGCCGGCGCACCAGGAGGAAGCCCTCCTTGAGGCCCAGCTCCACCCCACCGTCACCCTCGTCGCAGAGCTTGCGGATCTCGGCCATTCCCTTGCGCGGGACGATGATGCCCCCCTCCAGGAAGTCGACAGGCTGCGAGGGAGCCTTCTCGACCTTGGCCAGGCGGTGACCGTCGGTGGCTACGAAGCAGACACGCCGGTCCGAGGCCAGCTCGACGTAGACGCCGTTCAGGTTGTAACGGGTCTCATCGGTGGAGCTCGCGAAGAGCGTCCGATCAATCATCTCCGCCAGCAGGCTGCCCTCGAAGCTCACGAAACTCACACCGTCCCCGCCCGGCATCGTCGGGTATTCCTCGGGTGAGATCGCCAGAAGCGTGAAGCGCGCACCCCCTGCGCTAAGGCGCACCCTCGAGGCCTCCTCCAGCTCGAGGGCCACCTCGTCATGCTCGAGCTCGCGCACGATCTCGAAGAGCTTCTTCGCACCAAGCGTGACCACGCCCTCGGCCTCGATCTGAGCCGGATGCGACGAGACAACGCCGATCTCGAGATCCGTTGCTGCGAGCGTCAGCCGCTCTGCCTCCGCACGGAGCAGAGCATTGGACAGAATCGGCATCGTTCCGCGCCGCTCGACGATGCTCTGGATTCGCCCAAGTGCTCCGAGCACTTCACCTCGTTCGATCTTGAGCTTCATGCTTGGGTCCTCTCGTTCTCTTGGTCTATTCAGAAACCGAGCAGCAGGAGAAGCTTTGCACAGAATGCGGAGAACGTGCGCAATTCCGCGCGGTCATGGTGTTTTTTTTCCACATCGTGCATGGGAGAGGAGTTAGATGAGAGGGGGGAGGAGGGCAGAGATCGATCCCCTCGTGGCTCTGTGCCCGGCTCATCCGGCGTTCTCCCCGAGTTTTCCCAGCTCCTTCTCGAGCAGGCTGAGCGTGGCGTCTAGGTTCGAGTTCTCATCGCGCTCGCGCTCGATGCGCCGGCAGGCGTGGAGGGCGGTGGTGTGATGCCTTCGGAAGCATCGGCCGATCTCGGGGTAGGAGAGGTGGCAGTACTGGCGGACCAGGTACATCGCGATCTGCCGCGGGGCTGTGATGCGCGGGCTGCGTGCCCTCGAGCGGATGTCGAGCAGGCGCAGGTTGAAGTGTCGGCTGACCAGCGTCAAGACAGCTTCGGGCTGTACCGGAAGGCACACGGGTGCGCCGCGGCCGAGGACGCGCGTCACGGCTGCCAGGTCGTGGAGGCGGCCGGTGGTGAGGGGGTGGGTCATGAGGCGTGTGAGGGTGGCATCGAGACCGTGGAGCTCCTCGCCCAGCGCGGAGACGATCAAGCTCGGCACCCCGGGGTGAGCATCTACCTGCCAGCGAGCAATACGATCCATCACGATGGCCACACTCGTCTCCCACTCCGGGGGGTGGAGCTGGATGGCTTCGGCCTCGAGCAGTGTGTCGTGCAGCTCTGGCTCCAGACCGGCGAGCTCGGTGGGGGCTCGCTGAGCGCTCAGCACGACCAGTGCCCCTCGAGCCTTTCGGGCGTGCAAGGCACGAGTGAGCTCGTGCTGTGACGCCCGGCGATCGGCAAGCAAATCGATGTCATCAATCAGCAGGACCTCGGGCTCCATCAGCTGCTGTTGGAAGCGCACAAGCTCATGGGAGCGGATGGCCGCAACGAGCTGGAGCGAGAATTCCTCGGCACTGAGGTGCCGCACGTGGGCCTCGCCGGACACCGCGGCGAACCCACAGCGGAGCGCGAAGAGCAGGTGGGTCTTGCCGGAGCTTGAAGGGCCGTGCAGAACGATGGCGGTCTGTGAGCGGCCACGCTCGGGCACCAACCGGGCCAGGCGCTCACAGGCGTCCTGGTTGCACGGGCTCACCAGAAAGGCATTGAGGCCGCTGGCCGGCCTTAGATCCTCGATGATCGGGATGATCGCGAGCAGGCGGGGCTGGTCGGATGTCTCTGCAAGTGCGCGCTGCAGGGCGCGCAGCGTTCCGTCGCTGCGCCAGATCTGAAGCCACTGGGTCGTCGTCGCGAGCGTGAGCGTGGCGGACGTGACCCGGATCGGATGCATGTGCTCCGTGACCTGCCGGGATCGTTCGACTCCGCTCCCACGCCCAAGGGTCTGGAGCGTCGCATTCCAGATCGGGTGAATCCCCTCCGGAAGCCCCGTCGGTTGCGCACGACCTGTCATGGAGACCCCACGAGCTCCGGTGTCTGCTCGAGACACCTCCACGCACATATCAGAGCGCTGCGCAGCAATGCAAGCACGAGTTTCTCGTCGGTGTCCGCGGGCGGCTGCCGCATCCGAGGGCCTCGCGAGCGGTGATTGACACACCCCCGTGCCTGTGCTTGGATCTGCCGCTTCCCGGTCGCTGAGGATCGCCCAGATGGAGTGCAGCGGATGAAGCGCACTTATCAGCCGAGCAGGATTCGTCGGGTCCGAACCCATGGGTTCCGCGCACGCATGAGCAGCGCGGCTGGCCGGCGCGTGCTCGCGCGCAGGCGGGCCAAGGGGAGGCGCCGGCTGGCGCCTGCGGTACGGACGAAGTAGCGTTCTATCCGGTATGTCCGGGCCCCCCAGGGCGCTCCGTCGCAGCCTGCGTCGAGCCGAATTCCTACGGGCGACCCGGAAAGGCCGCCGGGTGGATACGGAGTACTTTCGTGTCTTTCTCGTCGATCGCTCGGACGGATCGGGGGCGCGGCTTGGAATCACCGTCACACGCAAGGTAGGGAACGCTGTCCGTCGCAACCGGATCAAGAGGCTGGTACGGGAGTGGTTCCGCCATCGGGACCACGAGCTCGGATCGTGCGATCTGATCGTGATCGTCAAGCGCGATGTCCCGCCGGCGCCGACGCTGCGGGGCATCTGCCAGGACCTCGACGGGGTCCTGGGCACGCGGCGCGTGGGCTCGTGATCGCGGTTCTCCGCATGTACCAGCTGGTTCTGTCCCCCTTTCTCGGGGGGGCTTGCCGCTACGTGCCGAGCTGCTCCGAGTATGCCGTCGCCGTGATTCGACGTGAGGGGGTTCTTCGGGGCCTGCCGCGTGCCGTGTCCCGGCTGCTGCGCTGCTCGCCGCTCGGCGGACGCGGCCTGGATCTACCCTAGGGGAGCGCCCGTGGATCGCGTTCAGATTGCCGCGATCGTGCTGGCGGTGGGGATCCTGCTCTTCTGGTACTCCTCGGTGCAGAAGTCGCCGCCCCCCACGGCGCGCGCTCCCGTGCCGGCCGAGTCACCGCCGTCGTACCCGAGCGAAGCGGAAGCGGAGCCCCCGCCCCCTGCGTCATCGAGAACAAGGGCCGATGACGCACTTCCCGTGGCGGCCGTTTTGACGCAGGCGCGGAGCTCCCTTCTGGAGAACGACGAGCTCCAGGTCGATGTGAGCCATCTGGGGGGCAGGCTGCGGAGCGTACGCCTGCTGGACTACGCCGACCGGCTCGGGCCCGAGGCGCGTCCGGTGGAGCTCGTCACGGAGCCAGAGCGCGGGACCCTGCTCGTCTTCCTGGGTGACGGGCCTTTCCAGGGTCTGGAGAGCGCCGAGCACGAGCTGGTCCGTTCCGGCTCCACCGAGCTGACGCTACGCGTGAGGCGGGACGGCGTCACCGTGACGCGGACACTGACACTGGATCCACACGGCTTCGGCGGGCGTCTGCGCGTGCGGGTCGACAACGGTGCGAACAAGCCCGTGCGCCCGCTTTTCCAGCTGGCCCTGAGTGGCCGTGAGCGCCCGGCGAGCGCGCCCGACCACTTTCAGAACTACGGTCTGGTCGTGTCGAGCGACGGCAGTTTGGTGCGCCGCCCGCTGAGTTCGAAGAGCCCCTTCGGCTGCGCCGGCGGCGGGAACGGGGCGGAGAAGCGGATGCCTGCGCCGGTGGAGTGGGGCGGGCTGGATAGCCAGTACTTTCTGCTGGCCGCAATCCCCGAGGACCCCAGCCGGGTGAGCGCGGCGCAGGCACCGCTCGGCGAGCTGGCCGCCCGGACGGTCCTGAGCTACCCGCCCATCGAAGTCCCTCCCGGTGCCTATGTCGAGCGGACCTACCGGCTGTACCTCGGGCCCAAGGTCCAGGAGCGTGTGGTGGAGATCGACCCTCGCCTCACGCCGGCGGTGCGTACGGGATGGGTGTGGGTGCGGCCGCTGGTGAATCTCTTCGTGGCCATGCTGAGCTGGACGTATGCGAATCTGATCCCGAACTACGGGGTGGCGATCATCCTGCTCACGATCCTCGTCCGGGTCCTCACGGCGCCACTGACCTACCGCTCGATGAAGTCCATGCGGGGGATGAGCGTGCTGGCGCCGGAGATGAAGGCGCTGCAGGACAAGTACAAGGACGACCGCGCGCGTCTCCAGCAGGAGATGATGAGCCTCTACCGACGGCGAGGCATCAACCCGCTGACGGCCATGGGCGGCGGCTGCCTGCCCATGCTGATTCAGATGCCGTTCCTTTTGGCGCTCTACTTCGCGCTTCAGAGCTCGATCGAGCTCCGCCATGCGCCCTTCGTCTTCTGGATCCGCGACCTGTCCGCACCTGAAGACTTTCTGTCGATCGCCGGAGTTCCCATCCGCCCTCTGCCTCTACTCATGGGCGTGTCGATGGTGCTCCAGCAGCGCTTGACGCCGACCTCGGCCACGGCGGATCCTTCGCAGCGCCAGATGATGATGTGGATGAGCGTCTTCTTCATCTTCATCTTCTACTCCTTCCCTGCGGGGCTGGTGCTCTACTGGTTCGTGAGCAACATCCTGGCGATTGCGCAGCAGGTCTGGATGAACCGGGGCGCGGCAGGGGGCGAAGGAGGAGCCGAGGCAGGAGGGAGAGGTCGTGGATCTGGACGAAGCTAAGGAGTTCACCGGGACGACGCGCGAGGAGGCGATCGAGAAGGCCAGCCGCCACTTCGGCCTCCCCGCGGAGCGGCTGCAGCTCCGTTTTCTCGGCGGCGAGCTGAAGATCTCGGGCCTCTCGGGTCGCCTCGTGGTGCTGGCGGCGCCGAGCGCCGAGCCGCCCGCCCCGCTGGGTCCCGTGGGGACGTTCGCGGCCGAGCTGCTGCGGCACATGCAGCTCTCGGGCAGCCCGCGCGTCAATGAGGCTTCGAGTGCGGAGGGCCTCGTCCTCACGCTGAGTGGCGAGGGTCTCGAGTCGCGCGCGCGTCAAGATGGTCGGCTGGAAGCCGCGCTCGCGCACCTGATCCAGCGGGCGGCCCAGAAGCTCGGGGACCCGGAGGCGCCCGTGACGGTTCGCATCGGCCGCGGGGAGCGGCGCCGGGAGCGCACAGAGCGGTCGGAACGCCCCGAGCGGCGCCGCGAGCGTCGGCCGGCGCGGGGGCGTGGGGGCCGCGAGCAGCGTGCGTCAGAGGGGGATCCCGACGAGCATGTGATCCGGCTCGAGACCCTCGCGCGCCGTGCGGCTGAGCAGGTGCGTCAGACGGGGGAGGCTGCAGTCCTCGAGCCGATGGGCTCGCGGGACCGTTGGATCGTGCACAATGCCATCAACGAGCTCCCCGGTGTGCGCTCGGAGAGCGTCAGCGAGGGGCGCGCGAAGCGGGTGAAGATCGAGCCCGTATGACGCAGCCGCCTTGGCTCCGTGATCCGGGAATCAATCTATATCTCCAAGAGTTAGTGACGTGGGGGGGGCGCATGAACCTGGTGGGCTCCACCCAGGATAACGCACTGCGTCGACATCTCGAGGAGTGTCTCGCAGCAGCCCCGGAGCTTCCCCGGGGAGCCCGCGTGGTGGACCTGGGGAGCGGTGCGGGCCTCCCGGGTCTTCCGCTTCAGATTCGGCGTCGCGATCTCCAGGTGACCCTTGTCGAGTCGCGGGCCCGCCGGGTCCACTTTTTGCGTCATGTGGCTCGCGAGCTCTCTCTGGAGTGCGTCATTCTGCATGGCCGGATCGAGGAGCTTCAGCCCAGGCCGCATGACTACGCGCTGCTGCGTGCTGTGGCACCATTGGAGCGGTCGCTCGAGCTCGCCAGACCCTGGGTCTGTTCGGGGGGTGAGATCTGGGTCTGGACACGCGAGACGCTCTCGGGGCCGGCGCACGCGGGCGAGATCCCTCTCGGCTCTCGGGGCCGGATCCTGCGTGTCCATGTGGCCGATGTTTCTCGTGGAACACTCTGATGCTCCAGGGGTTTCCGATCTGGACGCCACTGGCGCGAATTCGTTGCCTTGCACGTGGAACGATGAGCTAGAATAGGCGCACCGAAGACTGGGGGGTGGGAGCCGGCCGTGGCCCGTGTGACAGTGGTCGCCAATCAAAAGGGCGGCGTTGGAAAGACCACGACGGCGGTCAATCTGGCCGCTTCTCTGGCCGCGGCGGAGTGCCCGACGCTGCTCGTCGATCTCGATCCGCAAGCGAATGCGACGTCGAGCCTCGGCTTCCTCCCCGAGGATGTGAAGCGCGATGTCTACGAGGCCATGATCGGGCGGGCCGAGATCGACGACCTCACGCTCGACACCTCGCTCGACTTTCTCCGGCTGGTTCCCGCGACGGCGGATCTCGTGGGGGCCGAGGTCGAGCTCGCAACCCTCGAGAGCCGGGAGCGCCGACTCGTTGAGCGAGTGGACCGGATTCGGGAGCGCTACCGGGTCGTGATCATCGACACGCCGCCCTCGCTCGGTGTGCTGACCGTGAATGCGCTCGTGGCGGCGGACAGCGTTCTGATCCCGCTGCAGTGCGAGTACCTGGCGCTCGAAGGTCTGGCGGCCCTGCTCCAGACGATCGAGCTCGTTCGAGCGGAGCTCAATCCCTCCCTGGTCGTCGAAGGGCTGCTGCTGACGATGTACGACGTGCGAAACAATCTCTCCACCCAGGTTGCCCGCGAGGCGCGGGAGCATTTCGGGGCTCAGGTCTTCAAGACCGTCATCCCGCGCAATGTGCGGCTTTCCGAGGCCCCGAGCCATGGGAAGCCCGCGCTGCTCTACGACATCAACTCCAAGGGAGCAATGAGCTATCTGAAGCTCGCAGAGGAGCTCCTGGAAAGGATCCCGGATGGCCCAGCGTAAAGCCCTCGGCCGCGGACTCTCGGCCTTGATCCCGCCCCCTGCGCGTCCGCCCGAAACCGCCACTGTCGAGCGCGAACCGGACTCGGATCCGGGGGCCCCTCTCCACATCTCGACTTCAAAGATCGTCCCCAACCCGGCGCAGCCCCGGAAGACGTTCGGCGAGGAGGAGCTCGCACGGCTCGCCGCCTCGATCCGCGAGCAGGGCCTGCTTCAGCCGCTCGTGGTGCGCCGCCGTCAGGACGGATACGAGCTGATCATCGGTGAACGCCGCTGGCGTGCCTGCCAGCTGGCCGGCATCGACGAGGTTCCTGCCGTGGTGCTCGACGCCAGCGACCGCGCCGTGGTGGAGATGGCGCTGGTCGAGAACGTCCAGCGCGAGGATCTCAACCCCATGGAGCTGGCCCAGGCGTTCTCGATGCTGGTGAACCAGGAAGGCATGACGCAGGAGGAGGTCGGGCGACGCGTCGGGCTCGATCGCTCGACCGTCGCCAACCACCTCCGGCTGCTGGAGCTCGACCGGAGGATCCAACAGGATCTGACCGATGGCTCGCTGACGATGGGCCATGCCAAGGCGATCCTGCAAGCTCCGGAGGCCCAACGCGGAATTTTGCGGGATCAGATCCTTCGGAGCGGCCTCTCCGTGCGTGCAGCGGAGGAGCTTTCTCGACGCGCTGCGTCAGAGACCGCGTCAAAACACTCGCGACCCGGTCCCTCGCGGGATGTGCACGTGGTGGATCTCGAGGACCGTCTTCGACGCGCCCTGCATACGCGCGTCAAACTCGTGGGTCGCCGCAGCCGGGGTCGGATCGAGCTACACTACTTCGGTGAGGCGGAGCTGGAGAGGCTCGCCGAGCGCCTGCTGGGGGACTCCTGATGAGCGAGCAGCTTCAGGCCTTTCTGGACAGCGGAACGTCCTTCGAGGGCAAGATCTCCTTCACGGGTGTCGTGCGCATCGACGGCCACTTTCGCGGTGACATCAGCGCCGAGGGCCTGCTCGTGATCGGTGAGACGGGCCTCGTGGAGGCGAACCTCCAGGTGGGCAGCCTGGTCGTGCGCGGCACCGTGGAGGGAGACGTGATCGCCCGGGAGCGCGTCGAGATCGCCGCCTCGGGCGATTTGGAGGGCAGCCTGCACACGCCGGTGCTCTGCGTCGAGGACGGAGGGCGTCTCGCCGCGAAGGTCTCCATGGGCGGGACCAAGGCCCGCCCGCCTTCCGGTCCCAAGGCGAGCCCGTAGGCGTACCTCGACGGCGTGCACTCGTCCTCCGCACGGCTCACCGCGTCCTGCTGCGAGCCCGGTGGGCTGAACGGCCGGGAGCGGGCCGAGACAGCTTTCCCACGTCGGTGAGCGCCGGTCCGGGCCCGATCCGTTGACTTGGGGGTCGTCTTCGCAATAATACGCGCGCGCGTGCAACGCCCACCCCTTGCAGCGCGCTCCGGATGGGTTCGGGCAGCTGTGTGGCGCGGCCGTCTCGAGGTCGCTCCCCTCACCTCACGCCCCCAGTTCACCCACTGCAAAGGCTGGAAAGAGGTAAGCTTGCGGGGCGGAAGACAGAATTCTCTCGTCACGGTCCTGGCGCTGGGTCTCGTCGCGACGCCTGCGGCCGCGCGCGCCGCCGGGGGGCTCACCCTGATCCCCGACCCGGTGCTGCTCGTGGTCCACCTGACCGTGCTCGCCGTGCTCATCTATCCGACGCGCCGGCTGCTGCTCGATCCCCTGGCGCGGATCCTGGCCGAGCGGGAGCGTCGCACCGTCGGGGCGCGGACCGAGGCCGAGGGGCTGACGGCGAAGGCGCAGGTCGTACAGCAGGACCTCCAGGCCCGCCTTCAAGCCGCACGCGCGGACGCCCAGGCCCGTCGCGGCTCCATCATGGCGAAAGCGGCGCGCGAGGAGCGCCGTCTGCTCGAAGAGGCGCGGGAGGACGGCGGGCGCGAGCTCGAGAGCGTGCGGGTGTCGATCGCTCTGGAGCTTGAGAGCGCCCGGCGCTCGCTGCGCGCGGAGGCCCGTGAGCTCGCCCGCGAGGCGGCCGCGCGCATCCTCGGGAGACCGCTGTGAGGCCGCGATGGGTCTGGATGGTGGGGCTGATCACGCTCGCCGTGGCTTTGCAGGCCGTCGCCTCGGAGGCCGCGCACGCGGAGCACGGCCCCAACCTGCGGATGCTCTTGCTGCAGATCCTGAACACGCTGGTACTCGCGCTCATCCTGATCCGATTCGCGGGGCGGCCGATCCGTGATTTTCTGATCCAGCGCAGCCGCGGCATCCGGCGCGAGATCGAGACCTCCGAGGCGCGCTTGAGCGAGGCTCGCCGAGCGCTCGAGGAGCTTCAGGCGCGTCTCGAGCGATTCGAGGCGGAGGCGCAGGGCATCGTGGCCGAGATGGCCGCGCAGGCTGAGGCCGAGCGCGTCCGGGCCATCGAGCGCGCCCGCGCCACCGCCGAGCGCATCCGCGACGAGGCGCGACGCATGGCGGAGCAGGAGATCGAGCGCGCCCGCCGGGAGCTTCAGAACGAGGCCGCGGAGCTGGCCGCGACGCTGGCCAAGGAGCTGCTGCGCGAGACGCTCGGTCCCGAAGATGACCGCCGGCTCGTGCGGGAGTTCGTCGAGCGCCTGGAGGAAACCCGGTGATCGGTGCTGGAGCTCTGGCGCGCCGCTACGCCCGTGCCCTCGTCATGATCGGCGAGGAGCGCGGGGACGTCGAGGGCGTCCTCACGGAGCTCAACGCCCTGGTGGACATCGGCCTCGAGCACGCGGAGCTGTGGCGCGTGCTGTTCACGCCCCTGCATCCGCGCGCGGAGCGGCGCGCCGTGATTCGCGAGCTGGCCGAGCGTCTGGGCCTTTCGCGTGAGCTGCGCGCCTTCGGCATGCTGCTCGTCGACGAGAATCGCACCGCGCAGATGCCCGACATTCGCGAGGCCCTCCGGATCCTGGTCGAGCGGGCCGCCGGACGCGTCGAGGGCCGTTTGAGCTCCGCCCGGCCTCTGGCCGATGAGCAGGTCGCGCGCCTCCGAGAGGTTCTCTCCCGACGCGTCGGCGCCGAGGTCCGGCTCGAGGTCGAGATCGACCCGGAGCTGATCGGGGGCGTGGTGGCCCGGGTCGGGGATCTGCTGATCGACGGGAGCGTGCGGACACAGGTGGACTCCCTGGCACAGAGCTTACGAAGGGGATCGGCATGAAGATCAAGGCGGCAGAGATCAGCGACATCATTCGCAGGCAGATCAAGGACTACGATCGTGAGATCGACGTGGCCGAAACGGGCACCGTGCTCTCCGTCGGAGACGGAATCGCGCGCATCTACGGGCTGGAGAAGGTCATGGCGGGCGAGCTCGTGGAGTTCGATGCGGGCGTGCTCGGTCTCGTGCTCAACCTCGAGGACGACAACGTCGGAGTCGCCGTCATGGGCGAGGATCTTCACATCCGTGAGGGCGATCTCGTGCGGCGCACGGGGCGCATCATCCAGGTTCCCGTCGGCGAGTCGCTCTGCGGGCGCATCCTCAACGGCCTCGGGCAGCCGATCGACGGGCAAGGAGAGCTCGAAAGCACGGAGTCTCGCCGCGTAGAGGTCAAGGCGCCCGGCATCGTGAAGCGCCAGCCCGTCAAGGAGCCCCTGCAGACGGGCATCAAGGCAATCGACGCCATGACGCCGATCGGTCGGGGCCAGCGCGAGCTGATCATCGGGGACCGGCAGACCGGGAAAACCGCGATCGCAATCGATACGATCATCAACCAGCGCGAAACGGACGTGTACTGCATCTACGTCGCGATCGGCCAGAAGCAATCGACCGTCGCCCAGGTCGTGAACAAGCTGCGGGAGCACGGCGCGATGGACTACACGATCGTCGTCGCGGCCTGTGCATCGGATCCCGCCCCGCTCCAGTTTGTCGCGCCCTACACCGGGGCGGCGATCGGGGAGTTCTTCCGCGACAACGGCAAGCACGCGCTGATCATCTTCGACGATCTCTCGAAGCAGGCGCAGGCCTACCGCCAGCTGTCTCTGCTGCTGCGCCGCCCGCCTGGACGTCAGGCCTATCCGGGAGACGTCTTCTACCTGCACTCCCGGCTGCTCGAGCGCGCCGCCAAGATGAGCGATGCCGCAGGTGGGGGCAGCTTGACGGCGCTTCCGATCATCGAGACCCAGGCCGGCGACGTCTCGGACTACATTCCGACCAACGTCATCTCGATCACCGACGGCCAGATCTTCCTGGAGACCGACCTGTTCAACTCGGGCCAGCGCCCGGCCGTGAACGCGGGCATCTCGGTCTCGCGCGTGGGCGGCAACGCGCAGATCAAGGCCATGAAGGAGGTCGCCGGCGACCTGCGCGTGACCCTGGCGCAGTTCCGCGAGGTGGAGGCATTCGCGCAGTTCGGCAGCGACCTCGACAAGGCGACCCAGGAGCAGCTCGCCAACGGTCAGCGGCTCACCATGGTTCTGCGTCAGCCGCAGTATCAGCCGCTTCCCGTCGAGGTCCAGATCGTCCAGATCTACGCCGCCACGCCGCAGCAGTCACGTCCGTCGTGGGTGCGGGGCATCCCCGAGCAGGACGTGCCGCGTTACGCCGAGGAGCTCACGACCTACATGCAGAGCAAGCACGCCGATCTGCTCGAGGAGATCCGCACCAGCGGCAAGCTCACCGACGACACGCGGAGCCGGCTCGAGGCTGCGCTCGATGCTTTCGGCGAGGTCTTCCAGCCGAGCGCGAGCGCCGCGTAGGCACCGTGGCCACCCTCCGCGACATTCGAAACCGCATCACGGCGGTCGAGAAGACCCAGAAGATCACGCGGGCTATGAAGATGGTCGCTGCGGCCAAGCTCGCCCGTGCCCAGAACGCGATCAACGCGGCCCGACCGTACGCCGAGAAGATGCAGGCCCTGCTCGCTTCGGTGGCCTCAGGCGCGGATCCCGATGCGCATCGCTTGCTGGTGCGCCGCGAGAGCGTGCGGAAGCTCGACGTGGTGCTCTTCACGAGCGACCGGGGTCTTTGTGGCGCCTACAACGCGAACCTGATCAAGCACGCCGAGCGCCTGAGCGTCTCGCGCCGGCCGGAGCTCGATAGCCTTGCGTTGATCCCCGTCGGTCGGCGGGGCGGCGAGTACTTCCAGCGGCGGGGTGCCGCCGTCCCGCGCCACTGGGAGGGGCTGCGGACGATCACGCCGGAGTTCGCGGCCGAGATCGCCGACTACCTGATCGAGCGCTTCGAGAGCGGGGAGGCCGACGAGGTCGTGCTCGTCTACAGCGAGTTCCAGTCCGCCCTCACCCAGCACCCGGGCGACGAGATCCTGCTTCCGGTGCAGCCGGGCGAGAGCCATCTGCAACGCGTCTACGAGATGGAGCCCGGGCCCGAGGCGCTGCTCGGCATGCTCGTGCCGCGGGCGGTGGAGTTCGCAGTCTTTCGCGCTCTGCTCGAGAACCAGGCGGGTGAGCACGGCGCGCGAATGACCGCGATGGACAACGCGACCAACAACACCGAAGAGCTCATTCGCACGCTGACGCTCGACTTCAACAAAGCTCGGCAGGCCGCGATTACGAGCGAGCTGGTCGAGATCGTGAGCGGCGCGGAAGCGCTCTAGGAGGATCCCCGTGCAAGGAAAGGTTCTGCAGGTCATGGGTCCGGTCGTCGACGTGGAGTTCCCTCCCGGTCAGCTTCCGGAGATCTACACCGCCCTCACGCTGAACAACCCCTCGATCGGAGACGAGCCGGACAATCTGGTCATCGAGGTCGCGCAGCATCTCGGCGAGAACACCGTGCGCTGCATCGCGATGGACTCCACCGAAGGCCTCGTGCGTGGGGCCGCCGTGACGAACACCGGCGGGCCGATCCGGGTGCCCGTCGGTGAGCCCACCCTCGGTCGCATCATGAACGTCGTCGGGCGACCCGTCGACGAGGGGGGTCCGATCGACAGCGCACAGACCTCGCCCATCCACCGGCATCCGCCCAAGCTCGAGGAGCAGTCGACCACGATCAGCCAGTTCGAGACGGGCCTGAAGGTGATCGATCTGCTGTGCCCATTTCCGCTCGGAGGCAAGATCGGTCTCTTCGGCGGCGCGGGCGTCGGCAAGACCGTCCTCATGCAGGAGCTGATCCGAAACATCGCCAAGGAGCACTCGGGGTACTCCGTCTTCGCGGGCGTCGGCGAGCGCACCCGCGAGGGCAATGACCTCTGGCTCGAGTTCAAGGAGTCGGGGGTCATCGAGCAGGCAGCGCTCGTCTACGGCCAGATGAACGAGCCGCCCGGCGCGCGCGCCCGGGTCGGCCTGACCGCGCTCTCGGTCGCGGAGCACTTCCGTGACGAGGAGGGCCGCGATGTGCTGCTCTTCATCGACAACATCTTCCGCTTCACGCAGGCGGGCTCCGAGGTCTCCGCGCTGCTCGGGCGCATCCCGAGCGCGGTCGGATACCAGCCCACGCTGGCCACCGACATGGGGGAGCTTCAGGAGCGCATCACCTCGACGCAGAAGGGCTCGATCACCTCGGTCCAGGCCATCTACGTGCCCGCCGATGACCTCACTGATCCCGCGCCTGCCACGACGTTCGCCCACCTCGACGCCACGATAACGCTCTCGCGCCAGATCGCGTCACTCGGGATCTACCCCGCCGTGGATCCGCTCGACTCCACCAGCCGCATTCTCGACCCGCTGGTCGTGGGCGAGGAGCACTACCAGATCGCGCGCGGGATCCAGCAGGTGCTCCAGAAGTACAAGGACCTGCAGGACATCATCGCGATCCTCGGCATGGACGAGCTCTCGGAGGAGGACCGCCTGACCGTCGCGCGAGCGCGCAAGATCCAGCGCTTCCTCTCCCAGCCGAACTTCGTCGCGGAGCAGTTCACGGGCACTCCCGGCAAGTACGTGCGCGTCCAGGACACGATCCGTGGCTTCGCCGAGATCCTCGAGGGCAAGCACGACTCGCTTCCCGAGCAGGCCTTCTACATGGTGGGGGGCATCGAGGACGCCGTGGAGAAGGGCCAGCGCCTGGCGGAGGCGGCCTAGCCATGCCGATCGACCTCGCCATCGTCTCGCCCGAACGCACACTCGTCGAGACCGTCGTCGACTCCGTCGTGGCGCCCGGCAGCGAGGGTGTGTTCGGCGTGCTGCCCGCCCACGAGCCCTACCTCGCTCCCCTGCAAGCCGGCACCCTGCGCTATCGGGAAGGCGGCCGCACGCACGACGTCCCTGTCGCCGGCGGCTTCGTCGAGGTCACCCAGGAGCGCGTGACGGCCCTGGTGCTGGAGGCAGAGGCGCACGGTTCGGAAGCCTAGGCTCCGCGGATCCAGTCGCCCGGCCTCTGGGATTTTCCCCTCGCCGAGCCAGCCGTCCCGTCTCGGTAGCGCTTGCCAGGCCCCAGCG
This sequence comes from Myxococcota bacterium, assembly GCA_046754285.1. Taxonomy (GTDB): domain Bacteria; phylum Myxococcota_A; class UBA9160; order SZUA-336; family SZUA-336; genus JBHHVJ01. The sequence continues at coordinate 18,008 of JBHHVJ010000020.1, read as the reverse complement.
GGCTTGCGTATAGTTCAATCGCGGTGTCGGGGGTTACACCGCCTCCTCCGTTCGCGATCAGAGATCCCCCAAGCTGCCCGAGAAGGTGCCTGTAGAATGAAACTCCTGGCCGGGGGGCTCAGGGTCAAACTCTTCATGGACGGGGCGGACCTCGACGCGATGGAGCGCGCGTACCGCGCGGGCATCGTGCAGGGGTTCACGACGAATCCGACGCTGATGCGCAAGGCGCACGTGACGGATTACGAGGCCTTTGCGCGGGCGGCGATCTCCTCCATCCCCGATCTCCCGATCTCCTTCGAGGTTTTCAGCGACGACTTCGATGTCATGGCGGAGGAGGCGCGCACGATCGCGAGCTGGGGCGGCACCACGTACGTCAAGATCCCGATCACGAACACCCGTGGGGAAAGCTCGTCGCCGCTGATCGAGAAGCTCTCGTCCGAGGGCCTGCGGATCAACGTCACCGCGGTGACGCATCCGGCACAGGTCCGGGCCGCCGTCCGCGTGCTGAACCCGGGCGTGCCGAGCATCGTCTCCGTCTTCGCCGGCCGCATCGCCGACACGGGTGTGGATCCCGTGCCGGTCATGGCCAATGCCGTGGAGATCCTTCGCGAGAACCCGCGCGCCGAGCTGCTCTGGGCGAGCCCCCGTGAGCTCCTGAACCTCTTTCAGGCGGAGCAGGTCGGCTGCCACATCCTGACCGCCACCGACAACCTGCTCGCGAAGCTCCACCTCATCGGCAAGAACCTCGGCGAGTACTCGCTCGAGACCGTGCAGATGTTCCACGACGACGCGCGGAAGGCCGGCTACAAGATCATCTGACCTCGACCGACTCCCATTTCATCTCAGCCTGCTTGAGATCGGGATGTGAGACGAGCAGATGCCAGACGACCGCCTGGAACGCCTCGGTGTGCGGGGTGAGCGTGTCTGGGTTCACCGTTGGAATCAGGACGCAGGCGTCCGCGACCTGCCGCGTGTAGCCCCCGTCGCGTCCCACGATGCCGAGCACACACGCCCCCACCTTCTCGGCGAGCTGGAGCGCCTCGACGATGTTCGGGCTGACCCCGTGACGCAGGTCGCCGCCGCCGACCGAAAGCACGAGGACCGCATCATCGGCTCCGAGCCGGCTCACCTCGAGCCAGCGCGCCAAGCTCGAGCTCCAGCCCTCGTCGTTCACGCGCGCGGTCAGCTCCGAGACGTTGTCGGTGGGTGCGTACGCCTCGATGCCGACGATCTTGCGAAAGTCGTTGACGGCGTGACTCGCGTTTGCCGCGCTGCCGCCTACTCCTAGCACGAAGAGTCGACCCCGCCGCTCTCGCAGCTCTCGGAGCCTCGCGACCATTCGCTCGATTGCCTGCACCTCCAGGAGATGAGTGATCGCAACCACCTCCTCGAGGTAACGGGTCGTATGGCTGGACGAGCTCATGACTCAAATCGAGGCCGCGATGCGCTCCACGTCCAGGCCGTGGGCAGCGAGCAGCTCGTCATGGCTTCCGTAGCAATGAATGAAAGCGTCCTGCAACGTGAACGACTGCAACGAGCACGTGGCACGATGATCCCACGCAATCTCCTTGATCCTGGGTGCGAGACCTCCGTAGGGGGAGTGCTCCTCGAGAACCACGACGGAGCGATGCGTCTCCAGAATCTCCGTCACGTCATCTGCATTGAGGGGTTTGAGGGTATGGGCGGAGACCACGGACACGGATCGCCCCTTCGCTCGCAATCGGTCGGCGATCGCAACGGCCCTGGCGACCATCAGGCCGTAGGAGATGATGCAGACGTCACGCCCCCGGCGCACATAGCGCAGCCTCCCGAACTCCCAAGCCTCTGGTGCGTCCGCCGTCAGCGTCGGCTCGCCCGCTTTTCCCAGGCGCAGGTAGACCGGCCCCTTGGACTCTCTCGCGCAGAAGCGTGTGGCCGCGGCCACCTCAGGTGGATCACACGGTGCGAGCACGCTCATATTGGGTATCGCAGTCGACACGGCGACGTCTTCCTGTGCGTGGTGTGTACCGCCGAGTGTGGAGTACACGACGCCGCCCCCGATGCCGACGACGGTGACCGGGAGATTCTGGTAGCACAGATCGTCACGAATGATCTCGAAGGGGCGGTAGAGCGAAAACGTTGCGATCGTGTAGGCAAATGGGCGGCACCCCCGGAGAGCGAGACCGGCACAGATGCCGATCATGCTCTGCTCCGCCACACCGACGTTGATGAAGCGCTCCGGAAACTCCCTTCGGAACTCGCTCATGCTCCCCGCGGGCGAGATGTCCGCCACGACGATGAAGATCCGGGGGTCCTTGCGTGCTTCTTCGTAGAGCGTCTCCGCAAAGACGTTCCTCATGAGGACACCTCGCTCAGCCCCTCGAGGGCCTCGAGATACTCCTCCGGGCTCGGGGCCCGGTAGTGCCAGATGGGCACGTTCTCCATGTAGCTCACGCCCCGGCCCTTTACGGTTTGGCCGACGATCATCATCGGCCGAGTCCCCTCCCGTGTCCGTACCGCCTCGTGAATCGCGGCGGCGTCGTGACCGTTCAGCGCCACCACCTCCCAACCGAACGCCTCAAATTTGTCCACGAGGGGATAGAAGGACGGGTGAGTCTCGCTGGTTCGTCCGAGGCTCTGGAAGTCATTGTTGTCGATGAAGGCCACGAGGTTGCTCACTCCGAGTACGGTCGCCATCAGCAGCGCCTCCCAGGTCGAGCCTTCCTGCACCTCACCGTCGCTGAGGAGCACGTAGACCCGTGCGCCGGTGCCTTGCACCTTCTCGGCGTAGGCCATGCCCACGGCCATGGACAGCCCGTGCCCGAGTGAGCCGGTCGCGCCCTCGATGCCCGGTATGCCATAGTCGGGATGTGCACCGAGTCTCCCGCCGGCTCGACAGTATCCCTCCAGATCCTGTCGCGAAAGCACCTTGAGCTCTTCGAGGATCACGTACTGCGCCATGCATCCGTGTCCCTTCGACATGAGAAAAAGATCCGGAGTGCTGCCGTCGGGGGCTCTCCGCATGAGTCCGTGGTAGATGCAGTCCACGATCTCGAGGCAGGAAAATGCGGGTGCAATGTGGAGCGCGGGAACCGTTTGCGAAACCTCGAGAATCCGACGGCGAAAGCCGAGGCATCGCATGCGTGCCGCAGCTGCATCAAATACAGCTTCCGTGTGTGGCTCAGCGCTCATCCGATGATGGTCCAATGGTAGTCTCCCGTAAACCCTGCCTCCTCGAACAGCTTTCTCCAGCCGGCGGGATCGTAGTGGGTCTTGGCCGTGAGGACCCAGTCCAAGAACGCGGTCTTCTCCTGCTCGCTCCGGTAGGAATCCACCTGGATGAACCCACGACCAGGAGCGATGCGCTCGATCTCCCGTACGGCTTCTAGACATCCCGCTCGATCCAGATTGTGGATCACGTCCTTCGCGATGACTGCGTCGAAGCTGTGGTCCGGAAAGGGAAGGTGATCACAGCTGCCGAGATGGAGGCGACCGATGACCTCTGGCTCGCAGTTGAGGATGGCATACTCCGAGATGTCCAGACCGAACGCTTCAAGACCGGGACAGACCGCCATCAAGTCCTTGACGAGGAAGCCCTTTGCACATCCTACGTCGAGTACGCGACTACCGGGGCCGAGCTGGTAGTGCTCGACGATGTCTTCTGCGACGGGGATCCAGCGACCGTCATAGTGGTAGCCGCCGTAGCCATAGCTGCGCGGGCCATCGAAGTACTCGCGCCCGAAGAGCCTCGAGATCTCGATCGCCTCCTGTGTCTTCTTCTGAAGTCGAGTGGCTACGGCGCGCTTGGGGCGCGGTAGCTTCTTCATGAGATTCAGCTCAGCCATCTCATGACCCCTCTCGCTCGGCTAGGTGCGTATGCCGCAACGCCTCCTCCAGCGCTGTGAAGCGGAATTCCGGGAACGCCTTGAGCGTACCCGAAATGTCGAAGTGGCGGTGCGTAATCGGCGAACGTCGAGGCGTCGGTACGAGTTCAATCGAACTCTCGAAGAGCGCTGCGACGAGCTCTGCCAGGACCCGAAAGCTGGCGGAGCGCCCAGAGGCGATGTTCAACACCCCCTGACTTCTACACCGGAGACATCGTAGGACGATCTCGGCCACGTCGCTGATGAATACGTGGTCGCGCTTCTCTTCCCCTTCTCCGAAGAGCGTGATCCGCTGGTCTTTCGCAGCACTGCGTCGAAAGCGGTTCGGTCCGTACCCGTTGTGAGGATCGCCAGGGCCGAAGAGAAGACTCGGCCGAAGCACCGCGACGGGCGCGCGAACCGAGGCCGTGAGCAGCAGCTCCCGCGTTCGATGCATGGCCCCATGGAGCGTCTGAGGTGCTGCTGCGGAGTCCTCCGTGATGAGCTCGTCCCGGTCGGAGTAGACAGCATCCGAGCTGATATAGATCAGCTGGGCGATCTCGTGGCCCTCCAAGGCGCTACAGACGTTCTCGATCATGCGCAGGTTTCGGATCAGGCTCGATCCATCCTTGCACGGGACGATCGCCGAGACGAGAACGACCGAGTCTCCGTCGGCGAGGGTTGCGCTCAGCTTTGGCGCGGCGTCGGCCGGTACGAGGTCCAGATCCCTCGACGAGAGCGGGAGAAGCGAGAGGCCGGCCTGCTGCACTCGGCGCCGGATCGCGCCGCCCACGAAGCCGGCTGCGCCGAGAAGGACGATCCGACTCGGATCGCTGGCCGGGTCTACGGTGTGCTCAAGCACAGGCCTCTCCTCCCCTCGTTCGTGCGGTTCCTGGGGGCGCGGCTCCGAGAGTGAAGCACCGCAGATCGCTGTCTGCGCAAAGATCTGCGTCGAGTACCCCAAATGGATCGAGCACGATCTTTCCCCGTAACGCGCCCACGAGTCCCTCGAGATCGATTTCTGAAAATTCTGGCCAGGGCGTCATGATCGCTACCGCATCGGCATTCCGGCAGGCCTCGAGCGCCGACCGAGTGCTGTGGATCTCTCCTCTTCGGCACCGAACGCTCGATACGACGGGATCGTAGACCCTGAGGGCGAGCGGGGGCAGGGCATCGATGAGCGCGAGAGCGGGCGAGTTCCTCGTCGATGCTGTGTCCGGCTTGTAGGCGAGGCCCAGTACGGCCAGCACGGGCTTGGCCACGAATGGGAGCAGATGCTCGTGGAGAATTCGCAGGGACCAGTCTCGACGGTGCCGGCTGTTGGAGAGGCAGGCGCGAATCACGCTCGCCTCCGCCCCCGCTTCCTGAGCCAGAGCCTGTACGGTCAGGAGATCTCTCTCGAGGTTCCCTCCTCCGATTCCGAGGCCCGGGGCGAGGTACGCATGCTCGCCGATTCTGCGATCGGATCGCAGGGCTGGGACGATGTCTGACCAGGTCGCACCGATTCCTTCGCAGATCTCCGCAAGCATGTTCGACATGGTGATGGACGCGACGAGGTAGAGATTGATAGCGATCTTCGCCAGCTCCGCACTCTCATAGGCCATCCGATGAATCGGGCAACCGAAGCGAGCCAGAAACGCGCCGTACGCAGCGGGAAGCGGCTCTCCGGCGACCTCACACCCGACGATGATCCGCTCGGGTGCGAGAGCGCGCTCCATCGCGCGCCCGAAGATCAGGGTCTCGACCTGGCAGTACAGCGGCCGTGACGCTTCGCGATGCCGTCGCGTAAAACCGGGTGGCACCTGGCTCAGGATGATGCGTGGCGTCCCCGAGGCCATCGAGGCCGAAGCCAGGCGAAGCAGCTCTTCGATGGGCCGGAGATCGCTCCGGCCCGCCCCGTCCGTGGGCACATCGGTGGAGACGTAGACGAGCGCACAACGGGCGAGCTCCTCGGGCCGATGGCTGAACCGCAGCCGCTGGAAGTTCTTTCGCATCAGCTCGGGCAGATCCGGCTCCTGCACGGATGGCTTGCCGCTTCGCAAGGCGTCGACCACCGTCGGGTCTGGGTCGATCCCAACGATCTGGAAGCCACGCTCGGCCGCCGCGACGGCTGAGCAGATCCCCAGGTGGGAGAGGCCCAGAAATCCGACCTTTGGGGTGCTCATGTCGGGGACCTCTCGAGCGCCTCGTGGATCAGACCCACGAGAGTCCGGTTGATCCAAAGGTCCTCCGCGAATGTGCCCGGTTTTGCCTTGGAGCAGAGCTGCCGAAAGTGGAGGTACTCCTGCTCCCACGTCGGATCCGGCTGTACGAGCGTGATGCTCTCCTCCCTCGGGCGTCCGCTCGGTAGCCGGCGCTCCCGGACCGTGAACGTCGTCGGTCCCCATTTGCATAGGGATTCGATGTGTGCACTGCCGTGCTCGGCGAATATCTCGGCAGAAAAAGAGTTCCTCCAGCACACGAGCGAGGCCTCCAGCTCGACCGCGGGCTCTTCCGTTGCTCGGATGACGACGTGGTCAAAGGCGCGGTTCTCGAATCGATACGCCACGTCGAGCTCGAAGTCCCGACGCCAGGTGCCGAACCAGAACAGGATCGTATCGAGCAGATGAGAGCCGAGATCGGGGATCACGCCTCCACCACGATCGCGCCAGACCGACTCCCGAACGTCTCGAGCCGTCCCGTTACCGTAGAACAGTCGCACGAGGTAGATCCGTCCGAGTCGTCCGGACCGGAGCACATCCCGCATCCGGATGAAGTGCGGTTCGAATCGATGATTGTAGGCGGTATAGCAGACGGCTCCAGACTTCCGGGATATGCTACGCAGGTCCGTAAGGAGCTCGTCACTCTCGGCCAAGAGGGGCTTCTCGACGAGCGTGTGTTTTCCGTTCTCCAGCAGATAGCGTACCAGGGGCAATTTCTCCGAGTCCGGTACGCAGACGAGCGCCGCATCGAAGGCATCGAGGTCGACGTCTTTCAGACGTCGGTAGTCCGCATCATCGCAGACGGGATCGACGGTCGCGACGACATCCGCACCAGCCACCGCACGCCGCTTCTTGCCCTGGGTGCCGAGACCCAGGAGGATGATTCTCATGGGCCCACCTCTTCGGGCGCCGCGTCGAAATCCGTGCTGCGCTCCACATGGATGAGCTTCCCCATCACCTCCGAAGGTGCCACCGGGACGTTGCCATCGCGCTCACAGGCCACCGCAGCGGCGAAGGAACCGAGCGCGCCGGCGAGCAGCTCTCGGCCGGTTCCGAGCTGACCCAATGTCGCGTAAGCGAGAAAGGCGTCGCCGCTCCCCGTCGCATCCGTCACGCCCTCTGCGAAGCTGTCGATCGCGAAGAAGGCCCGAACATCTCCGACGGGACGCCGGTAGATGAGGACGCCTCGTGGACCGAGCTTGAGCATCAAGGTCCGACATGAAGCACGCTTGTAGAGGGCGAGTGCCAGAGGCCGTACAACCGAGTCCTGGTCGCCCAGGGCGAACCGAGCCTCCTTCTCGTTGGGCGTGATCAGATCGAATCCCCGAAAGTCCAGGATGTTCCCCCAGCGGCTGGCCACCTGACTGTCGGCCACCCGAAAGCAGCCCTCGGGAATCGCAGCGCTCAGTGTGGGAGTGGTCCTTCGATCGAAGATCCCGTGTCTGAAATCGCTGAAGATGATCGCGTCGCACGGGACGCAGGCGATCTGTCCTCGAAGCTGCTCGAGGATCTTGTCCGAGATGGTTCGATTGTCGAGCGTATCGATCTTGAGCAAGCGGTACGAGCCAGCGCATATCACGTTCTTCTTGGTGGTCGGACGTGTGGGATCGATGATCGCTCGGCATTGGACCGCTGCTTTCTCGAGATCTTTGACCACGAACCGTCCGAGCTCGTCTCGGCCGAGGACCGTGGAGAGCGTCACCTGCGCACCTGCTGCACTCAGATGCTTGGCGACCACCGCGGCACCGCCCGCAAACTCCGTCTGTTTTTCGTAGCGTACGCTGAACGTGGGCGTCTTTCCGTTGCTTCCAATCAGGGAGCAGTAGGTGTACGTATCGACGATCGAATCTCCCACGACGTGAATACGGGCTCCCGCGAAGGTCTCGAATGCGACTCGTAGGTCGCGGAATCCCAGCCCTTCTGCGTCGAGCAGCGTCCGCAGCTTCTCGGCCGATAGATTGGGCGGGGCCTCGTTGAGCAGGCGCGAGGACGAATAGACGACGTCACCCGGAGTGAACAGGATCTCGCCCCCGTAGGATTCGATGACCTCGATCTCCTCCCGGGTCTTGAGGTGAATTCCGTTGCTGGCGTACTCGTACCCCTTGGCGAAGTAGTCCGGCTGGATCGTGCGCAGGTTCTCGAGCGGGGTCGGGTTTGGATCGATGATGACGTAGTCGACGAGCTCGAGAGCGGCCAGATTCATCGCTCGGAGCTCCTCGGGCACGTACGGTCGCAGGTCGCCCTTGGCGATGTGGGCGTCGGTCGTCAGGCTGGCGACGAGAATATCAGCCTTGCTGCCGGCGTAGAGAAGATGTCGAATGTGCCCGGGGTGCACGACATCGAAGGTGCCGTGACACATGATGACCTTGCGTTGCCGGGGCATCGGTCCGACGAGCCGACGCACCTCCTTCGCGGTCTTGAGCTTGCGTCGGAACCTCGCGTCGAACCCAGGCTTCATGCAAGGCCCTCTCCACGCGAAACCCGCCCCCGTTCGGGCATCCGGGCTTCGGAGTGCGCGCGAATGGCTCGAGAGTGTCCAGCCTGAGATCGACCCCCCAAGACGCTAGCCCCCCTGCTGGCCCGCACGTACAGCGTGTATGAAGCATCTGCACAGCGGGCGCCTCCGCCGAGATGCGGGGACTATCATCGCAGCTTGAACGGAGCTGTCAATCGGTTCCTCGTCGAGAAAGGCCGTGCTCAGGGGAGGATACGGTCCCTTCGACGAGACGGGTCTGCCTGATCCTCACGCGGCGCCCCGACCGATGGAGACGGTGCCACTTCGCGCCGCGGAGGCCGCGCGGCGATGGGACGGATCGTAGAGGGCCGCACGGCGGAAGTGCCGGTCCGCATGGTCGTCGCGCCCCAGCCGGCTCAACGCGCGGCCCAGTGCATAGTGCGCATCCACCGCGTACGGATCGATCTCGATCGCGGCACGCAGATGATCCAGTGCCGCCTCGACACGGCCCTGCCCGAGTGCCAGGATCCCGAGGCGTGTGAGGGCCGTGGACTGCTGGGGGTCCTTCGCGAGAACCGCGGTGTAGGCTCTTTCAGCCGCGCGCCGCCGTCCCCAGGCCTCATGACAGAGCGCCCACTCCATCTGCTCGTGGGGTGCCGCGTCGCCCCACTCGGGCTGCAGGCTCCGGGCCCGCAGGAAGAGTCGGCCGGCTCGCCAGGCTCGGACAGGTTTCGGGACTTCCGGCCGGCGGAGCTCTGCAAGGCATGCCGCGTAGAGTGGAAACCCGTCCCGCGAGTCTCGGTGGCTCAGGTGGCCATAGATCCGGAGGGCCGCGTCGAGCCGCCCCGTATCCCTGAGGCGCCGTGCGATCACGAGCGGCGGGTCCAGCGTGGACCGGCTCTGTGGCACCGGCCGCTTGCGCTGGGCCAGCCAGGCGCGGAAGGCGCGACGAATTGCCTCCAGGGAGTCCGGCTCCCAGACGATGCGCTGGTGCGGCCGGCCCATGGGAGCCGGACAGCCGGGCTCGATCCCCATGGAGCGGATCGGCACGGGGGTGGCACGAGCGTGAGCGAGGTTGGGAAGCTTGAACACGAGACACGCGCACTCTGGCTGGAGCCAGATCAGCTGCATCGGACCACTGGCCACGGTCAGCGTGATCTCAGCCTCGACGTACAAAGCTGCGCGAATGCACGGGTCCACGGATGCCTCGGCAAGGCAAGCCAGGCCGCGGAGCTCCGGGGGTGGCGCGGCGGTCGCCGTAGCGGTATCGCGCACGATGACCACGAAGAACTGCTCGGGATTCAGCTCCCGGCCGAAGCTCCCCCAGGCCTTCAGATCGCTGTTGCACTCGGGGTAGTACGGCGCCTCGCGGAGGCTGATCACGATGACGCGGCGGCCCCGCGCGCGCTCGGCGAGCCAGCTCCGGACCCATCGCCTGGATTCCGGCGGTGCCGTCCACGCCGGCAGCTCTTCTCCGCACGCCAGCGCGGCGACGGCGTGGGCCCACTGGTAGGCGTCCGGAACCGGAGCGCGGACTCGGTAGCCGGTGGGAAAAATCGGAGCTCTGCGCGTCCTTCCCAGCGCCGAGGCCTCCTTGCGGCTGGCACAGACGATCGCGCCGATGCAGGCAGGATAGAGGCGACAAAGTGGGCTGAGAAGCCCTCGGAGACGTTCCCGCTTCTCCACGGCATCGAAGGGCTCGCGGTCCCAGAAGCCCGTCCCTTCCGCGGGCACGAATACGACACGAAAGCACGTCGCACCGGAAGCACGCCGGGCGGCCTCCGCGCGCGCGAGAAAGGTCACGAAGTCGAAGCTGGTGGGAGAAGCCGACAGGTCATAGAAGGCCAGCAGAGGCGCGCCTGACCCGTTGCCGGGCGCAAACGAAGAGCTTTGCGGGGAGTCCAGGGCCGTCGACTTCATCCCTGCCGATCTATAGTATATCGACGTTCTCGGATCCAAGGTGGGTGAGAGCATGTGTAGGGATTCGACGTCAATCCGTGTGGGTGCGGACTCCTGTGTGGACGCTGCGCGACCGCGTGGGCGCCCCGCTGTGGCTCGTTGCCACGGGAATTCATGAAGAAGGCTCTCATCATTGGAGGAGGCTTCTCGGGTTGCGCGGCGGCGCACCAGCTTGCCTTGCTCGGGGGCTGGGATGTGACGATGGTCGAGGCAGCCCCGCACCTCGGTGCTGGCGTCCGAACCATGTGGTACGGGGGACATCCCCACACCTTCGGTCCTCGCCATTTCCTCACACCCTACGAGCACATCTACGAGTACCTGAACTCGATCATTCCGCTGCGCTCCTGCGCGGATCACGAGTTTCTCACCTACATCGAACGCGACGAGCGCTTTTACCATTTCCCGATTCACCGGGATGACATTCCCACCATGCCGGACGCCGGCCGCATCGAGGAGGAGCTGCAACAGGTCGAGGGTGCGGCGGCCGCGAAGAACCTGGAGGAGTTCTGGATCCGATCGATCGGCCAGACGCTCTACAAGAAGTTCATCGATGGCTACTCGAGGAAGATGTGGATGCTCGAGAGCAACACCCTGATCGATGACTTCGGCTGGTCCCCCAAAGGCGTCACGATCAAGGAAGGACCACGAGCGGCCTGGGATTCCGCACGCTCGGCCTACCCGGTGGCACCCAACGGCTACGACGACTACTTCGAAGTCGCGACAGCCGAGGCCAAGGTCTATCTGGGTACCCGCATCGAGAAGTATGACATTCCCCACAAGACCGTGTGGCTGGCCGGCGAAAAGTGGACCTTCGACGTGATCGTCAGTACGATCTCTCCCGATATTCTCTTCGACTTTTGTTACGGGGAGCTTCCGTACGTCGGACGGGAGTTTCATCGAATCGTACTGCCAGTGGAGATTGCTTTTCCCCCGCACGTCTACTTCTGCTACTACGCCAACGCCGAGAGCTTTACGCGAATCGTGGAGTACAAGAAATTCACACACCATCGTTCGCCCACGACTCTTCTCGGCTTGGAGATTCCGTCGAGACGGAACAAGCTCTATCCGATGCCCTTCGAAGCGGAGAAGGCGAAGGCGGAACGGTACTTCTCCGAGATGCCTGATGGCGTATTCTCCATTGGAAGAGCTGGCTCCTATCGCTACAACGTGGATATCGATGACACGATCGACCATGCCATGAAGCTTGCGGCCCAGCTCTCCTCGTGAGTACCGAAAACGACAGAAGCGGTAGAGGTGTGGTCCAGCGGAGGCCGGCGTCCTGCATGACCAGTCCCGAGCCCATCGCCGAGGAGCCATGGGTGCGTCTCGCGGGTGCGCCCGATCTCGAGACCTGGAATCGCCAGAGCGAGATCACCTGGAATCAGACGGGCCGGCAGACCGAGAAGCTCCGTTTCTTCCAGGCGGCCTTCGATTTTCTGACGGACAATGCGATCGCCGGTGATTATCATGAGTATGGTTGCCATCGCGCCAGAACCTTTCGCATGGCTCTTACGGAGGCTCGTCGCCACAGCCTCAGTGGGATGCGCTTCTTCGCTTTCGATAGCTTTGAGGGATTGCCCAAGGTGACGTCGAATCCCGCACACGAAGTCTGGACCTCAGGCGCTTTGCGGACTCCCGAAGCAGAGTTCCTCCGCCTGATCCGGGAGCATGGGATCTATACGGATCACGTCGTGACGGTTAGAGGCTACTACACCGATACACTGAGTGAAGAACGGCAGAAGCATTTCGTCGAGGACGAGAACCCCGTCGCTCTCGCGTGCATCGACTGCGATCTTTATGAGTCCGCGGTACCCGTCTTTCGTTTTCTCGAGCCTCTCCTCCAGGAGGGCTCCGTTCTGTACGTCGATGACCTCTTTGCGGGGTACCGGGGCTCGCCCGTTCGTGGTGTGGCGAGGGCCTTCAGTGAGTTCCGCGCGCAGAGTCGCTTTCGATTCGTTCGGCATCTCGATGTGGGCTGGTGGGGACGATCCTACATTGCCTATCTGGATGATCCAGACGTCCCTGTAAACCTCGAGTGAGGGTCGGAGAGCCCGTGGCCTTCACAGTTTCTCGGGACGGAGTTCGGAGGGCCATCCGATCCGAGGCCCGCGGTCGAACACGAGGCTCCGGTTGATGCGTGTCCTGCTCACGGGAGCGAGTGGCTTCATTGGCTCACATCTTGCTGTCGCACTGGCTGCGGCCGGCTTCGATCTCGTTGCGCAGTATCGAACGTCGCTGCCCGCACGGGTCCGCGGCCTCCCGAGGGTCACCGCCTTCCGGCACGATCTTCGGGAGCCCATTGTGCTTCCACGGGACGTGGAGACCGTCGTCCACACCGCTGCGACCTCACCGCAGCGGGGCATCGACCCGGGGGTGGTCGTGGACGACGGGGTCGTCGCGACGGCCAACCTACTTCGTGCCGCCACCCAGGCCCGGGTCAAGCGCTTCCTCTATCTTTCTTCAGTGTCGGCCTACGGGAGCATCAGTGCGGAGCTCGTCGACGAGGATACGCCACGGGTGAATCCCGATGTCTACGGAATGTCCAAGGCCATCGGCGAGGAACTCGTCGCGGCGAGCCAGAATCTGCTCGGGCTCGCGATTCGCCTCCCGGGTGTCGTAGGTGTCGGCGCTCGGAGGAACTGGCTCGCAGACGTCCTCGGCCGGCTGCGCCTCGGTCAACCCGTGTCGATCTTCAATCCGGATGCCTGGTTCAACAATGCAGTCCACACCGACGATTTGGGTCGCTTCGTCTGCGGCTTGCTTGGGCAGCGATGGGACGGTTTTGACGTTGTCACTCTTGGGGCGGCTGGCCGGATGCGCATTCGCGAGATTGTCATGCGAATGGCGGCTTGGAGCATGTCCGAGTCTCCGATCGAAGTCGAGGAGAGCCGGCGAAGCTCGTTTCTCGTGTCCAGTCGGAGGGCCATCGACCGTTATGGCTACCAGCCCATGGCGATCTCGACGCTGATCGAGCGTTACGTTCGGGAGGAGATCGCCGCAGCGCGTCTCCGCGGTCCCGCGATGCAACGTGGACGCGCAGACGCTCCTCGTCAGGAGGCCACGGAGTGAGAGCATCCGAACCGACCCTGCCTGAGCCCGAAGATCGGATCGTCGCCACCGAGCCACCGTCTTCGCTGTCCGATCTTCCGAGCCCCGAGCCGGCCTGTGGGATCGAGAGCTATCTTGAGGAACGCGAGAATGCCCTCCGGCTCTCAGCGCGCTGTCACCAGAACTACGCGCGATATCAGGCGTCGAAGCGACGCTCCGCCACGGTGGATTACCTCCCGATCAAGCTGGACATCGAGAACGTCAGCCGCTGCAACTTTCGCTGCAGCATGTGCGTCGTCAGCGATTGGGTGCGGGGACAGCGCGCAAAGGACATGTCCTGGGAAGATTTCAAGCGAATCCTCGATGAGCAGCATGGCCTTCTGGAGATCAAGCTGCAGGGAATCGGGGAGCCGCTGCTCCAAGGCGACGAGTTCTTCCGGATGATTCGGTACGCTCGCGCTCGACACATCTGGGTCCGGACCACGACCAACGCCTCACTGCTGCATCTCAGGGAGAACTACAAGAAGTTGATCGACAGCGGTGTAAACGAGGTGCAGATCTCTATCGATGGTGCCACGCGCGAGGTCTTTGAGGAGATCCGCGGCGGGTCCCGCTTCGATCGCGTCAGGGAGAACTGCAAGCTCATCAACGGGTACTGTGACACGCTGGGTCGGTGGCCAACCAAGATGTGGACCGTGGTGCAGCGTGGGAATGCTCAGCAGCTCTCCGCCTTGGTCGACCTGGCCGCGGAGCTGGGGTTTCGCAGTCAGGTGTTCTCCCTGAACCTCTCCGACTGGGGCCTGAAGAAGTGGGAGGAGCGGAACCGGGACGAGGTCGTGCTCGATGCCCTGGATCTGGAGACACTCTGGGGCCTCGTGGACCGCGGTCGTGCGCGAGGGATCCGCGTGGCCTTCTGGACCGTCAATCAAAAATACTCGACCGCCGCGCCGGATCTCCTCTGTCCGTGGCCCTTCGAGCGGGCCTACGTCTCTTCAGATCTCAGGGTGGTGCCGTGCTGCTACCTGGGAAACCCCGACGTCTACGAGATCCGCGAGACGTCGGATGCGAACTCCGGGACCGTGGGGACGTGGCTCGGCCCGGAGTACACGGCCTTTCGTGCGGCACACCTCCGGGGCGAGGTCCCGGAGGTGTGCCGGGGTTGCTATCGAAGTGAGGCGAGGGACCCCCGTGATGACTGAGCGAGCCCTGACGCTCTGGGACAAGCTGCTGCCGAATCAGCGTGCGAACAATCACTTGTATGTTGGTGAGAAGGAGAGCTACGCGGCGAAGCTCTTTTCCCTGATTTCCGATGCCAGCGATCTGGTTGCGCACGAAGAAGATCTCGTGATCGAGAGGTCATCCCGCTTCCCGTTGGAAGACATGGCCTCGAATCCGGTTGGCCTGCGCCTCCTCCAGCTTCTCGTTCGTCTCACGGCAGCGGAGCGGGTCCTCGAGATCGGTGCATTCGTGGGTATCTCGGCGATGTACATGGCGCGAGCTCTGCCGGCGTCGGGAAAGCTGATCTCCATCGAAAAATTCGACGAGTTTGCGGAGATCGCACGACGGAACTTTCGTGCCAACGGTCTGGACGACCGAATCGATCTCTACCTGGGTGACGCAGCCGAGGTGATTCGGACGCTGCCCCCCGAACTCGAGTTCGATCTGATATTCATCGACGGGAACAAAGAGCGGTACGCACTCTATTTCGAGGCGCTCGAGCCGCGGCTCCGTCGCGGCGGTCTCTTCGTCGTGGATGACGTGCTCTTCCACGGGGATGTGCTCAACTCTCGACCGGGAACCGCAAAGGGTCGAGGAGTGCAGGAGTTCCTGGCGCTCGCGAAGCGAGCCAAGAGCTTTCTCCGGCTCGTCCTGCCCGTGGGGAACGGAGTGATGCTGCTGCTGAAGCAGTAGCGTCGTCTCCGAGGGCTCCGCGCCCACCGGTCAGCCCGGGCTCTCCGTCGTCAGTCCGATGCGCGGGTGGCGATCAGGCTCGCATACGCCTTGAGTATCTCGTCGACACTGTCGATCCCGATCAGTTTCCCATGATCCAGGAGCATCGCCTTGTTGCACATTCGCCGGATGATCTCGTCGGAGTGGGAGGCGATGACCACGATGCGAGCTCTTCCCAGAAAGCGCTCGAGCCGCTCCTGGGCGCGATCGATGAACTTGGCATCTCCGGCCCCGATCATCTCATCGAACAGAAGAATGTCCGACGGTTGGGCCGTGGCGATCGCAAAGGCCAGCCGGACACGCATCCCCGTGGAGTAGGTCCGGATCGGCATGTTCATGTAGCTCCCGAGCTCGGAGAAGGCCACGATGTCGCTCGCGTGCTCCTTGATCTGCGCCGGCGTCATCTGAAGAAACAGACCGCGGATCTTGATGTTCTCGTAGCCCGTCGCGTCGGAATCCATGCCGAGCGTGATGTCGAAGAGCGGAGCGACGCGCCCACGGACGCAGATCCTTCCGCGGTGAGGCTCGTAGATGCCCGCGATCGCCCGGAGGAGCGTGGATTTTCCGGCACCGTTGGGCCCGATGATTCCGAGCCGATCACCTTCCCGGAGCGTGAATGACACATTTTCCAGCGCGGTGATCACCACGTGGTCATCCACATCGGTTTGAATCCTCCCGCCCGTCGACATGCGCATCAGCTCCTTTCGCAGGGAGCGGGCGTTCACATCGAAGATGGGGAACTGAACCGTGATGGAATCGACGAGGATCTCGGCCATCGTTGCTCCTACAGCCAGTACGGAAGGCGTGCGCGACAGCGTGTGAAAATGAGCAGCGTTACGGCCCAACCAGCCACTCCCGTCGCCAGTGCCGCAGCCCAGGTCACCGCAAAGATAGGATCCCCGAGAAGTGGTGCTCGGACCAGCTCCATGAGATGGGTCATGGGATTCCACGCTGCCAGGTAAGCGCGGGCTCCTAGTTGCTCCACCTTCCAGAGAACGGGAGTGACGAAGAAGGCGACGGTCAGGATGCTCTGCACGATCTGTGGGATGTCGCGAAAGCGTGCGGAGATCAGGCCGAAGAAGAGGGCGGCCCACGCGATTGCAAAGATCAGGAGCGGCAGGCTGAGGAGGATCATGAGGGTGTTCTGATTCGGGACGATGCCGAACACGATCGCCACACCCACGTACACGATGAAGGTATGGAGAGCGATGAGGAGGTTCCTCCAGATGACCCAGAACACGTACGTGGAGAGCGGTCGGTTGATGTGGGTGATAAAGCCGGAAGCCTGCCCGATGAATGTCTGGCACCCATCGTTGATGATCCCGAGGATCAGGTTCCAGGTGAGCATTCCCAGGCAGAGGTACGGCACGAAGCCGCGGGCGTCGAGCCCAAAGAGCGTACCCCAGATCAGGCCAATGGCGGCGACGTTCACAGCCATGCTCAGCGCGACCCACAGCGGTCCCAGGGTCGATCGGCGGTATCGCTGCCGGATGTCGTGCCAGCCGAGGAAGCCCCAGAGCTTCCAATCCGTCAGGCCCGAGCGCAGATCGCGCAGCGCCCTCGAGAGCGGAGCCTCTTCTGACCCTGACAGGAGGATCTCCGTCATCCGCCTGTACCCTCCCCACACCGACCGTACGCCCCGTGGCGCTTGCCCCTCGAGGGACGCCCCCCAGAGCACGGGATTCTCGCAGCTCCCCGGGGCGTGAGCAAGCGGGAGGCGGCCTGGCGTGGCATCGTGCCCGCGGCGCCTCTCACGCTGCCGGCTCTCAGCCGCCTGGCCTCGGCGGCTCGCCCCCTGCGTCGCGTCCGATGTGCGCCGGGCGGAGTGCGGTTCGAGCTTCGCTCGGCCCCTCAGTCGTGGGCGCGTCCAGGAGCGCCGCGAGCGAGCGGCGAATCCGTCCCAGAACCCTTCGCACGGGCATGGGGAGCAGCGGCCGAACGTGAGTGTGGGCCCAACGGGTTCCGGAGACGAGCCGACCCATCGCCCGTATCTTCTCCCGACTGAGGCGAACGCTGCTCCCGCTGTGGGTCGAGAGAAGTCTCCCGTACCACCAGATATCGCGCCCCCCCCGGTTGCGCTCGACCAGGTGGGGGCGGCTCCGACGCTCCCCAGAGCCGAAGACGCAGGCGAGAGCCGCGGAGTCCGGCCCGGCGGATGCCACCCGGGGAGCTTGGGAAGTGCGTCTCTCGGTCGGCGCCGTTTCGCCCTCGTCCGTTCCGCCCGCGGTCGGACCCCCTAGCTCCTCGATGCGTCGCACCAGCCGGCGCGCGTGCTCCGCTGCCATCGAGGCCGTTTCATCGCACGAGGGGCCGCCGAAGTGCTTCGCGAGGGTCAGAACGATCCGTGCGTCCTGGGCCATCTCCCGCAGAACCGCATCGGCCTCGCGGGATACGCCTGAGCGGCCGAGTTTCCGCGCGAGCGTGAGTGCCTGCGCGAGCTCGCCGCGTGCTCGAGCTTCCTGGATCTGCCAGGCCCGACCTTTTTCGGCCCCGCTCCGACGCTCCACCACCGAGCTCCCTCCCCCCGGGCCCCCGTGGCTCTCCGTGACGGTC
>JBHHVJ010000019.1:0-60516 GCA_046754285.1 Myxococcota bacterium | reverse complement strand
GCATGTCGACGTCCCACATCGTGGGGGCCAGCGCCGAGTAGGCCTGACCCTTGCGCACGAGGTCCAGAAACGAGAGCTGCGAGAGCCGCCGGCAGTGGGCGTCGATGGTGGCGTACTGAAGGCTCCAGTCCACCGACAGACCCAGCCGGCGCCAGAGCCGCTCGAAGGCGGCCTCGTCCTCGGCCGTGACGATCCCGCAGGCCTCGATGAAGTTCAGGCGCGAGACCTCCTCGATCGGGTCCTTGCGGCCCTTGCCCCGGGTGGGCTTCCAGGAGGGGTCGTAGCGCCGTCGAGGATCGGGACGGATGCCGAACACGCTCTGCACGCGGCGCTCGGTCGGAAGGCCGTTGTCGTCCCAGCCCATCGGGTAGGCGATGTTGCGACCGCGCATGCGCTGGAAGCGCACGATCACGTCCTGGTGCGTGTAGCTGAAGACGTGGCCGACGTGCAGCGAGCCCGACACCGTGGGCGGAGGCGTGTCGACGACGAAGGTCTCCTCCCGCGGACGCTCCGGGTCCCAGCGGTGCAGCCCCAGCGCCTCCCAACGCTCCATCCAGCGCGTCTCGACGCTGCGATGGTCATACTTGTCCGGGATCTCCGACATCCGACTCCGCGACTCCTCGTTCGCCCGTCCGCGTCGCGATGCGCCCACGGGCGGGCTACTCTACCGGACCTCGCTCCCCCGGTCCCGTCGGGCCCTCCGGTTGAGCGACCCTCTGCCTTGGCTCGCCCTTCGCCGCGTGCCCGGTCTTTCCCGGCGCGGGGCGCACGCGCTCCTGGACCGCTTCGGATCTCCCGAGGCGATCTTTGCGCAGCCGCTCGAGGGGCTGGCGGCGCTCTGTGGCTGGCCCCTGGCGCGGGCTCTGGCCGGGGCTCCGTCGCCGGAGGCGGAGGCCGATCTGGCTCGTGCCCGCGCACTCGGGCTGCGTGTGCTCACCCCCGACGGCCCGGACTTCCCCCCCCTGCTTCGCATGATCCCCGACCCCCCGCTGACGCTCTACCTGCGGGGCCGGCTTCCGCCTCAGCCCAGCCTGTCGATCGTGGGCTCGCGTCGGGCCACCGCACGCGGACGCGAGCTGGCCCGGAGCCTGGCGGCCGCGATCGCCTCCGCCGGGGCGACCGTTGTCAGTGGCCTCGCCTACGGAATCGACCGGGCGGCTCACGAGGGCGCACTCGAGGCCGGGGGGCGGACGCTCGCCGTGCTGGCCGGCGGGCTCGACCGGCCCGGCCCTCGGGGCAACCGTGCACTGGCCGAGCGCATCCTGGCCGAGGGGGGCGGCTGGCTCTCCGAGCACCCTCCGGGTCGGGCGAGCCTGCCGCGCCACTTTCCCGAGCGAAACCGCCTGATTTCCGGGCACTCGCCCCAGACGCTCGTGGTCGAGGCCCGTGCGAGGAGCGGCTCGCTCTGGACCGCCGCCCACGCGCTGGAGCAGGGGCGTGAGGTCCTGGCCGTGCCGGGTCCGGTGGATCGCTCGGACTGCCGGGGGACGAACGCGCTGATCCGGGATGGAGCCACCGTAATCCTGGATGCAGGCGAGCTTCTCGGGCACGTCCTCCCGGGGAGAGCCGGGAAGCAGAGCGGGGCGGGGAACGACGCCCAGCCGCCCGCGGAGGGGATTCGGGGGGAGCTGCTGAGGCGGCTCGATGAGGGTCCGCAGGAGCCGGACGAGCTGGCCCGGACCCTGGGTCTGACCCCGGCTCGGCTCTCCGGGCTGCTCACAGAGCTCGAGATCGAGGGGCGGATCGTCCGGACCGGCGCCCGCGTCGTGCGCCGACCTGCTGAGGGCCGCGGCTGAGCTACTTTTCCGGGCAGGATGGAGCCGCCGGTTCACGTGATCGGGGGGGGCCTCGCCGGCTGCGAGGCCGCCTGGCAGCTCGCACGGCGCGGCGTGCGGGTGCACCTCTACGAGATGAAGCCGCGGCGCTTCTCCGCCGCGCACAGCAACGAGGGGCTGGCGGAGCTGGTCTGCTCCAACAGCCTGCGCTCCGATCAGATCCACAACGCGATCGGTCTGCTGCACGAGGAGATGCGCCGCCTGGGCTCGCTCGTGCTCTCCGCCGCAGACCGGACACGCGTGCCGGCGGGCAAGGCCCTCGCGGTGGACCGCGTCACGTTCGCGCGGAAGATCACGGAGTCCATCGAGGCGCGACCGGAGATCGGGCTCGTGCGGCAGGAGGTCACGCAGCTTCCCGACGGCTGGACGATCGTGGCGACCGGTCCGCTCACCTCAGATGCGCTCGCCGACTCTCTGAAGGGACTCTGCGGCGAGTCGCTCTACTTCTACGACTCGATCGCGCCCACGGTCTACGCCGACAGCTTGAACCTGGACGTGATCTTTCGCGCCTCGCGCTACGAGGACGGGGAGGGCGACTACCTCAACGTTCCGCTGACTCGGGAACAGTACTACGACTTCGTCGATGAGGTCGCGCGCGCCGAGAAGGTTCCGCTTCATCGGTTCGAGGCGGCCCGCTACTTCGAGGCGTGTCTACCGATCGAGGTGATGGTGCAGCGTGGCCGAGACACACTCGCCTTCGGTCCCCTCAAGCCCGTCGGCCTGCGGGACCCTCGTACCGGCGAGGTCCCCTTCGCGGTGGTCCAGCTTCGTCAGGAGGATCGGCTCGGAACCCTCTACAACCTGGTCGGGTTTCAGACCCGCATGCGCGTCGGAGAGCAGCGACGCATCCTGCGCAGCCTGCCGGGGATGGAGAAGGCCGTCTTCGCGCGTTTTGGCTCGGTGCACCGAAACACCTTCATCCGCTCGCCCGCGCTCCTCGACGCCGGCCTCGAGCACCGGCAGCGACCGAGGCTGTTCTTCGCGGGTCAGATCGCGGGCGTCGAGGGCTACGTCGAGTCGGCGGCGCTCGGCCTCGTCGTGGGTGTGCACGTGGCCAACCGCGTGCGGGGCCGCATGGCCCCGCCGCCTCCCCCGACCACGGCACTCGGCTCTCTGCTGCGTCATCTGCGCGAGGCGGACCCGCGACGCTTTCAGCCCATGAACATCAACTACGGGCTCTTGCCCCCGCTTGAGCACGCGGGTCGGCGTACGCCCCGGCGGGATCGCAACCTCGCGATGAGCCAGCGTGCCCTGCGCGACCTCGAGGCGTACCGCGAGGCCCTGCGAGCCCTCGGCGACCCCGCATGACCGGGGCCGACCGCGCGGCTCTGGCCGCCTTCCGTGCCTACCTCGTGTCGGAACGCGGTCTGTCCCCGCACACCGTGCGCGCGTACCTGAGCGAGGCCGAGCGGCTGGCTCGCAGTGACGAGAGCCGCCGCGCGGGTGGCCTCGACCGCGTCGATGCGCTGGGCGTGCGCTCGTATCTGGCGAGCTTTCACGGACGCCATCAGCCCGCGACGCGCAACCGTCGGCTGGCCGCGCTGCGGGCCTACTTCCGGTTCCGCGTTCGGACGGGTCAGCGCGAGAGTGACCCGACCGAAGGGCTTCCCGGTCCACGGCCCGAGCGACGGCTGCCCACCCCGCTCAGCCCCGGCGACTGCGAGCACCTGATCGAGGCTCCCTCGGGACGGCGCTCGCTGCGGCTTCAGCTCCGGGATCGCGCGCTCTTCGATCTGCTCTACGGAACGGGCCTGCGCGTGGGTGAGCTGGTCCGCATGAATGTGCGGGATCTGGACCGCGACCGCAGGGAGCTGCGGGTACGCGGCAAGGGCGACAAGGAGCGCATCGTTCCGATCCCGAGCCGCGCGCTGAGCTCACTGCTGGAGTACCTGGACCTGCGGGAGCGGCCGGGGTTTCTGGCGGAGCCGCTCTTCGTGAACGGCCCCGGGGGACGGCTCGGGGAGCGTGGCGTGCGCAAAGTGCTCCGTCGCCGCCTGCTCGAGATCGGACTCGCCCGGCCCGTGACGCCCCACACGCTGCGCCACAGCTACGCGACGCATCTGCTGGATGCCGACGTGGACCTTCGTGCGATCCAGGAGCTTCTCGGTCACGAGCGCCTCTCGACCACGCAGCGCTACACCCACGTATCCGCGGAACGCCTGGCCAGGGTGTATCGTCAGGCCCATCCGCGGGCCCGCGGTAGTAAGTAGCGCAGAGGGGAGCGAGCCGAATGCAGAGCCATGGAACCACCGTGATCGCCGTCCGGCGTGACGGTCACGTTGCGCTCGCGGGCGACGGACAGGTGACCTTCGGGGACACGATCATGAAGACGCGGGCGCGCAAGATCCAGCGGCTGCGCTCGGGCCGCATCCTGGTGGGCTTTGCGGGCTCGACGGCGGATGCCTTCGCCCTCACCGAGCGCTTCGAGGCCCGGCTCGAGGAGTTCGGGGGCGTGCTGCGTCGGGCCGCCGTCGAGCTGGCCAAGGACTGGCGGACCGACCGCAGCCTGCGGCGGCTCGAAGCCCTGCTGATCGTCGCGGACCCCAGGGAGACACTCCTGCTTTCCGGGAACGGCGACGTGATCGAGCCCGAAGACGGGACCGCTGCGATCGGCTCCGGCGCCGGCTACGCTCTGGCTGCCGCCCGGGCTCTGCTCGCGGTGACCGAGCTCCCGGCTCGCGAGATCGCGGAGCGGGCGCTGCGAATCGCCGCGGGAATCTGCCTGTACACCAACGACCGGATCGTCGTGGAGGAGATCGCCGCGTGAGATCACTGACCCCCCGAGAAGTCGTCTCCGAGCTCGATCGCTACATCGTCGGTCAGGGCGCGGCGAAGCGCGCCGTGGCCATCGCGCTGCGCAATCGCTGGCGCCGTCAGCAGGTCCAGGGCGAGCTGCGGGACGAGATCCATCCGAAGAACATCCTCATGATCGGCGCGACGGGTGTCGGCAAGACCGAGATCGCCCGGCGTCTTGCGCGTCTCGCCCAGGCTCCCTTCCTGAAGGTGGAGGCCTCCAAGTTCACCGAGGTGGGGTACGTGGGGCGCGATGTCGAATCGATGATTCGAGATCTGACCGAGCTCGGCGTCAAGATGGTCCGCGAGGAGGAGCTGCGGAAGGTTCGGGTACGGGCCGAGAGCGTGGCCGAAGAGCGGCTGCTCGATGCGCTCTACCCGCGGCCCGACGGCGGGCCTCCACCGGCGGACGATCCTACGCGGGAGCGGCTGCGCGAGAAGCTCCGGGCCGGAGAGCTCGAGGAGCGCGAGGTTGAGATCGAGACCGGGGAGCGCTCCTCACCCATGCTCGAGATCATCTCCCCGCAGGGCATCGAGGAGCTCGGAGTGTCGCTCCGCGACATGGTCGGCAACCTGATGCCGCGCAAGACACGGGTGCGACGCGTCTCGGTTGCCCAGGCTCGCGAGCTGCTGCGGGAGGAGGAGGCCCAGCGCATGATTGATCCCGACTCGGTGCGAGAGGTCGCGATCGAGCGCGTCGAGCAGTCGGGCATCGTGTTTCTAGACGAGATCGACAAAATCGCGCGGCGTGAGGCGCAGGGCGCCGATGTGTCACGGGAGGGCGTACAGCGGGATCTGCTGCCGCTCATCGAGGGGTGCAGCGTACAGACCAAGCATGGGATGGTCCGGACCGACCACATTCTCTTCATCGCGGCCGGTGCGTTCCATACATCCCGCCCATCGGACCTCATCCCTGAGCTGCAGGGGCGCTTCCCGATTCGCGTCGAGCTCGACGATCTCGACGAGGCCGCCTTCGTGCGCATCCTCGAGGAGCCGGACGCGGCGCTGACCAAGCAGTACAAAGCTCTGCTGGCCACCGAGGGGGTCAAGCTCGAGTTCAAACCCGATGCCATCCGCGAGATCGCGCACATCGCGGCCGAGGTGAACCGGACCACAGAGAACATCGGGGCGCGGCGCCTGCACACCGTGCTCGAGCGTCTGCTCGATGACGTGCTCTTCGAGGGCTCGGACATGAGCGGACGCACCGTGATCTTTGACGGGGAGAACGTGCGGGAGCGTCTGGCCGGAATCGCGGGAGACCGGGATCTCTCACGCTACGTGCTCTAGGATTGCAGACCATGGACATGGAACGGATCATCGATAAGGCCCGGATCCTGGTGGAGGCGCTGCCTTACATGCGCGCCTTCTACGACAAGATCCTGGTGATCAAGTATGGCGGCGCCGCCATGGTGGACGATGAGCTCAAGGCTTCCTTCGCGACCGATGTCACGCTGCTGCGCTACATCGGGCTGCGCCCCGTGATCGTGCACGGCGGCGGACCGCAGATCGGTGAGATGCTCGAGCGCCTCGGCAAGGAGACGAGCTTCGTCGAGGGAATGCGTGTGACCGATGACGAGACCATGGAGATCGTCGAGATGGTGCTCGGCGGCCGCGTGAACGCCGAGATCGTCTCGCTGATCGGTCGCTCCGGTGGACGGGCGGTCGGGCTGACCGGCAAGGACTGCGGGCTGCTGCGGGTCGAGCGTCGCACGGGAGCTGATGGGCGAGATCTGGGCCGCGTCGGCGCACCGCGCGAGGTCGATACGACGGTCCTGACCACGATCACCCGCGACGGAATCATCCCGGTGATCGCGCCGATCGGTACCGATGAGGCGGGCCTGACCTACAACGTGAACGCGGACAGCGCGGCCTCGGCGATCGCTCGCGCGCTCGATGCGGAGAAGCTCATCCTCCTGACCGACGTCGAGGGGGTCTTGGACGCCAACGGAAAGCTGCGTCCCCAGCTCGACGTAGAGGAGGCGCGCGCCGCGATCATGGAGGGCGCCGTCGAGGGGGGAATGATTCCCAAGCTCGAGTGCTGCCTCGCCGCCGCAGAGCACGGCGTCCGCGCGGCCCACATCGTCGACGGGCGCATCCCCCATGCCCTTCTGCTCGAGATCTTCACCGATGGAGGGGTCGGTACCCTTGTCCGCGCGGCATGAGCCCAAGGACCTGATCTCGCTGGCCGACTGGCCGCGGGACGCGATCGAGCGCTGGCTCGAGCGCGCCCGCGAGCTTCGCGAGCAGCGCCGGCGCCGCGAGATCACGGCGCCGCTCGCGGGCCGCTCGGTGCTTCTCTACTTCGAGAAGCCAAGCCTGCGGACCCTGGTCACCTTCGATGTCGGAGCCGCCGAGCTCGGGGCGCATCCGGTCTACCTTCCCCCGCAGCAGGTTCGCTTGGGCGAGCGGGAGCCGATCGAGGATGTGGCGCGTGGGCTCGCACGCTGGTGCGACGCGATCGTGGCACGCACCTTCGCGCACCGCGTGATCGAGGAGCTGGCGCGCTGGAGCTCGGTCCCCGTGATCAACGCGCTCACCGATCTCCTGCACCCCTGCCAGGCGCTGGCGGACGCGCTCACCCTGTCGGACTTCGGGGACCTCCAGAAGGATCGCCTGGTCTACGTGGGCGATGGCAACAACGTCGCCCACTCGCTGATCCACCTGGCCGGACGTCTCGGCCTGCGGCTCACGGTCTGCACACCCCGAGCGTACGCCCCGGACCCGGGGGTGCTCGCGTGGGGTGTGAGCGAAGCCCGTCGGCAGGGCGGTGAGGTGCGGCTGGAGCATGACCCACGGTCGGCGGTCACGGACGCGGCCTTCGTGTACACCGATGTCTGGACGAGCATGGGGCGCGAGAGCGAGGTCGAGGAGCGTCGCTCGGTCTTCGCCGCCTATCAGGTCAATGCGGAGCTCCTGGCTGTGGCCCCGGCGGGCGTGCGCCTGCTCCACTGCCTTCCCGCCCATCGCGGGGAGGAGGTGAGTGACGAGGTGCTCGAATCCGAATGCTCGCTCGTCTTCGAGCAGGCGGAGAACCGCCTCCACGCGCAGAAGGCGGTGCTCGAGGCGCTGATTCTCGCGCAGCGGGTGTGATCAGGAGGTACCAGGGGCGCCATCCCGCCTCAACTTTTCGTCGGCCATCCCCGATACGACGAGGGCCCAAACGCAGATTCTTGCGGAGTCCCGATGGTCTCTCGTGCGACGACAGCCGGTGCGGTTGAGCTCCCGGCGGAGCTCCAGGCGGAAATCCGCGAGTTCGCGAGGACGCTGCAGGAGATGAGCTACTACGAGGTCCTCGGCGTGACATCCGACGCGAGCGGGGACGAGATCCGCGCTGGCTTCTTCGAGCGCTCCAAGCGCTTCCACCCGGACCGCTACTTTCGCAAGGAGCTGGGGCCCTACCGGGAGCTGCTCGGCGAGATCTACAAGCGCGTTGTGATGGCCCACGAAGTGCTCCGAGAGGCCAAGCTCCGCGCCGAGTACGACCGCAAGCTCGGATCCGCCCGGCTTGGCTCGGGGAAACCCCGCCCCGCTTCCCCCGAGGCTCACGCGGAGCCGACCCCACCGGCCGCGCAGCCTACGCTGCGCGCGCGCCGAGGCCTGCGACCGCGGGGCCATGCACTGGAGCGTCTGACGCAGCAGATCGAGCGCAGCCGGCGCAAGGCGCAGGGCCACTACGAGGAAGCCATGCAGCAGAAGAATCGCGGGGACTGGATGCGCGCGGTCAGCCTGCTCCGTCTCGCGATGACCTTCGACCCCCGTGAGAGCCGCTACCACGACGCCCTCGCGGAGCTGCTGCCCGAGGTGAACGCTGAGCAGAGCTCTCTGCTCCGCGCCCGTGCCGAGCAACAGCTCGGTGCGGGCAATCCCAAGGAGGCCCTTCCGCTGCTCGAGGAGGCCTTCCGTCTCCAGCCGACCGACGCCAGCGTGGCTGCCCGCATTGCCGAGCTGGCCCGAGAGGGTGCGGCCGATCTCGCCAAGGCCTGCGAGTTCGCGGCCCATGCGGCCTCGCTCGACGAGAAGAACGCCGAGTTCCGCAAGATTCTTGGCCGCCTCTACAAGGCCGCCGGCCGGACGGAGGAAGCGCGCCGGGAGTTCCAGCGCGCCTGGGAGCTGGACCCCTTGGACAAGGAGATCAAGGCCGAGCTGGGGACCTGCTAGCCCCGAGGACCCCCCAAGAGGACGCCCATGAGCCGAGTGATTGGAATCGATCTGGGAACGACCAACAGCTGCGTCGCGGTTCTGGACCGCGGCCAGCCGCTGGTGATCCCGAATACGGGGGGCTACAAGACCACGCCCTCGATGTTCGCGGTGACCGAGGACGGAAAGCGCCTGGTCGGACACCTGGCGAAGCGGCAGGCGATCACCAATCCGACGCGCACGATCAGCGCCTCCAAGCGCCTCATCGGGCGGGACTTCGGCTCCGCCGAGGTCGAACAGCTCAAGACCCTGCTGCCCTACGAGCTCGTGGCGGGTCCGAACAACGACACGCGAATCGTCATCGAGGGGCGCACC
The DNA here is from genome assembly GCA_046754285.1 of Myxococcota bacterium. Taxonomy (GTDB): domain Bacteria; phylum Myxococcota_A; class UBA9160; order SZUA-336; family SZUA-336; genus JBHHVJ01. The sequence goes on along the minus strand of JBHHVJ010000019.1, from coordinate 51,376 downwards.
TACACCATTCCGGAGCTCGCGGGGATTGTCCTTCGCGAGATGAAGCGGGTGGCCGAGGAGTACCTCGGCGAGCCGGTCCAGCAGGCCGTGATCACCGTCCCCGCCTACTTCAATGATGCTCAGCGGCAGACAACGCGAGACGCCGGTCGCATCGCGGGTCTCGACGTGCTGCGCATCATCAACGAGCCCACGGCGGCGGCTCTCGCGTATGGCTTGGGCCGCAGCGAGACCCAGCGGCTCGCCGTGTACGACCTGGGCGGGGGAACCTTCGACATCTCAATTCTGCAGATGGGCGAGGGTGTGATCGAAGTCCTGGCCACGGCGGGCGACACCTTTCTCGGCGGGGAGGACTTCGATCGCGCCATCATGGAGCTGCTGCTCGCCAAGTTCGGGGACGAGCACGATGTCTCTCTGCGGGATGACGCCATGGCTCTCCAGCGGCTGAAGGACGCGGCCGAGAAAGCCAAGTGCGACCTCTCGGAGGTCAGCGCGACGGAGGTGAACCTGCCCTTCATCGCGTCGGACGCCAAGGGGGAAGCCCTCCATCTCAGCCTCGAGCTCCAGTGCGAGCTCGTCGAGGAGCTCGTCCGGGAGCTGGTCGAGAGCACACGCGGGATCTGCCAGCGTGCTCTGGCCGACTCCGGAGTGGAGGCGAACGAGATCGACCAGGTGCTCCTCGTGGGCGGGCAGACCCGGATGCCTCTGGTCCAGAACGTCGTGAGCGAGCTCTTTGGCAAGACGCCGCACAAGGGTGTGAATCCGGATGAGGTGGTGGCGATCGGGGCTGCGATCCAGGGCGCCATGTTGGCCGAGGAGCAGGCCGGGCCGCTGCTCGTGGACGTGACGCCGCTCTCGCTGGGGATCGCTACCTTCGGCGGGGAGTTCGCTCGGATCATCGAGCGGAATACGACGGTCCCGGCACGGCGACAGGAGATGTTCACGACCACGCGGGACAATCAGACCAAGGTCAAGATCCGTGTGCTGCAGGGTGAGAGCGATCGCGCCAATGAGAACGATCTCCTGGGTGAGTTCTCTCTGACGGGGATCCGCCGAGCTCCCAAGGGTGAGCCCGAGATCGCCGTGACCTTCGACATCGACGTGAATGGGATCGTGAGCGTCTCCGCTCGGGACGTGGCCACGAACCAGGAACAGTCCATCCAGGTGAATCCGCGTGGAACGCTCTCGCCGGAGGAGCTCGAGAAGCTCACGCAAGAGGCCGCCTCCGATGAGGTGGCGGTGAGAGGCTGAGGTGAAGCCGACACCAGAAGAAGAAGTCGCCCGGCTGCTCAAGCTGGGGCTGAACCATTACGGACTCGGGGACATCGAGGCGGCGATCGTTTGCTGGGAGCGGGTCCAGCGGCTCGATTCCGAGAACACGGCGGCGCGGGACTACCTCGCCACGGCCTACGAGGAGCGCGACGGTGGGAACGACGGACTCACCCCTCCGCCCCAGGCGCGGGTCGCGGGGGACGCGCCGATCGATCCCCAAGATGATGCGGACACGCCCCGCTCCTGGGGGTTTCTGGACTCCGTGGACATCGACCTCGAGGCGGACGACGCTCCCGATACGCTGATCGGGGAGGCGCTGGAGGCGTTCCAGTCCGGAGACCTGGAACGCGCCTGGGCGGGGCTCCAGGAGGCGGCCCGCCGCCAGCCCGAGCGGCTGGACGTACGGGGCTACCTGGGCCTGGTGCGGGCCCAGCGCGCGCGCGAATTCGTCCGTGAGATCGGCGACCTGAGCCGCACGCTCACGGTCGCCAAGGATCTCGAGGAGCTCAAGTCGCTCAAGCTGACCCCCGAGGAGGGCTTCCTGCTCTCCCGCATCGACGGCAAGCTCAGCGTCGAGGAGCTGATCAGCCTGTCGGCCTTGGGTCGCGTGGAGACGCTTGAGACGGTCGCCAAGCTGCTGCGCGAGGGCGTCGTCGAGTAGAGGCCCGCGCCCGGGACGTTACAATCCGCTCTCCATGGCCGAGCTGCGCCGCATCGTCCTTGCCTACAGCGGGGGGCTGGACACCTCGGTGATCCTGCGCTGGCTGATCGAGACCTACGGGGCCGAGGTGATCTGCTTCGTGGGTGACGTCGGCCAGGACGAGGACCTCGAGGCGGTCACGCGCAAGGCACTGGCCACCGGCGCTCGGGACTGCATCGTGCGGGACCTGCGCGAGGAGTTCGTGCGGGACTACGTGTTTCCGGCCGTGGCGGGCAACGCGGTCTACGAGGGCAGCTACCTGCTCGGCACCTCGCTGGCACGCCCCGTGCTGGCCCGCGAGCAGGTGCGCGTGGCCCGCGAGCAGGGGGCCGACGCGCTTGCCCACGGCTGCACCGGGAAAGGCAACGACCAGATGCGCTTCGAGCTCGCCTTTCAGGCGCTCGCACCCGAGCTGCGCATCGTGGCGCCGTGGCGCGAGTGGGACCTGCGCGGTCGCAGCGAGCTCATGGCCTACGCGCGCAAGTTCGGGATCCCGGTGGAATCCACGCTCAAGAAGCCCTACTCGATCGACCGCAACCTCTTCCACATCAGCTACGAGGGCGGTGTGCTCGAGGACCCCTGGCGGGAGCCGGACGAGGAGATGTTCGAGTGGACGACCCCGGCGCTCGAGGCTCCGGACACGCCCTGTGAGCTCGAGCTCGGGTTCGAGCGGGGCCGGCCGGTCCAGCTCGATGGTCGCACGCTCGGCCCCGTTGCGCTGCTCCAGGAGCTCAACGCACGGGCCGCCCAGCATGGCGTGGGCCGGGTGGACCTGGTCGAGAATCGGGCGGTCGGGATGAAGTCACGTGGCGTCTACGAGACGCCCGGCGGCACCGCGCTGCACGCCGCTCATAGGGCGCTGGAGTCCATCACGCTCGATCGCGAGGTCATGCTGGAGCGGGACCGGTTGACCCCGCGCTTCGCCCAGCTGATCTACAACGGCCTGTGGTTCTCGCCCGAGATGGACTTCCTGCGTACGGCCGTGGAGCAGAGCCAGCAGAACGTGAGCGGCGCGGTCCGGCTGCGGCTCTACAAGGGATCGGTGACGGTCCTCGGCCGCCGCTCCGAGTTCTCGCTCTACCGCGAGGACATCGCGTCCTTCGAGGCCGACTCGGCCTACGACCAGCGGGACGCCGGAGGGTTCATCCGTCTCAATGCCTTGCGCCTGAAGCTGCGCACCCCACCGCGCTGAGCCCCGCGACGCCGGTCGTCCTTGACGTCCCGGCCCTCATCTGCTCCGCGCGGAGGTCCCCAAAACGCCCGGAAACCCAGCGAAACCGCAGCGATCCGCTGGATTCCCAATCTGCTTGACACCCCTCCGCGGCTTGTAATAGAAAGCGAAACCTGTCGGTCCGTTCGCATAGGCGATGCGGTAGGATGGGTTGGACCCGGACCGGGGGTCTGGCTGGTCCGGAAGCGAGTCGCGGGGAGCCCGTTCGGCTCCGAGCGGGCCCTGCCGGATCGCAGTCCAGTGCAGTCGGAGGGGCGAGGGCCCGGGAGGCAAGTTGGCGACATCGCGAGTACGGCAGAGGTGGGCGGCCGGGCTGCTCGTTTGCGCACTCTGCGCACCGGGTCTGGGCTGTCGGCAGGAGAGCTTCGACGAGGTCTTCCCGGTGCCCGACGACCTCTATGCCGCCACCGCGGTCGGGACGGACCATCTCTGGGCGGCGGGCTACTTCGGCGCCATCTACCGCACGCGCGATGGGGGCGAGTCCTGGCAGAAGCTCGATTCACTGACCGAGAAATCGATTTACGCGATCAGCTTTGCCGACAACCGACACGGCTGGGCGACGGGACGACGCGGCTTCGTGATCCACACGACGGACGGCGGGGACACCTGGAAACGCCAGGAGCTCCCGCGCAAGCCGGCCCGACACATCTTTGCGATCCACGCGCTGGACCAGAACCGCGTGTGGGCCGTGGGGGACTGGGGCGGTCGCTACTACTCTGCGGACGGCGGCGAGACCTGGCGGGATCGCTCCTTCCTGATCCACGAGGATCATCCCGCCTTCAAGTACCTCTCGGAGGCCGAGCTCGAGGCCTTCAATCGGGGGGAGCCCATCTACGACGACATCTACCTGAACGACGTCTACTTCATCGATGATCAGCGCGGCTGGCTGGTCGGCGAGTACGGCCTGATCTACGTGACGGAGAACGGCGGCGAGACCTGGGAGCAGGCGCAGATCATCGGAGCCGTCCACTTCGACGACATCGAGTTCCCGTCCATGGAGTCCGAGATTCCGCGCAGCCTGTGGCCTCCCCTGTTTGCGTCTGCAGAGATCCTGCTCGAGAAGGAGTACCTGCGCCTGCGGATCGATGCGTGTCTGACCCCCGCGGAGTACCGGCGCACCGGAACCACCACCCTGGCCGACGACCGCGCGGAGTCGCTGCGCGACTTCCTGGAGAGCGAAGGCGTCAGCCAGGACCGGATTCGCATGGTCAATCCCACGCCCTTCGACGAGGAGAGCGTGGACATGCAGGCCTTCGTGCGCTCCAAGCTCTGCGACCGCCCGCACGTGAGTGTCGAGGTCGTCGAGACCCCCTTCCTCTTCGACGTCAAGATCCGCTCCGATGGGCATGGGCTGATCGCGGGCCTCGGCGGCGTGATTCTGCGCAGCGACGACTGGGGGCGAACCTGGACCTACGCGGAGAGTGACAGCCGCCAGGCGTTCTTTGCGGTGGGTCACGGAGCGGGCCGTCTGGTCGCGGTCGGGGAGAAGGGACTCAAGCGCGTGAGCAAGGACGGAGGGCGCACCTGGCAGAGGCCGCGTCAGGGCTTCCCGCCCATCGTGTCCTTCATGCGCGACCTGGTCTTTCCGACCGATGCCCGCGGCTGGATCGTGGGTGCCGAGAGCATGGTCCTGCGCAGCTCGGACGGGGGGCTGACCTGGGAAGAGGTCTCGCTCTACGCGGAGCAGCGCACCGGGGCGAGCGAGCGAGCGGCGGGGGAGTAGAACGGATGCCCGAGAACGGCAACGGCCAGCAGAGCTACATGGAGGATGCGCTTCCGGAGAGAGCCGTCTCGATGCGATTCGGCCGCCTGATCATGAAGAATCGATTCGCGACGTTGATGACGTTGCTCAGCATCTCGGTCTTCTTCGCCACGCCGCTCGTCAATGCACTGCTCTTCAACCTGAAGGGGACGACGCTCCCCGGGATCACGACCCGCTTCCATCTCGATACGCGAGTCCGGGACACCTTCCCCGAGCACGATTTCATCCACGCGCAGGACAAGTTCACAGGGCGCTTCGGGACCGCCAGCTACGTCTCGCTCGCGGTGGTCAAGAAGGACGGGGATATCTACGACCCCGACTTTCTGGAGAAGGTGGAGCGGATCACTCGGGTCGTGGACGAGACCCCTTTCGTCAACCACTACCAGGTCAACAGCATCGCGCACATCAATACGCGCGTGATCATCATCGAGCCCGACGGCTCGATCAGTGCCGAGCCTCTGATGGACGAGGTTCCGGAGGAGGACGAGGACCTCGAGGCCTTCAAGCGGACCGTGCACGAGAACCCCGGTCTGATCCACGGGTTCCTCGTGTCCCGCGACGACAAGGCCGTGCAGGTCGTGGCGGGCTTCATCACGCATCGTCTCGACAACGCCCAAGCCTACCAGGACCTGTTCAGCCACCTCATGAAGCTCAAGGCCGACGAGGAGGCGGACGGGACCGTGGAGATCCACATCACCGGCCAGCCGATTCTCGTGGGCTGGGTCTACGTGCACGCCTTCGAGATCCAGTTCTATCTGCTGCTCACGATCGTGATGCTCTTCATCCTGCTGCTGGCCTACTTCCGGCGGCTGCACGGCGTGGCGATCCCCATGGTGGCGGGCCTCTCGACCGCGATCTGGGGAATGGGGTTCTGCGCGTGGGTCGGGATCAGCCTCGATCCGCTCGTGCTGGTGATTCCTCTGCTGATTACCGCACGCTCGATCTCGCACACGGTCCAGATGGCCGAGCGCTTCTTCGAGGACTTCGAGATGGAGGTCGACGCCCGCCAGCGCCAGGCGGGACGCACCCTCACTCACGTTGAGATCACCGACGCCAAGGTCGAGACCGCCACGACCGCGATGGCCAAGCTGATGCTGCCGGGGATGCTGGGGATCATCACCGACGCCGCGGGGCTGATGGTCATCTTCCTGACCACGATTCAGCAGATGCGGAACCTCGCGATCTTTGGATCCTTCTGGGTGCTCGCGATCATCTTCAACGTGATCCTGCTGCACCCGATCATGATCGCGTACCTGCCGCCTCCCCACGAGAGCAAGCACTTCACCCCGAAGCTGATGACGCGCTTCCTCGCCTGGGCAGGCCGCTTGACGACGGGCGCCGTGAGCAAGCGAGTCCTGGTGGGCACCGCGGCGGTCTTCCTCGTCTTCGCGACCTACTACGTGCTCTACAACTCCACGATCGGAGAGAGCCGTCCGGGCTTCCCGATCTTCTGGCCCCAGCATCCGTTCAACGTGGCCACGGGAGAAGTGGCGAAGCGCTTCGGGGGCGTCGATCAGTTCCTCGTCTTCGTCGATGGCGATCAGAACAATGCGAGTGCCGATGGCTCCGTGCTGCAGCGCATGGAGGCGATGCAGCGGTACATGAGGCACCACACGAATCCCGGCGCGTTGATCTCGCTCGTCAGCATCGTCCGGCAGTTCTGGGCGATCAACCACTATGGGGACCCGAAGTGGGGCTTCGTGCCAGACTCGGCCTCGACGATCGCCAGCGTCGTCTTCCAGCTCCAGCGGGCGGGCGCTCCCGGGGCGCTCCGCCCGTTTCTGACCGATGAGGCCGAGGACGCGAACATCAAGTTCTTCTACCCGGACCACCGGGGGGAGACGATTCGGCGGGCCGTACACTTTGCCCGGGAGTTCATCGAGCAGAACCCCATGGGCCGTCTGTCCGTAAAGCTGCGGAAAGATCGAGGGGGCCCGCTCGACGCGGCCTACTACATGCTGGGTCCGGTGCTCTTTCCCCGGCGTGAGCGGATGGAGGTCCAGGTCGCGGAGATCTCCGAGGAACAGAGCATCCTCGGGTACCATCGCGGAGAGTCAGTCCCGGTCGGGGAGTGGACGGAGCCGCTCGACGCCGCGGAGGTCGAGAAGAACGTGATCGCGACGATCCGGCTCAACGCGGGGAAGAAGCTGCCCGAGTTCGACGGCTCGGCGCATCTCTACGAGGATTTGGGGATCCGCAAGGAGCGCATCGAAAAGATCGCCAAGAAGCTCTCGTCCCAGTTCGACTACCACATCGAGACGGTGCGCCAGAAGGCCAGTGAGGTGGCACAGACCTGGCAGACCGTGGGACAGATCGTCGACTACGTGGTGGCGCGGAGTCGGTACTTCGTGATCGAGGAATGGCGGAACGAGGAGCGCGGGATCCGTGCGCAGAACATCCGCTACTGCAAGACGTACTGCGACTACGAACTCTGGGTCAAGAACGAGAAGTTTCGGGACGCCTCCTGGAACCCGCAACCCACGCGCAGCTGGACTCGAGGCGCCGAGCTCTCTCTGGCGGGCGGGGTGATGGGGATCCTCGCGGCGACCAACGAAGAGGTCGAGCGCGGCCACGTTGCGAACATCCTGCTGATCTTTCTGGTGGTCTTCACCTTCGTGAGCGTGAGCTACCGCTCGGCGGTAGCGGGGGGGGCGATCGTCTTCTCATTGGCTGCCGGTACGATGCTCTCGCTCTTCTACATGGCGATCACCAACACGGGTCTGAATGTGAACACGCTCCCGGTGCAGTCGGTCGGAGTCGGGATCGGCGTCGATTACGCGATCTACATCACGGACCGGATCCGGCAGGAGTTTTCCTGGTGCGGGGACCTCGACGAGGGGATTCGGCGCGCCATCCGCACCACCGGGATGGCCGTCAGCTTCACGGCCACGACCTTGGTTGGCGGGATCATCTGGTGGCGCCTCAGCGAGCTGCGTTTCCAGGGCGAAATGGCCTGGCTGCTTTCGATTTTGATGGTCGTGAACATGATCGGTGCGATCTTCCTGGTGCCATCGATCTTCTCGATTCTGCGCCCCAAGTTCTTCGCTGCGTCACTTACCAGCGTGGATCAGCAACAACCCATAGAAGCGGAGAAGCGAGCGGCCACCGGTACGGCATGAGGTGAGTGCTGCGTCTGAGCGGTTCCGTCCGGATAGGAGAGGGTGTGGATCATGTGGAAGCGTCTGACTGACGGAACGGTGGCGCTGGGTCTGGTGCTTCTGGCTCTGGCTGTGGCGCACCCAGCGCGGGCGTTCGAGTTCGATCTCCCAGGCGAGCGGAAGGCCAACATCAACGGTTTCTACGAGCTGCGGCTGCAGTTCCTCGGAGAGGATCTGCCGAGCGAGGGGATCACTTTTTCCCAGTTCCGCCACGTGCTCGACATCGAGACGGAGATCGAGATCTTCCCCGAGGGCTGGGGACCCTTCGACTTCATGATGGCGTTTACGCGCGTGGTCTTCACCTACGAGTGTATCTACCAGAGGGCCTGCGGGACGTCGAACAAGGCGGACAGCTTTGGCGGTGACCTTCGCAGCCTCAAGCGGCTGCCCAAGAATCTCAAGGAGGCCACGAACCAGCCGCTCGAGGTCGGCGGAGTCTTCCCCATCCGCTTCCGCCCGGGCACCCTGCTGCCCGTCCAGCAAGAGCTGAACCCCACGTTCCGCTTCCGGGACTGCTTCCTGCCTCCCGGGGACGTGGCCCTGAACCATCCGAACCCGATCCTGGGCGCCTTCTGCAATCTCGAGGACCGCGGTCGGCTCGACGAGCCGACCGATAACTTTGCGAACACGAGCCCGGATCTTCCGACGCGGGCCGGCTTCGTGAGCCCGCTGTTCAACTTCAACTATCTGCGTGCGGCGCGACCCGTCCTGGAGGCCCAGCCGGCGCAGGGTGCCGGTACCGAGAATCGCTTCCGGGAGCTTCGCTCCCTGCTGCTCGGCGGCAGCGTGCTCTCGCCGGCACAGCTCGGGATCTTCCGGGCGCTGAGTTCGGCCGCTGCAATTTCCGAGGCCACCGGGAAGTCTGACGAGGCCGAGGCGCTGCGAGCCGAGGCCGCCGAGCTCGTCGAGGGAACCTTCAACGATCCCGCGATTGCGGAGGAACTCCTCGCGACGCGTCCCGACTCGAACATCTTCCAGACCCTCGCGGGTGCGCGAGCGCCGAGCCTGCTCACCGCGCTCTGGGGATCCAGCGGCCTGAAGGACATCAATCTGACCTATCTGGCCTCGCTGGGAACCGCGATCGAGCCGCTGGGCTACTTCGGCCAGGGGGCGCTCGATCTCGTGCCGCACTACGCTCCGGGTCTGGCGAAGGGGGTGGCGACGGTTCGGGATGCGCCGCTGCTTCCCGGGATCGGAAACAAGCAGCTCTCGTTGACCAGCGTCCCCTTCCTCGTCGGGCCGGACGGGATCCTCAACAGCCCCGATGACCTGCCTTCCGTGGTCACCGATGCGTTCGGCAAGCTCAAGGTCGGCCCCCCGACGAGCAACTTTGGCGCCAGCGATTTCGATGATGTCGTCTCCGTTGCGCTCGGTAGCACCTCCGTGGAGCTGTACGGCCGCTTCAAGCGCGATGTCGTCTTGAACGAGGGCCTCAAGGTCGGATGCCGAGCCGCGGGAGGTACGTTCGATACCGCAACGGGGACCTGTACGAACGCACAGGTCAGCGAGGAGCAGGCCTTCTCGCTGGGCTGCCGGGCCCTGAACTCGAACGGGGCGACGGGGGGGATCAACCAGGATCTCGACGCCAACGGGAACCCCGTCTGCATCCAGCTGGTGACCGAGCTGACCTCGGTCCCGTTCCGGGCCCTGGATCCGCTGGGAGACCTCACCCTCCGACCTCAGGACGCGACGCTCGAGCCGGTGGACCTGACGGACTTCCAGCTCTTCGCCCAGTCGGCCGGCCAGGGACCACCCGCGCGGCCGCGGAATCCGGGCGGCGGGCTGTACTTCCAGCATCGCGATCTGCAGAGGCTCGTCGCGAAGAGCAGCCGGCTCGTCTCGAGCCTCGACAGCGAGTTCAGTGAGGACCGGCTTCGCTGGGGCTGGGGTGCGAACGAGGACGAAGGGGCGTTTCGCGAGGGCTACCTCGAGTTCGAGATGCTCGACAGCCAGATCTTCGCGCGCGTCGGCAAGCTCATCCTGGTCTGGGGCAAGACGGAGCTCTTCCGCAACCAGGATCGGCTGAACCCACTCGACCTCAGCAACGGCGTGATCACCAAGCTCGAGGAATCCCGCATCGGGCAGTGGATGGCCAACATCGTCTTCTCACCGGAGGCGTGGATGCGTGTCGGTCCCGTGGAGGACCTGCGCCTGGAGCTGGCCGTGATCTTCGACGACTTCCAGCCGCTCGACCTGGGCGTCTGCGGAGAGAACAGCTCGCTGGCCCTGATCTGTCTCAAGTCCTTCGGGGCCATGGCCAGCGGCCTGGCAGGTCTGGGCCTCGCGGGCGAGGTGCGGCCCGATCGGGAGTACGGGGGGCTCAAGCGCTTCGACTATGGCGTGCGCATCGAGGGTCGCTGGGAGCGCTTCACCTTCGCGATCACGGACTTCTGGGGCTGGGACGACCTTCCCTTCCTGCAGCCCGTGGTCCAGTACGGCCGCCGTGTGGACCCCGAAACCGGGGCGCCGGTCAACTCGAGCGGTCCCCTGGACTGCCACTTCCGCACCAAGGTGATCGAGGGCGAAACCGTGGTCGTCGGTCCGGATGCGATCCCCGGCACGGCCGACGACATCTTCCCGAGCGTGGGCAACTGTCTGCTCTGGGACAACCCCGGCCCGACGGATGGCAAGCAGACGATCCGTGCCGCATCGGCGGTAGCGCTGAATCACTCCGTGAACCAGACGCTCTTTCACTCGGTCTGCACCTTCACCTTCGACCCGGACAAGGGCTTCTGTCCGCTGGACCAGCTCAACCACCCGGCCTTCTTCCCGTTCGTTTCGAGCGTGCTCGTGGGTGAGACGGTGATTGGAGGCCTGGCGATCGACGGGGTGAGCCGTATCCGCGTGGGGGGCTCCCCGTTCAGCAACCAGATTCCGGACGCCAAGCTTGCGGATCTCGTCTTCAAGTCCACGGCCAAGACGGGAACGTCGCAGGATCTCGGGAATCTCACGGTTGAGCAACAGGCGCTGCTGGGCTGCGGTCCGTCCTTTGCCTCGCCCTGTGGCTCCGATCAGAAGGTCGCATGGGTCGACCCCTCGAACGAGGACAACTCGATCGCGGTGGCGCTCCAGCGGGACCTGAGCACGATCTCAGGCGGACCGGACCTGATGAACGCGGACGGGAGCGTGATCACGCAGGAGTTCACGTTGCTCAAGGAGGGGAGCCCGGGGGCGCTGGTGGGCATGCGCACGGCCGGCGCTGCGCAGTTCTTCGATGCCGGGATCTCCACGGGGGGCATGAGTGTCAACGAGGTGATCGCGCTCGGGAACGACGGGCGGAACGAGTTCGTGCGTCAGCAGAACGAGATCGCGCGCCGCAACGCGCTCGATCCCAACGATCCGGAGTTCCTCGATCCGGCGGAGCAGTCTCCTGTGGCGACCGACGCCTGGATCGAGCCTTTCCCGTGGCTGCCCGATCCCGAGCTGCTCGCCCAGGGCGTGCTCGTCTACCAGGTGGCGAACCGTTTCGAGCTCGATCCCCGCTGCCACCTCTCGGACGATCCCGAGCTCGCGCCGCTTTTCGATCCCGCGAATCCGGCCTGCGAGGGCCTCCGCGACGCCCAGGGCAATCGCATACCGGGCAAGAAGATCTTCAATGATCCCTTCGACCGGACGAACCCGCTGAACGTCTTTCGGACGGATCCCGACGGGAACGTGATCGGGGAGACCTGCATTCCGGTGTTCGGGAGTGGCTTCGACGCCGGCTGCACGCAGCTCGAGGAGGTCACCGCCAACCTCGAGCGGCTGATGATCGCGCTCGAGATCGTGGGAGAGGACCGCGCTCCGGATCCGCCCGAGACGCTCGAGGAGCTGGTGAACGTGCTCAGCGACAACTTCCAGCTCATCGATGGCACGCTGGGGGGGGACCCGATCGCCGGCCCGGACGGGATCTTCGTGGCGAACTACGCCGCGGGCCTCGGCGAGCTGGTCGATCCGGCCCGCTTCGAAGACCCGATTCCGGGCATCGAGGTGGCGCACACGGATCTTGGCGAGGCCGATGTGCCGGTGGTTCGCTTGCTCAAGGAAGGGGTCACCACGCTGGACCTTCGCACACTTGACTCTCGTGAAAGCTTCATGAGCGCGGACGCCGTGGCAGGCTGTGTCCCGGGTAAGCCTTGCTTCGCGATTCTCGATGACGACGTCCCGCTTCCGAACTCGGCCATCGACCCCGTCTTCGATCGGAACGATCCCAGCAAGACCGTGCCGCTCGTGGTGGCTCTTCCCGCGGCCGTACCGATCAAGGGTTTCCTGGCCCCGGATCCGAACGCTCCGGGCCTGGTCGATCCCAACACGGCTGAGCCGGCACCGGCCCACCTGAACTACATCAAGCTCCAGTTCGAGGACAAGGTGGCGGCGATGGAGCTGCTCGACACGCGCTCCGTTGGCGATGTCGACGAGTGCTTCAACCGTGTACTGGATCCGTTCTCTGCTGACTTCACGACGAACCTGCGCATCGTGGAAATTGACGGTAAGCGCTTCTGCGTCCAGCTCGCCACGGAGCTCAATCTCTTCGCGAAGGACGGGGAGCTCGCTTCGGGCGGAAAGGAGTGCAGCAACCTCGACAACGATGCGATGTGCGATCTCGACCAGGATCGGGATGGCGTCTGGGACGGAGCGGACGACTACACGGCCGGACCCGCGACGGACGACAACATCCTGTGTGGATCGGGAATCCCGGGGGACGTGTTGCAGGACGCCCTCCAGAAGGAGTTCGTACGGCCGACCGACGAGGCCGCCTTCCAGGCGTTGTTTCCGAACGGAATGCCGCCTCGCTCCCCCGTTTTCTGTCGTACCTCCACCGGTCTGCTGAATGCCACGGGCCTGACCCTGCCGATCCGCAAGGCGGGGGGCGATGGCCAGTACGGCCGGAGGGACTTCATCTGGCAGGGCGGTCGACAGGTCACCCTGAACTACCAGAAGCGCAACGTCTTCGGCTTCTCGCTGGACTTTGCCGAGGATGTGACGAAGACGAGCTGGGGCATCGAGTTCACCTGGACGGCCGACAAGCTCTTCTCCGATCTGAACTCCTTCTCGGGGCTGCACCGCTCCGACGAGATGGTGCTCTCGATCTCGGTGGACCGGCCGACGTTCTTCAACTTCCTGAACCCCAACCGCAGCTTCTTCCTGAACTTCCAGTTCTTCATCCGCTACCTGACCGACTTTACGGGAGGCTCGGACGACAAGGACGGGATGTTCGGGGTGGCGGAGGGCCCGATCGATGGGCGTGCCGTATTCACGTTCTTCACCGGCTACTTCCAGGATCGGCTCCAGCCGCGCGCGAGCTTCGTCTACGACCCGACCACGAGCAACGGCGCCGTGCTCGCGCAGCTCCTCTACCGCTGGACGGAGGCCTTCAGCACCACGATCGGGCTGAACAGCTTCTTCGGGAGGCCGGAGCAGGTGCAGCAAGCCGCGTTCCCGATCGCCCTGCGCACCGGGACGGCGGACACCACGACCGAGGCGCTCACGCGGAGCCTGGCGCCGGTGAGGAACCGGGACTCCGGGTGGATCACGGTGCGCTATTCCTGGTAGCTTCTATGCATGCCGCTCCGCCTCGCCGTCCTGCTCTCGGGGTCGGGCACGACCCTGGAGAACCTGATCGATCGCCAACGTAAGGGTCAGCTCGATGTCGAGATCGCGGTGGTGCTCTCCTCCAAACCGAGCGCCTTCGGCACGGAGCGGGCGCGGCGGCACGAGATCCCCGCCCATGCGGTCGACCGACGCGCCTACCGGGACGAGCACAGCTTCAACAACGCGCTGCATCGCCTGCTCGACGAGTACGCGCCGGACCTCCTCGTCCTGGCGGGCTTCCTCTCCCGCCTGGAGCTGCGCGGCTACGCGGGCCGGGCGATGAATATTCACCCCGCCCTCGTCCCCGCCTTCTCCGGCAAGGGATTCTACGGCGAGCGCGTCCACCGGGCCGTTCTCGAGGCGGGCGTGAAGCTGACCGGCGTGACCGTGCACTTCTGCGACGAGAGCTACGACACCGGGCCCATTATTCTGCAGGAGGCGGTGCCGGTCGAGGACGACGACACGGTGGATTCATTGGCGCGTCGGGTCCAGGAGAAGGAGCGGGAGCTCTATCCCAAGGCGATCCAGCTCTACAGCGAGGGCCGGCTCCGGGTCGAGGGGCGGAGGGTCAAGATTCTGCCCCGTCCGGCCTGAGATCCGGTCCCCGGGACACGCGCCCCGGATGCAAGTCGGAGGGTCAAGCCCGACCGGTGGGAGGCCGATCCGTCGATCGGGGTCGCGGCTGGTCGGCCGGGGGCAGGCCGGGAAGGGAAGGCGCGGAGGTGGACGAGCGGATCCTCGTCGTCGGTGACGATCAACGGATCGGCCCGGAGGGCCACGCAGCCCTCGTGCGTGAAGGGTACGAGGTCGCCTGCGTCCCCAGTGGCGCCGCCGCCCTCGATCACCTGGAGCAGAAGGGTGCCGCCGGCCTGCTCATCGCAGACCTCTCGTTGCCCGAGATGGAGAGCCTGCAGCTCCTGGAGCGGCTGCGTCGGGAGCATCCCGAGCTCGACGTGATCGTCACCGCCGACGAGGGCGCCATCGACCGTGCCCTGCGGGCCCTGCGGCTGGGAGCGGCCAACTACCTGCGGCGCCCGTTCGCCACTCCGGAGCTCATCTATTGCGTCCAGCGCACTCTTCAGCGGCGGCGGCTGCTGGCTGAGAACGAGTCCCTGCGGGGCTCCGTGCAGGCCCTGGAGACCGCGCGGGCCCTGAGCGGCTGCCTGGAGACCCACAGCATCCTTCCCCTCTCCCTCGACGTGATCCGCCGGCTCCTGGGGCGTCGGCGCGCGGTAGGCCGCTGGGCGCACCCCCTGGCGCGCCCGGGGGAGGGCGCCACGATGGCAGGCTTCGGCCGCGAGGAGGCCGGCGTGATTCGAGACGAGATCGAGCGGGGCAAGCTCTTCGACCCGCACGCGCTCGAGGGGCCGGAGCGACGCGGTCCTCCACCCGCGGTCCAGGAAGGGCTGGCACGGATCGGCATCGAGCACGAGGAGCTGATGGCCCTGCCGCTCCGCAGGGATCGGAGGGTGGTCGGGGGGATCTGGGTCTTCTCGGACGGCCGCCCATTCACCCCCGACGAGTGGCGGGCCGGGGCGATCGTGGCGACGCAAGCCGAGCTGGCCTTCGCCAATGCGGAGCGCTTTCTCGAGGCGAGAGAGCGCGCCTTCATCGACGACGTGACGGAGCTCTACAACGCCCGCTACCTGCTGGCCGCGCTGGATCGTGAGGTCCAGCGCGCCGAGCGCGCGAGTCTGGAGCTCAGCGTCCTCTTCCTGGATCTCGACCGCTTCAAGCTTGTGAATGACCAGCACGGCCACCTGGTCGGCTCCCACGTCCTGCGCGAGCTCGGCCGGCTGCTCCAGGACTCGATCCGCACCATCGATACCATCGCCCGCTACGGGGGTGACGAGTTCTGCATGATCCTGGTCGACACGGGGGCGGAGGGAGCCATGAGCGTTGCCGAGCGCATCCGACGATCCACCGAGGAGGCCCGCTTCGGGGCCGAGCACGGGCTCAGCCTCGCCCTCACCGTCTGCGTGGGTGTGGCGACCTTTCCGCAGCACGGTGCCACGCGCGAGACCCTGCTCGATCAGGCCGACAAGGCCATGTACCTGGGAAAGTCTCTGGGCCGCAACCGCGTCTGCTCCGCGCAGGAGCTGCACACGGGCCGCTCCGCCGGGCTTTGACCGCGCCCCGGAGGCTCTGCTAGGCTCCGCCAGGTTTTTCGAGCTCTCGCAGGCAGTTATGCTCGAGCCCGGCCACCCGCAGGGGACGCTTGCGGCGCGGCCGGCCGGTGGAGAAGGGTGGGATGGGACTCGACGTTCTGGGCGCCCTGCGCCGTACCCATGGCTGTGGAGAGCTGCGCAAGGAGCACGTCGGCCAGGAGATCGTCGTCTGCGGGTGGGTGCATCGCCGGCGAGATCACGGCGGCGTGATCTTCCTGGACCTGCGCGATCGGAGTGGCCTGCTCCAGGTCGTCTTCAAGCCGGACAGCGCACCCGAAGCCCACCAGCGTGCCGAGGGTCTGCGCTCCGAGTTCGTGCTCGGAATTCGCGGACACCTGCGGCGCCGGGAGCCCGATGCGATCAACCCCACGCTGTCGACGGGCGAGGTGGAGCTGGTGGCCGCGGAGCTGCGCGTGCTGAACACGGCCGCGCCTCCGCCGTTTGCGCTCGAGGATGACGTGCACGTCGACGAGGCCGTGCGCCTGCGCCACCGGGTCCACGACCTGCGACGGCCGGTCATGCAGGGTCGCCTCGAGCTTCGTCACCGTCTGCTTCAAGCGGTGCGCGAGGCGTGCACGGACCTCGGCCTCTGGGAGATCGAGACGCCCATGCTGGGCCGGGCCACCCCCGAGGGTGCGCGCGACTTTCTGGTCCCCAGCCGAGTTCATCCAGGGCAGTTCTACGCGCTGCCCCAATCGCCGCAGATCATGAAGCAGCTGCTCATGGTGGCGGGCTTCGACCGCTACTTTCAGATCGCACGCTGCTTTCGGGACGAGGACCAACGTGCAGACCGACAGCTCGAGTTCACGCAGATCGATCTCGAGCTCTCCTTCGTCGGGGTGGACGACGTGCTCGAGCTGCTCGAGGAGCTCACGGCGCGAGCCTTCCGGGACGTTCTCAGCGTCGAGCTGGCCCGACCGTTCCCCCGGCTGGGCTTCGCCGAGTCGATGGCCCGCTACGGCTCGGACCGTCCCGACACGCGCATCGAGCTCGAGATCGTGAAGCTCTCCGATCTGCTCGGCGGCAGCGGCTTCAAGGTCTTCTCGGGGGCTGTCGCGGCGGGCGGGGTCGTGCGGGCCCTGCCCGTCCCCGACGCGGACGAGCTCACCCGAGGCGACCTCGATCGACTGGTGGCTCAAGCTCAGGAGTGGGGCGCGCGTGGGCTGGCCTGGGTGCGCATCGCGCCGGACGGGTCGTGGCAGAGTCCGATTGCCAAATTCCTGAGCGAGGAGGAGCGCCAGAAGATCGGGGAGCGTGCCAAGCTGCGGCCCGGTCACCTGCTTTTCTTCGGTGCGGACCGCGAGGCGCTGGTCTGCGAGGTGCTCGGGCGACTGCGCAGCGAGCTTGGCGTGCGGCTGGGACGCCGGGATGGCCGGGACTGGGCCCCGCTCTTCGTCGTGGACTTTCCGCTCTTCGAGCGCAGCGAGGACGGCCAGCTCGGCTACATGCACATGCCGTTCGTGGCTCCGGTCGACGAGGACATCGAACGCCTCCGCAGCGAGCCCCACTCGGTGCGATCCACCCACTACGATCTCGTGATCAACGGCGTCGAGCTCGGATCAGGGAGCCTGCGCAACCACCGCCGAGACGTACAGCTCGCGATCTTCGAGGCGCTGGGGTATGCGGAGGACGAGGCCCAGCGGCGCTTCGGTTTCATGCTCGACGCTCTCGAGACCGGTGCGCCCCCGCACGGGGGCTTCGCGTTCGGCTTCGATCGCCTCTGCCTCATGATGGCCGGTGGCGAGAGCCTGCGTGACGTGGTCGCCTTCCCCAAGACCCAGCGGGCGCAGGACCTCTTCCTGGGCTGCCCGAGCCCGGTCGATCCCGGACAGCTTCGGGAGCTGGGCCTGAGGCTGCGGCGAACCCGGAAGGCGGAGGACGCATGAAGGCGGGCGCGCCCGACCGCGCCTCGCGGTGGGGCTCGCGGCGCGGCCTGCACCGGGGCCTCCCGTTGGCCCTGGCCTGGCTGCTTCCCGCTGCGGTCCTGCACGCAGAGGCAGGGACCATCGAGCACGTCGTGCGCAGAGGGGAGACGCTCTGGTCGATCGCGGCGCAGGGCGACATCTATGCGGATCCCTATCTCTGGCCCGTGATCTACCGCTTCAATCGCGACCAGATCCAGGATCCGGCGCTCATCTACCCGCGACAGCGGCTCCAGATTCCGCTCACGATCGATGACGAGACGCGGCAGGCCGCCCGACGGGAGGCGGGCGCCCCCCGGCCGTGAGGGGAGAGCGGTCGTGAAGCTCCGAGCCGCCGTGGCCTGGGAGCCGTGCCGGCCCCTCGAGGTCGAAGAGATCGAGCTCGAGGGACCCCGCGAGGGCGAGTGTCTGGTCCGACTGGTGGCGACGGGCGTTTGTCACACCGATGCGTACACGCTCAGCGGTCGGGATCCCAGCGGCCTCTTTCCCGTCGTGCTCGGGCACGAAGGCGCAGGCATCGTGGAGGAGGTCGGCGCCGGTGTCCGCACACTCACCCCGGGTGACCACGTGATTCCACTCTACATACCCGAGTGTCGCGAGTGCGAGTTCTGCCTGTCGGGACGAACGAATCTCTGCGATGCCCTGCTGGAGACCCAGGGCCGCGGCCGGATGCCCGACGGGACCAGCCGGCTCTCCCATGGCGGTCGGATGATCCACCACTACATGGGCATCTCGACGTTTGCGGAGTGGACCGTCGTGCCGGAGATCGCGCTGGCTCGCATTCGCAAGGATGCACCGCTGGAGAAGGTCTGTCTGCTCGGCTGCGGCATCACGACGGGAATCGGCGCGGTGCTCAACACCGCACGCGTCGAGCCGGGGTCGATCGTGGCGGTCTTCGGGCTGGGTGGTGTAGGTCTGTCGGTGGTCCAGGGTGCGGTTCTCGCCGGAGCCGAGCGGATTCTTGCGATCGACGTGAATCCCGCGCGCTTCGAGCTCGCCGTGCAGCTCGGTGCGACGGAGACGCTCGATCCGAGCGAGCTCGAAGACGTGACCTCCGAGATCGTGGAGCGGACCGGGGGCGGGGTCGATTACTCCTTCGAGTGCATCGGGAACACCGAGGTCATGGGTCAAGCCCTGGCCTGCGTGCACAAGGGTTGGGGGCAGGCCGTGATCATCGGTGTGGCCGGCGCGGGAGAGGAGATCCACGCGCGTCCCTATCTGCTCGTCACGGGCCGCCGCTGGCTGGGCAGCGCCTTCGGCGGGACGCGGGGGCGCACGCAGCTCCCCGGCTACGTGGATCGCTACCTGGCCGGGCGCATCCGCATCGACGAGCTGATCAGCGGAGAGCTCCCCCTGGATGAGATCCACACCGCCTTCGAGCGCCTGGCGCGCGGCGAGGCGATTCGCACGGTCATTCGCTACTGAAGGCGGCCTCGCCGAGCAGGGCCTCGATGTCGCCGAGCAGCTCCTGGAGCGGATGCTCGAGACCGAGGTAGCGCTGCGTCACCTGGCCGTCTGGGCCGATGAGATAGCTGACCACGGCGTGGTCGAGCGAGTCTTCCGATGTTCGCACCGCTCCGACCTGGTAGGCCTCGAGCACCCGCTGGATCTCGGTCGGGGATCCGGTCAGGAAGGTCCAGCTCTCCAGCTTCGCGCCCCGCTCCCACGCGTAGCGGCGCAGCCGGACCGGCGTGTCGTACTCCGGATCGAGGGAGACGGAGACGAAGTGCATCCGCCCGGCGAGCCCGGGGGGCAGGCGTCGCTGGAGCTCGGCGTGGGCGCGCGTGAGGATGGGGCAGGGCCCGGCGCAGCGCGTGAAGATGAAGTCGAGCAGGACGCCACGCCCCCTCAGGCTGCTGAGGCGGAAGCGGCGCCCCCAGTGGTCCAGGAGCTCGAAGTCCGGCGCTTCCTCGAGAGGCCGGCCTGCGGCCGGCGGCCCGGGTGCAGAGGGCTCGCCCCGGCCCGTGACCTCGAGATCCACGATCCGGAGCGTCGTGGCCTTGCGTTCGAGCCTGAAGCGAATCCGAGCCCCCCGCTCCAGGCCCTCGAGCCGCTCGGGCGCGACGTCGAAGTTCATGGTCATGGCCGGCATGAACCCGGGGATCGCCTCGTGGGCGACCCGGATCTGAGCGTGCTCCCGATCCACGCCCTCTACGGTCCCTTCGACGGTGTAGGTCTGCTCGGCGGGCAGCCCGCAGGCGGCTGCGGCGATCAGCAGGCTGGTGAGTCCGGACGCGATCAGACGCCGAGGCTTCCAGCCGCGTCGGCTCCCGACCGCTCGTCGATCTTCGGGGTGCACGGGCCGGACCGCCCCGCCCTGCGCCCGGGGCGCGGCTGCGGTCTCCCTCGCCAAGCCGTGAGCCCACGATGGACGGGGAGGTGTAGTCTTTCGTCGGGGCACGGACGGAGCGTAGCGGGTCTGGAGGGCATGCGGAATCGAGAGCAGATCGAACTCTGGAATGGTCCCGCCGCGGAGGGGTGGATCCGTCGCGGTGAGGCTCTCGACGGCATTCTGGCCGAGCTCACCGAGGTCGCACTCCGCAGCGCGGGCTTCCGGCGCGGGGAGAAGGTCTTGGACCTGGGGTGCGGCTGCGGAACGACCAGCCTGGCCATCGCGCGGCGTGTGGGACCGGACGGCGCCGTGATCGGGCTCGACATCTCACGCCCCATGCTCGTCGTGGCCCGGCGCAGGGCGCGCGAGGCGGGCCTGGAGAACCTGCGATTCGAGGCCGTGGACGTGCAGGACGGGGATCTCGGGAGTGGGGCGGACGCGGCCTTCAGCCGCTTCGGGTTGATGTTCTTCGCGGATCCGCTCGGGGCCTTCGGGAACATTCTCGGCGCGCTGCGTTCCGGGGGCCGCCTGCAGTTCCTGGCCTGGGCCGAGCCCGAGCGGAACCCCTTCCTGTCCGTGCCGCTGGGCGAGGCCGCGCGTCGGCTGGAGCGGAATCCGGCGGCGCCGGGGACTCCGGGCCCCTTCGGGCTCGCGGACGCGGAGAGCACGCGCCGCCTGCTGGAGCTGGCGGGGTTCGAGGAGATCGTGATCGAGGCCCGCGAGCCCTGCCTGCGGCTGCCGTCGAGCCGGGAGCTCTTCGACCTCCTGGTCGAGCTGACCCCGGGCCTCCGGGCGGCGGTCGAGGGTCTCGCGCGCCGTGCGCGCAAGGCACTCTTGGCCGCGATCGACGAGCGTCTCGCCTCCTATCGCAGCGGCGAGGGTCTCGAGCTCCCCGCGCGCGTCTGGTGGGTGAGTGCCTGGCGGGCCTTCGAGGCGGCCTGATCAGGAGAAACCCAGGACGCGTTCGCTCAGGTAGGCGGGAACCGCCTCGATCGCGATCCGCTCCTGGTCCATCGAGTCGCGCTCGCGCACGGTCACCTTCTGATCCTGCGCGGATTCGAAATCGTATGTGACACAGAACGGTGTTCCTATTTCGTCTTGCCTCCGGTAGCGCTTGCCGATGCTTCCCGTGACGTCGAAGACCGTGTGGAAACGCTGCCGGAGCACGGCCGCCAGCTGCTGCGCGGGCTCGGAGAGCTTTCTCGAGAGGGGCAGCACCGCCGCCTTCACGGGAGCGAGCTGCGGGCTCAGCCGCAGCAGGACGCGTCGCTCGCCGCCGACCTCCTCCTCGTCGTACGCCGAGCAGACCAGGGCCAGCAGACAGCGGTCCACGCCCACGGAAGTCTCGATCACGTGCGGGACGTAGCGCTCCTTGCTTTCGGGATCCGTGAACGCGAGATCCTTGCCCGAGTGCTCGCTGTGGGCCCGCAGATCGTAGTCGGTGCGGTTGTGGATTCCTTCCAGCTCCTGCCAACCGAACGGAAACTCGAACTCGATGTCGAAGGCGGCCGCAGCGTAATGGGCGCGCTCGTCTTCGCCGTGCTCGTGCCAGCGGAGCTTCTCGGCGGACAGGCCGATCTCTCGATGCCACTGCATGCGCGCCTCGCGCCATTTTTCGAACCAGCTCGACGCCTCGCCCGGAGGCGTAAAGAACTCCATCTCCATCTGTTCGAACTCCCGGGAGCGAAAGATGAAGTTGCGAGGATTGATCTCATTGCGGAAGGCCTTGCCGATCTGTGCGATGCCGAACGGGGGGCGCTGGCGGCTCGACTGCATGACACGCTTGAAATCGAGAAAGATCGACTGGCAGGTCTCGGCCCTCAGATACGCCACGGACGACGAGTCCTCGCTCGCTCCGATGAACGTGCGCAACATCAGGTTGAACTGGCGTGGCTCCGTCAGATCGTGCTCGCCGTTCGCGCTCTCGGTACAACGCTCCATCGATTCGAGCTGGTCGGCCCGAAAACGCTTCTTGCACGCACGACAGTCCACCATGGGATCGTGGAACGACGCCACGTGCCCCGAAGCCACCCACGTCTCCGGATGCGCGATGATCGACGAGTCCAGACCGACTACGTCGTCGCGCTCACGAACCATCGTCTGCCACCAGGCGGCTTTGATGTTGGCGCGCAGCTCGGTGCCGAGCGGTCCATAGTCCCAGAAGCCACCGATCCCACCGTAGATCTCACTCGACGGATAGACGAAGCCGCGGTTCAGGCAGAGCGCGACGATCTTCTCCATGGCGTCCATGCGGGGGGAAGGCTGCCCTTCCGGCCCGCGGGGTGTCAACCGGGGCCGCCGGCCCGTGATCCATGTGGCGGCCTCCCGAGCCACGATTGTGTACACTGCGGGCGCCGGAGGAGATCGCCCCGCGTTCCGACCGAACCGGAGCAGACCCGAGCAGACGGGAGCAGACGAGGACGAGGCCGGATCCACGCCCCCCCCGAGGACGCGGGGAGCGCGCGAGAGCGCAGCGGAACGGTCGACGCTGAGGAAATTCCTGGGGTGCGGCAGTCGCGAGCCAGAGCAGGCGAGGACGCGGAGGAGGGCCGGAGGACCGGCCCCGCGCGCCAGGAGCTCCCCGCCGTCGTCATTCGATTCGCCGGCGACTCGGGCGACGGCATGCAGCTCACGGGGGGTGACTTCACGCGTGCGGCGGCCCTCGCGGGGAACGACCTGGCCACCTTTCCCGACTATCCCGCCGAGATTCGGGCGCCGGCCGGGAGCCTGGCGGGCGTCTCCGGGTTCCAGCTCCAGTTCTCGAGCGGCGAGGTCTTCACGGCCGGGGACACCCCGGACGTCCTCGTGGCGATGAATCCAGCGGCCCTGATGACGAACCTTCCGCTGCTCGAGCCCGGCGGCCTCCTGATTCTGGACGGGGGTGCCTTCAAGGCGCGCAACCTGGAGCTGGCGGGCTTCTCGTCGAACCCGCTCGAGGACGGCAGCCTCGAGGGGTATCGCGTCGTTCACGCGGACTTCTCGCGTCAGGTGTCCGAGGTGCTCCGCGGCAGTGGGCTGTCCACGCGTCAGATCCAGCGCACCCGGAACTTCTTCGCGCTCGGGCTGCTCTTCTGGCTCTACGATCGAGATCCAGAGCGGGAGCACGAGGCGATCCGCCACAGATTTGCTCGTCAGCCGCAGATCGCCGAGGCCAACCTCAAGGCCTTCGGGGCCGGCTACCACTACGGCGAGAACACCGAGCTCTTCCAGGTCCGCTATCACGTTCCGGCGGCGAAGCTCGAGAAGGGTCAGTACCGCAACATCACGGGCAACGAGGCGACGGCACTGGGGATCGTCGCCGCGGGCCAGCTCGCGGCGCTGCCGGTCTACTACGCCAGCTACCCGATCACCCCGGCATCGGAGATCCTGCACAGCCTCGCGCGCTGGCCGCAGTACGGGGTGACGGTCTTCCAGGCGGAGGACGAGATTGCCGCGGTGGGGGCTGCAGTCGGGGCCTCCTTCGGAGGTGTGATCGCCGTCACGGCCACGTCGGGGCCCGGCTTCGTGCTCAAGCAGGAGAGCATCGGTCTGGCGGTGACCGCGGAGCTGCCGCTCGTCGTGATCGATGTGCAGCGGGCCGGACCCTCGACGGGGATGCCGACCAAGGCCGAGCAGGCGGATCTGCTGCTCGCGCTCTCCGGGCGCAACGGGGAGTCTCCCGTCGCCGTCCTCGCGCCGTCGACGCCCGCGGACTGCTTCGCGACCGTGATCGAGGCCGTGCGCCTCGCCATCCGACACATGTGTCCGGTGATCTGTCTCTCCGAGGGATCGATCGCAAGCGGGTCCGAGCCCTGGAAGCTGCCTGACGTGGCCCGCCTCGAGCCGATCGAGGTGACCTTTCATGACGACGCGCAGGGCTTTCAGCCGTATGCCCGCGACCCCGAGACGCTGGCACGACCCTGGGCCCTGCCCGGTACGCCCGGTCTGGAGCACCGCCTTGGAGGTCTCGAGAAGCAGGAGGGGAGTGGCCACGTCTCCTACGATCCGACCAACCACGAGCGGATGACTCGGACTCGGCAGGCGAAGATCGATCGCATCGCGCGCTCGCTGCCGCCCGCGCGGGTCTTCGGCGATGAGGAGGGCGAGCTGCTCATCGTTGGATGGGGCAGCACCTATGGCGCGCTCCACCAAGCGACGAAGTCGCTCCGCGAGGAGGGACTGCCGGTCAGCCACCTCCACCTGCGTTATCTCAACCCGCTGCAGTCCAACGTGGGCGAGCTGCTCGGGCGCTTTCAGCGCGTCCTCGTTCCGGAGCTGAACCGCGGTCAGCTCTGCTCGATCCTTCGGGACCGCTTCCTGATCGACGCCCGTCGCTTGCCGAAGCTCCAGGGGCAGCCCTTCACCGTGCGAGAGGTCACGGAGGTCGCCCGCGCCTGGCTCGAGGGGAAGCTGGATCCGGAGCACGGCCCGTGACCGCTCCCGGGCTGACGCGCAAGGACTTCGTCAGTGACCAGGCGGTGCGCTGGTGCCCGGGCTGCGGGGACTACGCGATCCTCTCACAGGTCCAACGCGTCATGCCCGAGCTCGGGGTGTCCCGCGAGAACGTGGTCTTCGTATCGGGCATCGGGTGTGCGTCGCGCTTTCCGTACTACATGAACACCTACGGGTTCCACACAATCCACGGCCGCGCTCCCGCGATCGCCACCGGGATCAAGATGGTCCGGCCGGAGCTCTCGGTCTGGGTGGTGACGGGCGATGGAGATGCCCTCTCGATCGGCGGCAACCATCTCATTCACGCGCTGCGGCGCAACATCGACCTCAAGATCCTGCTCTTCAACAACCGGGTCTACGGTCTGACCAAGGGGCAGTTCTCCCCTACATCCGAGCTCGGGATGCGAACGCGATCCTCGCCCGCCGGGACCGTGGCGCAGCCTTTCTCCACGCTCGCGCTCGCACTCGGTGCCGAAGCCACCTTCGTGGCCCGGACCGTCGATACCGAGGCGCAGCACCTCCAGGACATGATTCGCCGGCTGGCCGCCCATCGCGGCGCGGGCCTGCTCGAGATCTACCAGAACTGCCCGGTCTTCAACGACGGGACCTTCGAGACGCTCAAGGACAGGAAGCTCAAGTCAGACCATCTCCTCGTGCTCGAGCACGGTGCACCGCTGCGCTACGGGCTGCAAGGAGATCACGTGCTCAAGCTCGACCAGAGGCGCATGCATCTGTACATCGGCAAGCTGGGAGAGCCCGACGGTGGGGTCGAGGTGACCCACGACGAGAGGGCTGCGGACCCGACTCTCGCGACGCTGCTCGCCCGCTGCCACGGCGCCGGACTTCCAACTCCGATCGGGGTGCTGCGTGCGATCGAGCGGCCGAGCTTCGAGCGGCTCAAGGCCGCCCAGATCGACAGCGCACGCGCCGAGCGCGGCGAAGGAAACCTGGCGGATCTGCTCTACTCGGGGGATCGCTGGGAGGTGAGCTGAGCGGTGCCGCGCGGACCCGGCGGGCGCCTCAGGCGCGCGGCATCTTGGCCTTTGCGCGGCAGCGTACGGGGCGTGCGCGGCTGGGGTCGGCGACCTCCAACACGACCATGAACTCCTGCGGTCGACCGGTCAGGGCGAGGTCGACGATGGCACGGAACGGACCCGGACCCACGGGGACGCCCTTGCCCGGGATGTAGCGCTCCGGGCTCACGCGCGCCGTAAGCCAGACGACGGCCGGGGAGCCGGCGACTCCGGCGACGCGGAACGAGGCGTCGAGCGACCCGTCTCGGTGGTTCCAGTCCTCGACGCCGAGCACATCGATCCGGCACTGGCCTGGGCCTCCGCGCCCGAAGAGGCCACAGCCCGAGAGCGCCAGGCAGAGGAGAGCGATCCACGCAGCGCTTGGAAACTTCATGCGCGCACGGTAGAGTCTCCGGCGGTCCCTGTCGAGCGGCGACGGTCTCGCGCTCCACCGGTGGCGGGGACGTCTCTGGACCCGCTGCCTCAAGCTACGGTCCCCGCGGGCCGAAGCCCATCCGCGGAGCCGGAGAGCATCCAGAACCAGAATCGGAAAAGAGGAGCCGAGAACGATGGAACAGAACGCGACGCACCTGCTGTACCTGTTCGGCGTGATCACGGGCACGCTGGCGCTTCCGATCGTCTTCGGGCTCGTGGCCGTGCTGCGCGAGGGTCCCCGCGAGCCGCAGGCCGAGACCGCGTCGCAGCCGAGCGTCGAGGGGCTCGAGACCGGCGCGTAGAAAGCGGGACGGCGTCACCGTCCGGCCCCCCGTACCGTTCTCGCCCTTCCCGAGTTACGGCGTCCGCGCTCTCAGCTTCTCGAGGATCTCCTCGTCGCGCGGGAAGCGACCCGTCTCGTCCTTGGAGTAGATGCGCTCGCTCTCGACGTCGACGTCGAAGACGCCGTTGTCCCCGCGAATCAGCGTGGGCTTCACGCCGATCTCCTCCTCGATCCGGGCCGCCAGACTGGTGGCCTGAGGAAGGTAGTTTCAGCGCACGCAGTACGTGATCGAAACTTTCACAGGGTCCTCCTCGATCGGATTCTAGCCAAAGCCGAGCCTGGGAGGCGAGCCCGAGCCACGCTACGATCGGCGCCGTGGGAAAGTCAGCCAGCTCATCCAGCGTCGGGGAGCTCTTGGACCGGATCGGCGAGCGGGTTCCGTGGGGGAAGGCGGCCGGATGGGATCCCGTCGGGCTGCAGATCGGTGATCCCCGGGCTCCCGTGGCGCGCATCGCGCTCTGTCACGAGGTCGGCGAGGCCGTCGTCGCGGCCGTGACGGAGGAACGACCCGATCTGCTGATCAGCTACCACCCGCTGCTCTTTCGGCCCACGCGCACGCTGGTCGCCGGTGCCAGCTCCGAAGGGCGTGCCCTGCGCCTGGCTCGGGCGGGCATCGCCCTCGCCGTCGTGCACACGAGCTACGACGTGGTCCGCGGGGGAGCAGCCGACGCTCTGGCCGAGGCGCTCGATCTCGTCGGTACGCAGGGCTTCGGTCCCCTCCGCGGGGGGGAGAGCTCCAAGCTCGTGACCTTCGTTCCCGAGGCCGCGGCCGATCGGGTCCTGGACGCGCTCACGAACGCGGGTGCCGGTCGGATCGGAGCCTACACGCACTGCTCCTTTCGCAGCGAGGGGATCGGGACGTTCTTTGCGGGAGCGGGAACCGATCCTGCACTGGGCCGGAAGGGAGAGCTCAATCGGGAGCCGGAGCTTCGTCTCGAGCTGACGGTTCCGGGGGAGGTACGGGATCGGGTCGTGGCGGCACTTCTCGAGGCACATCCTTACGAGGAGCCTGCCTACGACGTCTATGAGCGCTGGGGCGATGCGGGTCTGGTCGGGCGTGTGGGAGTGCTCGAGGCGCCGCTCTCACTCGCCGAGCTCGCTCAGTGTGTCCGCAAGACGCTCGGCGATTCTCCGCTGCGTGTGGCCGGTGATCCGGGACGCCCGGTCAGTCGTGTGGCCGTGGCTCCCGGCTCGGGCCAGGAGCTCCTTCCGGAGGCTCACGGCTCGGGAGCCGACGTCTTCGTGAGCGGAGATCTCGCTCACCACGCGGTGCGGGAGGCGCTCGACCGGGGGCTCGCTGTGATCGACGCAGGGCATGTGCCCACAGAGCGGCCCGGGCTCGAACGGCTCTTCGGACTGCTGGCCTCCCTGGACCTGGAGTGTCGCAGCTATCTCGAGCTCGACCCGCACCCTTTCTGGGCACCGCTGGGCTGAGCCCGTCCGCGGCTCGGGCGCTCCTCGAGCTCCAGGACGGCCTCGAGCAGCCGAGCCGCGGCCACGTAGAGCTCGGGAGCGTGGATCTCCTCGAGACGGGCCCGAAAGCGGCTCACCCAGCGCCCGAGGTGATCCTCGACGAAGGCCGCGGCTGCTTCCGCGCAGATCTCCGCGGCCTCCCGGTTGTCGTGGCTCTCCGCGGTCGCCTGCTTGACACAAAGGAGCTGCATGAACTCGAGCTCTGCGACGATGTGATCGACGCGCTCGGTCTCAGGCACGATCTCGACCCCAAAGGCCCGGTAGAAGCCGGCGATGTCCGCGAGCTGGAAAGTTCGAACGAGCGCCTCCTGTGGCGTCTGGGGTGCATGCGCCGTCTCGTTGGGAACGCAGATCGAATCCCCAGCCAGACCGAAGCTGTCGCGGTGGGCCCGGCTCAGCTCGGAAGCGGAGCTCGGAGTCAGCCGTACCTCGAGCTGCTCCGCCAGGGCTTGGGCTGCCGGCCCGGCGTCCAGGTCCACCAGGGCGGCCCGCAGCTCCGGCCAGTCCCGTTCGCGGAGGCGCCGCGCCAGATCGCTGTCGGGCACGCGAAAGAGCGTGGCCAGCCCGCGGTAGACGCGCGCCCGGGCCAGGGCGCGCTCAGCTTGAGCCGTGGTCACGGTCGCGCCGCCACAACCGTCGGATCCAGCGTGAGGGGTGTCCACTGCATGGTGACGGATTTTCTTCCGTTGACCTCACCGTTGGATCCGTTCCAGACCGCGATCACGAAGTGGGTGCTCTCGCCGGGCCGGAAGTGTGTGTCGTGCGGGTTTCCGGTCGAGAGCGGCCGTCGCAGCACGACGCTCCAGCGCCCGTTCGCGTACCGGCTCAGCCCGCGCACGTTCTGCGAGTCCTTCCGCTCCAGCGTCCCGAAGCCCGCGGCCACGAACTCGATCACGGGCTCCGTGCCCCGCCAGGCACGGACCTGACGCTGCACGGCGTAGTCCTGCGCGAAGTACCAGACGCCTTCGGTGTGGGGGTAGTTCTTGGCGAACCCTCCGTGTCCCTCCAGGTTGGCATCGAAGTCGGCCGTCCACTGCCAGATGTTCAGCGTGTGCTGGGGGTCTCCCATGAAGGGGGACGGCAGATCCTCGGTGTGCCGCGTCGGGAATCCCACGGCGATCGCATCACGAAAGCGATCCACGCGGACCTCGCGATCTGCCGTCTCGTCCGCCCACTCCACGCGCAGCGCCAGCCACTCTCCGTCGTGCATGGCCCGGATCTTCACCCTCGGGACGCTTCCACCGCCAACGGGCGGAACGATGAGCTGACCCATCAGATCGATGGTGGCGGCGGGCGCGCGCTTCCAGGCCGCGGCGTCAGGCCGTACGGGAACGGGGTCGGCGTTGTAGACCGCGCGAACTCCCTTGGCCTCTGCCGCGAGGACCGAGAAGCTCAGCCCTCCCGCCAGGACCAGTCCGAGCACAATCGAAGCCTGCCTTCGCATCGTCGTCTCCCTAGGTGACATCCAGGCGATGGACCTTTCGCCAACGATCGTGAGCCTTGCGGAGCTGGTGGGGCTCCACCAGCGGCACTTCCGCGACGAGGTCTCCGTTACGATCGAAACCGCGAGACTTCCCGCCACGCACCTCGAAACGCTCCATGATGAATGGTGAGCTACCGAAGAGGAGCAGAAGGCCCTGGAGCGTCTCGTCGTCGGGAGCCGTTCGGTAGCTGTGGATTGCCTCGCGAACCCCAGGACCGAACATCTGCTCGAGGTACTCCGACGGAACGTGGATGGGTGGGATGTAGTACACGTTCGGCTGCGTGCCGTACTGCGGATAGAGGGGTAGGGCGATCTTGCGCACGCGCACGAGGTAATCGATGGGATGGTCCTCTCGCACCCCATCGCCAGCGCTGATCCACCCCTGACCCCGGATCTTGCCGATGCACTGCTCCACACACTGGGTCTGGCGGCCCTTCTCAACTTTCGGATAGCAGCCCACACACTTCTCGGAGACGCCGTGATTCGGCCGGAACATCGGCTTGCCGTAGGGACAGGCCTTGACGCACTCCCGATATCCACGACAACGACTCTGATCGATGAGTACGATCCCGTCCTCGGGGCGCTTGTAGATCGCCTTGCGCGGACAGGCCGAGAGGCAGGCCGGATACGTGCAGTGGTTGCAAATGCGAGGCAGGTAGAAGAACCAGCGACGGTGCGCCCCATCCTTCATGTGGGCGCCCCGCGGCATCGAGCCGCCGGCGATCTGGTCCTCACCGATGTTCGGGTGGGCCCAGTCCGCATCGGTCGGGAGGACGCCCGCGATCTTCTCCATGCGGCCGTCCACGGCCTCGAAGATCGTCTTGCCCTCGTAGACGCCGTTCTTCCACTTGCCAGGTCCGATTCGCTCCAGGATCGCGAGGTCCCAGGCCGTGGGGTACCCGCCGTAGGGCTTGGTCTCGACGTTGTTCCAGAACATGTACTCCTGACCGCGGCCCGAGGTCCAGGTCATCTTGCAGGCCATGCTGCAGGTCTGACAGGCGATGCACTTGTTCAGGTCGAAGACCATCGCGATCTGGCGCTCGGAGTGGGCCTCCTCGAGCGGGTACTCCATCTCACGGCCGATCTGCCAGTTGTAGACCTTCGGCATCGCTCAGCTCCTCTCGATCTTCACGAAGCGTCCCGCCAGGTACTGACGCATGGTGTCGCTCTCCTGCGTGGGTCGGATCCCGAGCGTGACGGGTCGCCAGGGCCCCTTCCCCTCCATGCCCCCCGCCTCCGCGCGCGTGAACTTGACGAAGGCCTCGCGCGGGGCGCCGTTGGCACAGTGGACGTCGGGGCAGAAGCCCTGCCCGATCTGCTGGCCCATCAGGTTCTTGCGGATGAGCGAATCGGTCAGCAGCGTCGGACGCAGCCAGGAGCGTGTTCCGCTCTGGTGACTTCCGTAGCGATACATCGACTGGTACCCGGTCTCGGGGCTCTTGGCGAGACCATCCCGCCGGGTCTCGTGGCCGCGCACGCTCCCGAAGGATGCTCCGGAGAAGTGGAAGTAGGTGCGCGCCACGCCCCGAGGCGTCCCGGGGTAGTAGCGAGCGCGCATCATGACGCGAGCGATCTTGGCCTCCTTGGGTCGCTCCTGCCAGCCGTGGAAAGGTCGATCCTCGGGATCGGCATCGATCCACACATAATCACCGTCCCGGATCCCGAGCTCCTGTGCGTCCTCGGGATTGAGATCCACATAGCCCTCGCCGACCCAGGGCTGCCGCTTGTCCCGCCGGTACATGTCCCCGTACGGACCCCACCAGACCGAGAGGATGTCGATGTCGGCCACGATCGTGTGCACGCTGTGCCGGTACTTCGGCGTGATCCACTGGTGGGTGAAGCCCTGGGCCATCAGGGGGTGTTTTGTCTTCAGCAGCTCATCCGGGCTGAGCACCACGTTGCGCACCTGCCGTGTCTCACCGCTGAGATCGTCAGGGTCGATGCCCCAGTCCTCGGGGCGCTTGGGATGGATCAGCGGATGGGGGGCCGCGACGATCGCGTTCGGTGTGTGGAAGGTCGCATCGATCGGCTCACGGTGGATGGGCAGCATCTCGCCGTGGTCCTGGAACTCCGGCTCATCGCGCAGGAATTCCAGCCGCCCGGTACGGTTGTACCAGGGCTTCGACTCCACGCTCTGCTCGTATCCGATCGACTTGGGGTACGCCCGGCTCATCATCATCGCCGGGATCCCATTCTCGGCCTTCTCGAGCAGGTCCTCGAACTGGTAGCCCCGCGTGATATTGCTGTGATCGAGGATCCGCTGGATGTAGGGAACCGCCTTGCCCTCGTCGATGAACTTCCAGTAGTCGACGAAGCGACGGTCTCCGGTGATCTCGGCCAGCTTCTCCGCGACACCGGCGTAGACCTCGGTGTCGTTCCGTGTGGAGTGGATGCGCGGGATCTTCGAGATCGGCATGACCTGCATGAACGGGTTCGTGCAGGAGTTTGTGATGTCGTGGACCTTGTACTCCCCCCAGGAGTCGATCGCAAACACGATGTCGGCGTACTCGCAGCTTCCCGTCCACCACCACTCGTTCACTATCACGGTCTCGATCATTCTCCGGCTGGCCGACTTGGCCCGGTAGGCCGGGTGGCGAAGCAGGTTCATCACCACGTCGTAGTGTCCCTTGGCATTGCCGAGGATCGAGTTCGAGCCGGAGAACCAGAGCAGCTTGGTGGGCAGCGGCGTATGGCTCTTGCCGTTGAAGACGCGGCCCGCGACGTCGAGTGGTGTGTCCCCGTGCGAGTAGAAGTGGGCGGACTGCATGCGGAAGGTCTTGCGCACGCGGGGCTTCTTCTCCGGATCCAGCTCGAGATCGAAGGGGTCCTCTGCCATGTAGAGCGGCATGCCGTTGAAATACGCCGCGCGGTAGTTCCCGGCGTAGCTGCCGATGTTGCCGCCCCTGAAACCCACGTTCCTCGTCAGTGCCGCCAGCAGGAAGATGGCGCGATCCTTCAGGTCCGCATTGAACATCTGATTGGGGCCCATGCCCACGATGAAGAGCACCCCTTCCGGGTTCGCCGCGATGCCGCGGGCCAGGCTCTGGATCGCGCTCTTCGGCGCCCAGGTGACCTTGGTGGTGTTCTCCAGCGACCAGGTGTCGCGCAGGTGCTGGCGTACCAGATCGAAGACGGGCCTGACCTCGACCTTCTTGCCGTCGATGGTCAGCGCGTGCGCTCCCTCGAGCAATGGATCGACGCCCCGCTCGAAGAAGTAGTGTCCGATGTCGTCGCGGCTCACGGGCTTGGGCTCGCCGCTGATGCGGTCCAGCACGACGAAGTCTCCCCAGGCCTCGCGGAGCCGGCGCGGAACCGTGGGCTCTCCCACGTTCGTGTCGAAGGGTGCGACCTTCTCCCCCTCCTCGAGCAGCCTCGTCCGTTCGAGCTTCGCGAGCTGGTAGCCCGGGATCACTTCGCTGGCGCGGAGAAGCTGGTGTGTGTCCATGCGGACCAGCAGCGGGAGATCGGTGTGCCCCTTGACGAAGGATTCGTCGTAGAGCTTCTCGTCCATGATCTCCCGAGCGATGCCGAGGGCGAGCGCTGGATCGGTACCGGGCCGGATGATGACGACTTCGTCGGCCTTCGAGCAGGTCGAGTTGTACTCCGTGCTGATGACGACGACCTTGGTGCCCTTCAGGCGCGCCTCCGTCAGCCAGTGGGCGTCGGGCATCTTGGTCGAGACCCAGTTCATGCCCCAGCAGATCGCCATCTTGGCGTACTCGACGCTGCAGAGATCGAAATCGACCGTCTGTTGGCCCGTGACCATGGGGTGCCCGGGCGGAAGATCCGTGTGCCAGGAGTAGTTGTCGAGTCCGACTCCGCCTTTCGCCTTCTCGGGCGGCACCCCCCGCAGGTGATGGTCCAGAAGGGCCATCGCGTTGGCCTGCCGGTACTGACCGAAGAGCTTGATCGATCCGAGCACGGGCATGCCGCCTCGGAACTTCAGTGTTCGGGTTCCGGCACCCTCACAGGCCTCGATCATCGAGGGGTGGTAGTCCTGAGCCGCAAGCCGGCTCGCGCCCTTGGCCCCGGAGTAGTACCGCGCCGTGTGCTCCAGCGCACGCGCCGCGAGGCTGTAGGCCTCATCCCAGTCGACCGGGATGAAGTGGTCCTCGCCGCGCCGGAAGAGCTCCGCGGGGGGAAGACCGTGTTGGTCGCGCGGAAAGCCGCGCTCGACCCACT
Source organism: Myxococcota bacterium (assembly GCA_046754285.1). Taxonomy (GTDB): domain Bacteria; phylum Myxococcota_A; class UBA9160; order SZUA-336; family SZUA-336; genus JBHHVJ01. Next base: position 17,903 of record JBHHVJ010000019.1, on the reverse strand, counting down.
CCTTGAAGCCCCGGCGGACCAGCGGCCCCTTGACCCGCCGGTCGCCGTTGAAGCGCCGGACGATCGCGAGACCCTTGTTGCAGTGACGTGGATCCCAGCGCTGGCTGGCGCGCGTGCCGTAGACGTCGGTGCCCTTGTGGTAGTTCTGGGACGGTCCGCAGCGCGTGACTATTCCATTCTTCACGTAGGCGCGCAGATAGCAGTTGTGCGTGCAGTTCGGGGTGCACATGAAGATGTAGCTGTCGTCGTACGCGTAGACATCGCGGTAGAGCTTCTCCCAGTCTCGATCGGGATAGGACTCGAGCGGGTTGCCGGCCGCGGCCGCGGGTCGCAACAGGGAGAGCGAGAGCAGGTCGCTCGCCGCCAGCACACCGGCTCCGGTCGTGGCCCTCCTCAGGAAATCTCGTCTACTGAGTCCACCCGACATCGACGCCATCCTCTCCTCCGGGGTTGGGGAACCTCTCGCCAGGCGGACGCGATGCAAGGGATGGGCCAGACTGCTCGACCTGCTGTGCGCGCCCGCCCCTCCGGGCCGTGACTTTTTATCCCGCCGGTCCCTTCTACCCTGTTTCAAAGCGTCACTCTGTGGGCGGACCGACCCTGAGAATAGGTGGGACCAGATCACGCCCACGCACTAGTGTTCCGTCCCGGAAGTCCCGTTGCCTTTCTCGGTGCCGAGACGCGCAGCGGACAAGGCGCACGAGCGAGGAATATCCGTAGATATTCCGAGGGAGTGCAACACAGTCCGCGGGGATGGATCGGCGGCGAGCAAGGTGACCGGACTTCCGAGACGGGACACTAGTCGAGCTGGGGGACACCGATCGGCATCGGTCGCCGCTGGCCGCCCAGACGCGGTCGTTCGATCAGGGCGTAGAGGACCGGCACGAAGTGCAGCGTGAGAGCCGATGCCACCACGAGCCCCGAGATGATCGCGACCCCCAGCGGCACCCAGAACTCGCCGCCGCCGGCCACATTGAGTGTCAGCGGCAGCAGCCCGAACGCCGTGGTGATCGTCGTGAGCAGGACGGGCCTCAGGCGCGAGAGCGCGGCGTCGCGAATCGCGTTCTGCAGGGGCATGCCGTCGGCGCGATTCCGGTTGATCGCATCCACCATGACGATCCCGTCGTTCACGACGATTCCCGTCAGGGCGACGGCACCGATGAACACCATGAAACTGAAGGGGAGCCCCGTGACCAGCAGGCCTAGCACGATGCCGATCAGCGAGAGGGGAACCGCGGCAAGCACGATCAGGGGCTGTACGAGCGAGTTGAACTGGATCGCCATGACGACGAAGATCAGTAGCAGTCCCCACTTCAGGGCCCGCCAGAGGCTCGCGTAGGAGCGATCCCGCTCCTCGCGCTCGCCCCCCAGCCCCAGCTCGACGCCCGGCGGCATGGAGAGCTCGGTGACGGCCTGGAGCGCGGCCTTCTCGAGCTCCAGAGAGGAACTCCCGGGGGCGGCATCGGCGAAGACGGTCACCGTGCGCCGGGTGTCCTGGCGAAAGATCGCACCGTGGGAGAGCGCATAGCGGACCTCCGCGAGCTCGCCGAGCGGCACCAGCTCCCCGCTCCGCGAACGCAGGCCGAGCTCCCGCACGTTCTCCGTCGTGTGGGCAAAGGAGGGGCTCGCGATCAGGCGGATGTCGACGCGCTGGTTCCCGATCCACATGCGTCCGAGCTTGTCGCCCTCGAATGCGCTGAGCAGCGTGCGCGAGACCTGGTCCTGCGTGATGCCATGGAGCGTGGCCGCGAGCGTCCGGTCGAGGATCACGCGTGTCTCGGGATTGGTTCGCGCGTAGTCCACACGAACGTCGCGGGCCAGCGGCAGCTCGCGTACGCGGGCCTCGACGATCCGCGCGGCGTGCTCGAGGTCCTCGAGATCGCGCCCGTGCAGGCGCAGCGTCAGCGCTGCCCCGACGGGGGGGCCCTCACTGAGCTGCTCGACATCCAGGGTCACCCCTGCGAGGTGTGCGAGCCGCTTGCGCAGGAGCGCTGCGATGACCTCTTGGGAGCGCTTGCGCTGCTCCGCGTCGACGAGCTCTACCGTGACCTTGCCGAAGCGCGGTCCAACCCTTCCGCTCTCGCGTTGATCGCTCTTCAACGCCCCCGTATCTCCGGTCGTCAGGACGATGCTCTCCACCTCGGGGAGCTCTGCGATCTCGTGCGAGATCAGTCGGCCTACGCGGCCGGTCTCCTCGATCGGTGTGCCAGGGGGCAGCTCGTAGTTCACCCACACGCGGCCGCGATCGGCCGTCGGCAGGAAGATCGAGCGGATCACGCCGGTGCTCAGAAGCAGGACGGCGAGCCCGACCGCGAGCCCCGCGAGGCCGACGACGCCCTTGGCGTGGCGCAGCGCGTAGTCGAGATGGCCGAGGTAGAGCCGCCGCGCGCGGGGAAGCTCGGGCGAGAACCAGGGCAGCCCGTCCGGCGCCCGCAAGCGTGGACTTGTCCGCCTGCGCAGCTCGATCCGGCCCGCGATGGCAGGCAGCAGGAGGTGATCGACGAAGAGGGCGCCGGTCAGGGCGAAGATCACCACCTTGGGCAGCACCGCCATGAACTGTCCCATCACCCCGACCATGAGGAGCATGGGCACGAAGGCGGCGATCGTGGTGAGGTGTGCGCTGAGCACGGGGATCCCCACGCGCTCGAGGCCGTGCTGGGCTGCGGCCCGCCGGGAGCGGCCCGCCTCGCGCTCGCGGTAGATGGCTTCGCCGACAATGATCGCACCGTCCACCACCAGGCCGAGCACGAGAACGATCGAGAAGAGCGCGATGTTGCTGATCGCCATCCCGAAGATCTTCAGGCCCGCAAAGACCGCGAGCAGCGAGAAGGGCAGGACGCTGCTCACCAGCAGGGCCTGGCGCCAGCCGAAGACCAGCCAGAGCACTCCGACTACGAGGCCCAGGCCCATCAAGGCGCTGAGGCTGAGCTGCTGGACCATCGCCTCGATGATCCGTACCGAGTTCGACGTAGTGTGAATCTCGACGCCCGGTGGGAGCGAAGCGCGCACCGCATCCACGCGGGCCAGGAGCCGTCGAGCCGTCTCGAGTGTGTTGACGTCCACCCGGCGTCGGGCAATCAGGGTCACGCATGGCTCCCCGTCGAAGAAGGCGCCGCTCTGCATCCGCTCGTGGTCGAGCTCCACGCGAGCCAAGTCGGCGAGCCGCACGGGATTGCCCGCTCGCCGAGCGATCACCGTGTGGCGGATCTCCTCCAGGCTCTGAAACTCGCCGGTGGGACGCAGCAGGAACTCCCGCGCGCTGGAGCGCAGCCGACCCGCGGGCGCGGGTGCGGCCTGGCGTCGCAGGGCCGCGGCGACCTGGTCGAACGTGAGCCCGTAATGCGTGAGCAGCGGGGGGTCGACCAGGATGCGGACCTCTCTTTGGTAGCCGCCGAAGATGTCGATCCGGCTGACGCCCGGAACACTCTCCAGCTTGGGTTCGAGCTCCTCGGCGATGTCGCGCAGCAGGTACGGATCGGGGCTGCCGACGATCGTGAAGAAGAGGATCGGCAGGTCGTCGAACGAGATCTCGCGGACGGTCAGGTTCTCGACCCCGTCGGGTAGGTCGGGCTCGGCGAGGTCCACCTTGTCGCGCACGGCCTGGACGCTCGCCGTCATGTCGGCACGGTCCTCGAACTCGAGCACCAGCCAGGCGATGCCCTCCGCCGAGATGGAGCGCAGGTGCCGCAGGGAGTCGATCGTGTTCAGCTCCTCCTCGAGCTCGAGCGTGACCTCGGCCTCGACGTCCTCGGGCGCCGCGCCCACGTACTCCGCGGTCACCACGACCACGGGCACCTCGACGCTGGGGTTCCGCTTGAGTGGCAGCGTGTATGCGGACCAGAGGCCGAAGAGGCCGAGAAGCAGCGCCGCGAGGTGGATCGGCAGCGGTCGTGCGAGGAGCGAGTCGATCGCCTTCATGGGCGCTGCTGGCTGAGCAGGACGGAGTTGTCGATGCGCAGAAGGTCCCCGTCGTGCAGCGCGTGCTGGCCGCGAACGATCAGGTCGCGGTACGGAGGCGGCTCCTCGATCACGAGTCGGTCGCCGTGGACGCGGGCCTCGGAGACTTCGTGGCGGTGCGCACGTCCGTCTGCCGCGAAGAACACCACGCGCTCGCGTCCTCGCTCCACGACGGCCGCGAGCGGGATCACCATCGCCCGCTCCAAGATGGCCGTCACGATCTCGACGCGTGCGCTCAGGCCGGGCCGCAGGCGTGGATCCGGGTCGCTGAGCTCCACCTCGACCGAGAAGAGATGACGGCCTTCGGCCGGTGCCGGCGCGACCTTCCGGACCCGGCCTGCGAAGCGCTCCCCCGCAAAGGCGGGCAGCTCGATCCAGGCACGTTGGCCCGTCCGAACACGGCCGATCTGGAAAGCCGGGACGTCCACCTCCACCCGCAGGCGGCTCGTGTCGATGAACGTCGCCACCGGCACGCCCGGATCGACCACCTCGCCCAGCTCCCGGAAACGCTCCGAGAGCACGCCGTCCCAGGGGGCGCGGAGCGTCTTTCGTGCCAGCCGCTCCGCAGCCGCCTCGCGCTCTGCCTCCGCGAGCTGGAGCGCGCTGCGGGCGTCCTCCAGCGCCTTCTCACTCGTGACCCGGGATCGGCGCAGCGCCTCGAGGCGCCGCAGCGCCCGCTGAGCGTCCGCGAGGTGTACCTCGGCCTGCCGAAGCTGCGCACGGTCCAGCGCGTCGTCCAGCCGGGCGAGGACCTCTCCCGCCCGAACGGGTGCGGCCTTCTCCGCGAGCTCCACGAGCCGCCCCGCGACCTCGAACGCGACGCGCCGACGCTCGTGCGGCTCGAGCACGCCGACCTTCGTGGGGAGCGTCAGCTCATGGGGTGCGGGAGCGACCGACTGCGTGGCCACGAGAAAGGCGCTCTGCGCCCGCACATCCGTCGCGCCGCAGATCCACACCAGTACGCAGAGCGCCCTCCGGATCCACATCACCACTCTCCGGCGGGCGATAAAGCAATCCCCGTGCCGTACAGCGGAGACCGCTCCTGCCCCCAGCCCCCCCCCCCGTGCCGAAATGCCACGGGGACGTAGATTGAGTTGCCGCGAGGCGGGAGACGCGGCGGGGGTTGGGACGGAGATCGAGCGGGCGACGGTCGGTACCGACCGCCGGGTTGGGGTTGGGGTTGCGGTTGGGGACGTTGGTTGAGTTGTGCGATGGTGGGGACCGAGGTTGAGCTACGGAGCCAAGACGCGGGTCGACCGGGCACCGAGCCGCGCTCCGGGTCGAAGATCCCTAACTGCGTCCGGCGGCGAAGGTGCGGTAGTCCGGCCGGCCGGCGGCGTCCCACTCCTTGAAGATCTCGAAGAAGTCGGGGCCCATGGGATCGAGCCCGCGGATCGGCATCGACCCTCGCCGGATCGTCCAGTCGAAGGGCGAGAGCTCACCGGCGCGCTCGAAGTGACGCTCGGCGGCCTCGCGGCGACCCTTCCGAACCAGGTGCCAGGCGAGCTCGAACTCGGTACGCGCCAGCTGCTCGTCGGCGCTGGGGAGCATCTGGGCGGCGCGCACCTGCTCCTCGGTCAGTGGGAGACGCCCCTCTCGTACCCAGGTCCGCAGGGCCTCGAGGTGGGGCTCCGGGTCGAGGCCGTGGAACTGTTTGAAGAGGTCGCTGCCGTACTCGATCGAAGCGGGGCGCACCACCCGACCCCCCTCATCGATCCAGATCACCGTCGAGATGTTGATGATGCCGTAGAGGTGGGCGACGCGATGGGCGCTGTCGATCAGGCTCGGATGCTGCGGCCGGGCCTCGATGTAGGGGCGCACGTCTTCGGGCGAGCGGTCCAGAGCGACGGTGATCACCGTGAGTCCGTCCCCCGCGAGCTCCTCGTGCATCTTCTGCCAGACCGGCAGATCCTCGCGGCAGCCTCACCAGGATGCGTAGGCGACCAGGAGGACCTTGCGACCGCGGTAGTCGGAGAGGGAGTGGAGCTTGCCGTCTAGGTCCGGCAGCGTGAAGTCCGGTGCCTCAAGCGAGGTGAGCCGTTGGGCCTGATCGGCCGCGGAGACCCCAAGGCATGCCACACGCTCCTCGATGTCCAAGGCCAGCGGCCGGGCGAGCTGCTCGGCCAGCTCCAGCAGATCCACCCCGTCGTCTCCGATCAGGGCCTCGTCATCGACGAGCAGGCACTGCCCATTCTTGCAGAGGCCCTCAGGCTTGAGCTCCCAGCCCAGCGCCTGCTTCAGTGCGTGCAGAGAGAGCCACACCCGGTCCCGACTCGTCACCGCGTGGACTTCGGTGGCACGTCCGTCGTCCAAGATGGTGAAGGGTCCTCTGCGGACCACGCTCATGGAGCCTCCCTGCTGCGTAATCGGGACATTTTCCGCCCCGCCGCCCGGCCTGACAAGGGCGCTTGGATCCGAGGTGAAGCTGGAGCCCCGCATCTCGCCCGCCGGGTCCCCGCGGGGCTCAAAGGGGCGGCCGCTCGGTCCATGGGTGGGCGGCCTCGCAGGCCGCTGCGAGGCGCAGCAGGGTCGCCTCGCCGAAGCGGCGGCCAACGAGCTGAAGCCCGATCGGGAGGCCCCGCCCGTCGAAGCCGACCGGAACGGATGCGGCGGGCTGGCCGGTCAGGTTGAAGGGGAAGGTGAAGCCCACGAAGCCGATCGGATCCACGGCCTGCCCGTCGATCTCGCGCACGTTGAGCTGGCCGATGGGAGGCGCCGTGACCGGCATCTGGGGCGTCAGCAGCGCATCGTAATCCTCGAAGAGCGGCGCCAGCTCCGCGGCGAGCCAGTCGCGCTTCCAGTGCGCGCGCAGCAGGTCCCGCGTCGCGAACTGCCCCTGCATCGCCAGAAAGCCCTTGAGCGGCGGGAACATGACCTCTTCCCACTCGCCCCGCCGATCCTCCAGGGCCGCCGCGGTCTCGCAGATGACGATCGTGGCCAGCACCTCGCCCAGATCTCCGATCCGGGGCTGGACCTCCTGAACGCTGCAGCCCAGCTTCTCGAAGCGGCGCGCTGCCTCCGCGCAGACGGCCCGAATCTCGGGCTCCACCGCGAGGTGCCCCAGATCGGGAGACCACGCCAGGCGCAGGCCCGCCACCCCCTCCTCGCAGGCAGCCTCGAAGCTCTCGCCGGTGTCCGGGAGGCTCCGACGGTCGCGCGGATCGGGGCCCTTGACCGCGTCGAGCATGCGGGCCGCGTCGCGCACGCTCCGGCTGATCGGCCCCACCACCGACAGGGTCTCCCAGCCCGGGATCGTGTGTGTGTTGGCGACCCGACCCAGCTGGGGCTTCAGGCCGAATACGCTGTTGAAGCTGGAGGGCGTCCGGATCGAGCCCCCGCCGTCGCTGCCGGTGGCCAGCGGACCCATCCCGCTCGCCACGGCCGCCGCCGCTCCACCGCTTGAGCCTCCCGCGTTCCGCTCCAGGTCCCAGGGCGTGCGCGTGGGACCGAAGCAGACGTTGTCGGTCAGGGGAAGTAGGCCAAACTCGGGTGTGTTGGTCTTCCCCAACAAAATGGCGCCGGCCCGCTTGAGACGCGCCACCATGGGGTGATCCCGCTCGGGGACGTAGCTCTCGTAGAGCCGTGAGCCGAAGGTCGTGCGGATACCCGCCGTCTCCTCGAGATCCTTGATCGTGAGCGGAACGCCGTGCAGGGGGCCCAGCGGTTCGCCACGCATCACGGCTTGCTCCGCCGCCTGTGCCTGCTCGCGCGCGAGCTCGTCGGTGCGCGTGACGATCGCGTTCACCCGCGGGTTCACCTCGTCGATGCGGGCCAGGATCGCCTCCACGGCCTCGACGGGGGACAGCGTTCGCTTGCGGATCGCGTCGCCGAGCTCGATCGCACTCATCCAGATGATCTCGTCTGACATCCTGGGCCCCTCCCTCGGCTGGCCGCCCGTATCCTAGGAGATTTCGTCCTCGCTGGGCGGAGCGTTCTCGGCTCAGGGACGGTAGCTGCACCGGCGGGGTCCAAGGCGATCGGCCAAGCACGGCCAAACGCCCTGGAGCCACGCACAGAGCGCCGGACGCGTCTCCCGCGGGTCGATCAGATCGTGGACGCCAAAGGCCTCCGCGCGCGGGAAGGGCGAGCGGCCCGCAGCGAGCTGCTCCTCGAGCTCACGCCGCCTGCGGTCGGGGTCCGGGGCCTCGGCGATCTCGCGACGAAAGGCCACCGCCACCCCGCCCTCGACGGGCAGTGCACCCGTCTCGGCCGAGGGCCAGGCGAGCACGTGTCCACCCGGCCCGAAGTGGGCCGCGCCCGCCACGCCGTAGACCTTGCGCACGATCACCGAGGCCCACGGCACGCTCGATTGCACGACCGCGAAGAGGGCCGTCGCGCCGTGCCGGATCGTGGCGGCGCGCTCGGCCGCGGGGCCGATCATGAAGCCGGGCTCGTCGACGAAGCTCACGATCGGAAGCCCGAAGGCATCGCAGAGGTCCACGAAGCGACGCAGCTTGAGGGCACCATCCGCGGTCATGGCCCCAGCGTAGAAGCGCGGATCGTTTGCGAGCACACCGACCGGGTGCCCGTCGAGCCGCGCCAGGCCCGTGATCTGGCTCGGGCCGTACTCCGGCGCGAGCTCGAAGAACGAGTCGCGGTCGAGCACGAGCTCCAAGAGTCGCCGCATCGGGTAGACCCGGCGCCGCTCCCGCGGCACGATCTCGAGGAGCTCCGGCGCGCGCCGGTCCGGCTCGTCCTCGGAGGGTCGGACGGGCGGAGCCTCCCAGACGTTCGTGGGCAGGTACGTGAGGAAGCGCCGGATCAGGTCGAAGGCTTCGTCCTCGTCGGCCGCCACCCGATCCACGACCCCGCTGCGCGCGTGTACCCGAGCCCCACCGAGCTCCTGCTTGGTCAGCGAGAGCCCGAGGGCGCGCTCGACCAGAGCCGGTCCACCGATCATGACCTGCGCGGTCTCGCGCGTCATCACCGCGAAGTGCGACGAGACCAAGCGCGCGGCCGGAAACCCCGCCACGGGCCCCAGCGCGGCGGAGACCACCGGCACGTTGGCCAGGGTCTCGACAAAGGACGCAAAGCGCGGCGGGGCGTTGACCGCCTCGGCGCTGGGGGGACCGGAGCTCGCCCCCGGCCGCGGCACACTGCCGCCCGCCCCTTCGAGCAGCCGGACGAGCGGGAGCCGAAGTCGCAGGGCGAGCTCCTCGGCGAAGATGCTCTTGCGCAGGCCTGCGGGCGATGGTGAGCCGCCGCGCAGCGTGAAGTCCTCACCGCCTACGACGCAGCGACGGCCGTCGAGCTGTGCGGTGCCGAGCACATAGTTGGCCGGGGTGAAGCTCTCGGTCGTCCCGTCCGTGCTCGGCTCGTGCTGACCGGCGAGCCCGCCCAGCTCGCGAAAGCTCTCCGCATCGACGAGTCGCTCGATGCGCTCGCGAATCGCCAGACGCCCTGCACGGTGCTGGCGCTCGACCGCCTCCCGCCCCCCGTGCTCGCGCGCCCGGGCGCGCCGGCGCTCGATCTCGTCGACCTCGGGCTGCCAGCTCACGGGGCCATTCTATCCTGCGCCGATTTCCCGGCGGTGGTCGGGGGCGTGGGCCCTCCGACCCTGGCCGGCCGTGGCCGCGGATGCGAGCATGGATCCGCTTCGCGGGAGTGAGCCCCCGCGATCGGAGGGTGTCATGGGTCTTCTGGACGGCCGACGCGCGGTGGTGACCGGAGGAGCCTCGGGAATCGGGTGCGCCGCCTGTCGGCGCTTCTCCGACGAGGGGGCTCTTGTGGCGGTCCTGGACGTGGCGGGTGCGGGCGCCAGAGCCGTGGCCGATGAGGTGGGGGGCATCGCCCGCGAGGTGGACGTCGCAGACGCGGCCGCCGTGGAGGAGAGCCTCCGCTGGGCCGCGGCCGAGCTCGGCGGCCTCTCTATCCTCTTCAACAACGCGGGCGTGGGCCGGCTGGCGCCCTTCGAAGCGAACGGTCCAGAGCAGGTCGAGCGCGTGCTCGCGGTCAACTTGATCGGCGTCTACAACGGGATTCGGGCCGCCGCTCCCCTGATGCAGCGGACCGGCGGCTCGATCATCAACAACGCGTCCCTCAGCGGCCTGCGCCCCACGCGCGGGGAGGCTCCCTACTCAGCGGCCAAGGCGGGCGTGATTGCGCTCAGCCAAAGCGCCGCGCTCGAGCTCGGCCCGCGAATCCGTGTGAACACCATCTCGCCGGGGCTGATTCGCACCCCGCTGACCGAGGCGCTCTTCACCCAAGAGGCGCTGCTCCGCCCCGCGTTCGAGGCCACGCCGCTCGGTCGCACCGGAGCGGCCGAGGAGGTGGCCGATGTCGCCGTCTTCCTCGCCTCCGATCTCTCGCGCTTCGTCACGGGCCAGAACCTGGTCGTGGATGGTGGGCTCAGCCTGCCCCAGGCGGGCCTCGACGGGGTGCTGCGCCGGCTGCTCGCTCGGGCCTCGGGCTCAGGGTAGGGTGAGGCCGTAGAGCCGACGGGCGTTACCGCCCAGCACCTTGCGCCGCGACGCATCGGGCACCTCGCGAAGGATCTCGAGCGTCTCCTCGACCGCACCGGGAAACGTCGCATCGAGGTGCGGGTAGTCCGACGCCCACACGAGATTCTCGTCGCCGACGGACTCCAGCGTGAAGCGTGCGCCGGCGTCGTCGGTGTCCATCGAGACGAAGCACTGGCGCTTGAACAGCTCGGAGGGCGGCCTCTTGATCTCCGGGAGGTGCCAACCCCAGGTCTTCCAGTGCCCGTCCATCCGCTCCAGCCAGTAGGGCAGCCAGCCGCAGCCGCTCTCCAGAAAGACGAAGCTCAGGTCGGGGAAGCGCTCCAGCACACCCCCGAGGATCAAGCCCGCGCATGCCGCCATCTGCTCGAAGGGGTGGGACATCAGATGCTGGAAGGCGGGGTTGGGGGTCCGCTCGCGCCCCAGCGTCGGCAGTGAGTCCGAGATCCCCTCGTGTACGGTGATCGGAACCCCGAGCGAGCGCGCGCAGTCCCAGAAGGGGTCGTAGGCCGGGTCCTGGATCACGCGGCCCGCGTACGGGTTGGGCCGGAAGAAGGCCCCTCGGAAGCCGAGCCGGCTCGTGGCTCGCTCGAGCTCCTGGATCGAGGCGGCAACGTCGTCGAGCGGAAGCAGCGCGATGCCGATCAGCCGCTCGGGCGCGTGCCGGCAGTGATCCGCGAGCCAGTCGTTGTAGGCGCGGCAGAGCGCGGCGTGCAGCTCAGGATCGGGGAGCTCCGGAAAGAAGAACGCGAGCGAGGGGTAGAGGACCGCGAGGTCGACGCCCTCGGTGTCCATGTCCCGGAGGCGCGCCTTTGGGTCCCAGCCACCGGGGCGCAGGCGCACCGTCTTGCGCGCCTCGGGGCTCGGCCCGAGTGCGGCGGCCGTCCGCATGATGCGCGTACCGTCCACGTCGTAGCAGAAGCCGCCCCGCTCATCGACGATGGGGCGCGGCGCACGGACCCGGAACCGGGCCTTGAGGTAGTCCTTCCAGAGCCCCGGCGGTTCGATCACGTGGGCGTCCGAGTCGATCACGAAGGGTCGCGAGGGGTCGCTCATGGGCTCGCTCCTCCTTGGAACGCCGCGCCCCCGGGCGCCGCGCAGGTCCATCCTACGCAGCGCGTGCCCGTGCGAGCAAGCTCGGGCGTCGGTGATAAGGTGTCGGGCACCCCGCAGTGGGCCGCCCCAGGAGGATCTTCCCGATGAGTCGTGAGCGAGTGCGCGTGCTGAGCCACCTCCCGGTTGCCCTGCTCGCGCGAGCCTCCGAGCTCGTTCCGACGGCGGAGCTCGTACACATTCCGGCCGACGACGCGCTCCCCCCCGACGTCGGGGGTGAGGTGCTGCTGACGTTCACTCGGGGAGCGCCCAACCTGGCCGAGGTCCTCGCGCGCGGCGTGCGCTGGATCCACACCATCGGAACCGGCATCGATGGCTTTCCTCTCGAGCACGTCGGCGAGCGCGTCCTCACCTGTGCCAGGGGCGCGAGCGCGGTTCCGATCGCGGAGTGGGTGATGGCGATGCTCCTCAGTTTCGAGAAGCGGCTTCCCGAGAGCTGGATTCACGATCCACCCGAGCGCTGGAACCTCGCGACCCTGAGCTGCCTCGCGGGTCGGACGCTCGGCCTGATCGGTCTGGGCGGAATCGGCCTCGCCGTGGCCGAGCGCGCGCGCCCCTTCGGAGTGCGGATGATCGCCCATCGCCGAAGTCCCCAGCCGAGCCCCCACGTCGACATCGAGATCGTCGAGCTGGACACGCTGCTCGAGGCCTCGGATCACGTCGTCGTCGTCGCCCCCGCGACGGCCTCCACGCGCCACCTGCTCGACGCCAGAGCCTTCGCCCGCCTCAAGCCCGGCGCCCATCTGGTGAACGTCTCGCGCGGCGGCCTCGTCGATCAAGACGCGCTGCGAGACGCGCTCGACTCCGGCCGGCTCGCCTGCGCCTCTCTCGACGTCGTCGAGCCCGAGCCCCTCCCCGAGGGACACTGGCTCTACAGCCACCCCCGAGTCCGCCTGAGCCCCCACATCTCGTGGTGTATGCCCGACGCCATCCCCCGCATCCTCGACAGCTTCGCCGAGAACCTCCGCCGCTACGCGGCCGGCGAGCCCCTGCTCGGCGTGGTGGATCTCAAGCGGGGGTACTGATGCGCATTCGTGGTGAGTTCGCGTGGTGGGAGCGGGTCAGCGGTTCACCGTTATAACCCGAGCGCGGCTTCACAGACGGGGCCGATTCCCGGTGGACGGAATGGGGTCGCCAAGCCTCGACGTAGCACGACCACGTCAAGGATGTCGCAGTCTGTGGGGCCGCCGATAACCGAGCACTTCCTCTGTCAGTGCTCGCCCTCGCCCGTAGGTCTGCAGGCAGCAGAGGGCTGATCCGTACGCAGGGGGGGTTGACGGGCTACGGCTCGATGAGGTCGTGCGGGAGGGTCGCCGTGCCGTTGCGCTCGATGGCGCCGTGCACGGCGGTGCGGAGATACGCGCGAGGATCGACACCGGCCCGCTCCGCGGACTCGATCAGGCTGTAGAACATCCCGGCGATCCGGGTCCCGTGCACGGATCGCGAGTCGTAGTGATTCTTTCTTCCTACGGCCACCGTCCGCATCTCACGCTCCGTGCCATTGTGGTCGATCGGCCCCCGGGGATTGTCGAGGAAGCTGCAGAGCCCCGGCCAGACCTTCGCCGTGTACCGGACCGCTCGGCCCAGCGCGGACCGACCCCGCGGCCGCTGCGCCAGCAACCAGCTCTGGATCTCGCGTACGATCGGGGCGGACTCCGCCTGACGTCGCTCCCGCGTGTAGGCCAGCCGATCCGATCCCTCCGCCTCCCGGATCTCTCGCTCGATCCGGTACTGCGCCCCGATCCGTTCCAGCATCCAGCCCGCTTCCGGATAGTTGGGCTCCGCCTCGATGAACTTCCTCCGCACGTGGCTCCAGCAATGCGCGAGCTCGATCTCCGGCCCCTCCCGGGCGTGCACCGGACCCTTCGCCAGGGCCCCTAGGCCTGGAACCTGACCCAAGATTCCCCTGTTCGCTAACTTGGGGAGATGGGGAAAGAGGTGGCATTCAAGGGGTATGCGCCGCAGCAGGGGGCTCTGCTGCCGGCGTACGTGGGGGAGGCACTGGATCCATCGGATCCGGCGCTGTTCATCGACGATTTGGTGGAGTCGCTCGATCTCCGGCGGTTCGAGAAGCGGTACCGCCGGCGTGGAGAGCGAGCGTTTCCTCAAACGTCAGGCCAAGGGCTCCCACAAGATCCCCGCCCAAGACGGCCACCCCGACTTCATCTTTGCCCTCCGCGATCGCGACGAGAGCGTCCCTTTCTCAACGCAAGTCAATCAACGTCCCTGTGGGGTTCGGCTTCGATGAAGATGCGGCGGATGAGGGGGAAGCGGCGGCGGATGGCGGTGTCGAGGGCGGCGGTGATCTGCTCGATCTCGGCGGCGTTTGCGCGGTCGTCGAAGTCGACGCTCAGATTGAGCAGCACGAACTCGGGGCCCATGTGGAGGGTGAGGATCTCGTTGACGTGGTCGATGCCGGAATGGGACTGCACGAGCTGGCGGACGGCCTTGACCAGGTCGGGGTGCGCGCTCTCGCCGATCAGGAGGCCCTTGGTCTCGTAGGCGAGCCAGGCGGCGGCGCTTGCCAGGATCAGGCCGATCACGATCGAGGCGAGGCCGTCGAAAAGTGGCTGGCCGGTGAGCTGGCTCAGGAGGATTCCGAGGAAGGCAGCCGCGAGTCCGAGCAGGGCTGCAGAGTCCTCGAAGAGCACGATGAAGCTGGTGGGATCCTTGCCCTGGTGGACGGCGGAGACGAAGTCCAGGCGGCCCTTCGTGCGCGAGAACTCGCGTACCGCGAGAAGCCACGCGGCGCCCTCGAAGACGAACGCGAGGGCGAGCACGGCGTAGCTCACGGTGGGGCTCTCCACGGGGGACGGTGCGAGCACCTGGTGGATTCCCTCGTAGACCGAGACGCCCGCTCCCGCCGCGAAGATCAGGATCGCCACCACGAACCCCCAGAAGTAGACCTCCTTGCCGTGCCCGAAGGGGAAGTTCTCGTCGGGAGGACGCTGGGCCGCGCGCAGGCCGTAGAGCAGCAGGATCTGGTTGCCCGTGTCGACGAGCGAGTGGACCCCTTCCGAGAGCATGGCGGAGCTTCCCGTGATGGTGGCGGCCGCGAACTTGGTCAGCGCGATCAGCGCGTTTCCAGCCAGCGCGGCCAGAATCACCGTCTTCGACGAGGTCGACATGCTCCCGGGATCCCCCCCCAAACGAGCCGGAGATCCGGCCCGATCGTGTAGAGTAGCCTGCGGGAGCGCGGGGATGCGCTGGGGCCTCTGAGAGGCCGGACGAGACACCGCCCCGAAGACCAGGACGGAAGGGGGGAGCACGAGATGAGCCACAAGGGAGACACGTCGGCGATCCGCTACCGCGTATGCCCGCTCTGCGAGGCCACCTGCGGGCTCACGGTCGAGATCAGCGGCCGCACGGTCCGTTCCATCCGCGGTGACCCGCAGGATGTCCTCAGCCACGGCTACCTCTGCCCCAAGGCGATCGCGCTCGAGGAGCTGGACACGGATCCAGACCGGCTGCGCGCGCCGCTCCTCCGGCGCGGTGGTGGGTTCGTCGAGGTCTCCTGGGACGAGGCGTACCACGAGGTCGAGCACCGCCTGCTGGCGATCCTCGATGTGCACGGCCCGAGCGCGTTGGCGACGTACGTCGGCAACCCGACCGTCCACAACGCATCGCTCATGATCTACTTCCGCATCTTTGCCACGGCGCTTCCGACACCCAACCGGTTCAGCGCCAGCACCGTCGATCAGATGCCCAAGCACGTCTCCTGTGGGCTCATGTTCGGCGACTTCCTGAGCATTCCCGTGCCCGACATCGACCGCTGCAGCTACCTCCTGATGCTGGGCGCCAACCCCATGGCGTCGAACGGGAGCCTGTTTACGGCGCCCGGCTTCCGGGCCCGCGCACGTGCGCTGCGCGAACGGGGCGGACGGCTGGTCGTGGTGGATCCGCGCCGGAGCGCCACCGCCAGGATCGCCGATCGCCACGTCTCGATCCTGCCCGGCAGCGACGCGCTGCTCCTCGCCGGGATGGCCCACACGCTCTTCGACGAGGGCCTCGTCAAGCCGGGGCGATTGGAGGAGCACACGAATGGCCTGGCCGAGATCGGTCGTGCCCTACAAGATTTTCCGGCCGAGCAGGTGGCCACCCCCTGCGGGATCGACGCCGGCCTGATCCGGGAGCTCGCCCGTGAGCTCGCGGCCGCCGAGGCCGGGGCGGTCTACGGGCGCATCGGCACCTGCACGCAGCGCTTCGGAACCACCGCGAGCTGGCTGGTCGATGTGCTGAACGTGCTTACCGGCAACCTCGATCGGCCCGGGGGCGCAATGTTCCCGCTCGGTCCGGCCTTCGTGTCCAACGCGCAGGGCGCGCCCGGCCGGGGAAGCGGGGTGCGCCTCGGTCGGCGACGAAGTCGCGTGCGCGGTGCCCCCGAGGTGATGGGCGAGTACCCGATCGCCTGCCTGGCCGAGGAGATCGAGACGCCCGGCCCCGAGCAGATCCGCGCGCTGATCACCGTCGCGGGCAATCCGGTGCTCAGCGGCCCCAACTCCGGCCGACTCGCTCGCGCCCTCTCGGGCCTCGATCTCATGGTCAGCCTGGATCTCTACCTGAACGAGACGACCCGACACGCCGATGTGATCCTTCCCGGCCTCTCGCCACTGGAGACCTCGCACTTCGACGTGGTCTTTCCCCAGGTCTCCGTGCGGAACTGGGCGCGCCACTCGCCCCCCGTGTTCGTGGCACCCGAGGGACCCGAGGAGTGGCAGACGCTGCTACGCCTGGCGGCGATCCCCGGTCGGCGCGGCGCAGCCGCGCAGCCGTGGCAGGAGATCGTGGAGCCGCTCGACGATCTGGCGATCCGCTTCGCCGTTCAGCAGGCCGTGGCCGACGCGCACTCGCCCATCCACGGTCGCGACGTGGACGAGATCCTGCGTGGGCTGGAGCCGCGACGAGGTCCGGAGCGCTTCATCGATCTCGCACTCCGCTCTGGCGCCTACGGCGACGCTTTCGGCGCGCGCCCGGAAGGGCTCTTGCTCGAGCGCGTCGAGGCGCATCCGCACGGCATCGATCTCGGTCCGCTACAGCCGCGGATCCCGGAGCTGCTGCGCACGCCGAGCGGAGGGATCGAGCTCGCGCCGGACCCGTTGCTCGTGGATCTGGAGCGGCTTCGCGCCGCCCTGCGCGAGCCCGCGCCCCGAGAGCTGCGGCTGATCGGCCGCCGTCACGTGCGCTCGAACAACTCGTGGCTGCACAACCTTCCACGACTCGCTCGAGGTCCCATGCGCTGCACGCTCCAGATCCATCCGGACGACGCGACCCGTCTCGGGCTCACCGACGGCGGCTCTGCGCGGGTCCACTCCCGCGTCGGATCGGTCGAGGCGGCGGTCGAGATCACCGACGCCATCCGGCCGGGGGTCGTGAGCCTGCCCCACGGCTGGGGCCACGATCACGACGGAACGAGAATGCAGGTCGCTGTGCTCCGGCCCGGCGTGAACAGCAACCGCCTCGCCGACGAGCAGGTGCTCGATCCGCTCTCGGGCAACGCCGTGCTCAACGGGATTCCCGTGAGCGTCGAGGCGGTCTGAACTTCGCGCTCGAGAAGCACGTGTGCCGAGCGGCCTGCCCGGGAGCGTCGAGGTGCTCTGACTCGTACGCGCTGTGGCCTTCCGGGCCCTCGGGGTATGATGGAGGGGATCACCCCTGGGGAGGTCGGCATGGCTCAGGCTCGTTGCGGTGGACGGCAGAGGCTCTCTCGCCTCGCTCTCGTTGCACTTCTGGTCGTGCCGCTGCCGGCCTGGCCGGCCGCGTTCGTCGTGACGAAGACTGCGGACACGAACGACGGCCTCTGCGATGCGGATTGCTCGCTGCGCGAGGCGGTTCTCGCGGCCAACGCGAGCCCGGGCGCGGACGGGATCGAGATCCCCGCGGGCCTCTACGTGCTGACTCGGAGCGGCGCGCTCGAGGACGCGGCGGACACGGGGGATCTCGATCTGACCGGCCCCACGACGCTCACCGGCGCTGGCGCGGCGCTGAGCATCGTCGATGGGGCGGGCAGCGACCGCCTGATCGACGTGATCAACGCCGACGTCGCGGTCACGGGGCTCACGCTGCGCAACGGCTCGGCGCTCGGGGACTCCGGGGGTGCGATCGCGGTGGCCGGGGGAGCGCTCACGCTCGACGGCGTCGCGCTCGAGGACAGCTTTGCCGATCTTTTCGGAGGTGGGGTGGCTGCCGAGGCTGCCGGCCTGACCGTGGTGAACAGCACGCTCTCGGGAAACACCGCTGCGAGCTTCGGCGGCGGTCTTTACCACAAGGGCTTCACCCGGCCCCTCGAGCTGCGCAGCTCGACGCTGAGCGGGAACGGCGCGGCGCGGGGTGGGGGCATCTTCGTGGATCTGGAGTGCGGCT
Source organism: Myxococcota bacterium (assembly GCA_046754285.1). GTDB lineage: Bacteria > Myxococcota_A > UBA9160 > SZUA-336 > SZUA-336 > JBHHVJ01. The sequence goes on along the minus strand of JBHHVJ010000019.1, from coordinate 15 downwards.
ACCTGCCGGGCGAGT
>JBHHVJ010000018.1:0-61583 GCA_046754285.1 Myxococcota bacterium | reverse complement strand
GGACCGGAAGGCCTCGAGCACGCACTCGCCGTGGCGCGGGATCACGCCGACCCTCGCATGCGCCGGGTCGCGGCGATCGTGCTGCCGTCCCTCAGCGCCGCGCACCCGGCGCGCCGTGAAGAGGTCGTTCGAGTTCTCGAGCAGCTCGCGGGCTCCGAGGCCGATCCGATGCTGGTGCGCGCCGCACAGCTCGCGCACCAGGCGCTCGCCGGCTGAGCCCTCGTCCGCTTGGTGCCGAGAGAATCGCCCGGCTATCCTCCCATGCATGGGTGAGTTCATCCATCAGCCGATCTTCGAGCTGGGAGAGGACACCACCGAGTACCGCAAGCTCGGCTCGGAGCCTGTGTCGACCACGCGCTTTCAGGATCGCGAGATCCTTCTGATCGATCCGGGTGCGCTCGAGCGGCTCGCGTGTGAGGCGATGGACGACATGGCCCATCTGCTGCGGCCCGGTCATCTGGCGCAGCTTCGCAAGATCGTCGATGACCCGGAGGCCTCCGACAACGATCGATTCGTGGCGCTCGAGCTCCTGATCAACGCGAACATCGCCGCCGGCCGCGTACTGCCCGGCTGCCAGGATACGGGGACGGCGATCGTCTTCGGCCACAAGGGCGAGAACGTCTTCACCTTCACCGATGATGCCGAGGCCCTCTCGCGGGGGATCTACCAGGCCTACCAGCAGCGGAATCTGCGCTACTCGCAGCTTGCCCCGCTGGACATGTACACCGAGAAGAACACGGGCACGAACCTGCCGGCGCAGATCGATCTCTATGCGGAGCCCGGAAATGAGTACCGGTTCCTCTTTCTGGCCAAGGGCGGCGGCTCGGCCAACAAGACCTTCCTGTATCAGGAAACGAAGGCCCTGCTCGATCCGGAGAGCCTGCTCAGCTTCGTCGTCGAGAAGATCCGTACGATCGGCACCTCGGCGTGTCCGCCCTACCATCTCGCGATCGTCGTCGGAGGCACCTCGGCGGAGATGACCCTCAAGACCGTCAAGCTCGCCAGCGCACGCTACCTCGATGGCCTGCCCACCTCGGGCAACGAGCTCGGTCGCGCTTTTCGAGACCCCGAGCTCGAGGAGCGCGTGCTGCGCCTCTGCAACGAGGTCGGGATCGGGGCCCAGTTTGGTGGGAAGTACTTCGCACACGACGTTCGGGTCGTCCGACTGCCGCGCCACGGCGCCTCCTGCCCGGTCGGGATCGGCGTCTCCTGCTCGGCGGACCGCCAGATCCTGGGCAAGATCACGCGTGAGGGGGTCTTCCTGGAGCAGCTCGAGACCAACCCCGCTCGCTTCCTGCCCGACGTCGATCCCGCCGAGCGGGTCGGTGAGGTGGTGCGGATCGACCTGAATCGGCCGATGGATGAGATTCTCGCCGAGCTCTCGCGGCACCGGGTCGGCACCCGGCTCTCCCTGAGCGGTCCGATGATCGTCGCCCGCGACATCGCGCACGCAAAGCTGAAGGAGCGCCTCGAGAAGGCGGGCCGCCTGCCCGACTACTTCTGCCAGCACATGATCTACTACGCGGGTCCGGCCAAGACCCCCGCCGGACACGTCTCGGGCTCATTCGGTCCCACGACAGCGGGACGCATGGACTCCTACGTCGACCTCTTCCAGCGGCACGGGGGCAGCTTGGTGATGCTCGCCAAGGGGAATCGCTCGCGGCCCGTGCGCGAGGCCTGCAAGGCCTACGGCGGCTTCTACCTGGGCTCGATCGGGGGTCCGGCCGCCCGTCTGGCGGAGCACTGCATCAAGGACGTGTGCGTCGTCGAGTACGAGGAGCTCGGCATGGAGGCGATCTGGCGGATCGTCGTCGAAGAGTTTCCGGCCTTTATCGTGATCGATGACAAGGGAAACGACTTCTATGCGGACCTGCTCGGCCGCCGGCCGGCACCCGTGGTCTCGATCGACTGACGCACCCCTTGCCCCGCTTTGGCGTCCCGTTTAATCTCTGAGCTCCATCGAGAGGAGAGTCCGCAGCCATGCCCGATCTCAAAGGAACTCGAACCCACGAGAACCTCAAGGATGCCTTCGCCGGGGAGTCTCAGGCCAACCGACGCTACCTCTACTTCGCCAAGGCGGCCGACATCGAGGGCTACCCGGAGGTCGCGGGTCTGTTCAAGAACACCGCGGACGCCGAGACCGGCCACGCCCACGGCCACCTCGACTTCCTGAAGCAGGTCGGCGATCCAGCCACCGACAAGCCGATCGGTGACACGGCACGCAACCTCGCGGCCGCCGTGGCCGGCGAGACCTACGAGTACACCGAGATGTACCCCGGAATGGCCCGAACCGCGCGCGACGAGGGCTTCGCCGAGATCGCCGAGTGGTTCGAGACGCTGGCCAAGGCCGAGAAGTCCCACGCCGGTCGCTTTCAGAAAGCGCTCGACGGGCTCGAGGACCTCTAGCTGGCGGAGGTCCCAGCGGCCGCAAGCGACGGGTCCAGGGGCACGCCCCTCGGAGCGGAGCTCACGCGGGTCTTCGCCAAGTGCACCGACTGTCGTCGCTGCCTGCCGCTCTGTCCCTCGTTTCCCACCCTCTTCACGGCGCTGGACCGCCACGAAGGCGATGCGGCGGCGCTCACGGGCTCCGAGCGCCAGGAGGTCGTCGAGCTCTGCTACCAGTGCAAGCTCTGCTACAACCACTGTCCGTACCACCCACCGCACGAGTGGCAGATCGATTTTCCGCGACTCATGAGCCTCGCCAAGCAGGCACGGGCTCGACGCGAGCGACGTCCCTTGGCGGAGCGCCTCGCCGCGAGCCAGGATCGGCTCGGACGCGTCGGCTGCGCGCTGGCTCCCCTCGTGAACCCGATGCTGCGCTGGCGACCCCTGCGCGTGCTGCTCGAGAAGCTCTCGGGAATCGACCGCCGCTGGATCCTTCCGAGCTACCAGCGGCGACCGTTCTCGAGGCGCGCAGGTGCCCGCCCTCGCCGGGAGGGCCCGGGGCCGTCGGTCGTGCTCTTTCCCACCTGCTTCGTCGAGTACAGCGCCGGCGAGACGGGCCGGGCCGCCTGTCAGGTTCTGGAGCACAGCGGCGTCGCGGTCGAGACGCTCTATCCAGGCTGCTGCGGAGCCCCGCAGCTTCACGGCGGCGATGCCGCGGGGGCGCGACGCCAGGCGAGAAGGCTGCTCGCCGGTCTGAGGCCGGCTCTGGAGGCGGGCCGGGCCATCGTCGTGCCCGGGCCCACCTGCTCCTACCAGCTCAAGCGCGAGGTCCCCGAGCTGTCTCCCGGTCCGGCCGCGGAGGCCCTCTCGCGCCAGACCTTCGATCTCTGCGAGTACCTCTGGAAGCTCAGGCGCGAGAGCCGCCTGCCGCAGGACTTCTCCCACCGCCTGGGACGCGTCGCCTACCACCTCCCCTGCCATCTCAAGGCACAGAACGTGGGCTTCCGGGGCCGCAAGCTGCTGGAGTTGGCCGGTGCGGAGGTGGAGCTGCTCGATCGCTGCTCGGGCGTCGATGGGAGCTGGGGGATGCAGGCCCGCTGGTATGAACGGAGCCTCGAGGTGGCCGGACCGCTGCTCGACGACGTTCGTCGGCTCGCGCCGGAGCACGTGGCCAGCGACTGCCCGCTGGCTGCCTTGCGAATCCTCGAGGGCACGGGCCGACGCACCGTGCACCCCGTGGAGCTGCTCCGCACGGCGTACGGCCTGGGAGCGGAGGGATGAGACCCATCGAGGCCGGGGAGCTGCTCGACCTCGCGGCCTACGAGCGGGTGCGCAAGGCCTATCGAAGGCGGATCATCGAGCTCAAGAAGCCCCGTCGCATCGCCATCGGGGACCGACTCTGCTTCGTCTTCGAGAACCGCGACACGGTTCTCTTCCAGATCCAGGAGATGCTCCGCGCGGAGCGCATCGTCGATGCGGCCGCGATCCAAGCCGAGGTCGACGTCTACAACGAGCTGATCCCCGGAGCCCACGAGCTCTCGGCCACGCTCCTGATCGAGATCCCCGAGAGCAAGCGGATCCGCAGCGAGCTCGACCGGCTGATCGGCATCGACGCCCACGTGGCGCTCCAGATCGGTGCGACGAGGACTCCAGCGCGCTTCGACCCCAAGCAGCGCGAGGCCGACCGGATCTCCGCCGTCCAGTACCTGCGCTTTCCGCTCGGACCCGAGGGGGCGCGTCGGTTCCGGGATCGGAGTCAGCCGGCGGCGCTGCACGTGACGCATCCCCGCTACCGGGCCCGCGCGCCGATCGAAGGGGCCTCGCGTGAGTCCCTGGCCCACGACCTCGATCCGGACGATGGCGGCTGAGGTGGCCCGGCCGCTGATTCTGGCCAGCGGCTCACCGCGGCGGGCGGAGCTCCTGCGCGAGGCGGGATTCGAGTTCGTGACGATCGTGCCGCAGGTGGAGGAGCGCCCCGAACCCGATGAGACGCCCGAGACCCTGGCACGTCGCCTGGCCCTGTCCAAAGCGCGGGCGGTCGCGGCGCGGGCTCCGGCTCGCTGCTGCGTGCTCGCCGCGGACACCCTGGTGGTCCTCGGAGAGCGAATCCTGGGCAAACCCAGCGACCCGGAGGACGCGATCCGCATGCTGCGGGCCCTCTCCGGCCGGGTGCATCGGGTGCTCACCGGCTACGCGCTGCTCCTCGATGGGGGGGCTCGGAGCGAGCTCGGGGTCGAGGAGAGCTCCGTTCGCATGCGGGAGATCGATCCCCGGGAAGCGCGTCGCTACGCCGCGGGCGGTGAGCCCCTCGACAAGGCGGGAGCGTACGCCGTGCAAGGAGATGGCGGACGCTTCGTCGCCACCATCCAGGGATCTCGGAGCAACGTGATCGGCCTTCCCCTCGAGACGCTGCTGCCCCGACTCCTGCGGCACGGGGTGAAGCGGGCATGTCCGAGCTGAGCGCACGGCTCGCCGACGTCCGTGCGCACATCGAGAGTGCGGCCCAACGAGCGGGCCGTGAGGTGAGCGAGATCCGGCTGGTCGCGGTGTCGAAGACCTTCCCCGCCGAGGCGGTCCTCGAGGCCGTCACCGCGGGGCTGGATCGCTTCGGGGAGAACCGCGTGCAGGAGGCCGCCCACAAGCGGCCCCAGGTGAGCGCGAAGACCCCTCGGCCGCTGCGCTGGCATCTCGTCGGATCGCTCCAGCGCAACAAGGTGCGGCGCGCCCTGGAGCTCTTCGAGGTGATCGAGTCGGTCGACCGCCTCGAGCTCGCGCACGAGCTGGAGCGCGGTGCCGCGCGCCTGGGCGTTCGCCCCGCCGTGCTGATCCAGGTGAACATCGACCGTGAGCCCCAGAAGGCTGGGTTCCTGCCCGAGGAGCTGGCCGGGGCCGTCGAGCGAATCGCGGCTCTCGACCACCTGAACCTCTGTGGGCTGATGACTCTTCCGAGGGCATGCAAGGATCCGGAGCGGGTGCGACCCTCCTTCACACGCCTGCGGGAGCTTCTCGAGCACATCAATCGCGGCCGAACCGAGGGCCGCCGGCTCCGGGAGCTGTCGATGGGGATGTCCGCGGACTTCGAGGTGGCCATCGAGGAGGGAGCCACGACGGTACGCATCGGGAGCGCGATCTTCGGAGAAAGGAGACGAGGATGAGCGAGATGCCCAAGAGGGTCGGCACACTGGGTGCGGGAAACATGGCGGAGGCCATTCTGCGCGGCCTGCTGCGTGCGGGCCTGCCCGCGGAGTGCCTGCTGGCGTCCGATCCGCTCGAAGCCCGACGCAGGTGGATCCACGAGGAGCTGGGCATTCCCACCACGGAGAGCAACGTCGAGCTGGCCCAGAGCTGCGATGCGGTGGTTCTTGCGGTCAAGCCGGCCCAGCTCGAAGCCGCGACTCGGGACCTGCCACGGGAGAACGGACCCCTGTACGTCTCGATCGTGGCGGGCTGCCGCCTCGCCACGCTTGAGCATCTCTTGGGCAGCGGCGCACGGATCGCACGGGCCATGCCCAACACGCCCGCGCTCGTCGGGGCGGGCATCACGGGCCTTTGCTGTCCGTCGCAGCTCACGGAGCGCGACCGGAGCTGGGCCGCGACCGTTCTGGGAGCCGTCGGACGGGTCGTATCGTTGCCGGAGAGCCTGATGGATGCGGTGACGGGCCTCTCCGGCTCGGGTCCGGCGTACGTGTTCCTGCTGATCGAAGCGCTCGGTGAGGCAGGCGTCCGAGAGGGTCTACCGCCGGAGATCGCGCGCGAGCTCGCGGTCGAGACCGTGCTGGGGGCGGCCCGACTCTGCCGCGAGACGAGCGAGCACCCCGCCCTGCTGCGCGAACGGGTCACCTCGCCGGGCGGCACCACGGCCGCCGGCCTGGCCGCGCTGGAGCGTGCCGGGCTGCGCGGGGCGGTGCTCGACGCCGTCCACGCGGCCACGCTGCGTTCCCGCGAGCTGGCCGGGGCGTGAGGCGCCGAAACCCCTCAAGTCGGGCGTGGATCCGTCCGTAGCTGCGTCAGGGAGCCATGCGTCTCACGCCCATAGAAATCCGCCGCCATCGCTTCAACGCTCGCATCCGCGGCTACGATCGCGAGGAGGTCCAGACCTTCCTCGAGATGATCGTGGGCGACTTCGAGGACATCGTGCGCGAGAACGCCCAGCTTCGCCGCGAGAACGAGCGGCTCTCCCGCGACCTCGAGAGCTACCGGGGCAAGGAGCAGAGCATCCAGCAGACCATGACGACCGCGCAGGGCGTCGTCGACGATCTGAAGCAGACCGCGGTCAAGGAGTCGGAGTGCATCGTGGCCGCCGCGGAGATCCAGGCCGAGAAGATCGTGCGCGAGGCGCAGGCGAGGAAGGCGGATCTGAGCAACGAGATCCGCCAGATCGAGTACGTCCGACGGCAGGCGGAGCTCGATCTGCGCAAGACGCTCGAGGGCTACGTGAGCATGCTCGACACTCTCATGCGGCAGGCCGGGAACGCCTCCGCACCCGCAGAGCCGGAAGCGAAGGACTGAGCCCATGGGCCTCGACCTGCGCGAGCGGGCCGATGGGGTCGAGGTGCGCATCCACGTCCATCCACGCTCGGCGAAGGAGAGCGTCGGGGGGCTGCACGGGGGTGCCTTGCGCGTCCGGGTCTCCGCGCCCCCTCTGGAGGGACAGGCCAACGAGGCGATCTGCCGCGTGCTGGCCCGCGCCCTCGGCCTGCGATCGCGCTGTGTCCGACTGGTCGCGGGGGCCCAGAGCCGCGAGAAGTGGGTTCGCCTCGACGGAGCGCCCGCGGAGCTCTGCGAGCGGCTGCGCCGTCTCGCTGCCCAGGCGCAGGTGGTTTGACTCGTGGGAAGGGCTGCCGTAGATTGCGCCGCGAGCTGGACCCGACAGCCCCCCGAGGTCCCCTGACGCGACCATGCCGACCTACGAGTACGAGTGCAGCAACGGTCACCAGTTCGAGGTGGTGCAGCGCATCACGGACGAGCCACTGAAGCGCTGCAAGCTCTGCCGCGCCAAGGCGCGCCGCCTCATCTCCGCCACGAGCTTCATACTGAAGGGCGGCGGCTGGTACTCGGACGGCTACAGCGGGGGCTCGGCGGGCTCACGAAACGGCGGATCCTCGGCGGGAGAGAGCAAGAAGGACCCGGGAAGTTCCTCGAGCGATTCCTCAAAGAGCCCGGAAAAGTCCGCGGAAAAAAAGAAATCCTCCGATAGCTCCTGACCGGGAGGTCCCCCCCATGGGGCAGGTCGTCGACGGGAAGAGACTGGCCCGCGAAATCCGCGCGGAGCTGCGGGAGGAAGTCGCGAAGCTTCCGGAAGGTCCTCCCTGCCTGGCCGCTGTGCTGGTCGGACAGGATCCCGCGTCGGCCGTGTACGTCCGCAACAAGCGGCGCGCCTGCGAGCAGACGGGCATCGAATCCCGCCAGCTCGACCTACCGGCCGAAATCGGGGAGGATCGCGTGCTCGCCGAGGTGGAGAGGCTGAACAAGGACCCCGGCGTGCACGGGATCCTGGTGCAGCTTCCCCTCCCACCCGACATCCGTCCGGCACGAATCGCGGCGACCATCGACCCGGCCAAGGACGTGGACGGGCTCCATCCCGTGAACGTCGGCCGTCTGCTCGCCGGCCAGCCCGCGCTCTACCCGTGCACGCCGCTCGGCTGCCTCGAGATCCTGGACCGGGGCGGAATCGAGCTGGTGGGCGCTCAGGCGGTCGTGCTCGGACGCAGCGAGATCGTGGGCAAGCCGGTGGCCCTGATGCTCCTGCATCGACACGCGACCGTTACGCTCTGCCACTCCCGCACGCGCGATCTCGCCGAGCACGTACGGCGCGCCGAGGTCGTGATCGCCGCCGTCGGTCGGCCCCGCATGGTTCGCGGAGACTGGATCCGCGCCGGGGCCGCCGTGCTCGACGTGGGCATCAACCGGACCGAGGATGGGCTCGTCGGGGACGTGGACTTCGAGGGCGCGAGCGAGCGGGCCGGACTGATCACGCCGGTTCCCGGCGGGGTGGGCCCCCTGACCATCACGATGCTCCTGCGCAACACCGTGCGCGCCTTCGAGGCCCAGATCCGGCCGTCTCCCCCGTGAGCGGGGCGCTGCGCGTCACCCCCCTCCACGCCCGACACGTCGAGGCGGGTGCCCGACTGGTCCCGTTTGCGGGCTTCGAGATGCCGCTGCTCTACCGCTCGATCGTCGCCGAGCACCTCGTCGTACGGTCCTCCGCCGGGCTCTTCGACGTCTCCCACATGGGCGAGATCGTGCTGCACGGCGCGGACGCGGTCACCCTCGCCCAGCGCGTGTTTAGCAACGACGTGGCGGAAACGGCCGTGGGTCGGGTCCGCTATGGACTGCTCTGCCAGGCAGACGGCGGCGTCCTCGATGACGTCACGCTCTACCGGCTGGCCCCCGAGACACTGCTCCTCTGCGTGAACGCCACCAACACGCGGACGGATCTCGAGTGGATCGAGCAGGTCCGACGTGACCACGGCTTCGCATGCGAGGTGCGCGACGAGAGCGAGGAGACGGCGCTGCTCGCCCTCCAGGGACCCCGCGCGAGGGAGATCGCGCGAGAGCTGCGGCCCGCCCAGGCGCCGGAGCCGCGCCGCTGGCGCTTCCTCGAGACGACGCTCGCGGGCATCCCGCTGCGACTCTCCCGCACCGGCTACACGGGGGAGGACGGCTACGAGCTCTACGTCGCGAGCGAGCGCGCGGAGGCCCTCTGGGACGCCCTCTGCGAGACCGGGGGCGAGCGGCTGTCGCGGGCCGGGCTCGGCGCGCGCGACACGCTGCGCACCGAGATGGGCTTCCCGCTGTACGGCCACGAGCTCACGCCCGAGCGGAGCCCCATCGCGGCGGGCCTCGAGCGCTTCCTCGCCTTCGGGCGCGGCTTCATCGGCGAGGAAGCGCTCCGGCGGGAGCGCGAGCGAGGACCACGCGAGCGTCTGGTCGGCCTCATGCTGGAGGGTCGACAGGTCGCGCGCAGCGGCTATCCCATACTCGAGGACGAGCGAGTCGGCACGGTCAGCAGCGGCACCTACGGTCCGAGCGTCGAGCGGTCCATCGCGATCGGCTACGTTCCGCCCCGCTGTGCGGCACGCGGCACCCGGCTCAGCGTCGAGGTGAGAGGCCGTCGCGTCCCGTGCCAGGTCAGTGAACTGCCCTTCTACCGCCGGGGAGATGGGGGCCAATCCGAGTCAGGAAGGAGAGATGACCGCAAAGACCTATGAGATCAGCGACGACTGCCGGTACGCCCGCACCGACGAGTGGATCCGTGTCGATGGCGCCGTGGCGCGTGTCGGGATCTCCGACTACGCCCAGGCGCAGCTCTCCGACATCGTATTCGTCGAGCTCCCCGAGGTCGGAACCCAGGTCGAGGCCGGTGAGCCGTTTGGCGTGGTCGAGTCCGTAAAGGCCGTGAACGATCTCTTCGCCCCGGTGAGCGGTGAGATCATCGAGGTGCACACGCGCCTGGAAGAGCACCCCGAGTGGCTGAACGAGGACCCGTACGGGCGCGGCTGGATCATCAGCATCGCCCCGGAGGATCTCGACGCTGTCGAGACCCTGATGTCCCCTGAGGAGTACCGGGAGTTCATCGAGGAGCGCTCCCATTCGTGAACTACGTCCCGCACACGCCCGATGACCTCGAGCGGATGCTCGAACGCGTGGGCTTGCGCACCATCGAGGAGCTCTTCGCGTCTGTCTCGGAGTCGCTGCGCCGGCGGGCGGAGCTCAAGCTGGCGCCGGCGTTGGATGAGCCGGCCCTGCTCGAGCACTTTGGGGAGCGCGCGGGCCGCAACCTCGGCGCGGACCGCGCGGCGAGCTTCCTGGGGGCGGGCGCCTACCACCACTTCATCCCAGCGGTCGTCGATGCCCTCGCCTCGCGCGGCGAGTTCACGACAGCGTACACACCCTACCAGGCGGAGATCAGTCAGGGGACGCTCCAGACGGTCTTTGAGTTCCAGACCCTGATCTGCCAGCTCACGGGGCTCGAGGTCGCAAACGCCTCGCTCTACGACGGCGCCTCCGCCGCTGCAGAGGCAGCCCTGATGGCCCTTCGGATCACGCGCCGCAGGCGGCTCTACCTGAGTGCAGGTCTCCACCCGAGCTACGCGCAGGTGATCCAGACCTACACGGGGGGCCTCGGCGTCGAGATCGAGAGCCTGCCGCTCGGAACCGACGGCCGCACGTCGGTCGCCTCCCTGGGCGGGGAGCCCGCGGCGTTGCTCGTCGGCTGTCCGAGCTTCTACGGCTGCATCGAGGACCTGGCGCAGCTGGCGCGAGCCGCACGCGAGGTGGGTGCGCTCTGCATCAGCGTCACGAGCGAGCCGCTCGCCCTCGGACTGCTTCAGCCCCCCGGCGCGCTCGGCGTGGACATCGCCTGCGGTGAGGCCCAGAGCTTCGGGGTCCCCCTCTCCTTCGGCGGTCCCTACCTCGGCTTTCTGGCCACGCGGCACGCCCACGTCCGGCAGCTTCCGGGCCGCCTGGTCGGGCAGACCGTCGACTCGGACGGTCAGCGCGCCTTCGTGATGACGCTGACCACGCGCGAGCAGCACATCCGCCGTGAGCGCGCAACGAGCAACATCTGCACCAACCAGGGGCTCTGCATGCTGCGCGCGACGATCCACCTCGCGTTGCTGGGACGCAGGGGACTTCGTGACCTGGCGCGCCTCAACCTCTCGCTCGCCCGCTACGCCCGCGATCGTCTCACCCAGGCGGGCCTGCGACAGCCCTACTCCGCCCCCGTCTTCAACGAGTTTGTCGTCGAGGTTCCCGGCCTTGCCGAGCGCTTCCCCGCCGCGATCGAGCGGGGTCTCCTGCCGGGCCTCCCGCTCGGGCGGCTGGTACCGGAACATGAGGGCCAGCTCCTGGTCTGCACGACCGAGCTGAACTCGCGCGAGCAGATCGACCGGCTGGTCCGGGAGCTCAGCGCGTGACCCGCGGTGGCCCGCCGGGGCGAAGCGGCCTGATCTTCGACGAGCCGCTCCTCTTCGAGACCTCGCGCACGGGCCGTGCGGGCGTGAGCTTCGACGACCCCCGTGTCCCCCTCGTCGACCCCGCCGAGGAGCTCGGGGCTCAGCTTGTGCGGCACGACATCGAAGGGTTCCCCGAGCTCTCGGAGCTCGACGTCGTGCGGCACTTCACGCGTCTCTCGCAGTGGAACTACTCGGTGGACAGCGGGCTCTACCCGCTCGGCTCCTGCACCATGAAGTACAACCCGCGACGCAACGAGCGCGCAGCGGGTCTCGTGGGCCTGACCGACCTCCACCCGCTCGCGCCGGTCGAGCTCTGCCAGGGCACGCTGGCGCTCGCGCACGAGCTCGAGGTGGCCCTCGCAGAGATCGCGGGCCTCGACCGCGTCACGCTGCAGCCCGCGGCCGGAGCCCAGGGGGAGCTCGTGGGCATGATGATGATCCGGGCGCATCATCGGAACCGCGGGGAGGAGCAGCGGACGCAAGTGCTGATCCCGGACACCGCACACGGCACGAACCCCGCGAGTGCCGCTCTGAACGGGCTCGAGGTCGTCGAAGTCCCCAGCTCCGAGGACGGGATCGTTCGCCCCGAGGCGCTCGAGCCGTGGCTCGACGAGCGACTCGCTGCCTTGATGCTGACCAACCCCAACACGCTCGGCCTCTTCGAGCCCCACGTCGAGGCGATCTCGGAGCGGGTTCATCGGGCGGGCGGTCTGGTCTATCTGGACGGAGCCAACATGAACGCGCTGCTCGGAATCGCCAAGCCGGGCCACATGGGCGTGGATGTCATGCACTTCAACCTGCACAAGACCTTCTCGACGCCACACGGAGGCGGCGGACCGGGCGCAGGGCCTGTCGCGGTGCGCAACATGCTGGCCCCCTATCTCCCCGTTCCCGTGATTCGCAAGGAGCGTTCCGGCTACGTGCTGGACGACGAGTTCCCACTCTCCATCGGGCGCGTGCACGCGTTCTACGGGAACACCGGCATCTGGCTGCGTGCGCTCGCGTACATCCGCACGCTGGGAGCCCAGGGGCTGGCCCGGGCGACGGAGAGCGCTGTGCTGAACGCGAACTACCTGCTCGAGAGGCTGCGCGACGCCTACGACGTGCCCCATCCCGGCCGCGTCATGCACGAGTGCGTGCTCAGCGATCGCTTTCAGCGGGCGCACGGCGTCACGACCGCCGACATCGCCAAGCGATTGATCGACTACGGCTTCCATCCTCCCACGATCTACTTCCCTCTGGTCGTGAGCGGAGCGATGATGATCGAGCCCACCGAGACTGAGTCGCTGGAGTCGCTCGACCGATTCGTCGAAGCGATGCGGAACATCGCATGCGAGGCCGAGACCCAGCCGGAGCTCGTCACGGGCGCACCCACACGTGCCAAGGTGCGACGCTTGGATGAGGTGCGCGCCGCACGCCACCCGCGACTGCGCTGGGCCCCCTCATCGGAGCCCTGAGCTTGCCGCGGCGTCTCCTCCCCTGGCTCGCCGCCCTTGCGCTCGGCGGCTGCAGCCTCCCGAGCTTCGAGCGGCCGGCGCTGCTCGGCGGCGAGCTGAGCATCGAGAAGGAGCGCGAGATGACGGCGGAGATTCACCACCAGATTCGCTCGCAGGTGAGCTTCGTCAGCGATCCCGTCATCCTCGCCTACCTGAACGAAATTGGACAGTCGCTCGTGAAGGCGGCCAGCCCCCCGCCGTTCCTGTTTCGCTTCAGCCTGCTCGAGGGTGACGAGCTCAACGCCTTCACGATCGGCGGCGGGTACGTCTACGTCTCCAGTGGCGTGCTCGCTCAAGCCGGAGACGTGGCGGAGCTCGCCGGCGTGCTCGCCCACGAGATCGCCCACGTGCGCAAGCGACACATCGCCAAGGCCCAGGAGAGCCAGGGCCTGGCCACGCTCGCCACTCTGGCCGCCACGGCGGCCGTGATCTTCGCGGGGGGGGATCCCGGCCTCATCGCGATCCCGCAGGGGATCAACGTGTCGATCCAGCTCAAGCACAGCCGCAGCCACGAGTCCGAGGCGGACCGGGAGGGAATCGTGACCCTGGTGCGGGCCGGCTACGACCCGCGCGGGATGATCCACTTCTTCCAGCGGATCCTGGCCGAGCACCCTCGGTCCGGTCAGGAGCTTCCCGCCTACCTCTACACGCATCCCGCGCTGCGGGACCGCATCGACGCCTCGAGGACGGAGATCGCGCGACTGCACCCACCGCCGGATCTGCGCAAACAGGACGAGCGACTGGCGCGCATGCAGCGCCGCCTCGCCCTGGTGCTCTCACCCGTCGCCGGAGGCAGCGGCCTGCAGGCCCGTCCGGTGTTCGACCGCGAGATCAGCGACCCGTACCTCACGAAGGCTTCGCGCCTGCAGGCTGCGGGCCGGCTCGAGGCCGCGGAGCGCACGCTGGCCGAAGGCGAGGCCCGTCAGCCTGAGGATCCACGCCTGCCGCTCGCACGGGCGGAGCTCGCGGAGTCGCGTGCCGATCTCGAGTCCGCCCGCAGGCACCTCGAGCGGGCCTTCGAGCTCGACCCGAGCGTGCCGCTCGTGCTCTACCGTCTCGGGCGGATCCATCGCCGCCTGGGGAACCGATCCCAAGCGCTCTTCTATCTCGAGCAGGCGGCCACACGTTACTCTTCGGGCAGCTCGGGCCGGCAGCGAGCAGAACTCGAGATCGAGCAGCTGAGCTTCCGGGCCTTCGAGCGGAGCGGACTGGGCCCGGCGCAGGCGCCAGACAGCGTCGCTCGCTTTCACGCGGGCGACGACATCATCTGGTGGGCGAAGCTCAGCCATCGCATGCAGGCCTACAACCCTGTCGTGAGGGTTCGCTGGGTCGCTCCCAACGGCTCCGTCGCGCTCGACGAGAGCCTGCGCATGGGACCGCTCGGCCGGATCTCCTCGACGTTGCCGAGCGAGCGCGACGGCCTCTCCCCTGGTCGCTGGACGGTCCGCATCTCGCTGGGCGACAGCGTCGTCGAGCAGCGGGTCTTCCTGATCGTTGGCTCTGCAGCGGATGAGCCCAGCGATCGCTGAATGAGCTCCGTTCTGCACCTGCCGGGCCGCACGTTGGCGAGCGAGCTCGCTCATCTCCAGCTCTCCCTGCCCGTCGGCGCGTGCGCGATCCTCGAACTGCGGCGCGCGCCCGGCCCCGTGCGGCTGCGAGAGCTGCTCGCCTCAGCGGGCTTCGAGGCGATCGAGCTGCGCGGCCGCACACGCGGCGGAGGCGCGCGGGTCCGGGCTCGGCGCGCGCGTACGCTGCCGGACTGGATCCGCCGCGGGCTCCGGCTGCTCGTCTGTGGCCTCAATCCGTCCCTCTACTCCGTGGAGCACGGCGTACCGTTCGCACGGCCAGGCAATCGCTTCTGGCCGGCCGCTTGGCGCGCCGGAATCGTCACGGTCGATCGGGATCCGTTCGCCGCTCTGGCCGGCGGAGTGGGTTTCACCGACTGCGTGAAGCGAGCGACGTCGACCGCGAAGCGACTCGAGCCCCGAGAGTATCGACGAGGTCTGCAGCGTGTGGCGCGCTGCGCGCGAGTCTATCGTCCGCGAGTTCTCTGCTTCGTGGGTCTGGAGGGCTGGCGCCGCGCCGTTGATCCACGCGCCGTGGCCGGTCCCGTCCGGTGGCCCGCGGGCCGCCAGCTCGCCTATCTCATGCCGTCCACCTCAGGCCTGAACGCGCATGCAGACCTCGACGAGCTCAGCAAGCACCTGCACCGCGCCCTGCACCTGCCGCTTGACTTCGATCGACACCACCGCTAATCCCGTTCTGCGCTCTCGGAAGCGCGAGGCAGGCTGGTGCCGCCCTTGGACTTCAAATCCAATGGGGGGCCTGAGTACAGGTCCTCGGCCGGTTCGATTCCGGTGCGCTTCCGCCAGCCGGGCGCGACCCGAGCGCCTCCCTACCGACGCTCCACGGCCGTCCCTATACTAGAAGGCGGCGTACGACGGAGATCGAGGAAACGTACCGTGAGACGGACGGAGGCCATCAGGAATGACGAACCGGATCCACTTTCACGATCTTCCGCATTCCAGGCGAGTCAAGGAGGAGTTCGAGCGACTCGCCACCAGCTTGCGCGATGAGTTCCCCGAGATCCAGAAGCTCGAGGTCAGCCTGAACCACAGCCACGAGGACAAGGAGACCCACGTACACGTGACGGGAAAGGATCTCGAGCTCGCGGCGCGAGCCGCCTGCCGCGAGCTCCACGACTCGCTGGTCGAAGCTTTCGATCGCCTGCGACGGCAGCTACGGAAGCGTCACGACAAGGTGATCTATGCCCGTCGCCGCGAGGCCCAGAAGAACTCGCGCGGCTGAGTTGGCTTCGACGCCGGGGGCCTCGCCGCGGGCTCAGCGACGGTCCGGCTCGGGCGCCGACCCGAACACGCCGCCCCCCATGACCGCATCCGACTCCTCGGGCGGGGGGTCCTCGTAGATCAGCGTCACCGTTACGTTATTGCCGGACTCACTCTGACCCAGATAGTGGATGCGCCGCGGCGCCGCATCCAGGAACTTGTTGATCTGCTCCTCCAGCTCCTTGGGAAGTCCGCGGATCACGATGCAGCGTAGCGATCCCATGGGCGTCCCTCCTCCGCCTCTCAGTAGCGTGGAACCGATGAATCCACTTCACGGGACCAGGCGTCGATGCCCCCCTCCAGACTCTCGACGCACGAGAAGCCCCGCTCGCGCAGGAGCCGACCGGCTCTCCGGCTTCGGACTCCATGGTGACAGTGTACGACCACCGGGCGCTCCTTCCAGTCGCCGAGCGAGGACAGGGCCGCCTCGAGCTCCCCCAGCGGAATCAGGCGCGCCCCCGGAATCTGGGCCGCCTCAGCCTCGAAAGGCTCCCGTACGTCGAGGATCAGCAGCTCGTCCCCCGCCGAGAGCCTGCGCGCCAGCTCGCTGGGGCTGACCTCCGGTATGGGCTCGGCGTCTCCGGCCGCCGAGGCGCAGAACGCCTCGTAGTCGATCGGCGCATGGATGCTCGGGCTCGCCCCGCAGACCGCGCAGCCCAGGTCCTTGGCGAGCGAGAACTCCCGGAACTCCATCGCGAGCGCGTCGTAGACGAGCAGGCGACCGACCAGCGGACTTCCCCGTCCGAGGAGGAGCTTGAGAACCTCGGTGGCCTGCAGCAGCCCGATCACACCGGGCAGCACTCCGAGCACGCCGGCCTCGGCACAGCTCGGCGCGAGCTCGGGCGGCGGTGGCTCGGGAAAGAGGCAGCGGTAGCAGGGGCCGCGCCTGGCATCGAAGACGCTCACCTGACCCTCGAAGCGCATCACGCTGCCGTACACGAGCGGTCGCTCGAGCCAGACGCAGACATCGTTGGTCAGGTAGCGGCTCGGAAACGTGTCCGTGCCGTCCAGAATCACATCGTAACCCCCGAGGATCTCCTCGGCATTGGCCGCGGCGAGGCGCGCCTCGTGCGGGACGACCTGGACGTCGGGGTTCAGCGCGCCCAGACGCTCCAACGCCACCTCCAGCTTCGGCCGGCCCACGTCGGACGTGCCGTAGAGCACCTGCCGCTGCAGGTTCGATGCGTCCACACAGTCGAAGTCCACAAGCCCCAGCGTGCCGACGCCGGCCGCCGCCAGGTAGAGCGCCGCAGGAGAGCCCAGCCCTCCCGCACCGACGAGCAGCACGCGGGACACGAGCAGCTTCTCCTGCCCCTCGGGGCCGACCTCGTCGAGAAAGAGGTGCCTCTTGTAGCGCTCCAGCTGGTCCGGCCGCAGACCCACCGCTCTCCTTCCGTCGTACCCCGTCACCCCTGTGTCCAGCCACAGAGGATACCAAGCCCACGGCGGCCGTCCCCTGGCCGCCAGCGGACGGTGCCGGAGGGGGGACTCGAACCCCCAAGCCCGAAGGGCACGCGATTTTGAGTCGCGCGCGTCTGCCTGTTCCGCCACTCCGGCGCAGACGCGAATTCTAGCCCGTACGCACGCTTGAATCTCGCCGGGGCCGGGGTTAGCCTGATCCCGCCGCAGCCCGCCCCAGTGGGCTGCGGCCCCGTGGGGCTGTAGCTCAGCTGGGAGAGCGCTTGAATGGCATTCAAGAGGTCGGCGGTTCGATCCCGCTCAGCTCCACCAATGAATTCAGCCATTTGGCCGGCTGCCCCTGCACGATGATGAGTCGTTGGTGTGCGAAGGGTGCGCGAACCCATTCGCGAGTGGGGCGTGGAGTGCCGGTCGGGAACGGAACCTCCCCGATCGCTGAACACATCACCATCCCTCCGACCCCGGCTTCGGCATGACGCCTTGATTCGGAAGCTCTTCCGTTCGCTGGACCGGATGAGCACCCCGGCGCCTGCGGAGTTGCGGATCGGATCTCCCGGAACACGGACGGATCTTCACCACCCCATGCTCCCCCGCTTGGATCCGCAACCTCAACCAGGCTCGGTCGTCGCGGCTGACGCCGAGCACGAACTGGAGTACGCTGAGGCCGTGATTCAAATCGTGGGCCTCGACCATGTCGTGCTGCGGGTTCGCGACGTGGAGCGCGCACTGCACTTCTACTGTCAGGTGCTCGGGTGCAAGCTCGAGCGGGAGGTGGAGGAGCTGGGCCTGCTTCAGCTGCGGGCCGGGCGGAGCCTGATCGACCTGGTCGACATCACACGCCCGCTTGGGCGGCTGGGCGGAGCCGCGCCCGGCGGCGAGGGCCGCAACGTCGATCACTTCGCGCTGCGGATCGAGGGCTTCGACGAGGAGCGCCTGCGCGCCTACCTCGCGGGGTTCGGCATCGAGGCAAGCGAGGTGGCCGATCGCTACGGCGCGGAGGGAACCGGGCCGTCCCTCTACGTCCGCGATCCGGACGGGAACGTCGTAGAGCTCAAGGGCCCTTCCCGATCCCGCTAGCGATGTGCGGCCGCTACACGCTGCACACCGAGAAGGAGCTGCTCGCCCGGCGCTTCGCGGTGCCGCTGGAGCAGCTCGAAGGACTCGAGCCGCGCTACAATATCGCGCCGTCGCAGGCCGTGCTCGTCATCCGTGGTGAAGAGCAAGGCCGCCGGGCGGAGCCCATGCGCTGGGGGCTCGTCCCCCGCTGGGCACACGATCTCTCGATGCTGCCGACGCTGATCAACGCTCGCGCGGAGACGCTGGCGCGCAAGCCCGCCTTCCGCGATGCCTTCCGTCGCCGTCGCTGTCTGATCCCCGCGGACGGTTTCTACGAGTGGCGCGCCCCGGAAGGGCTGGGGCGACACAAGATCCCTTTCTGGATCTCGCTGCGAGGTGGCGAGCCCTTTGCGATGGCCGGTCTGTGGGAGGAGTGGCGTCCACCCGATGAGGGGCCCGAAAGCCCGACGCTACGAAGCTGCACGATCGTGACCACCGAGGCCAGCTCCACGTTGCGGCAGATCCATCCACGCATGCCCGTCGTGCTGCGTCCGGAGTCGGAGGCGAGCTGGCTGGACCCGGAGCTCGACGATCCCGAGCCGCTCACGGGCTTGCTGCAGCCGCTCGAGGACGAGCGGCTCGAGGCCCGCCCGATCTCTCGGCGCGTCAATGCCACGCGCAACGACGGCCCCGAGCTGATCGATCGTCACGAGGATGCGACGCTGGGCTTCTGATCCGTCCCGCCCGGATCCTCCCGCACCCGCAGGACCAGCTTGCCGAAGTGCTCGCTGCGCTCGAGCACCTCGTGCGCCTCCTGCGCCCGATCCAGGGGGAGCTCGCGGTCGATGACCGGGACGATGCGCCGGCGAGCCAGCTCGTCTCCGAAGCGGGCCTCGAAGCTGCGGACGATCTCGGCCTTGTCCTCGGCGCTTCGCGCGCGCAGCGTGGAGCCGATCAGCTCGAGACGTCGGGCCAGCAGAACTCCGAGGTTGATCTCGGCCCGCACCCCCCCCATGAGCCCGATCAGAATCAGGCGCCCGCCGGGCCGCAGGCAGCGCAGATGAAGGGCGAGGTACGGAGCGCCGATGGAGTCGAGGGCGAGATCGACGCCCGCGCCTCCGCTGGCCTCGAGGATTCGCTCGGCGAGCTTCTCCTCGCGGTAGTTCAGCGCTGCGTCGGCGCCCAGCTCGAGGCAGCGCGCACACTTCTCCGCGCCTCCGCAGGTCACGATCGAGCGTGCACCCGCGCAGCGCAGAAGCTGGATCGCGGTGGTGCCGATGCCGCTGCCCCCGCCGTGGACCAGCGCGCGCTGACCTTTCTCGAGACGTCCGAGCATGAAGAGGTTCAGATGGCAGGTGAGGAAGACCTCCGGAACCGCAGCGCCCTCGATGAAGCTGAGGGAGGCGGGAATCCGCATCACCGATCCCGCGTGCACGACGGCCTGCTCGGCATAGCCGCCTCCGGGCAGCAGCGCCATCACCCGCTCCCCCCGCTGGAAGCCGCGGACTCCGGGGCCGAGCTCCTCGATCACGCCGGCGCACTCCAGTCCCAGAATCGGAGACGCGCCGGGCGGAGGCGGATAGAGCCCGCGCCGCTGCAAGAGATCGGCCCGGTTCACCGCCGTGGCCACCACGTCAACGCGCAGCTCTCCGGGTCCGGGCCTCGGTGCGGGGTGCTCCCGGAGCACGAGCCGAGCTTCCCGAGCTTCCCCCACGATCTCGATGGCTCTCATCTCCGACCTCCTGGACCCGCATGCTACGTGCCGACTCGACGGCGGTCCAGGCTCGCTCCCGCTATGCTCGCGCCGATGTCTCCGGTTCCGGATCCGTCGGTGCCGCTTCCCTCAACCCTGCGCATACGTTTTCGAGCGGGGGAGCGGCCGCATCTGTTCTGGGTCACGCGCTGGCACCGCGATCCGACCGAGCGCTACCGGTTCAAGGTGCTCTCGAAGGCCCGCGCCGACCGCACAATCGAGGTGATCGTGCTGCGCGAGGGCGAACGGATGCGGCGCCAGCCCCTGGTCCACCTCGAGCTTCCCGCCGACGTGCCATCCGGCTGGCTCGAGCGATGGATCGACACGCTCTCGACCGAGCTTGGGACCCGCTTCGAGAGCTTCGACCTGCGGGACGTCGGAAGTGCGGACGAGTGGCGGCGTGTGGCCGCTCGGCTCGGCTGGCTCCCGCTGCGCGGCGGGCCGGGCTGAGCCGAAGCACGGGGTGGACGCCGCCCCACCCTCGGTCCCGTTACCGGGACGTCCCGGCTCCGGGACCCAACCCCGCGACGGGCCCACGCAGCGTCCCAGGTACAGGCTGGAGCGAGGACCATTTGCCAACCGCTCTGCACACGAGCGCGGACGCAGTCCTCGTGCGCGGCCCCCGCAGCGCAGCGGAATCCGGCGGCAGCCACGTCCCGGCGTCGGGAACTCGACGAGAGCCGGCAGCACCCACGCAGCCCTCGCGTCGAAGCCGGTGCTACCCCGCGCCGCAGCAACGCTTCGGGAGGCACGGCCGCTCCGTCGCCAGCGGCCGGACACGCTGGCACACGACTTGAAGCTTCTCGAGCCAGATGATCACGCGAACCGGCAGACCGGCGGTCCTCTTTCTCGACGACGAGGCCAACATCCTCAAGGCGCTCGCGCGTCTGTTCCGGAGTGAGCCGGTCAGCGTCCACACGGCCGGCAGCGCCGAAGAGGCCCTCGAACTTCTGGACCGTGAGCCTATCCAGGTGGTCCTCACCGACCAGAACATGCCCGGTGTGCGCGGCGTCGAGTTTCTCGAGCAGGTGCGTAAGCGCTGGCCTGACGTGATTCGCATGATGCTCACCGGCTACACGGAGATGAACGTTGCGGTGCAAGCGATCAATCAGGTAGAGATCTACCGCCTGATCACGAAGCCTTGGAACGACGAGGAGCTTCGCGCAACGGTGTCGCAGGCGCTCGACACGTACTACATGCGCAAGGAAATCCGTCGCCTCGACGAGCTCACCCGAGAACAGAACCGAGCGCTCCAGGAGATGAACCACACCCTCGAGCTCAAGGTCCAGCAGCGCACACGTGAGGTCGAGCAGAAGCACGCAGAGCTGCGGGAGGGCTACGTGAGCACGGTGCGTGCGCTTGTGGCTGCGGTCGATGCGAAGGACTCGTACACGCGCGGCCACTCGGAGCGCGTGGGTGTCTACGCCTCTCGCATCGCATGTGAGCTCGGCTGCAAGGCCGAGTTCATCGAGCGCATCTATCTGGCCGGCCTGTTGCACGACATCGGCAAGATCGGCATCCCGGACGCGATCATCACCAAGCCCTCAACGCTGACCGAGGAGGAGTACGAGGAGATCAAGAAGCACCCGGAGATCGGAGCACGAATCCTCGCGCCCGTGAGCTTCCTGGCCGACGTCGCCCCCTGCGTGCGCCACCACCACGAGTGGTACGACGGCTCCAAGCGCGGCTACCCCGACCGTCTGCGTGGAGACCGGATCCCCTACGCGAGCCGGATCATCCTGGTTGCGGACACGATCGAGGCGATGACCTCCGATCGGCCCTATCGGCGTGCCCTGCCGGTCTCGCGGGTCATCGACGAGCTCTATCGCTTCGCGGGCAGCCAGTTCGACCCTCGCATCGTGGAGGCGGCGCTCTCGCTTCTCGAGGTGGAGCGCGACGGCTTTCTGGCGCGCGCATGCGGCTTCCAGATCGAGGGGTTCCTGGCGGAGATGCTGGAGTCGTGATGGATCCCGGACCGAACGAGCTGGCGGAGAAGCCGATGCAGAGCTCGGGCTGGATCCTCGCGGAGCCCGCAGAGCTCGATCGTCTGCGCCGGGAGGCCTTCGAGAGCGTCGGGCCCGAGGCCTCACTCGGGCTGCTCTACGGGATCGGGTTCAGCGAGGGCGTCTTCGAGGCCCTGCGTCTCCTCGAAGACGGCGAGCGGAGCCTTCCGGAGGTACCCCTCGCCGCCGCTCCCCCCCTGGTCTTCCGTCCCGAGTCCGATGACGCGACGGAGGCGCTGGTGGGCAGCCTGACCTGTTCGCGGGAGGCCGCGCTGCATCAACGCCGCTACGGCGCGTCCCAGACGCCCGTCTGCATGGTGAGTGCGGGCTTTGCCGCCGGGTGGTACTCGACGCTCCGCGGTGAGATCCTGCTGGTTCGGGAGACGTGCTGCCGGGCCAGCGGCGCTCCCCGCTGCACGTTCGAGGCCCGCCGCCCGGCGTGCTGGCAGAAGCGGGACGCCACCTGGCTCCAAGACCTGCTGTCCTATCTGGACTTCAACGCCCTCCACGCACAGGCGGAGGAACGGCTCGAGGCGATCGATGCCAACGCTCCGCATCCGCGACTCGAGGGCGAGATGATGGGCCAGTTCGATGCGCTCTCCCCCGCAGCCCACGTCTGGGGTCCGGTCATGATCCTGCCGTACTCAGGTTGCGAGGATGGCCTGCTCACGATCGGGGCGGTGCAGGAGGATGTCGGTAGCGAGCGGCTTCGCGTCATCGTGATCGACACGACCGGCGCCCGCATCAACGCCGTAGAGGCCATCGGGCTCGCCCGTCTCCTGAATGCGCTCGACGATCGCAACCTCGAGGCGGTCCTCGTCGGAGTCGACCAGAGCGGCCTCCGTCACTTTTCGACGCTGCGCCGTACGCTCCGGTTCCCGATCTTGGCTCGGGACATCTCCGCGGGCATCACGCTGGGCTTCCAGATCGCTCAGGAGGCTCGCTGACCAGCGAGCGGGCCTTGACGCCCGCCTCCCGGAGCAGACCGAGCGAGAGCTCCTCGAGCACGAACGGTGCGTCGTAGACCACCTCCTGAATCCCCGCATTGATGATCATCTTCGTGCACATGAGGCAGGGGCTGAACGTGGTGTAGATCGCCGCGCCACGCACCGGGACGCCGTGATAGGCCGCCTGGGTGATCGCGTTCTCCTCCGCATGGCTGCAAACGCACTCGTCGAGTCGCGTTCCCGACTCGACTGCACCCGCGCAGCGCGGACAGCCGCCTTCGCTGCAGTTCAGGACGCCACGGGGCGTGCCGTTGTATCCCGTCGAGATGATGCGCCGGTCGAACACGATCAGGGCGCCGACCTTTCGCTTGATGCAGTTCGAGCGGCTCGCCACGACGCGGGCGATGCTCATGAAGTACTCGTCCCACCCGGGTCGCTCCCGAAAGAAGAGTCGCCCCCGGAGCACGCGCCCCAGGCGCTCGTGGAGAGCCTCCAGATCGCCGTCGTTCTCGACGACCTCGTCGGCCAGCGCGCGAACGGCCCGGAGCTGCTGGGCCGGTCCTTCCCCATCGCCCCGCTCGCGCTGCTCCTGAAGCTCGAACTCCGCGAAGCTCGACGCGTCCCCGGGCCGACCCCGTCGGCGGCTGCGCTCGAATCGGGTACGTGGCGCCGCCTCGACCCAGAGCAGCAGGAAATCGCCGGCCCGGCGCAGCACCTCCACCTCGGCCGGATGACGGATGGAGTCGATCACGTGGTTGCGGTCGGGCGGCAGCGCGGCCAGGGCGCGCTCGGCCAGGATTCCCCCCCCGAAGCGCTCGCGCAGCTCGCGTCCCCGCTCGATCATCCGCTCGCGGGTCGGCTCGAGCCCCTCCTGTTCGAGATCCCGGCGGATCACGTCCGAGAGCGAGACGGGATAGAAGCTGCGCGCCTTGAGGAAGCGCACGACCTCACCCTTTCCCGACGCGTTGCCTCCGGCCACCCCGATACGCATCCCCGCCCTCTCCCCGGCTGCAGCGCAATATGCCGCATGCTAGCGTCCCGTACCATCTTGAGCGCCTCAACCACAGTCGTCACCGGGGCCGAGGGCTTCGTCGGCGCGTGGCTGCGAAAAGAGCTCCCGGCGCACGGGCGGGAGATCGTGGCCACGCGCCGACGCGGTCCCCTCCCCCCCACCGCGGACCGGGGAGAGGAGAATCTGCGCTGGGTGATCATCGATCTGAGCGAGGCGGACCAGGTCGATGAGCTCATCCGCACGACACGCCCTGGCCAGCTCGTCCATCTCGCGGCCGTGGCCCTCTCGCGCGCCGTCAACGCCGATCCCCTGCACGCCCTGCGCGTGAACTTCTCCGCGACTCACCATCTGCTGCGTGCCGTCGCCCGACACACGCCCGCGACGCGCGTGCTCGCGGTGTCGACCGGCGAGGTCTACGGGCCCCGCCCGCTCGGCTCCCCGCCGCTCGGGGAGACGTCGCCGCTTCGTCCTCCCAGCCTCTACGCCGCGACCAAGGCCGCCGCAGAGCTCTGCTGCCTGCAGAGGGCCGAGGACGAAGGGTTGGACCTCGTCGTGGCCCGGCCGCTGAACCACAGCGGCCCGGGGCGCCCGCCCGACTACGCCGAGTCCTCCTTTGCGCGGCAGCTCGCCCACATCGAGCAGGGTGAGCAGGAGCCGGTGCTCCGCGTGGGCAACCTCGAGGACGTGCGCGACTTCAGCGACGTACGAGACGTCGTGAGGGCGTACCTCCACCTGCTCGAGCGGGGCGAGCGCGGGGGCATCTACAACGTCTGCAGCGGGCGCGGTTGGCGCCTCGGAGACGTGCTCACCTACCTCGTGTCGCGCTCGCCCGCGGAGCCCCGCATCGAGGTCGACCCGGCGCGCTACCGGCCCAGCCGCCCGGAGAGCTGCGCGATCGTCGGGGATCCCTCACGGCTGCACGCCCTGGGCTGGCTGCCTCGTTACCGATTCGAGCAGACCCTGGACGCACTCCTGGAGTTCTGGAGGGCCGAGCCCTGAGACCATTGTCCCGCGCACCACTCATCCCCCCCCTGGGCCTCAGAGAGCCGCCGTTGGAGCTCCCAGCCCAGCTTCCCCATACCCGCCTCGAGCGTGGCCATCTGAGGGGACAGGAAGCCCGAGAGCACGAGCGCTCGCCCGGCATGCGCCGCCAGGTCCGCCAGACTGGGCAGGAGCTCCGCGAGCAGGAGGTTGGCCACCACGAGCGCGAACTGCGCGTCCGGCGCCAGCGCCTCGGGCCGCGCCCGAGCGACGTGAAGCCGGAGACCGTTGCGGAGTCGATTGCGAACGGCCGCTCGACACGCTTCGGTGTCGATGTCGAGCCCGAAGGCCGCCCCGGCCCCACAGCGCAGCGCAGCAAGACCCAGAACCCCCGTGCCAGACCCGACGTCGAGCAGGTCGTCCCCCTCGCGCAGGGTCTCCAGAAGCAGCCGCAACGCCAGCCGAGTGCTTGCATGCTCGCCCGAGCCGAAGGCCTGCTCCGGATCGATCACGAGCTCGGGCTCTCCGCAGGGAGGGTGAAATGAGCAGCGCAGCCAGAGGCCCGAGACCTGCCTGGGTTGCAGCCCCGCCCGCCACGCGCGCGACCAGTCGTGCACCGGCACCGGCTCCGGACCCCGGACCTGCACACCGCATCCCTCCAAAGCGCGCAGATGGGCCTCGGGCACGGGAGCCTCGAAGTAGGCCAGCAGACCGTCCGCGCGCTCCTCGATGCCGAGGGTCCCGAGTGAGTACAGCTCCGCGATCATCCGGTCGCGCTCCGCATCGTGGGCCGCGACTCGGAAACAGAGCACGCGCTTCATGGCTGCTGCTCGTGGCGCTGCCGCTCCTCTCGGGCTGCGCCCAGATCCGCTACGTCGCCCACGTGAGCGCGGGACAGATGGGGTTGCTGCTCGCACGGAAGAAGCTCACTCCCGAACGCGTCGCTCGGCTCACTCCGGAGGAGCAGCGCGCCGTGGACGACGTGCGCGAGGCGCTCGAGCTCGCGGTGCAGATCGGCCTGCATCGATCGCGGAGCTACCGCCACCTCGTCGAGCGAGGCGAGCAGGACCGCGTGAGTGTTGTCGTCGCCGCCCCCGCGGACCGCCTCGAGCCGCTGACCTGGTGCTTTCCGATCGTCGGCCGTGTGGCCTACCGGGGATACTTCGACGCTGAGCGCGCCCGCCGCTTCGCCGGCGGACTGAGGCGGCGCGGCTACGACACGTACGTCCGCCCGGCGCTGCTCTACAGCACCCTCGGCTGGTTCTCCGATCCCATCCCACGCGAGCTTCTCCGCTACGAGCGTTTCTTCGTGGTGGACACGATCCTGCACGAGGTCGTTCACGAGACGATCTACGTCGCCGGCAACACCGAATACAACGAGAGCCTCGCCACTTTCATCGCACACCGGGGCACGCTCCGTCTGCTGCGCGACGAGCCAGGGGAGCGGGAGCGGGCTCGCAAGCACTTCGAGGACGAGCGTCTCTTCGCTGCCTTGATGCGCGAGCTGGCCGCAGAGCTCGAGCGCCTCTACGCGCAGGTGAGCGGTCGGTCGGAGGCACTGCGCGCGCGGCGCGTGGTTTTCCGCCGCTACCAGCAGGAGATCTTTCCCGAGCTTCCGTGGCAGACGTCGGCCCACGCGCGCTTCTCGACCGCCGAGCTCTCCAACGCCTACGTGCTGGCCCACCGCGCCTACCTGAGCCACCTGTCCTGCTTCGAGAGCGAGCTCGAGGAGCTCGGAGGAGACGTCGAGGCCTTCGTGGCGGCCCACCGCCAGCAGCCCGGTCCCCATCGAACGCCCGAGGCGTGTGCCGAGGAAGCTCCGCACCTTGAGGGGGGCTCACGCACAGTGCCGCCAGATCAGCGCTAAGCACGCGAGCACGATCAGAACGTTGAAGGTCGTGTCGCGACGCCGCCAGACACGCTCGCGCTGCCTCCGCCAGCTCTCCGGGTCGACTCCGGAAGGTCTGCGGGCCATCGCGCGGAGTCTAGCAGACGGGGTGTCGCCACGAGGCCCGCCAACGTGAAGCGGACGCGCACGGCCCCCGAGTCCCGCGTGACATAGAGCGTGACCGATGCGGCGTGCAGACGCTGCCGAACCTCCCGGTGAGGGAGCGCACCGCGCATCCTACGGCCCGCGCTGGCCACGGCCAGCCAAGGTTGCAAGGCCTCGAGCCAACGGGCGTCGGTCGAGGTTCGGCTTCCGTGGTGCGCGAGCTTGAGCACCGCGCAGGGACTCTCGCCGAGGGCGAGCGTCCGCTCCACCTCGCGCGGGACGTCGGCGGGGAGCAGAAGGCAGCCTCGAGGACCGTCGAAGCGAAGGACCAGAGCGCTCTCGTTGCTGCCGGCGGGCGTGCCCTCGAACGGGGGCCAGAGCGTGCGCACCACGAACGCGCCGAGCACTGCGCGATCGCCCCGCGCCACCCAGCGCAAGGGCACATCCCTGCGCGCCGCGGCCCGGCGAAGCTTCCGGAGCGCGGGCGAGGCGTAGCTTCCGGCCGAGATCCAGAGCTCAGCCACGGGGATCCGATCCAGCACGGCCCGCGCGCCCCCCACGTGATCCAGGTCCGGGTGCGTGAGCACGAGCACATCCAGAGCGCGCACCCCCTCGGCGCGCAGGGCCGGAAGCACGACGTCCCTTCCCGCATCGAAGCGACCGAAGCGGGGGCCCGCATCGATCAGCCACGCCGCCGCTCCGCTGCGCACGAGCGTGGCATCCCCGTGACCCACATCGAGAAAGAGCGCCGAGTCGTCGGAGGCATCCGGGATCGTGCCAGGATGCGTGAGGGCGAGGAGCGCCAGTGCAGCCAGCGCGGACCACGCCAGGCGCCGAGAGCCTCGCGCGGCGAGGCGAATACCGAACACCGTGAGCGCCACCAGGAGCGCTTCGCGCGGCGGGTCCGCGAGCCCCGCCAGCAGATCTCCCCCGGCGAGCCCTTCGAGCAGACGGATGCCGAGCTCGGCCAGTAGCCGGGCCAGCGTCGCCAAGGCCGTCGCGGGGACCGGAGCGACCAGGCCGAGGAGTGCGGCCAGCAGAGCCAGCGGGAGCACGGCCACGCCGAAGAACGGAACCGCGATCAGATTCGCCAGCAGACCCAGCCGAGGGAACGGCGCCCCCATGGCCGCAACCAGAGGCGCGGTCGCCAGCCCCGCTGCCACGGTCGTCTGAAGCAAGCGGGAGACCGTACCGCCCGTGGGCTGCCAAAGCAGGATTCCGGCCACCGCGGCGAATGAGAGCGCGAACGGAAGCTCGAAGAGCGCGCCGGGGCGAAGCGCCAGGACAAGCAGAGCCGCCAGGGCCAGGCCGTTCCAGAGCGCGGCGGGACGGCCACCCAGGAGCGCCAGGATCCCCAGGGAGGCCATCGAGGCGGAGCGCAGGGCGGGAACGCCCGGCCCCGAGACGAACGCGTACAGCCCCGCGATGAGAGCGCCTGCAATTCTCGCGAGTGTGCGCGCGCGTCGCCGCAGCGCCAGACCGGGAATCGGGCTCAGCAGCAGACGTGCGAGGCCCTCCGCCAGAAAGAATACCCAGCCCACGTGGAGCCCCGAGACCGCCAGCAGGTGGGCGGTCCCGGAGCCCCGAAAGGCGCGCCGCACCTCCTCGTCGAGCTCACCTCGATCACCGGTGACCAGCGCTCGCAGGAGCCCGGAGGCGCGCGGGACCGGGGAAACCCCTGCCGGTGCGAGCCGGGCGCCCAGCCGCCGGCGCAGCCGAACGAGCTGCGCATGGGCACCTCGCGGCGCCGGTCCGAGCGGCTGCAGCAACGCCTCGCGAACGCGAGCCGTCCGCTGGATTCCCCGGCGGGCCCAACGACGGGACGCATCGTGCTGGCCGGGATTGCCGGGCGGCGCCAGAGGCGCGAGCGCCAGCGAAGCGAACGCGCGCTGACCCGGAAGCCAGGCACAGCTTTCCGGGGGCGCGTAGAGGAGCGCCCGACCTGGTGCGGGTGCATGGATCCAGACGACGCTGCGACAGCCCTGCGCACTCCGTTCGGGCGTCCCGAGCAGGGTCAGCGGTACGGGCCCGGAGCCGTCCAGGGTCGGGACCGGGGCCTGGAGGCGGATCGACAGGGCCAGCGCACCCAGCGAGGCGCCGAGCCAGAACTCGCCCAGGCCCCGGACCCTGCGGCCCCGCGCGAAGAGCATGAGGGTCAGCCCCAACCCGGCACACGCCGTCAGGACCGGAGGCCCGAGCGCGATGCGCTCGGCGACCAGGAGGCCGAGCACGAAGGGAAGCAGCAGGACGGCGGCCGGAGCTCGCAGCAGCGTCGGAGGCTCCCGGGGACCGAATTCGATGCCGAGCTGGGGTGTGGATCAGTGCAGGGTGCGCCGGGGGTCCGAACGATAGAGCCTCTGGCGAACGCGGTCGAGGTAGGCGCTGAGCACCTTCAGCGTCTCGTCGAGCTTGCGCATCTCGGTCACGAACTGACTCAGCAGCACGCGGACCTCCTCAATGCCCTCCGCCTTTCCGGTCGGGTCGCAGGCCCGGTAGGCCGCCGCGATGGCGCGCAGCATCGCCTCGCACTCTTCCGGGCTCGGCTCCTCGGCCGCGAAGCGCTCGAGAAAGGGAGCCAGATGACGCGAGAAGCCCGGCTCGACACCGTATCGGCTCTCGAGCAGGCCCAGCAACTTCTTGGCAGCAGCGGACATGGGCGCTTCGATTAGCAAGCCCGGTGCCAGAGCCTCGCGTGCCCCGGGCGCGCGTTCGACGCCATCCGAGAGCTTTCCGGGGGCAACCGCGCGGAAGTCTCTTGCCTGATCAGGCGAAGAGACTACTCACGCCACGAACGCGGAACCCCGGCTCGGGAGGCACGCTCGTGCAGATCGTCCAGACGCTTGCGCAGGGCCCGCTCCTGCTCATCGATGCGATCCTGGAGTGTGACGTGCGTGCTCGGAGCCTGCTTGCGCGCGACCTCGAGCTCCTCGAGCTGGCGGTGCAGCAGGCCGAACTCCCGCCGCCAGTAGCTCTCGCCGAAGCCGCCGTAGACGCCCGCCGCGGTGGCGGCCTCCTCGTCCACCTCCTCGAGCGTGAGCACACCTGCGACCGGATCGGTCTGCACCTTGAAGTGGTTGAAGAAGGTCATCCCCAGCAGCCCGTAGGTGCCGTTCGGGTTCACCGTCATGTCCACGTCTCGAACCCGCGCCGTTCCCAGCCGCACCTCGCGGAAGTGGACGATCGGGAGGCGCATCGGATTGCCGCTGATCCCGACGACCATCATGCTCGGGGTGCTCCCATCGATCACGATTCCCATGGCATCCACGACGTGCTGGGGAACCATGTTCATCTCGGCCCCCGTATCCACTTTGAAGACGGCCTGCTGTCTGCCGTCGAGCATCGCCGCCACGGTCAGGCTCGTGCCGGCCTGCTCCACGCGGATGCGGTGAACCTGCCCTGGGCGCGCGGACGGCGCGGTCGAGCGCTCGCGCGCCGCATAGGCGGGGCTGTCCACGGCGATCTGATTCCAGCCCGTCGGCGCGGGCTCCGGACGCTCCTGGGAGGCCCGGCGGGCCGCCGCACGCTGCGCAGCGGGCACCTGGCTGAGGTCGTCCGTGATGTGAACGCGTCCCGCCGGGTCCACCCAGCGATAGAACTCCGCACTCGCGGCGGCAGATGCGATGCAGACCAGCGGAATCAGCCCGACCCAGGCCCTCGCCAGACGCATGGAATCCGCTCCCCTTCGCCCCTCAACCGCTTCCGCCTCCAGTGGAGGGATCGGAACTTTCGTC
The DNA here is from genome assembly GCA_046754285.1 of Myxococcota bacterium. Classification (GTDB taxonomy): domain Bacteria; phylum Myxococcota_A; class UBA9160; order SZUA-336; family SZUA-336; genus JBHHVJ01. The sequence continues at coordinate 31,004 of JBHHVJ010000018.1, read as the reverse complement.
CGCCGTCTTGAAGAAGCGGTGGATCCGTTCGGCGTCGAGCCGAGAGATTCCGGGCAGACGGGCCAGCTCGTTCGGGCTCGCGCCCTTGACCGCCTCCAGACTTCCGAGGCCCCGCAGCAGAGCCCGCCGCTTGACCGGGCCGATGCCGGGGAGCTCCTCGAGGATCGAGCGCAGATTCGACTTGCGTCGCAGCTCGCGGTGATAGCGAAGGGCGAAGCGATGGCTCTCGTCGCGGATGCGTTGAAGCAGCAGCAGAGCTGTGGAGTCCGTGGGCAGCCGCAGGGGATCCTTGACCGCGGGCCGGTAGAGCTTCTCGCGCTTGGCGCCGCCGTGCCGCTGGACCCGACGGCTTCCCCCCTCCCCTTCACGCTCCTTCGCGAGGGCCGCAAGCGCGATTCCCTCGAGCCCCAGATCCTTCACCACCGCAGCCGCCGCGCTGAGCTGCCCCTTCCCCCCGTCGATCAAGATCAGATCGGGGGCGGGATCCTCCGACAGGCGCGCGAGCCGCCTCGCGAGCGTCTCGCGCATGGCGCCATAGTCATCCCCGGGCGGCGTGGCCCGCAGCCGGTAGCGCCGGTAGCCGTTCTTGTCCGGCTCCCCCTCCGAGAAGACGACCCGGCAGGCGACCGGAAGCGCCCCCTGGAGGTGTGAGACGTCGTAGCACTCGATGCGGCCCGGCCACCGGCTCAGCCGCAGCAGGCGTTGCAGCTCCGAGAGAACCTCCTCGCTGCGTCGCTCGCGCCGTCCTCGCTCGGCGAGGGCCAGGGCCGCGTTGCGCCGCGCCAGCTCCACGAGCCGTCGACGCTCGCCACGCCGGGGAACGTAGACGCGAAGCTCGTATCCCACGCGCTCCCGCCAGAGCTCGGCGAGCGCGTCCACACCCTCCACGGCCAGGGGCAGAAGGAGCTCGCGCGGAAGGTCCCGGTCGCCCGCGTAGAGCTGGCCCAGAAACGAGGCGAGCGCCTCGGCGTCTTCGATGCGCACACTCCGGAAGCCGTGCGCGCTCCCGCCCAGCAGCTTCCCGCCTCGCACGTGCAGGATCTGCACCTCGAGGTCGCTCCCCTCCCGCGCCAAACCGAACACGTCCTGATCGACGAAGCGGCTCGAGACCATGGACTGCCCCTCGAGCGTGCGCTCGACGGCGGCGATCCGGTCGCGAAGACGCGCGGCCTCCTCGAAGCGCTCCTCGCGCGCCGCCTCGTCCATGCGCCCACGCAGCTCGTCGAGCAGCGTGCCGCTTTGCCCGCGCAGGACGAGCAACGCACCCCGCACCAGCTCCGAGTAGGCCTCCGTCGAGATCCGCTCACAGCAGGGGGCGGAGCAGCGTCCGAGGGAATGCTCCAGACAGGGACGGCCCCGCCGCCGGTAGCTCTTCATCACCGAGTCCGTGCAGGTTCTCAGGGGAAAGATCCTCTGGAGCTGACCGAGGGTCTGTCGAAGCGCGCGGCTCGAGGTGTAGGGACCGAAGTAGAGCGCCCCATCGCTGCGAAAGCGTCGGGTCTCGCTGAAGCGTGGGTGAGACAGGCGCGGATCGAGCCGCAGGCCCAGATAGCTCTTGTCGTCCCGGAGCCGAACGTTGAAGCGCGGCCGGTGCTTCTTGATCAGCTCGTTCTCGAGGAGCAGCGCCTCCTTGACGTTGGCCGTCACGATCACCCGCACGTCGTGGATGCGCGGCACGAGGAACGCCATGCGCACGCGCCCGTCGCCGCCCCGTTGGAAGTAGCTGCGGACACGGGCGCGCAGGCTCTGCGCCTTGCCCACGTACAGAACGTGGCCCGAGGCATCCTCGAAGAGGTAGACCCCGGGCTCCATCGGGAGGGATCGGATCCGCTCCTCGAGGTCCGGCCCCGGCTGTGCGGATCCTGGGGCGCTCATCGGCGGCGTCTCCGCCGGGAGGCGTGCGAGGCGACGCGCGGCGGCGCCTCGAACCCGCGCAGCAGGGCGCGCTCCTCGAGCTCGTGGATCCGGTCGCGCAGCTCCGCGGCACGCTCGAAGTCGAGCGACTCGGCCGCCGCACGCATCTCCTTGCGAAGCTGCTCGACGCGGCCGTGCAGCTCGCCCAGGTCGATCTCATCGGCGACCCGGGGCACCTCCACGTAGTCCGCCTCGTAGAGGCTGTCCCGGAGGCTCGAGATGCGGCTCTCCACTGTGCGCGGGGTGATGCCCTGCTCCCGGTTGTACGCCTCCTGCCGAGCGCGCCGGCGACGCGTCTCGTGGACCGCGACCGCCAGGGCGTCGGTCTCCCGATCCGCGTACAGCAGGACGTGTCCCCGCACGTTGCGAGCCGCGCGGCCCATGGTCTGGATCAGAGAGCGTGCCGAACGCAGGAACCCCTCCTTGTCCGCATCCAGGATCGCCACCAGCGAGACCTCCGGCAGATCCAGACCCTCGCGCAGCAGGTTGATACCCACCAGCACGTCGAAGACGCCTTCGCGCAGCTCGCGAAGGATCTCGGTTCTCTCGATCGTCGCGACCTCGGAGTGGAGGTAGCGCACCCGCACGCCGAGCTCCTGGTAGTAGGAGCAGAGCTCCTCCGCCATGCGCTTGGTCAAGGTCGTGATCAGCACGCGATCCCCCGCCTCCACCGTCCTGCGGACCTCGGCCAGCAGGTTCTCCACCTGATCCCCCGCGGGCCGCACCTCTACCACGGGATCGAGCAGTCCGGTCGGCCGGATGATCTGCTCGGCCACGAGACCTCCCGACCTCTCCAGCTCGTAATCGCCGGGCGTGGCCGAGACGTAGATGATCTGCCGGACGCGGCGCTCCCACTCGTCGAAGCGGAGCGGGCGATTGTCGAGCGCCGAGGGGAGCCGGAACCCGAACTCGACGAGCGTCTCCTTGCGCCGCCGGTCGCCCCGGTACATCGCGCCGAGCTGCGGGACGGTCACGTGGCTCTCGTCCACGAAGACCAGGAAGTCGTCGGGAAAGTAGTCCAGCAGCGTGTACGGTGTCTCGCCCACCGCGCGTCCGTCCAGCCAGCGCGAGTAGTTCTCCACGCCGTTGCAGAACCCCATCTCCGAGAGCATCTCGACATCGTAGAGCGTGCGCTGCTCGATCCGTTGCGCCTCCAGAAGCTTGTCGCGGGCCCGGAGCCAGCGGATGCGCTCATCGAGCTCATCCCGGATGCCGTCAATCGCCACTCGAATGTGCTCCTCCGTGCTCACGTAGTGGCTGTTCGGGAAGACGATCGCCTGACGCGGACGTCCCAGGATGCGACCACGCAGCGGGTCCACCTCGGTGAGCGATTCGATCTCGTCTCCGAAGAACTCGACACGGATCGCCCGCTCGTCCTCGTAGGCTGGAAAGATCTCCACGACATCCCCCCGGACGCGGAAGGTGCCCCGGTGGAAGTCGTAGTCGTTGCGTCGATAGAGCATGGACACGAGCTTCTTGAGGAGCTCGTCCCGGTTCATCGTCATCCCCCGCTCCAAGAAGGCGTGCATCTCGCCGTAGGTCTCGGGCGAGCCAAGCCCGTAGATGCACGAGACGCTGGCCACCACGATCACGTCCCGTCGCGAGAGCACGGAGCGCGTGGCCGAGTGGCGCAGCTTGTCGATCTCCTCGTTGATCGAGGCGTCCTTCTCGATGAACGTGTCCGTACTGGGGATGTAGGCCTCCGGCTGGTAGTAATCGTAGTAGGAGACGAAGTACTCCACCGCGTTGTGTGGAAAGAGCTTGCGGAACTCGCCGTAGAGCTGAGCGGCCAGCGTCTTGTTCGGGGCCACGACGAGGGTCGGGCGTTGCAGCGCCTCGATCACCCACGACATGGTCGCGGTCTTGCCGCTCCCCGTGATGCCGAGCAGCGTCTGGTGCGGCCGGCCGGACCGCACGCCCTCGACCAGCTCCCGAATCGCGCCCGGCTGGTCGCCCTTGGGCTCGTAGTCGCTGACGACCTGGAGCTCAGGCACGCCGCCAGCGGGTCCCCTGCGGGCTGTCCTCGAGCACGATCCCCTGCGCCCGCAGCTCGTCGCGAATCGCGTCGGCCCGCGCAAAATCGCGCGCCTCGCGCGCGGCATCGCGCTCCCGAATCAGGGCCTCGATCCGCGCGTCGATTTCCGGAACATCGAGCCGCGCCTCGGCCAGATCGAGACCCAGAACCTCGTCGAACTCACCCAGCAGGGTCCACTTCTCCACGCCACCCAGCACCCGGGAGCGCACGACCTCCCAGACCAGCGCCAGGGCCTGCGGCGCTCCGAGGTCATCGAAGATCGCCTCCCGGAAGCGCCGGCGGTAGGCTTCGACGGCCTCGGCGCCGCAGGAGTCGTGAGCCCCTCGGAGCTCCACCGTGTGCCGGACGAGCCGCAGGTACGCGGTCTGCGCCCGCTCGATCGCCTCGTCGGTGAACGAGATCTGCTGCCGGTAGTGCGCGTTCAACACGAAGAGGCGGTAGGCCATCGGGTGGATCCCTCGGGCCTCGAGCGCGTCGAGCGTCACGGTTCCGCCCTTCGACTTCGACATCTTGCCCTGCTCGAACATCAGCCAGGCCCCGTGCATCCAGAAGCGCACCCAGGGCCGCACCTCGAAGGCGTTCTCGGACTGCGCGATCTCGTTCGTGTGGTGAACGGGAATGTGATCCACGCCGCCGGTGTGGATGTCGAAGCTGCGCCCGAGGTACTTCGAGCTCATCGCCGAGCACTCCAGGTGCCAGCCGGGGAAGCCTCGTCCCCAGGGGCTGTCCCACTCCATCTGACGGCGGGGTCCCTCGCGAGGTGAGAGCTTCCACAGCGCAAAGTCGGCCGGGTTGCGCTTCTCGCCCTGCCCCCCGATCCGCTCCTGGGTCCGTTGGGCCCCGAGATCGATACGCGCGAGCTCGCCGTAGTGGGGATCCTTGGCCGTGTCGAAGTAGATCCCGTCCGAGATCTGGTAGGCAAAGCCCCGGCGCTCGAGGGCCTGGACCATCTCGATCTGCTCCGCGATGTGCTCGGTCGCCTTGCACCAGACGGTGGGGCGCAGCACGTTCAGCTTCTCGAGGTCCTGCTGAAAGACGCGCGTCCACCTCTCGGCGATCTCCAGGGCGCTCAGACCCTCACGGCGGGCCGCGAGCTCGACCTTGTCCTCGCCCGTGTCCGCATCGTCCGTGAGGTGCCCGACGTCCGTGATGTTGATGACGTGGAGGATCTCGTAGCCCGCGTAGCGCAGTACGCGTCGCAACAGGTCCGCAAAGAGGTACGCCCGGAGATTCCCCAGATGCTGCTGGCTGTAGACGGTGGGACCGCAGGAGTACACGCGCACCTGCCGCCCCTCCAGAGGCTCGAAGCGCTCCTTGCGACGTGTGAGCGTGTTGTAGAGCTGGAGCTCGCTCAAGGTCCTTTCTCCAGCAGCACGACCGCGAGCGCCGCGATGCCCTCGCCGCGGCCCAGGGCCCCCAGACCGTCCGTGCTCTTGAGCTTGAGGCTGACGCGTCCCGGGTCGACCCGCAGCAGGGCCGCCAGCCCCTTCGCGATCGCCTCGCGCTCCCCGGCGAGCCGCGGGGTCTGAGCCACGAGTGTGGCATCCACGTTGCCGATCCGGTAGCCGTCACGCGTCACACGGGCACAGATCGGCTCCAGCAGCACCGCCCCGCTCGCGTCCCTCCAGCCCGGCTCCGCGGAAGGAAAAAGCGTTCCGAGATCACCCGCGGCCAGCGCACCGAGGAGGGCATCTCCCACCGCGTGGGCGAGCACGTCGCCATCGGAGTGTCCTTCGAGCCCGCGCTCGGAGGGGACGGTCACGCCCCCCAGCACCAGGGGTCGGCCGGCCACCAGACGGTGGACATCGAAGCCCTGACCGATCCTCACACAGACGCCCCCGCGGACTCGGCCCAGGCTCGCGCACGGGCCAGGTCGGCGGCCGTCGTCACCTTGAAGTTCTCCACGCGGCCGAGGCAGGTTCGCACCTCCCCTCCGTTCCACTCGACGAGGCCCGAGCAGTCCGTGGCCTCGAAGCCCGCTGCACGCGCCTTCTCCAGCGCCTCCCAGAGCAGCGAGACGCGAAAGGCCTGGGGCGTCTGGGCCAGAGCGAAGCTCTCGCGCGAGGGCGTGCGGGCGACCCGATCGCCTCGAGTCTCCTTGAGCGTGTCTCCGAGAGGCAGCACCGGGAGTGCGGCGCCCGTCGTCCGGGCCGCTCGCAGCACGCGCTCCGCGTCCTCCGGCTCCACGAACGGCCGGGCCGCATCGTGAATCAGAACCCACTCCAGAGCCGGAGCCAGCCTGCGGGCCGTGTCGAGACCGCGCGCCAGGGAGAGCTGACGGGTCTCACCCCCGGCCACCGTCGGCAGCAGCCGGGCCGGACCTTTCCAGCCCCCTTCCAGCTCGCTGGCCGCGCCGAGATCGGCTGCGGGCAGCACGGGAAGCACGCCGTCAACTCTGGAGGCGTCTGCGAGCGCCTGCGCGCTCCACGCCAGCAGGGTGCGCCCGAGAATCCGCACCAAGGCCTTGGGCTCGGCCGCTCCCAGACGGGTCCCCCGACCCCCGCCGAGCACGATCGCGACGACGTTCATGGGGCGAATATAGCCGCGTCCGCCGCGCGACGTCGGCCCCGGGGCGGTCCCGTCTTGATCGCTCAGAGAGGCCATCGTAGAGTGCTGACCGCTCGTTCAGCGAGCTGGCCGCAGGCGCCATCGCACTGACCCCAGAGGCGACCATGACCCTCCCGCAGCGCTCCGGGCGTACCAAACAGGAGATCGTCAAGAGCTTCCGGACCCACGAGATTCTTGCCGCGGCGCGCCGCGTCATCGCCGAGCTCGGCTACGCCGAGGCCTCGATGGATCGCATCGCCCAGAAGGCCGGCGTGGCCAAGGGAACCCTCTACCTCTACTTCAAGAACAAGGACGCACTCCTCGAGCGCGCTTTCGAAGACGGCCTCGCGCAGCTCGCTCGCCAGGCGCGCGCCGCCACCCGGCGGGTGCGGGGGCCCCGAGGCCAGCTGCGTGAGCTCGCGCGTGCGGCTCTCGAGCACGCGCTGCAGAACCGCGCCTTCTATCAGGCGCTTCGTGAGCACACGCGCTCCGCACGCTCGCCGCACCCGCTGTCGGCGACACGAGCGAGGGCCCAGCTCGACCGCTTTCTCGATCTGATCGAGGAGGTGCTCGAGGCCGGGATCGCGGGCGGCGAGTTTCGCGCCCTGGACCGGCATCGGGCGGCTCGCTTCCTGCTCGATCTGATCCTCGGAATCGCTCTGGAACGCCTGCAGAGCGCACACGCCGTGGCCGTCGAGGCGGACGTCTCGACCATCCTCGATTTCTACCTCCATGGAGTTGGAGCAGGAGACCCCGCATGATCCGCATCGCCCTCATCCTCAGCTTGCTGCTGTCGTTCTCGCCGTGGAGCTCGGCCCAGGAGGCCCAGGAGGAGGAGTCTCCCGGGGCCGAGGCGTTTCTGGGCCAGCAGCGCCCGATCAGCCTGCGCGCCGCAGAGGTGCTCGCCCTCGAGAACAACCTCGAGATCGAGATCGCGCGGACCGGACCCTTGATCGCCGAGGAAGGCATCGCGGCTGCGCGAGGGGCCTTCGATCCCGAGCTCGGGGCGAGCTACCGCTTCAACCACAACGAAGATCCGATCTTCAGCTCCCTCCAGGGCAGCGGCCAGACCACCGTCCAGGAGGACGAGTGGAACTACAGCGGTGGCTTCCAGGGCCTCCTGCCCTTCGGGGCCACCTACACCTCACGGCTCAGCCAGCGCCGGCTCGAGAGCGACTCGCGCATCGTCTCGCTCGACACGGAGTGGCGGGGCGTCTGGCGCAACGAGCTGCGAGTCCCCCTGCTGAAGAACCTGATCCACAACGAGGCGAACGTGCGCGTGAAGCGCAGTCGCGTCGCCCGCGACGTCTCCTATGAGGAGTTCCGCAGGGAGCTCTCGGCTCTCATCGAGCGGATCCACCAGGCTTACTGGGAGCTTTCCGCGGCTCGCGCCGAGGAGCGGGTGGCCCAGAAGAGCCTCCAGCTTGCCAAGGACCTGCTCGAGCAGACGCGCGTCCAGTACGACGTGGGCGTCGTCTCGAAGGTCAGCGTCACGCAGGCGGAGGCCGGAGTGGCCGAGCGGGAGGTCGACGCCATCGTGGCCAAGAACCGCGCCGCCGCCGCCCAGGATGCATTGCTCAACCTGGTCCTCGCCCCGGACTCGCGGGGCTACGCCGAGACCGAGCTGATTCCCAGTGCGCCCGCGTACATCGATTACCAGGCCGATCTGGACGCGGCGCTGGCCCAGGCTCTGGAGAACCGCCCGGAGCTCGCGGCGGCGCGCAAGCAAGTCGAGGACGCCGAGATCCAGCTCAGCTTCGCCCAGAACCAGAGGCTGCCCGCGCTGGACCTGACCGGCTCGTTCCAGGTCCAGGGGCTCTCCGGCGACGCGAAGGCCCCAGAGGATCTGCTGTTTGCGCCCACCACGACCCCCCGCGATCTCGGCAGCAGCTCCGATGTCTTCGACGACTTCTTCACCCAGGACGGCGCGCAGAGCTGGCACGTGGGGGCGAACGTGTCGATCCCGCTCGGGAACACCACCGCGCGCGCCGTCGAGGCCGAGCGACGGATCGAGCTGCGCCGTGCCCGGGCGACATTGAAGCGCGTCGAGCAGACCGTCATGCTCGAAGTGCGCGGGGCGATCCGCGGGCTGCGGAGCGCGCGAGAGGCGCTCGAGGCCGCGGAGCGACGACGCATCGCGCAGGAGGAGACGCTGCGGGCGGAGCAGGAAAAGCTGCGCCTGGGCGACTCGACGCCCTTCGACGTGCTCGACATCGAGGAGGATCTCGCCGAGGCCGAGCGACAGGAGATCCTGGCTCTGCAGAGCTACCGAAACGCGATCACCGCCCTCGAGCGTGGGCAGGCGACGCTGCTCACGAGCCGCGGCATCTCGGTCGTACGGGAGCTCACGCGCTGAGGCCGTGCGACGAGAGGGGGCGGGCTTTTCATCCACCCGCTCGGTGTGATATGCCTCACATTGCGGATCGCGTCGCGAGCCGCATCCTGGAGAGGCTGGATGAACCCGTGGCACTCCTCGCGTGTAGGACCGGGCAACCACGGGGGGCAGGCTGCGGCCCCGAGTCCAGAGGATCGAGCGAACCCTTCGGCGCCCGGGGAACAGGTGGTCCGCGATATGGGGGAAGAGAGCCAGATGGCCAACATTGGCAAGTCCATCAGCATCAAGGGGGACGTCCTCGGCGAGGAGGACACCGTCATCGAGGGCCGCGTCGAGGGCCGGGTGGAGCTCAAGAACCATCACCTCACGATCGGGCCCAACGGCGACGTGCAGGGAGAGGTCGCAGCGAAGCAGGTCACCATCGTGGGCCGTGTGTCGGGCAACGTGATCGCGACCGAGCGCGTGGAGCTGCGCGACTCCGGTCGCCTCGAGGGCGATCTGAGCAGCCCACGCCTGCTGGTCCAGGAAGGCGCGCGCCTCAACGGCAAGATCAGCATGCCGCCCGCCGGTGCCGCCGCGGCCGGCCGACCCGGGAAGGAAGGGGCCAAGCCCGAGGCCGGAACCGCCGCTCCGGCGGAGAAGCGACCGGCCTGAGCCCTGCTCAGGCGCGCACGGCCGCCTTGGCGCGAGGACCGAAGCGGCGCTCGAGCAGGATGAGGAGCGTACTCGCCACGTAGATCGTGGAATACGTCCCCACGCTGACACCGATCAGCAGTGCGAGCGCGAAGTCCCACACGACGGGACCTCCGAAGACGAGAAGCGCGACCACGACCATGAGCGTCGTGAGAGACGTGAGCAGCGTGCGGGAGAGCGTCTGGTTGATGCTCTGGTTCACCACGTCCTCGAGGTGCGTCTTCCCGCGCGTCTCCAGGTTCTCGCGGATGCGGTCGTAGATCACGATCGTGTCGTTCAGCGAGTAGCCGACCACGACGAGCAGCGCCGCCAGCACCTGCAGGTTGAACTCCAGGCCAAACGCCACGAAGACACCCGCCGTGATCAGTACGTCGTGAATCAGGGCCGCGACCGCGCCCGGCGCATAGCGGAGATCGAATCGGAACCAGACGTAGATGAGGATCAGGACCCAGGAGAGCAGCAGGGCCTTCAGTCCCGCGGCGCGCAGCTCCTGGCCCACGCGCGGCCCGATCGACTCGATCCGCTGCTCGACGACGGGCGCCCCCAGCTCCTTCGAGAGCCCCTCGAGGACCTCCACCGAGAGATCGCGCACCTCCTCCTGCGACACGGGTAGGCTGATCCGAAAGGCGCGGTCCTCGACGGGCCCGAAGCGCACGATGGCGGCGTCGGGGTGACCGATCGCCGCGACCGCCGCACGCAGCCGCCCTTCCTCGATCTGGCCCGCCTCCTCGGGGATCTGCACCTGGAGGACCGTACCCCCGGCGAAGTCGATGCCCAGGTTCCACTCACGCGTGAGCATGAGCAGGAGAGAGAGAAGCACGAACGCGAGCGAGAGCACCGCAAAAACTCGCGTCTGCGCCACGAAATCGATCTGGGTCTCGGACTGCATGATCTTCATTCAGATCCTCAGCGCCTTGGGGTTGCGCGCGAGCACGAGGTCGACGAGCAGCCGCGTGACGATCAGCGCGCCGAAGACGCTCGACACGATTCCAATCGCGAGCGTGACCCCGAAGCCTTGTACCGGCCCACGTCCGTAGTAGAGCAGGACCACGGCGGCGATCATGGTGGTGATGTTTGCGTCCAGGATCGTCAGACGGGAGCGATTGAAGCCCGCCTGGATCGCGCTGCGCGCGCTCTTGCCCGCCTGGAGCTCTTCGCGGATCCGCTCGAAGATGATCACGTTGGCATCCACCGCCATGCCCACCGTGAGGACCAGCCCAGCGAGGCCCGGCAGGGTCAAGGTGGCCTGCGCCATGCCCATCAGCCCCAGGATGAAGATCAAGTTGATGATCATTGTGAGATCCGCGAGCCCGCCTGCGGTCCGGTAGTAGATCCCCATGAAGAGCACGACCATGACCCCACCGAGCATGATCGAGCGCAGGCCCTTGCGGATCGAGTCCGCACCGAGCGCCGGACCGACGCTTCGCTCCTCCTCGATCACCAGTGGAATCGGCAATGCGCCCGAGCGCAGCGCGATCGCCAGATCGGCCGCCTCCTGCACCGTGAACTGGCCCTCGATCTGGCCGCGCTGCCCGATGCGGCTTCGGATGACGGGGGCGGTCACGACCTCACCATCGATGATCGCCGCGAGCTGACGACCGATGTTCTCGCTGGTGAACTCGCGGAAGATGCGCGTGCCCTCACTGTTCCAGGTGAACAGAACGAGGGGCCGGTTGCGGCGGTCGTACCCGAGGCGGGCGTCCTCCAGCATCGCACCCGTGAGCACAGGTGAGGACGGGACCAGGTAGGCGACGCTGACGCTACCGTCGTCGTTCCGGGCCACCACGATCTCGTTCTGCTCGGGAAGCCCATCGGAGTACTTCGCGCGGAGCAGCTCCTCGTTCGGTGCCTGATCCACGACGAGCTTGAACTCCAGAAAGGTGGTCTCCTCGAGGATCGACCGCGCGCGGCGCGGGTCGATCTCGCCAGGCATCTGGACCAGGATGCGCCCTTCCCCTTGCGGAGCGATGACGGGCTCCCGGACACCGAGACCGTCGACGCGCTTGCGCAGGACCTCCAGGGCCTGTCGCACCCCCCGCCCCACGACGTCGCGCTTCCACTGGTCGGTGAGCGAGACGAGCAGCGTGCCCTCGTGCTCGAGGACGTCCACGGTGGGATAGTCCCGTTCGAACCTCTCACGCACCGTCTCGATCTCTCCCGAGACCTCCAGCTCGTTCCCCTCGAGCAGGCTGAGCTCGACCCCCGCGATCTCACGGTCCTCGAGGTCGCGGCGGAGCTGCCGCTCGATGTTCTCCATCTCCTGCCGGATGGCCTTCTCGGTGTCGATGCGCAGCAGCCAGTGGATACCGCCTTGGAGGTCGAGGCCCAGGTTGATGCCCTGGTTCGGAAGGAACGGGTTCGCCAGCCGCTCCTCCTCCGAGAAGAAGCTCGGTACGGCAAACCACGTCATCAGCAGGGTGACGAGACCGACCCAGATCGCACGTCCGCGCAGGCTCACGTCTTGGCCCCCTCGGCCGGGCCCAGGCGGCTGGCCACGGCGCTCTTGTTGACCTTCACCCGCACACGCTCGGCGATCTCCAGCGTGACCACGTCCTCCGTTACGCCCGTGACCCGACCGTGGAGCCCACCGGTCGTCACGACCACGTCCCCCTTCTTGATCTGCTCGATCATCTTCTTGTGCTCCCGCTGCTGCTTCTGCTGGGGACGGATCATCAGGGCATACATGAGCAGGAAGAACGCGATGAGCGGCAGGAAGAAGCCCAGCCCTCCACCCGGAGCCGCACCGCCCGGATCCGTCCCGGGCACCGTCTGGGCCACCCGGATCTCCCCCTCGGGCGTCACGGAAGCGCGCTCAGCTCACGCGCCGGATCCAGCCGCTCCAGCCGGGTGCCGGGGTAGTAGTGAGCGAGAATCTCTCGGTAGTCGAGGCCGCGCCGCGCCAGCTCGCGCGCCCCCCACTGCGAGAGCCCGACGCCGTGGCCGGCGCCGCTGCCCAGGAAGCGCACTCGGTCGCCTTCTGTGCGAACCTCGAAGAGCGCGCTTCGGATCGCCCGACCGCCGAGAATCTGGCGCAGCTCGCGTCCGCTGACGACCGCCTTCCCCACTCGCAGCTCACGGACGCGTCGGGTTGCGCTGCGCTCGAGCACCCGCACGGGCTCGCCTGAGCCCGGCCTGAGCCCCACCTCCCGCAGGCTGCGCAGCAGGTCCCCACGGGCGAGCTCGAACGACCAGAAGTGGTCGGGAGCTTCGGCGTCGGGGGATTCCACGCTGCGCAGGTAGGGCAGCTCCTCTCCCCAGACCTCGCGTGCCGAGGCGGTCCGTCCGCCCGCGGAGGCGTGGAAGACTGCCAGGATCGGCTCGTGCCGCCAGCTCAGGTACTCCCCACGTGTCTCGCGTCCCGCCTGCCGCAGCCGTGCGGAGACCGGACCGCCCCCGTAGCGCTGGGAGACCACGGAGGCCTCGAGATCGAAGGCCCGGGCGCCGGGGCGGGCGCGCTGGTGGAGCGCGTAGCTCCGCGTCACCACGGCCTGCGCCTTCAGCACCGCCTCGGGCCAGCTCTCGTAGATCTCGCGAGCCAGGCTGCGCACGACGTAGACCTCGAGCGGGACGATGTTGACCACGTCCATCCCGGCCGACGCGTGCGGCAACAGCGCCAGGCGGCCCGGATAGTGGTGGCCGTCCACCGATACCCCGCGGGCACCGGCGATGCGTACGGGCGAGCGCGTCGCCAGATCCGCCACCCGGATCCGTCCCCGCTCCGCCGTCGCGAGCAGCTCCCGGACCTTCACCGGCCGCCCCTCGACCCGCAGGGCCGAGCCGCTCAGACGCACCGAGTGCACCCCTTCGCGCACACGCACGCGCACGCTGGGCTCCGCGGAAGCCCCTTGGGGGAGCAGCGCGATGCACGCCAGCGATGCCAGGACGCTACGGACTCTCAACACCCCTCCGGAGCCGGTCGACCGGGCCCTGGGTATCGCAAACGCAGCCTGAATCGTCAAGAACGACGCCAGGTTAGTAGCGGTAATGGTCCGGCTTGTAGGGCCCCTCGACCGGTACGCCGAGGTACTCGGCCTGCTCCGGCGTCAGCCGCGTGAGGCGAACACCGAGAGGATCGAGGTGGAGCCGGGCGACCTCCTCGTCGAGAAGCTTGGGAAGCCGGTAGACGCGTTTCTCGTAGCGACCGGTGTTCTGCCAGAGCTCGAGCTGCGCGAGCACCTGGTTTGTAAAGGACGCCGACATCACGAAGCTCGGATGTCCCGTCGCACAGCCGAGGTTGAGCAGTCGTCCCTCCGCCAAGATCAGCACCGAGTGGCCATCTGGAAAGCGCCACTCGTCGTACTGGGGCTTGATCGGAATTCGCTCGATACCGGGAAACTTCCTCAGCCCGGCCATGTCGATCTCGTTGTCGAAGTGTCCGATGTTTCCGACGATCGCCTTGTCCTTCATGCGCGCCATGTGCTCGACGGTGATGATCCCGTAGTTGCCCGTCGCGGTGATGAAGAGGTCCGTCGTCTCCACGACGTCCTCGACGGTACAGACCTGGAAGCCCTCCATGGCGGCCTGGAGCGCGCAGATCGGATCCACCTCGGCGATCACGACGCGGCAGCCCTGGCCGCGCAGTGCCTGCGCGCAGCCCTTGCCCACCTCCCCGTAGCCGCAGATCAGCGCGACCTTGCCCCCGAGCATGACGTCCGTGGCCCGCGCGAGGCCGTCCGGAAGCGAGTGCCGGCAGCCGTAGATGTTGTCGAACTTGCTCTTCGTGACCGAGTCGTTGACGTTGATCGCCGGGAAGAGGAGCTGGCCGGCCTCCGCCATCTGGTAGAGCCGATGAACGCCGGTCGTCGTCTCCTCACTGACGCCCTTGCAGGCTTTGCCGACGCGCGTCCAACGCTGCGAATCGCGCGCCTGCTCGCGCCTCAGCAGCTCCAGGATGACCCCCCACTCCTCCGAGTCCCGCTCGGGATCGAAGTCGGGAACCTTGCCCTCGGCCTCGTACTCGAAGCCCTTGTGCACGAGCAGCGTGGCGTCGCCGCCGTCGTCGACGATCAGGTCGGGGCCGCGCCCATCGGGCCAGCGCAGCGCCTGCTCGGTGCACCACCAGTACTCCTCGAGCGTCTCCCCCTTCCAGGCGAAGACCGCCACGCCCCGCGGGCTCTCCGGCGTCCCCTCGGGACCGACGACGACGGCGGCCGCGGCGGGGTCCTGGGTGGAGAAGATGTTGCAGCTCGCCCAGCGGATGTCCGCGCCCAGCTCCACGAGAGTCTCGATCAGGACGGCGGTCTGCACCGTCATGTGCAGGCTGCCCATGATGCGCGCTCCCCGCAGAGGCTTGGCCTCCCGGTAGCGGGCTCGCAGCGCCATCAAGCCGGGCATCTCGTGTTCGGCCAGGCGGATCTCTCGCCGCCCCAGGTCGGCCTGCTGGAGATCCTTGACCTTGTAGGAAGGCTCGTCGGGCATCGGGTCCTCTCTCTTGCGGGGCGTCAGAGACCGAGATCGCGTCGTAGATCGTCGGCCTTGTCGGCCTTCTCCCAGGTGAAGTCCGGCTCGTCCCGGCCGAAGTGCCCGTGGTAGGCGGTCTGACGGTAGATGGGACGCAGCAGATCGAGCGACTCGATGATCCCCTTGGGAGTCAGGTCGAAGCGCTTGCGGATCGCTCGGATGATCGCCTCATCGGCAACACGGCCGGTTCCGAAGGTCTCCACCTGGATCGAGACCGGCTCGGCGACGCCGATCGCGTAGGAGACCTGGATCTCCAGGCGGCTCGCCGCGCCCGCCTCCACCAGGTTCTTGGCGACCCAGCGGCTCGCGTAGGCCGCCGAGCGGTCCACCTTCGAGGGATCCTTTCCGGAGAAGGCTCCTCCGCCGTGCCGGCCCATCCCGCCGTAGGTGTCGACGATGATCTTGCGCCCCGTCAGGCCGGCGTCCGCCGCCGGCCCGCCCACGACGAAGCGGCCGGTGGGGTTGACGAAGATGCGCGTCTCGTCGTCCCAGAGGGCAGTGGGCAGGCTGGGACGGAGCACGTGCTCGATCACTTCATGGCGGAGCCGCTCATAGGGCACATCCGGCGCGTGCTGAGTCGAGAGCACAACCGCATCGATCCGGTGCGGGCGTCCGTCCCCGTACTCGATCGTCACCTGCGACTTGGCGTCCGGCCGCAGATACTCGAGCTCCCCGGAGAAGCGCACCTCGGCGTGGCGCTTCATCAGACCGTGGGCCAGCATGATCGGCAGCGGCATGCGGGCTTCGGTCTCGTCGCACGCGAAGCCGAACATCATGCCCTGGTCCCCGGCCCCCTGCTCCTTGAAGAGACCCTGACCTTCGTCGACGCCCTGGGAGATGTCCTTGGACTGGTCCTCGATCGCTACGAGCACCCCACAGGAGGCTCCGTCGAGCCCCGTGCTGGCGTCGTCATAGCCCACGTCGAGGATCGTCGAGCGTACGGCGTTCGGGATGTCCACGTACTCCGAGCTCGTGACCTCGCCCGCCACCACGACGAAACCGGCCTTCGTGAGCGTCTCGCAGGCCACTCGGGCACACGGGTCCCGCGCCAGGAAGGCGTCGAGGATCGCATCGGAGATCTGATCGGCAAGCTTGTCCGGATGCCCCATGGACACCGACTCGGAGGTGAAGAGCGTGCGCAGCATTGGTCTCCCCAGGCGGCCGGCGCGGGCGTGGGGCCGCGTGCAGCCACGCCCGGATCCGCAGCCATGCGCCCTGCAGGCGCGCGCGGGAATGCTACCCCGTGGCGCGGATTCCCTCAAACTCGACCGGAAAGCGCTCTCGCATCCGGCGCTCGACCAGCTCCAGGACGTCCTGGGCGCGATCCAGGCGGAGCGCCGCGGCCAGCAGCTCGCGGGCCTCGGCAAGCGTGGACTCGCGCAGGATCCTCTTGAGCAGCGGGATCGAGAACGGCGCCATGGAGAGCTCATCGATCCCGAGAGCGAGCAGGATCCAGCAGTGCAGCGGATCTCCCGCCATCTCGCCGCACATCGCCACGACGATCCCCGCACGACGTGCGGCCTGACAGACCCGCTGAATCATGCGCAGATGGCCGGGGTGAAGCGGCTCGTAGAGATAGGCCACCTGCGGGTTGGTGCGATCCACGGCGAGCGTGTACTGGAGCAGATCGTTGGTCCCAATCGACAAGAAGTCCGCTCGTGGAGCGATCAGGTCCGCCGTCATCGCCGCCGCAGGCGTCTCGATCATGATCCCGAGCTCGATCGGGCCGCCCACCTCGTGTCCCTTGGCCCGCAGGAGCTCCGCCTGGCTCTCGAGCTCCCGCCGGGCGAACTCCACCTCGGAGAGCGAGGAGACCATGGGGATCAGAATCTTGAGGCGGCCGTAGCGGCTCGAGCGCAGCAGCGCCCGGAGCTGAGCGCGAAAGATCGCCGGCCGGACCTGGCTGAGTCGCACACCGCGCAGCCCGAGGGCGGGGTTCGGCTCCTCCGGAAGCTCCAACCCCGTGGGCAGCTTCTCGCCCCCGAGGTCGAGCGTGCGGATCACGGCCGCATGGGGGGCCACGGCCTCGAGGATCTTGCGATAGGACGCGATCTGCTCCTCCTCGGTCGGGAGGTCGGGGCGGTTCATGAAGAGAAACTCGGTTCGGTACAGCCCGATCCCCTCCGCTCCGTACCGCAGCGCGCCGGGGATCTCCTCGATCAGGTCCACGTTGGCCAGCATCCCCATGCGGACACCGTCGTTCGTCTCGGCCGGCAGATCGACGTAGCGCATCAGCCGTCGCGTGAGACTCTGGAAGTCGGCGAGCTGCTTCTGGTACTCGGCGATCGTGTCGGGATCCGGATCGATGATCACGTGACCGCGCCGGCCGTCGATGATCAACGTCGTTCCATCGCTGATCTCGCGCACGAGATCCATGCCTGCTCCGACGACCGCGGGAATCTCCAGGCTGCGCGCCATGATCGTGACGTGCGAGGTGCGCGACCCGCTCTCGGTCAGGAAGCCCGACACCTGCTTGCGCGTGACCTGCGCCACCTCGGCCGGGGAAAGATCCTCGGCCACGACGATCACGCCGGGGGGGGCGTTGGCCAGGCCCTCGGGCTCGCGCCCCATCAGGGACTGCAGGACACGCCGCACGATGAAGGCCACATCGCTGCTGCGTTCCCGGATGTACGCGTCGGAGATCGACTCGAAGAGGCCCTCGAGCCGGCGCAGCTCCCGCTGCACGGCCCACTCGGCGTTCACCTGCTGCTCGCGGATGTTGCGAATCGCCTCCTCGCGAAGGGTCGGGTCCTCGAGGAAGAGGAACTGTGCGTTGAAGACGTCGCCGACCAGACCCGTTCCGTCCATGCCCTCACGAATCTCCTCGAGGCGGCAGCGCGCTTCCCGGAAAGCCCGTTCGAGGCGCGCGACCTCCGCTCCGACCTGGCCGGGCTCGATGCGATACTCCGGGACGACCAGACGCTCACGGCGCAGCACATAGGCGGGCGCGATGCTGATTCCCGGCGAGGCCGGGACCCCCTCTCGCTGCCGCAGCTCGCGGCTCACGAGGACTCCCCAAAGCCGTCCGCCACGAGTGTCTCGAGGGCTCCCACTGCGGCCTCGGCATCGGGTCCC
Source organism: Myxococcota bacterium (assembly GCA_046754285.1). Lineage (GTDB taxonomy): Bacteria > Myxococcota_A > UBA9160 > SZUA-336 > SZUA-336 > JBHHVJ01. The sequence continues at coordinate 12,945 of JBHHVJ010000018.1, read as the reverse complement.
TCTGCCACGATGCGCACCGACGTGCCTTTGGCCGCCGCGAGCGTGACGATCGCGATGATGCTCTTTCCGTTCGCGACCATCCCGTCGCAAACCAGCTTGACGTCGCTCTTGAACTCCTCAGCGAGCTTCACGAAAGCCGCGGCGGCACGGAGGTGCAGCCCAAGCTCATTCGTGATCTGACACTCGGCCTCGGCTCGTTTCACGAGCCGGCCTCCGATCGCTCGCGACCGGCCAGCACCTCGCTCGCGACGGAGATGTTCCGCCGGCCGTAGTCGCAGGCCAGAGTGGCGACCTGCTGCAAGGGCATCGAGGGATCCACACGCGCAACCTTGACCAGCATGGGTAGATTGGCGCCCGTCACGACCTCGACGCGATCCTCCTCGAGGAAGGCCAGACAGAGATTCGACGGTGTCCCTCCAAACATGTCCACGATCACGAGCACGCCGCGCCCGCTGTCGACCTCGCGCAGGGCCTTCTCAATGCGCAGCTTCATGTCGTCGGGGGAGCCCGTGGGATCCAGCCCGATGGCACGGAAGTGGTCCACCGGTCCCACGATGAGGCGCAGGGCCTGGAGCAGCTCCTCTGCAAGCCGATAATGCGTGACGATCAGGACACCGATCATGCCGTTTCCTCCGTCCCGGCTGCCGTCGCTCTCGTTACCGCGCACAGGATTCTTACTTCTCCCCGGACGCCTCGCCACCGCGTTCGCGCCGGTCTTTCGCCTGCAGCGACCTCGAGACGCGCTCCTCGAGGTCCTCCGCGCTGCTCCGGCCCGCACGCTGCAGGAGCAGGTTCCGCGCGGCGACCTCGACCAGCGAGGCCACGTTACGACCCGGCGCGACGGGAAGCCTCAGCGTTGCCAGCTCGACCCCGGCCAGCGTCGTCGTGTGGCGGTCCAGACCCGTCCGCTCCACCTCCCTCACGCCCCAGGCCTCGAGCTCGATCACCAGGTCGATCGTGGTGCGCTCGCGAACGGCCCGCGCGCCGAACAGGCTCGGTACGTGGACGATGCCGATGCCCCGCAGCTCGATGAAGTGCCGGACCATTTCCGGGCTCGATCCCGAGAGGCGGCCTTCCGCATCGCGCGCGACCAGGACGACATCGTCGGCCACCAGGCGATGACCGCGCATGACCAGCTCCAGGGCGCACTCGCTCTTGCCGATTCCGCTGCCGCCCAGCAGCAGCACACCGACGCCGGCCACCTCCACCAACGCCCCATGGACGCGACCGGGGGCTGCGGTCTCCGCGTCCATTGCGTCAGCTTCTCGACTCTTCCTCCTCGAGCAGGCGGAAGAGGTCGTCGGTGGCCTCCAGCTCCATCAGCTTCGCGCGGAACTCCGGGCGCGCCAGCAGCCGCGAGAGGCGCGCCAGAGTCAAAAGATGGGCGCTGCCCTCCTTGCCGGGCGCCACGAGCAGAAAGAAGAGCTGCGTTCGCTTTCCATCGACGGAGTCGAAGTCCACACCCTGAAGGCTGCGGCCGAAGCTCGCCAGCAGTCGGTCGAAGGTCTCCACCCGGGCGTGGGGAATCGCGATTCCGTCCCCCATTGCGGTGGTCCCGAGCTTCTCACGCTCGAGGAGCATGTCGAGAAGCTTGCCACCGTCGATCCCGTCCACCACCGCCGCCAGGGCCTCGGAGAGCTCGCGCAGCGCTTCTTTCTTGCTCCGCGCATTCATTTCGAGCAGACACGCATCACGCACGAGAATGTCGGTGAGCTTCATGGTTCCGATCTCTCTGGCGGCATCCACCCGCCGCAGCGGAGCGGCCGCAGTCTAGCCAATCTGTCTTCGCCTTGTCGAAGAGAGGATTCGCAGGGCTTCGCGGTACTTGGTCACGGTCCGTCGGGCGATATGGATCTCGGCTTCGTGCAGGATCTCGGCAATGCGCTGGTCTGAGAGAGGCTTGCGCGGATCCTCGTTGCGAATGATCTCACGTATCTTCTCCTTGACGCTCTCGGAGGCGATGGACTCGCCATCGGCCGTGGCGATGCTCGAGTTGAAGAAGAACTTCAGCTCGTAGATGCCGTGCGGGGTCTGCACGTACTTTCCCGTTGTGACGCGGCTCACTGTGGACTCGTGCATCCCGATGTCTTCCGCCACATCGCGCAGGTTCAGCGGCCGAAGATGCTCCACACCCCGGTCGAAGAACTCGCGCTGGAAACGGATGATCGACTGCATGACCTTGACGATCGTGCGCTGGCGCTGATGGATCGACTTGATCAGCCAGACCGCGCTCCGAAGCTTTTCGCGAACGTACTCCCGGGTTTCCTTGGCCGCACCGTTCTCGCGGTTCAGAACCGAGCGATAGGTGGCACTGACCCGCAGCTTGGGCATGCCGTCCTCGTTCAACACCACGTGGTATGCATCGCCCAGCTTGTGTACGTAGATATCGGGCGTGATGTAAACGGGTCTCTCTTCGGTGAAGCGGCGGCCCGGCCGAGGCTCGAACCCGGCGATCACCGAGGCGGCCACGGAGACCTCCTCGATCGCCACCCCCTCGATCCGCGCAACGCCCCGGTAGTCCTTGCGCTGAAGGAGGTCGAGGTGCTCCTCGAGCGTGCGCAGCACGAGCGGATCGTCAACGCCCGCCACGCGCGCCTGGATCAAGAGGCACTCCGAGAGGCTCCGGGCTCCCACGCCGACCGGATCGAAATTCTGGATGCGCTCCAGGACCTTCTCGGCGACATCGAGCTCCTGGCCGGCGAGGCCGGCGATCACTTCGAGGTCTTCATCGAGGTAGCCGTTCTCATCGAGGTTCCCGACGATCAACACCCCCAGCGCTCGCTCGGCATCGGTCAGGTCCGCGAAGCCGAGCTGCCACATCAGGTGGTCGGCCAGCGACGTTCCGGGCGTCAGGCTGTCCTCGAGCTGGGGCCGATCGTCGTCGCCGTGCGACAGGCTCGTCTGCGGTCGGGACTCCATGTAGGCCTCCCAGTCCACGTCACCCACGACCTCCTCCGAGCTGGGCTCCGGCGTCTCCTCGGGTGCCGCCTCGGGCTCGGCCGGGGTCTCCCCCGCCGCACTCGTCTCGGCGGGCAGGTCCGGATCGGCCGGGGTCCCGTCGCTCTCCGTCGGCGTCTCATCCGCTTCGTCCCCGGGGGCGTCCTCCTCGAGCGCCTCCTCCAGGCACGGATTCTCGACGAGCTCCTGCTGCATCACGGTGGCCAGCTCGAGGCGTGAGAGCTGCAGGAGCTTGATCGCTTGCTGGAGCTGCGGCGTCATGACCAGCTGCTGGCTCAGCTTGAGCTGCTGTTTGAGCTCGAGTGCCACCGTTACATCCTGAAGTTCTGGCCGAGATAGATCTCCCGAACCGTAGGATCCGTCGTGATCTCTTCGGGCACACCCTCGCGAATGATGCGCCCGTCCTTGATGATGTAGGCTCGGTCACAGATCGTCAGCGTCTCGCGCACGTTGTGATCGGTGATCACGATCCCGATGCCGCGGTCACGGAGCTGTGAGATGATCTTCTGAATGTCGATCACCGCGATGGGATCGATGCCCGAGAACGGCTCGTCGAGGAGCATGAAGCGGGGGCTCAGGACGAGTGCGCGGGTGATCTCGACCCGGCGCCGCTCGCCCCCGGAGAGTGTGGCTCCCTTCTGGCGCGCCTTGTCGCGCAGGTCCAGCTCCGTGAGGAGCTGCTGCAGGCGCTCGCGCCGCTCGTGACGCGATCCGGGAACCGTCTCCAGGATGGCCAGGATGTTCTCCTCCACGGTCAGCTTCCGAAATATCGAGGGCTCCTGCGGCAGGTACGTGATGCCGCGGCGCGCTCTCTGATACATCGGCAGCTCGGTGATATCTTCATCACCCAGGAACACGCGGCCCTCGGTGGGACGGATGCGCCCCACGACAATGTTGAACGTCGTGGTCTTTCCCGCGCCGTTGGGTCCCAGCAGGCCCACGACCTCGCCCTGTCCCACCACCAGCCGGACGTCCCGCACGGCTTCCTTGAGGCCGTAGCGCTTGAGGAGGTTCTCGGCCTGCAGCGTCGTGCTCATGGCTGGGACGTCTCCGCGCCCGCACCGGGCAGGTGCACCTGTCCGCCCCGGACCTTGAGCCGCCCGCTGCAGAGGTCGAAGTGGATCTCCCGTCCCTCGATGATGTTCTCCCCACGGCGCAGCTGGGCGGGGCGCGCCGCGCTCGTACAGACCGCGCTGCAGGCGGCGTTGCGAAACACGGCCTGAGCGCAGCGGACCTCGGTATCGTCCTGGGTGATGCGCACGGCGCCGCGAGCCGTGATCGTCTCGGGCTGCCCGCCCGCGCTCGCCGGATAGATCGCCTCGAGGTAGTCGCAGTGGAGCGTGAGCGTCCCCTGCTCGACCCGCACGGCCTTGCGGAAGACGACGCGCTCGCGCCCGTCGTCCCCACGCGCCGCCTCGAGCTCCTCGGCCACGATCGTCAGCGGGGCATCTCGCGCGACGGAGAGACCGATCCGCTCCGCGGCCGCGTCCAGGGATCTCTCGCCCGCGGCCTCGCCAGAGGGTGCCTGGGCCGCCGCACCACTGGCCGCCAGGCCGCAGACGACGAGCGCCACGCAAACCCAGTTCACCGCGGGGTCATCCGGGCCTCGACGTGGCCCTTCAGATGGACGCGGTCCGACACCAGATCCATCTCCATCGCGTCGCCACGCAGATGCAGTCCCGCGCGCCTGAGCTCGACGGGATGGTCGGTCCAGAGCCGCTCGCTCGCGTGCTCGTAATGCACCTCCGTGGTCTCGAAGTGCTCGCCCGCCCCCAGGTGCCCCTCGATGCGCCCCTGGAGCACGAAGTCATCGCTGTCGAGACGCAGGGCTGCGCGCTCGGCCTCGATCACGACCGTGCCCCGGGCCTCGTCCTCGAACTCGATCTTCACGCGTTCGAGGCGGACGAGCTGCGCCTCGCTGTCCACCTCGGCGTGGACCGCACGCACCCGGACGTCGCGGGCTTCGCCCGAGAAGCCCTCGAACTCCACACCGAGCAGTGTGGCCGGGGGCAGGGGCCTGGGACTCGGCGCGGACGCGGCGGGCGGCTCAGCCCGGCAGCCCAGAGCGGCCAAGACCACCCCGAGCAGCACGCGTCGAGCCCCACCCCTGCCGCTCCGCGATGCGTTCACGCCGGCTCCCTCCCGAGAAGCTGAGTCCCCTAGCAAGAAACATACCTTCTCGGGGCCACGCGCCGCAACGCGGCGGCACCGAGGCGGACAGGCTGGGGTTCTCCGGGCCGGGGCCCCGGCTCAGTCCTCGGAGTAGGGCTTCAGGAACGGGTTCTCGGTCTGGGGGGCCCGCGTCTCGTCCACGGGCGGCTCCATTCCGACCCAGGTTCGGATCGGCTCGTGGCTCGCGAGGCGCGCGACCGGCTGGAAGAGCCCGCGGTCGATCAGCACCCCCACGGGATGCAGAATGTACGCCGCGATCCGGAGGGGGTGGCCGTGCCAGTCGGTGTGTGGCGAGCGCGAGCGGGCCTCGGCGGGCCCTGCCAGTGCCAGCGCGAGTGCCGCCGCCAGGCCGATCCACATCGCTTCACTCCGTCGCCCTTGCTTCCTCTCCAATGCCATCTCTGCTCTCCGTCCTGCTCTCCGTCCTGCTCTCCGTCCTGCTCTCCGTCCGACTTGTCGGCGCCGTCGTGCCGATTCCTGAGCTGAACCCAAGTGTCCACTCCATCGTGGCGCGGGAGGCGCTTCCACGCAAGAGGGATGACCCGTGCGGGGTGAGTCAACCCGCCCCGCCCTCCGTCCGATGAGCGCCGTAGGGGGGCGGTGGGAGACGGCCGTGACGCAGAGCCCGGGCCAGCCACGCCGAGGCGTACGCGCCCTGCAGCGCTACCGGGCCCTGGTGGAGCAGGCGGGGGTGGCCATGCTCGCATGGCGCCCGTCGAGCGGAGAGGTCGTGGAGGCGAACGCCATGGCGGCGGAGCTCTGCGGGCGGTCGGTACGGAGGCTGCTCCGATCGACCCTCGAGCAGCTCTTCGATCCACGCGATCGCGAGAGTCTTCACGCGGCCCTGGCGGGGCCGAGGCGCGACGGTCGGATGCGCATCGACGGCCCCAGGCTCGCGCATCCCGAGCGGGGCGCGATCGCGGTCGAGGTTCTCGCCACGACCGTGCGGGTACAGGGGGAGGAACTCGAGCTCGGCGTGCTGCGGGACCACACCGAGATACGCGCGCTCGAGCGGCGTGAGGCGCTGATCAACGAGGAGCTCAGCCGCAACGAGCGCATGGCCTCGATCGGCCAGCTCGCGGCCGGCGTGGCGCACGAGATCAACAACCCAATGAGCTACGTGGCCAGCAACGTCAATCGGTTGAGCGACTTCGCCAAGCAGCTCGCGGATCTCACGGTCGACGGGCTGGAGCGGGGTCGTGACGACGGGCGGCTCGACACGATCCGCGAGCTCGTCAGCGAGCTCCAGGAGATCGCCCAGGAGACCTCGGAGGGCGTGGCCCGCGTCTGCGAGATCGTCACGGCGCTGCGCGAGTTCTCACACGGCGGGCGCGGGAGCGCGGGCTACGAGTGGGTCGACCTCAACCGCGTGATCCGCAACTGCTTGACGCTGCTTCGACGCTCGATCGCGGATCGAGCCGAGATCCATCTCGAGCTCGACCCCCTGCCGCAGATTCTCTGCCACCCGACCCAGATCGCACAGATCATCGCCAACCTCGTGACCAACGCCGCGGAGTCCATGGAGGAGCCCGGGGTCATCCTCATCACGAGCCTGGCCTCCAACGACAAGCTGCACATCGCCGTGGAAGACAACGGGAGCGGCATTGCGGGTGAGGATCTGCCCAGAATCTTCGATCCGTTCTTCACCACCAAAGCGGTGGGCCGGGGCACCGGTCTGGGCCTCAGCGTCTCGCAGCAGATCGCGGCAAAGCACGGCGGAGCGCTCTGGGTCGACAGCCTCGAGGGGCAGGGCACTCGCTTTCTGCTCGAGCTGCCGCGGCGGCCACCCACGTCTGAGCTCGATCGTTGAGGAGTCGGTGCCGGAGTGCGTGCTAACCTTGCTCCATGTGTGACTGCGCGCTCGCGCTCGGAACGGCGACCGCCCGGAGCGCGACGATCTTCGGCAAGAACAGCGACCGTCAGCGCGACGAGGCTCAGCCGCTGCGCGTGATTCCCGCCGGCGAGCACGCGCCCGATGCCCGTGTGCGAGCCAGCTACATCGAGATTCCGCAGGCGCCACAAACCGCTCGCGTGCTCGGCTCGGGACCCTTCTGGGTCTGGGGGCTGGAGCACGGCGTGAACGAGCACGGGGTCGTGATCGGCAACGAGAGCGTCTTCACCCACGAGGAGCTCGAGCTTCCCGACGAGGGTCTGCTCGGAATGGACCTGGTGCGCCTCGGCCTGGAGCGGGCTCGCACGGCGCACGGGGCCCTGGGCGTGATCACCGAGCTGATCGAGCGCTACGGTCAGGGAGGCAACGGGTTTCTCGAGGGTCATCTCGCCTACTCCAACGGCTTTCTCATCGCCGATCCTCACGAGGCCTGGACGCTGCAGACCTCCGCACGGGCGTGGGCGGCCCGCCGCGAGCACGGGATCGTCACCCTCTCGAACCACCCCTCCATCGGGGAAGACTGGGACGAGCTCGGCCCCGTCACGATCGCGCGGGCCGTCGAACGGGGCTGGTGGCGCGACCCGAGCCGACGGTTCAACTTCGAGACCGCCTACCGCTCGACGCGTCTGGTTCCGCGCGCCTTCTCGGACGGACGGCTGCGCCGTTCGCGGGAGCTCCTGAGGCGACGGGCGGGCCGGCTCGAGGAGCGCGACTTCTTCGGGTTGCTGCGCGACCACGGGGGCGAGTGCCCCCTCCCCGATGGGAAGCAGAAGGACGAAGAGCGCTACTACACGCTCTGCGCACACAACGACGTGCAGCAGGAAACCGCAGCCTCGCTGGTGGTGGCCTTGGATCGCCGCGTCCGTTGGCTCGCCCTGGGCGCGCCCTGCTGCAGCGTCTACCTGCCGCTCTACCTCGAGGGGGAGCCGCCTGCGGGCCTGCTTCGCGCCGGACGGGCCCCGGACGAGGACTCGGTCTGGTGGCGGTTCAAGCGGCTGCAGCAGGCCGTCGAGAGCGACTTCCCCGCGCGCCTCCCGCGTGTGCGAGAGAACCTGGGCGCCCTCGAGGAGGAGTGGCTGGCGTGGCCCGATCCTCCGGACGATCCAACGGGTCGCATGGAGGAGGCCACCGCGCGGGCTCTGGAGACGACGAGCAAGCTGCTCGCCAGCTTCGAGCCCGTCGGCTGAGACGCGCTCAGACGGGGAGGCACCCGCCGCGCACCGTGCTGGCGTCGGCCCCCATGAGCCAGTGAACCACCGCGGCCACACGTTCGGGCGGCGACCAGCGACCGGGATCCGCATCGGGCATCGCAGCCCGGTTCGCCGGCGTGTCCAGGGTCTCGGGAACGATCGCGTTGACTCGGAGGCCGCGCCCCTCCACCTCGGCCTGGAGCGTCTCGGTGAGCACCGCGACGGCAGCCTTCGATGCGCTGTACGCTGCGAGTCCGCGGCTCGCTACGAAGGCCGCGCGCGAGGACACGTTGACGATCGAGCCGGCACCCCGCGCGAGCATCCCCGGCAGCACCGCCCGGCACATCACCACCGCGGTGAGTGCGTTCATACGGAAGAGCCGCGTCCAGAGCTCGGGATCCGTCTCATGGACGGGCGCCCCCCCGGCGAAGCCTCCCGCCGCATTCACGAGCCCCGCCACCGGCTCCGCGCTCTCCACGAGCCGACGCGCGGCCTCGGGCTCGGCCACGTCCGCTTCGACGAGCACGACGCGGCCCGACGCCAGGGCCTCGGGCCAGAGCTCAGCGACCGCGTCCCGCTCGGACTTGATCAGCCAGGGCACCCAGACCCGATCGCCGGACGCCAGGAAGCGGGACACGATCTCTCGACCGAGTGCACCGGTTCCCCCCGTCACGATCACCCGGCGGGGTCCAGCCCTCAAAGCCAGGCCTCTGCCTCGAAGACCGCCTCCAGCCGCGCCGCGCGCCGCTGGAGAATCGGCCTCTGCTCCGGATGGGTCAGGATGTAGAGCTGGTGCCGCTCGAGACCGTGGAGCGCTCGGCGTGCGACCTCCTCCGGCTCGATCAGGCGGCCAGCGAAGTCGCTCGGCACGGGTACCGCGTCCCCTGAGGCCACACGCAGGGAGTTTCGCGCCATCGGAGTGTCGACCATCATCGGGCAGAGCACACTCACGTGGACGCCGTACGGTCGCAGCTCGCGATAGAGCGCCTCAGAGAGGCCCACGATCGCGAACTTCGAAGCCGAGTACACACCCAGACCCTGCATCCCGACCAGACCTGCCATCGAGGCCGTGTTGAGCACCGCACCCCCGGGACCCCGGGCGATCAGGCGTGGCACGAAGGCGCGGATGCCATGGATCACGCCCCAGAGGTTCACGTCGAGGGTGCGCCGCCAGTCCTCGAGCGAGGCGCCGGCCAGCTCCCCCGCGGTGGCCACGCCCGCGTTGTTGCAGACGACCTCGATGCCTCCGAGCCTCTGCTCGCAGATCTTCGCCAGGGCCTCCACGCTCTCGGGCCGGCTCACGTCGGTGACCTGCGTGAGCAGCTCGACGCCTTCACGCTCGAGCCCGGTCGCGAGGCGGGCCAGGCCCTCCTCGTCGAGGTCTGCAAGTGCGAGACGCGCGCCGCGGGCCGCGAAGGCCCGCGCCAGGGCGGCTCCGATCCCCCCTGCGGCTCCCGTGATCACGACTGCGCGGGCCTTGAAGGCATCCATGGGCGGCAGGATACCGCAGGCGCAGCAGCTCGGATTTTCATATCAGTCAGTTTGTATTTCCTACCTATCCATGCCAAGCTGACGCATGCCTCGGTTTCGCTACCCCCAGCTCTGCGCCCTGGCCCGTGCGGTCGAAATCGTCGGGGAGCGCTGGACCCTCCTGATTCTTCGGGACCTGTTCAGTGGACCGCTCCGCTTCGGGGAGCTGCGCAGCCGGCTCCGTGGAATCACTCCCAGCGTGCTGGCCGAACGCCTGCGCGCGCTGGAAGGCCGAGGTCTGGTGCGCCGCTCCTGGCTCGATCCCCCGGCCGCCTGCACGCTCTACGAGCTCACGCCCGCCGGACGGGATCTGGAGCCCGCACTCGTGGAGCTCACGCGCTGGGGCGCACGCTTCCTCTTTCCGACCCGGCCTGCGGAGGCCATGGAGCCCGCCTGGGCCGCCCTGGCGCTGCGGGCCTTCGCGAGGCGGGGGGCCACCCCGCGCGGCACGATCGAGCTGCGGATTCCGGACGGCCGCCGTGAGCGGGTGATCCGGGTCCAGGGGGGTCGGCGCGGCACGCGGGTGCTCACCGGGGGCCGACGAGCGGACCTGGTCGTCTCTACCCCGGTGGAGACGCTCATGGCTCTCCTCAGCGGAGGGGTCGAGCCCGCAAGCGCCCGGGCGTCGGGTGCGCTCCGAGCCTCCGGCGATCTGGAGCTTCTCGACCGGCTTCCAGAGCTCTTCGATTTTCCCCGGGGCGCGCGCGTCGCGCAGCAGGCTGCTGCCGAACGCTGACGTCTACAGGCCAAGAAGGAGTCCGTCCATGCTCAAGGTCCACGGTGTCAATCTCTCGCCGTTCGTGCGCAAGGTGCGTGTCGCCCTGGCGGAGAAGGGGATCGAGTACGAGCTCGACCCGGTGGTTCCCTTCAATCTGCCGGAGGAGTTTCTGCGCATCAGCCCGCTCGGCAAGATTCCGGTTCTCCGCGAAGGAGATTTCACGCTTCCGGACTCCTCGGTGATTCTCTCCTATCTGGAGCAGACGCACCCCGAGGTGCCGCTCTACCCCTCCGATCCCCGCGAGCGCGCCCGGGCGCTCTTCCTGGAAGAGTACGCCGACACGCGCCTCGTGGAGAGCGCTCTGCCGGTCTTTCGCGAGCGCGTCGTGCACCGGCGCTTTCTGAAGCGCGACTGTGACGAGGACGCGGTCCAGAAGGCCCTGAGCAAGAGCCTGCCGCCCGTCTTCGACTACCTGGAGAGCCAGGTGACGAGCGACGAGGACGGGATCGTAGGAGGTCGCTTCTCGGTCGCGGATCTCGCCATCGCGAGCCCCTTCGTGAACCTGATGGAAGGGGGAGAGAGGGTCGACGCGAAGCGCTGGCCGCGCCTTGCGAGCTACCTCGAGCGCATCCACGCCCGGCCCTCGTTCAAGGAGCTGATCGCCGAGGAGGCGACGTCCCTCGCCTGATCCCCGCGGCGTGCGGGGCCGCGGGAGCGGTCTCCGCACGCTCCCGGGCCTGTGCTAGTGTCCCGCCCCTGGAACGACGGAGGAGCGGAGACGATGCAGCGCAGCACCAGGCTCGGACTCTCGATCGTGATCGCCCTGCTGGCGGGAGCCGCCTGTGAGCGGCAGGACCCGAACGCGTGGCACCCCTACACCCATCCCGAGACAGGATTCTCGGTCCTCTTTCCGACGCGGCCGGTCGAGAGCGGTGAGGACACGCAGACGCCCTTCGGCCTGATCCAGACCTACCGCATCGAGGCCCAGAAGGAAGGCGATCCGCTGCGCTACCGCGTCCGGGCCGATCACTACCCGCTCACCGTTCTGGCTCTCGGCAGCACGCAAGGGCTGCTCCACGCCCGGGCCAAGCGCCACGAGGCGGTCGTGGGCGCGAAGCTCCTGTCGGAGGAGGACATCCGCTTCAAAGAGCAGCCGGCCAAGCAGCTGGTCTACGAGCTGGCCGACGGGGGCTTCGAGCTCGCCCGCGTGCTGCTGACGCCGCCGGTCATGTACCAGCTCAGCGTCTTCTCCCCAACCCAGCAGCCCGAGGGGCCGGACGTCAGCCGCTTCTTCGACTCCTTCGAACTGCCACCCGACGAGACGCCCGAGCAAGCGCCCGAGGAGGCACCCGCCGAGCCCTGACGGCGGGCGTGCGCCGGACCCGGGACCCGCAGGTCCCGGGTCCGGCCGGCGACCGGGCCCGCAGGCTAGGGCCCGCAGACGGTTCGGAACTGCGAGAGCAGGTCCCCGATCGCGGTGTCCACGAAGTTCACGTTCCCCACCATCACGAGGCCGTCCGTTCCCGTCGTCGTGAACTGCTGGCAGCTGATCGGCTGGCCCACGTCGCTGTGGGGACCGAGAACCGATGCGGGACCCTTGTCGTCGGCGTTCCGCAGCTCGCCTCCACCGAACTGGCTGCTGATCGCCGCGCAGACACGCACGGACTGTGTCGTGACGTCGAGCCCGTCACACGGCAGCTCGTTCTCGACGTCCAGGCCCGCCCGGTTGTTGCACCAGATGGCTCCCGGCGGGCTCGGGCTCCCGCCGACCTGCAGACAGTGGCAGTTGCATTGGTTGGCGTGCTGGACGGGGTTCCCTCCCCCACAGTCGCCGTCGGGACAGTCCGCATCGGCGCTGCAGATGGACCCCTGCTTGGTGCCCGAGTCGCAGTATCCCTCACAGCTGAAGTTCACCATCTCGTAGCTGCCCGGCAGGGTCGCGCAGTAGCTCCTGCAGCTCGCCTCGCACTCCGTGGGACCCGTGAACGTGTTCGGATCGGTCGCGTTCGGGTCGTCGTTCAGGCCACAGAACGAGATCGCGTGCTCCGAGATGAGATCGAGGTCCAGCGGCGTACCGCCGTCGCAGTCCACCCTGGAGAGCGGGCAAGGTTCGAGGCCGGGCCGGAAGCAGACCGCACCGATCGCGGGTACCTCGACGCCGTCGAGCGCTACGATCCGGCACTCGCAGTCGGCGGCGCCCGTCACGGGGTTCACCGCCCCGCAGCTGATCTCCAGCTCACCCGTGAGGGGCAGCGTCAGGAAGCTCGGCCCAAAGATCAGGTTGTTTAGCGTGGAGTGCGCCGGCGGCAGGCAGCGCGCCGCGGGCGGACCCGGCGGGCAGTCGGTGTGAAGCAGCACATCGGTACAGGGCTGACCCTCCAGGCTGCCGGCCGAGCAGAACGCACCCGGCGGCGAGGTGCAGGTCTTGACACCCAGCGGCGTCCCTCCGCAGGTGGGGCAGTCGAAGGGGAGCCCGTCGGCAGAGG
>JBHHVJ010000017.1:0-63017 GCA_046754285.1 Myxococcota bacterium | reverse complement strand
CACCACGAGCGGAACACGCGCCGAGGGAGGCCGGATGAACGCGTCCTCGAGGTGCACGAAGCGCCCCCGGCGGGTCACCGTCTGGCCGTCGAGCAGCGCGCGCACGGAGTCGAGGAGCTCCTCGAGATGGCGGACTCGATCCCCGGGGCTGCGCACGCGACGACCGAAGTGGCTCTCATCCCGACCGGCACCGACACCGAGCAGCCCGAACGCGCGACCACGGCTGAGTTCCTGAAGTGTGGCCAGCTCACGCGCCAGGAGCGCGGCGTTCCAGTAGGACGGAAGCCGGATACCGCCGGCCTGAATCCTCCGCGTCGCTGCGAGCACCGAGGCCGAGAGCACGCTGCTCGCGTGGATGGGGGCGCTACGCCGCTGGCGCAGGAACCCGCTGTCGCCGTCGACGATCAACACGGAGTAGCCCAATGCCTCGGCACGCTTCGCCAGTCGGTGCAGAGCGGCCAGCTCCAGATGGTGGCCAGTCAGGGCGACCCCGAGCGGCTCGAAGTCAACGTTGGCGCAGACGCGCGGCATGGTGGAGCGCAGCGATGCTCTTGGCGTCGACGATCTCCCCCGTGGCGATCATCCGCATCGCCGCCTCGAAGGCGATCTCGTGGACCTCGATCAGCTCTGCCGGTTCATGCGCGCGGCGGCCTGGCTCCAGGTCGTGCGCGCAGAACAGGTGGATGCGCTCGTCCGTGAAGCCGGGGGAGGTCAAGATCTCCCCGGCGCGGAGGATGTGCCGCGCTCGATATCCCGTCTCTTCCTCGAGCTCCCGGAGGGCGCATCGCTCGGGCGCCTCTCGCGGATCCAGCTTGCCTGCGGGAACCTCCCAGATCTCGCCCCCGCCGGCGTGGCGGTACTGCCGCAGCAGCACGATGCGCTCGTCGTCGAGGAAGGGGACGATGGCGGCGGCGCCCGGGTGACGAAGGATCTCGAGCGTGAGCACCCGCCCGTCGGGCAACGTCACCTCCTCGAGGCCGAATTCACCGACGGCGCCCGAGTGGAGGACTCGACGCTTCACGCACGGCTCGCGCGCCGCCGTGGGCTGCGCTTTCGGGTCGTCTTCCGAGTCTTGACGGGTGCGGTGCGCGCACGCTGCCGCGGAAAAGGACAGTCCGCATAGACGGGGCAGCGCTCGCAGAGCGCGCTGCGGGCGGAGCAGATGCGCCGACCGTGGAAGATCAGGGCGTGGGAGAGCTGCGTCCAGTCGCGCTCAGGGATCAGCTCCATGAGGTCTCGCTCGACCTTGACTGGATCCGTCTCTCGGGTCAGCCTCATGCGCTGCGCAAGCCGTCCCACGTGCGTGTCGACGACCAGCCCGGGTGTGTCGAAGGCGTTGCCCAGCACCACGTTCGCCGTCTTGCGACCGACCCCTGGAAGACGGACCAGCTCCGCGAGCGTCCCGGGTACGCGCCCCCCATGGTGCTCGACGAGCCTGCGCGCCATGCCGATCAGGCTCTTCGCCTTGCTCCGGTAGAAGCCCGTGGGACGGATGATGCGCTCGAGGTCCGCAGGCCGTGCCTTGGCGAGGCTCGCTGCGTCAGGGTAGCGGGCAAAGAGCGCGGGGGTGACGGTGTTCACGACCTTGTCCGTGCACTGCGCCGAGAGCTGCGTCGCGCAGAGCAGCTCGAAGGGATCCTGATGCTCCAGGGCGCAGCGCGCGTCGGGGTAGGCTTCGAACAGCTTTGCGGCGATGCGTCGGGCACGCTCGGCGCGCGCTTTCCGGGACTCGCGGGGCATGGAAGCCGCAGGGTAACCCAGCCGGGTCCTCCGGAGCGAGGGTCCATGCCCTGCGCGGCGGGAAGCGTACGTGGGGGATGGTACCCTCGTGCCGCCATGGGGTGGCGGGAGCAGATGGTCACCGTCCCGGTCGAGGACGAAGGTCTGACCCTCGAGGGCGTCTGGCAGGCGGGCAAGGAGCGTGCGGCCGTGATCGCGCCCGCGCATCCCATCTACGGTGGCAGCCTCGAGCATCCCGTGGTGAACGAGATCGCCTACGCGCTGTACCGCGAGGGCTTTGCCTCGTTGCGCTTCAACTGGCGGGGGGTGGGCGCGAGCCAGGGCGTGATGAGCGGCGATCCCGGTGCCGCCGAGCGCGACTACCGCGCAGCTCTCGAGCACGTCGCCTGTACGGTTCCCGGACCCCTGACCGCCTGTGGCTACTCGTTCGGCGCCGCGGCGGCGCTGCGCGTGGGGCTCGGGGATGAGCGGGTTCGCAGCCTGCTGCTCGTCGCCCCGCCGATCGACCTGATCGTCGACCAGCCCCTCGAGGCCCTCGAACGCCCACTGCACGTGATCGTCGGCAGCCACGACGCGTTTGCACCGGTGACGGCGCTCTCGGAGCTCCTGGAGCCGCTGCCCTGCGCGCGGCTCGATGTCATTCCCAAGGCAGATCACTTCTTTGCCGGCGGCGGTCTGGCGGACCTCGACGAGCTGATCCGAGCCGCCGTCTCGTAGCCTGCGCTCTCCTCCGAACTCCCGCCGAGAGAGCCCGCACTCGGCGCACGATCGTGCCTGCGTCGCGGCCGCCGATCCCGGCGAATGGGCCGGGGATCCGCCCTCTGGGCGACGCATCCGGGCTCGCTGGGGACGGAACACCGTGCGGGGCGTTGCGGAGGACTGGCATGCCCCTTGCTCTCGGGTACGGCTCGACCCCGAGGAGAACTCCGACGTGAGCGATGCCATCCTGATCCTCTCAGACCGGCCCTCGACACGGCCCGACGCGCCCTTCGTCGTCGTGGACGACCGCCTCCGGGCGGCGGAGCGGCTCGCCCGGGGCGGGCTGCGGGCGGTGTGCCTCGATCGAAGCGCCCTCGAGGATGCGATCGCGGATGCGCGCTGGCTGCGCCGGCGCCGCAACCGGCTGCCCGTCCTCGCCTGGGTCGACCGCGAGCACGTCGAGCGTACCGCCGCCCTTCTCGCCGCCGGGGTCGAGGAGATCATCATTCGAGGCGACGGCGCGAAGCGGAGCGCGCTGGCCCGGGTCGAGTCGATCGGGCGCCGAGCGGTCACGCGCCCGCGGCCGAAGGCCGCCGAGCGGATCGTTGCGCGCAGCCGCGCCATGCGCGCCTGCCTCACCCTTGTCGAGCGTGCCCAGCGAAGCGAAGCGACCGTGCTGCTTCAAGGCGAGACCGGTACGGGCAAGGAGGTCGTCGCCCGTGTGATCCACGCCGGAGGCGCACGCGCGTCACGGCCCTTCGTCGCGATCAACTGCGGGGCCTTTCCCGAGACCCTGCTGGAGAGCGAGCTCTTCGGGCATCGGCGCGGCGCCTTCACGGGGGCCGACCGCGCGCGGCCCGGACACTTCGAGCAGGCGCACGGTGGGACGCTGTTTCTCGACGAGGTTGCGGAGACGTCGCTCGGCTTCCAGATCAAGCTGCTGCGAACGCTTCAGGAAGGTACGGTGCGTGCGCTGGGAGCGACGCGGGAGACGCGCGTAGACGTCCGCATCATCGCGGCGACCAATCGAGACTTGCTCGATGCCGTCGAGTCGGGGGCCTTCCGGCGCGATCTCTTCTACCGCCTCAATGTCTTTCCCATCCGCCTGCCTTCGCTCCGCTCGCGCAGCGAGGACATCGTGCCGCTCGCTCTGCACTTCCTCCACGCCGTGCGCGCCCAAAGCCCCCCCCTTCGCATCGCCCCGGATGCGGCCCGGCTTCTCGAGATCTACCCCTGGCCCGGAAACGTGCGTGAGCTCGAGAACGAGGTGACGCGCGTCGTCGCCCACGCCAACGGGGAGAGCGAGGTGACCGCGCGCATGCTCTCCCCCCCGATTCAGGGCATTGCGCCGGTGCTTCCCGCCGATCCTGGCTCCGAGCGTCTGCGTGAGACGATGGCCCGTCTCGAGACCTGGGTCCTGCGACGGGCTCTCGAACGGCACGCGGGCCGCCGCATCGCCACCGCGCGCAGCCTCGGCATCACGCGTGAGTGCCTGTACAAGAAGCTCAAGCGCTACGGTCTCCAATGAGCGAGGTGCCCGCGCGCGGGAGGCCACTTCCCGGGAAGCCGCTCCAGGGAGACAGCCGGGCGTGCCGTGCGGTATGCTACCGAGGCCATGGACGTCAAGCGGCTCGAGGAGGTGGGGCTCAAGGGGACCGACGGAACGGTTCACCGGCTCGGGGACCTCTGGGCCGAGCGACGGGTCGTCCTCGCGTTCCTGCGCCACTTCGGCTGACCGCTGTGCCGGGAGCATGCCGCGCAGTTGCGTGGCCGGTACGAGGAGATCCGAGGTCTCGGCGCGGACGTCGTGCTGATCGGTACGGGCGACGAGCGCTACGCGCGGGATTTCGTTCGGGAGCACGGGATCCCGTTTCCGGTGCTCGTCGACGACCGGGCGGAGGCCGCGCGCGCGGCCTCCGTGCGGCGGGTGCGTTTTCTCAAGCTCTTTGCCCCCAGCTCGTTTCCGGGCGCCGTCCGCGCCTGGAAGGCAGGCCACCGTCTGGGACGTCCGGGCGTGCGTCCGAATCAGCTCGGTGCCACCTTCGTCGTCGGCCCGGGGCCCCAGGTTCGCTACGCCCACTACGACGCCCACACGGCGGATCACGCCCCCCTGAAAGAAGTCTTCGCAGCGCTCGGCTGACCGAGCGCGAGACCGATGCGTTCGGGGCTGCGTGTCCAGCGAGCCGGGGGAGGGACGCGCCAGCGATGGAGCCGTAGGGTCCTGATCGCGTTCTCCGTTGGGCTGCTCCTGACCCCGCTCGGGCCGGCTGCGGCTGGGACCGTACGGGGGATCCTGAGCGGGCCCTCGGCGCGCGATCCTCTCGAGATTGCCCTGGATGCGCTGGAGGGGGCTGCTGGGCGCCGTCGCTCCGCGCCGCCATCGGCCTGGTGGGTGACGGATCGCTACGTCTCCCGTTCCACGGGTCTGACCCATCTCTATCTTCGCGAGATGCTGGGAGGCCTCGAGATCGAGAACGAGAGCCGCTGCCTTGCGGTGACGCCCGACGGCCGTCTGCTGGGGCTTCTCCCGCGGGACCAGAGCTCGGCACCCCGTCGGCCCCCTGCGACGGTGCCTCAGCTCGACGCGGTGCAGGCCGTCCAGCTCGCGGCCGGGCCGCTCGGTCTGGCTGCGGTTGAGACGCCACGTCTGCTCGCGCAGGGAAGCGGTCCCGCGCGCGAGGGCGTGGTCGACGCGCCCGGGCTCTCGCGCGACCCGATCCCCGTGCGGCTCGTCTACCGCGCGCAGGCCGACGGCACGCTCCGCCTCGCGTGGAGCCTCGTGCTGCGGCCGCCCGATCCCCCCGCTTGGTGGAAGGTGAGCGTGGATGCGCGCAACGGCGCGATGCTGTCCCGCGTGAGCTGGGTGGCCGAGGCGAGCTACCGCGTCTTCGCACCCCCTTTGACCAGTCCGGCTGCGGGATCCGCGTCGCTCGAGCGTGATGCCTGGGATCCGATCGCCTCGCCACTCGGCTGGCACGACGACGGCAGCGGCGCCTCCACGACGACGATCGGGAACAACGCGGTCGTGCAGGAGGATCGAGACGCGGATGACATGGGTGGCTTCCGGCCCGAGGGCGGTGCAGGGCTCGATTTCGACTTCGCCTACGATCCGCTCGGCGCGCCCCTCGACAACCTCTCCGCGGCGTTGACCCAGGTTTTCTACTGGACCAGCTACCTGCACGATGTCTTCTGGCGCCACGGCTTCGACGAGGCCGCCGGTGCCTTCCAGACCACCGGGTTCAGCGGAGAGGGCTTGGACAACGACCCGGTCTTCGTCGATGTGCAGGACGGGGAGCGGCGTAACAACGCCACGATGGCGACGCCACCGGACGGAACCGGTCCGGTTCTCCAGCTCCACCTCTTCGACTTTCCGGCGCTCCGAATCGAGCGCCCCGCGAGCGTCGCCGGGCTCTACGCCGCCGGCCTGGCCCACTTCGGGCCCCTGCTCGCGAGTCCCGTCGCGGCGCCGCTGGTGCGTGCACTCGATCCGACCGATGCTCAGGGTCCGAGCCCGTACGACGCCTGCTCGCCCCTCACGAATCCGCCGGAGCTCGTCGGCCGCGTCGCGCTCGTGGATCGGGGAAGCTGCTTGTTCACGATCAAGGTGAGGAACGCGCAGGAGGCCGGAGCGGTCGGCGTCGTGGTTCTCAACCGCGAGGACGAGGAAATACCCCTCATGCAGGGGAGCGATCCGTCGATCGAGATCCCGTCCCTGATCATCGGCCGCAGCGACGGCGAGACCATCGAGGCGGCGCTGGACGAGGGATTGCGCGCTCGCCTCGAGGTGGCCGTGCGCGACTCGGGCTTCGACGACACGATCCTCGTGCACGAGTACGGCCACGGCGTGAGCTCACGACTGACCGGAGGACCCGGCAACGCGAGCTGCCTGGCCACGGGCCAGGCCGCTGCGACGAGTGAGGGCTGGAGTGACTTCTGGGCGCTCCTGTTCACGGCCCGCCCGGGGGGCCGCCCCGAGCAGCCGCGTGGGATCGCCGAGTATCTGGTGGGTCCGCCCGGGCTGCGACGCCATCCGTACAGCACCGACCCCTCGAGGAGCCCACGGCGCTTCGCCGATGTGCGCACCGCGCTGCAGCCGCACGGGGCCGGCGAGGTCTGGGCCGTCACGCTCTGGGAGCTGTACTGGCTGCTGGTCCGGGACCTGGGCTTTGACCCGGATCTCACGCGCAGCGAGAGCGGGAACGGAACGGCCCTTCGGCTCGGGATCGAGGCGCTTGCGCTGCAGCCCTGCGAGCCGAGCTTTCTCGACGCGCGCGACGCGCTGCTGCTGGCCGATGCGGCGCTGCACGAGGGGGCGCATCACTGCCGCATCTGGCAGGCCTTCACACGGCGTGGTATGGGCGTGGGCGCAGCTGACGGCGGCAGCAGCCTCAGCCTCGACGTGGTCGAGAGCTTCGAGCTCCCGGCCGAGTGCAGCTGTGGGGATCTGAACGGGGACGGGCGCATCGACGCCGGGGATGTGCTCGCGGTCCGCACACGGCTGGCTGATCCCGACGCTCCGAGCGCCGTTGGGGAGGCGCTCTGTGCCGCGCGTGCCATGAGCGGGAGCTGCGGCCTGCTGGAGGCCACGTTGCTGCGCCGGGCCCTCGCCGGACGCACACCCGGCCTCCGAGCCAGCTGCGCCGCGGCCGCGGGGCCCTGAGGCCGAGAAGTCGGCAGCTTTCCGAACCGGATCGCTCGCTGCGAGTCAGGCGCGGCCGAGCAGGCTCATCCCCGGCCGGCAGGCGTCCTCGAGCCGGGCGCGCTCTTCGGGCGACAGCTTCGCCGCCCGCCGGGAGGGAGCACCTCCGATCAGGCCTGCCGCTCGCGCCAGCCAGCCGTCGGCCTCCGCGTCCAGCTCGAAGAAGCGCCCGATGCGACGCAGCTCGCGCTCGGGACGCTCGAGCAGATCCTCGAAGCGCACCTCTGCGTACTGCTCGGCGTCGAGCCGGCGCAACGCCTGGAAGCCGCGCAGGATCTGTTGCGTCCAGAAGCGTCCGAAGGCCTCTACCTCGGGACGCGCGGCCAGGATCCGGCTGATCTCGTCCTCGTCGTCGGGGCTGCTCTCGAGCCTTCCAAGCTGTTGGAGCGAGGGCTTCTCGCCCCGGAGATGCGTGAGCGTGAGCGAGATCGCCAGCCGGAAGGCATGGTGCTCGCGCATCGAGAGCGCCGCTTCCGGTCCGTCGCGATGGATGTGCAGGAAGCGCGCACCGGGAAAGAGTCGGTTGAGGGAGTCCATGTAGTCGATCGCGGACCCCGAGCGCTCGATCCAAACGCGCCTTCCCGTGTGCTGCACCAGCCAGTCGAAGAATGCGCGGTACTGATCGCGCAGCGGGCGGCGGGGCAGGCTCTGGGCGAAGGCCATCGCCTCGTCGAAGAGTGCATCGGGCGCATCCGAAAGCCGTGGCAGCGCGCAGTTGAGCAGCCAGGGAATGTCGTCCCCGCGCTGGTAGCGTGTCTCGGGGCCGAACGGGTAGACGATCTCGGGCACCTCGTAGCCCCGCGAGAGCACCATGCGGATGAAGGGGTGTGGCTGGGAGATCAGCGTGGCGAACTCGGGACCGGACATCTCCTCGTCGGTGAAGCGTCGAGTCATGTCCAGACCGTTGAAGAACTCGAAGATGCTCGTGACCTCTGGGCTCTCGGCCATCATTCGCGAGAGCAGCGTCGATCCGCAGCGACCGGTTCCCACGATGAAGCGCTCCATCGCCTTCCCTTCGCGGGGAGCTCAGCGACGGTAGCGCCGCAGCACGGCGTGGCGGCGCCGCTCGAGGATGCGGGCGCGTTCGTCGGGTGTGAGCTTGGGTGTATCCCCGGGCAGCACGCGAGCAAGCTCCTCGAGCGGAACCCGACGGAAGCTCACCGCTGGCTTTCCTTCGGCGTGCACGAAGCGAGCGGTCAGGCTCCCACGCGTGTTTCCCGCGGGATCCAGCCAGTTGGGCACACCAGGATCCTCGTGCGCGATCACCGCGCGAAACATACCGTCGGAGTCGAGCCGGGCCTGCGCGCCGTTCAGGGAGCTCTGCCGGCTCGCGTACTCGATGCACTCCCACCACCAGTTGGCCAGCGCCACACTCCAGTAGTGGCAGTGCGGCACTGCGAGCTCGATCACGATCGCTTCGCCGGGCTCGCAGTGAAAGTTTCCCATCCCGTAGGCCTGACCGCCGGCTCCGGCGCGCGCGCCCGTCTCGTCGGGCATGTGTACGACCATGCTGTTCTCCGGCAGCGAGAGATAGGCCTGGCTCATCTTCTCCCAGAGGGCGTTTCCCTTCTCGAGCCAGCGGCAGAGCTTCTCGACGCGATCCGCCATCCACTCCGGGCTCGGAGGGGGGATGGGCCAGGGAGCTCCGACACGCTCGATGAGGAGATCGGCTGGCCGCTCGGTCTCCCAGTGGTAGAAGAGCTGGCGGAGCAGGATGAAGCCCGCGTTCTCTGCGCTCGGAAGCCAGTTGCCGGGGCGTTCTTCACCGCCGATCCAGAGCTCGAAGCGGCCGCTGGTCTCCGTCTCGAGCCGCAGGCTGTCGATCGATGAGATCGTTCCCCACTCCGAGATCGCGCCGTTCGCGAAGTGTCCCCAGTTCACCTGGAGATCGAAGTAGCGCGCCGTTCCCCGCTCTCCCCAGATGCGGTAGACGGCGCCTCCGCGCAGCGGTGCGTAGAGGTAGAGGCAATCGGGGTTGTCCAGCCCCCAGGGGCGGGCGTACTCGATCATGCGCCCGAACACCGGGTAGTCCGGATCGTCGTGCGTGACGCAGCTCGCCAGACCCGACGCCAGAAAGCGCAGCAGGTGCCGAAAGCCCTCCGCGCGATCACGCGGTGAGTCGGGAACGTCTTCCCCCAGGACGCGCCCCGCGGCCTGCTCGAGCGATCGGCAGAGGGCACGCCAGGCGCGGCCGTCGCTCAGGCGTGCGTCGGCGCTATCGGCGGCCCGGGAGCGGCTCATCTGCGAATCCCTCATGACGTGGACGGGCCGCCATCATACTCGATCGGGCGGTACGCCACGGGGTCCGGCGCCAGGGAAATCAGCCGCGGGCGGGGGGCGCGAGGGCCTTCTGGAAGGCGGGCCGGGCGGTGAGACGTTCGAGGTAGCCGCGCACCGCAGCGAAGCGCTCCTCCAGGAGCCCGAAGAGCTTCGCGAGCTGGAGCGAGTAGCCCATCATGATGTCCGCGCCGCTGAACGCATCCCCGACCAGATACGTCCTCCCCGCCAGCTCCCGCTCCAGAAGCTCGAGGACGGCGGCCACCCTCTGTCGCGCCTCATCCACCACGGCGGCAATGCGCTGCTCCTCGGGCCGGAACATCGTATGCGCCGCGATGCTTCCGAGCGGCGGCATCATCGTCCCCTCGGCGAAGTGGACCCACTGCAGGAAGGCGGCCCGGTCGGGATGACCGGGCGCAGGCCCCAGGCGCCCCTCGCCGTAGCGCTCGAGCAGGTACTCGAGGATGGCCCCGGACTCGAACATCACGACGTCGCCATCCTCGAGTGCGGGAAGCTTGCCGAACGGAGCCTGCTGCACGAAGCCAGCGGCGCTCGGAGGCGTGAAGGAGACGGCCTCCAGCTCGTAGGGGAGCCCCAGCTCCTCGAGCAGCCAGAGGATGCGCGCGGAGCGCGTGAGCGGGGCGTGATAGAGCTTGAGCATCGCGCACCTAGCCTCCGTAGAACGTCGATGCGCCAAGCTCGCGGAGCGTCAACGTCTCGTCGTCGGGCCGGCCCGCGATGTCGCGTGAGACCCCAGCCGCGATGACGCTCCCGAGAAAGAGCGAGTGGTCTCCGCGCTCGAGCGTATCGACGAGGATGCACTCCACGAAGCCCGCCGCGGCCTGCAGAATGGGAGACCCGGAGCTTCCCGACGAGAAGGGCTGCCCGCCAATCGAGTTTCCCTCGCGCTCCAGCGTCTTGAAGAAGGTGAAGGCCAGGTTCTCCTGACCCTTGCCAAGGATGTTGAGCGCGAACGCACGAGCGTCCTTGATCAGCTCGTGTGCGGTCGAGTCCGCTTTGACCCCCACCACCACGAGGGGTGGCTCGAACGAAGCCTGGGTCACCCAGTTCACCGTCGAGGCTGCGACGCGGCCATCCTTCGTCTCGGCCGTGAGCACGTAGAGACCGTAGGGGATCATGCGCAGGGCGGTCTTCTTGGCAGCAGCGTCCATCGTCTCTCTCCTCGGGCGTGGGTCCCGCGACCCGGGACGATCGGGAGACTACCAGAGTTCCCGCATGGCGTGTGGATGCCGCGAGGTTGTCTCGCCCACGCTGCGGGCCCCGGAGGGACGACGTCGCAGGTCGGACGTCTAAGAGGAGGGGCCGGATCCGCGTGCGATGCGGAGCCGCGTGCCGAGGTCGACCGAAAGTCGGATCTCCTCCGCGCGGAGATTCGGCGGGAAGCGTGTTCCCGCAATGCGTGCGTGGTGGATGCTGGCCCCCTCGAGATCGGCGTGGAAGAGGTCCACGGCGCGCAGGTCGGCGTTGCGCAGGTATGCACCACGCAGATTGGCGTGCAGGAGGTTGGCACCCTGCAGATCCACCGCGCGCAGATCGGTGTTTGCCAGATCCGCCGGCTCCTCGGCTACGCGGCTGTTGAACTCCTCGATCTTGCCCTCGAGAAGCAGGAGTCGAAGCTCGGACTCGCGAATCAGCTCCACCACACGCGCCCTCCGCCTCAGCGAATCGGCGAGCCGGTGGCGCGGCTTTAGCGCGGCTCAACGGCGGGGTCGATGGAGGATCTCGAGGGCAGCGTTGCGTCCGGGTGCCCCCATCACCCCCCCGCCCGGGTGGGCCGCGGCCCCGCAGAGGTACAGGCCGCGCAGGGGTGTTCGATAGCGGGACCAGCCCGCCACCGGTCGCAGAAAGAGCATCCGATCGGGCGTCATGGCGCCCTGAAAGATGTTCCCGCCCGTGAGCCCGAATTCCCGCTCCAGGTCCGGCGGCGCCAGCAGCTCGAGAGCCTCGATCGATGAGGAGAATCCGGGCGCGAGCTCGTCCACGGTGGCGAGGATCCGATCCCGCATCCGGTCGCGAATGGCGGGCCAGCGTGGGTCGTTCGTGGGCAGGGCTGGCGCATACTGTGCGAAGATCGATGCCACGTGCCTTCCGGGCGGTGCGAGCGTCGGATCGAGAACCGACGGGATCGTGAGCTCGATGACCGGACGCTCGGATCCGCGATCCCGACGCGCGTCCTCGAACGCCCGCTCGAGTCCGTCCAGATCGAGCGGACCGAGATGGATCGTCCCCCCCAGGACCTGCTCGTCCCGCTCGTCAGCGCGAAAGCGGGGCAGCGTGCGGAGCGCGAGGTTCAGCTTGAGCACCGGGCTGCGGTAGTCGATTCCGGCCAAGGCGCGATGGAAGCCTTCCGGAAGCTCGGCCCCTTCGTCCAGCGCCCCGAAGGTCCGGGCGGGGTCGAGGGAGGAGGCCACCACGTCGGCGTCCAGCTCCTCACCGCTCTCCAGCACCACGCCGGTGACCGCCGGCCCGTCGCTGCGCAGCAGGCGCACGGCCGCGTCCGGCCGAATCGAGACTCCCAGCGCGCGCGCCGCTCGCTCGAGCGCCGTCGTGAGCCCGCCCATACCCCCGCGCACGTAGGCCCATACGCCCCGACGACCCCCGAGCGAGCCCATCACGTGGTGGAAGAGCAGGGCGCCCGTCCCGGGACTGGAGGGCCCTGCAAAGGCGCCGATCACGGCGTCGGTGGCCAGTGTGGAGCGCAGCGGCTCGGAGTCGAAGTGCTCCTCGAGCAGCTCGCGTGCGGGGCCGAGCAGCAGGCGCAGCGCCCGGGGGAAATCACTTCCCAGGCGGAGCGCGCCCCGCAGCCCCAGCCACCAGGAAGCCAGATCGCGCGGCCGGCGGATCGGCAGCTCGGGCGGCGGGGCATCCAGGGTGGGCTCCACGGCGGAAGCGATCCGCTCGAGCAGCGCCTCGTAGGCGGGATAGACCTGGGCGTCGTGCTCCGAGAAGCGGCGGATCTCCGCCACGTTGGCCTCGAGCTCCGATCCCAGGACCAGGGAGCGACCGTCCGGGAGCGGCGTGAACGAGGCGGGCGTCCGGGGCAGGAGCTGGAGTCCGTGACGCGCCAGCTCGAGCTCGCGAACGATGCGGGGACGGAAGAGCGAGAGCACGTAGGCGGCGCGGGACACGCGGTAGCCCGGCCAGAGCTCCTCGGTGATGCAGGCGCCACCGAGCCGCTCTCGCCTCTCGAGCAGCGTGACCGAGTGCCCGCCCCGCGCCAGATAGCAGGCGCAGACGAGGCCGTTGTGCCCGCCGCCGATGACGATGGCGCGAGTTTCCCCCACACTCGAGGAGTGTAGCGGCCTTGAGCCGCGCCCAGCGATGCTCTAAGCAGGCCTCATGAGCTTCGAGTGGGTCGACCACACGGGCGATCTCGCCGTGCGCCTGCGCGCTTCGGATCTCGCCGGCCTGATCGAGTCGGGTGTGTACGCTCTGCGCGCGCTTCTCTTCGAAGGGGAGCCTGGTCCGCAGGGTACGACCCGTTGCTTCGAGCTCTCGGTCTCCGGACTCGATCGTGAGGATGTGTTGGTCCAGGCTCTGTCCGAGGCGCTCCACGTTCTTCAGGAGCAGGACGTCTTCCCCACGAGCGTGCAGGCCGAGGTTCCCTCGGACCGCGCGGCCAGGCTGAGGCTCGAGGGGTCGCAGGCGGACGGCCGCACGCTGCGGCGGATCGAGGAGATCAAGGCGGTCACCTACCACGCGGTCGAGATTCGCGAACGGGATGGAGCCCTGGAGACCTCGGTGGTCCTGGACGTCTGAGAGCTATCTTTCGCACCATGAAGCCGATCCCGCTGAGCGCGATCCGGCCGGAGCCCATCGACGCGTATCGCTGGCGGCTGCCGCGCATCGGACCCATGCGGAGCGAAGGCCTGATCTACGCCGACGAGATCCTCTTCGAGGCCCTCCGTGATGACGCGGCGCTCGTGCAGGTCTGTCACGTCGCCACGCTGCCCTGGATCGTCGGTCCGTCGCTGGCGATGCCCGACATCCACTGGGGCTATGGCTTCCCGATCGGCGGTGTGGCCGCGTTCGACGCGGACGATGGCGTGATCTCCCCTGGCGGAGTGGGCTTCGACATCTCCTGCGGTGTGCGGCTGCTGCGCACGGACCTGGGTGCGGAGGCGCTTCGTTCCGGCGGACGGCTCGAGCGTCTGGCGGACGAGCTCTTTCGCCGTGTGCCCAGCGGCGTCGGAGTGGGGACCCGATCCCAGCTGCGACGCCGTGATGTCGACGGGGTGCTCACCGCCGGGGCTCGTTGGGCGGTCGAGCAGGGCATGGGCTCGGCGGAGGATCTCGAGCACATCGAGGAGCGGGGCTGCCTCACCGACGCGGATCCCGCGGCGGTCTCGGAGCGGGCCCACACGCGGGGCGCGGCGCAGCTCGGCACGCTCGGCTCCGGCAACCACTTCCTCGAGATTCAGCGGGTCGACTGCGTGTACGACGCCGAGGCGGCGGCGGAGCTGGGGCTCCGCGACGGGGGCGTGACGATCTCGATCCACACCGGGTCGCGAGGGCTCGGGTACCAGGTCTGCGAGGATCACCTGCGCTCGATCGTGAAGGCCTCGGAGCACTACGGCATCGATCTGCCCGACCGCCAGCTCTGCTGCGCGCCTCTGCGCTCTCCCGAGGCGGAGGCCTACCGTCGAGCGATGGCCTGCGCCGCCAACTATGCTCTGGCCAACCGGCAGGTGGTGACGCATCGCGTCCGCGAGGCCTGGCGGGCACTGCTGGGAGACGATGTGGGTATCGCCGTGGTGTACGACGTGTGCCACAACCTGGCCAAGTTCGAGACGCACGAGATCGAAGGCGAGCTCCGCCGTCTTTGTGTCCATCGCAAGGGCGCGACCCGTGCGTTGCCCCCCGGGCACCCGTCTCTGCCTGCGCGCTACCGTGCGATCGGCCAGCCGGTGCTGATCCCGGGGGACATGGGCCGTTACTCCTACGTGCTCTGCGGCTCCGACCGAGCCGCTGCGGAGACCTTTGCCTCGAGCTGCCACGGTGCGGGACGTGTTCTCTCGCGGAAGAAGGCTCGGGCGAGAGCACGCGGCCGAGACCTCTGGTCGGAGATGGCCGAGCGCGGCGTCGTGCTGCGCAGCGAGCGCCGTGCGGCGGTCGCCGAGGAGATGCCCGAGGCCTACAAGGACGTGGCCGAGGTCGTGAGGACAGTCGAGGGCGCCGGACTCGCCCGCCGCGTCGCGCGGCTCGTACCGCTCGCGGTGGTCAAGGGCTAGTGGGCGGGCAGGCGGGCTTTGCCCGCCGATACCCCGCTACGGCAAGCACCGCGAGAGCGGTGCGCGCAGCGAGCCGGAGGCGAGCGGAGGCGGGCAGGCGGGCTTTGCCCGCCGATACCCCGCTAGTCGAGGCGAGCCGGGCGCACTGGCCCTCCGCCGCTGCGCGGTGAACGTTCACTGGGGACGGTGCCGTCGCGGAACGGCTGAAAGAGCGCCTGCCGGTCGATCGCCGCCGCGAGCAACCCTGTCTTGGGATTGATGCGTGCAAACACGACCCCGTCGGGAACGGGGAAGTCCGAGGGCGGGACACCGCGCAGCGCTCGCTTCATGTAGTCCACGAAGATGGGGGCGGCCGCACGCGATCCGGTCTCGTTCTTGCCGAGGTTGCGAGCCGCGTCATAGCCGACCCAGACACCGGTCACGATCTCCGGCGTGAAGCCGACGAACCAGGCGTCGTGGAGCTCGTTGGTCGTGCCCGTCTTTCCCCCCACCGCGCGTCTCAGCGCCTTGGCTCGCCAGCCCGTCCCCTCACGAACCACGGCTTGCAGCATGTCCGTCATGAGGTAGGCCGTCACGGGATCGAGCGCATAGCCGGGTGGGAGTGCCTCGGGGTCGTCGGCCCGGTCCACCCGCTCCCGGATGCGAGCCAGCAGCCGCTCGCGAAGCGAGTCGGGGTCGTCGTCCGCAGCCGGTGCGCTCTCCCGCTCGGAGGGCAGCAGGGGAACGTTCTCCTCGAGAATCTCGCCGCTGCGATCCCGGATCTCGAGAACGAAGAACGGCTGCACGCGGCGTCCACCCGCCGGGAAGGTCGCGTAGGCGCGCACGAGCTCGGCCAGGGTCACCTCGCTCGAGCCGAGTGCGAGCGAGAGGTTGGCCTGGAGCGAGCGGTGGATGCCCACCGCCTCGGCCATGCGCAACACCGGCGGGATGCCGATGTCGCGCAGGACCTTGATCGTGGCCACGTTCCTCGAGTGCGCCAGCGCACTTCGCAGCGTGATCGGACCATAGAACTTGTCGCTGTAGTTTCCGGGCTTCCAGACCACGCCCTGCTCACGGTCCTCGTAGACGATCGGCGTGTCGTAGACGATCGTGGCCGGCGTGTAGCCCTGCTGGAGCGCGGCGGCGTAGATCACCGGCTTGAACGCGGACCCGGGCTGGCGGCGTGACTGGACCGCCCGATTGAACTGACTGCTCTCGAAGCTGTAGCCTCCGACGAGCGCGCGCACCTCACCGGTCAGGACATCGATCGAGACGAGTGCGCCCTCGGCGAGCGGACGCTGGTAGAGCGCAAAGCGGGGGACCGGCTCAGCCTCCGGATCATCCGGGGTGGGCGCACTCTCGCCGATCTTTTCGAGCCAGACCAAGTACCCTGGCTTGAGCGCCTCGCTCACCCTGCGAAGGTAGGGCGTCGCGCCGTCGAGCGAAGGATCCGGCGGACGAGCCCACGCGACGTCCTCGAACGTCAGGCTCGTCTCGACCCCCGGGGCCAGCGAGAGGCGGACGAGCTGCTCGGTGTCGTCTACGGTCGTGACCAGCGCGGGCACGATCGTCATCCCCGGCTCGGGGGGCTGGAAGTCCTCGCGCGCGAGCTCCTCCAGAAGCTGGGCCCAGGCCATGCGGGGTACGCTGCGGATCGGACCCCGGTAGCCCGTGCGCCGATCGTGCTCACGCAGCCCGCGTCGAACCGCGCGGTAGGCTTCGACCTGCCGATCGAGGTCAAGCGTCGTCCGCACGGTCAGCCCTCCAGTGAGCATCTCCTCCGAGCCGAAGCGTTCCTCGAGGTAACGGCGCACCTCCTCGACGAAGTATGCGGCGGCCGCCCGCGCCTCGTCCCAGCCCGGCTCGTAGAAGACGAGCTCGTCGGCCTGCGCCGCTTCCCGCTGCTCGGGTGTGATGAAACCCTCCTCCGCCATGCGGCGGAGGACGAAGTGTTGTCGACGCAGCGCTCTGGAGCGGTTCGTGCGCGGGGTGTAGCGTGACGGGGCGGGAACCAGGCCCGCGATCAGTGCGGCCTCGGCCAGGCTGAGCTCCTCGACGGACTTATCGAAGTAGGTCTGGGCCGCGGCCTCCACCCCGTAGGCCCCGGAGCCCAGGTAGATCTGGTTCAGGTAGAGGAAGAGGATCTCGTTCTTGTTGAAGTGCTTCTCGATGCGGTGCGCCAGGACCATGTCTTTCAGCTTGCGCAGCCAGGTCCGCTCTGAGGAGAGCAGAAAGGTCTTGGCCACCTGCTGGGTGATCGTGCTGCCCCCCTGGGCGATCCCACGGGCCTTCAGGTTGGCCAGAGCCGCCCGGAAGATTCCGCTCCAATCCAGCCCCTCGTGCTCGTAGAAGGCATCGTCCTCGGCGGCGATGAAGGCCTGAACCAGGTACCGCGGCATCTGCTCGATGGGCACGACCTCACGGCGCTCGCGGTAGAAGGCTCCGATCTCGCGCCCGTCGCGCGCGAGGACACGCGTCACGAGGCGCGGTCGGTAGTCCTCGAGGGCGTAGATCTCCGGGAGGTCGCGCATGACCAGCGCGTACAGCAGCCCCGCGCCTGCAGCCCCGACGAGCGCCGCAAGCATCCCAAGCGCGAGGAAGAGCTGGGAAAGGCGCTTCACCGGGCGAGTCCCCTGTCACCACTCCTGCCGACGAGGCTAGCCCACGCCCTTGGGGGGATCAAACAAGCGGTTTGACAGCGTGCGCCAGCCCCCCCTACGATCGCCAAGATGCGCCACCTGTTCATCACGGACCCCCTTGAGCGCCTCGACGTGGAGAAGGACACGACGGTCGCCTTCATGCGCGAGGCTGCACGGCGCGGCCAGGAGGTCTTCTCGGCTGAGGTGCCACAGCTCAGTGTGGGTCCTGCGGGCCCGCATGTCCGGGCGGTCCCGATCGAGCTCCGTCCCGGTCGCCCCTGGTACTCCGAGGGCGCCCCACTCGAGATGCCGCTCGGCCGCTTCGACGTGGTCTGGATGCGCAAAGATCCGCCCTATGATCTGGCGTACTTCTACGCCACACATCTGCTCGAACTCGCCCCTCCGGACACACTGGTCGTGAACGACCCGCGCGGCCTGCGCGAAGTCCCGGAGAAGCTCTTTGTCCTGCGCTTCCCGGAGATCTGCCCCGAGACCCTGGTCAGCCGCCGGATCGAGGAGCTCCTGGAGTTCCGCGAGAAGCTGGGCGGTGAGATGGTGCTCAAGCCGCTCGACGCCGCCGGCGGGGAGGGCGTCTTCCATCTGACGCCAGACGATCGCAACGCCCGGGTGATCCTCGAGACGGCCACGGCGCATGGCCGCATCTACCAGCTCGGTCAGCGCTACGTCCCCGAGATCCGGGACGGCGACAAGCGGATCATCGTCCTGGAAGGCGAGCCGATCGGCGCCGTGCTGCGTGTGCCCGTTCCCGGCGAGACCCGCGCAAACTTCCACGCCGGAGGGACCGCTCGCAAGGTCGAGGTGGACGCACGCGACCGTGAAATCTGCGCCCGCATCCGGCCCGCCCTGCTGGAGCGGGGTGTTCTGTTCGCCGGGATCGACGTCATCGGCGGCTGGCTCACCGAGGTGAACGTCACGAGTCCCACCGGAATCCGCGAGATCAACGAGCTCGATGGGACCGCGCTCGAACGACTCATGCTCGATGCCGTCGAGCGGTGCTGCCGCGAGCGGAGAGCCTGAGAAGCACCAGCCGACAGGGGTGCCGGAGCGCTCGGGCCATGGGCCGCTGGCGAGAGGGAGGAGAAGGCAAGATGGGGATGGATCCGGCTCTGCTCCGCAGCCAGTGCCTGCGCACGCTCGAGCGAACCGAGCTGAATGGGATGGGGCGGCGAATCGAAGGCAAGGTGCGGGACTGCTACGTCCGGGATGGCCTTCGAACGCTGGTGACCACCGACCGCGTGAGCGCCTTCGATGTGATCGTCGGCACGCTCCCCTTCAAGGGCCAGGTGCTCAACAGCATCGCCGCCTTCTGGTTCGAGCACACGCGCGAGGTCGCTCCCAACCACCTGATCGCCGTGCCCGATCCCTGCGTCACGGTGGCCCACGAGTGCCGCCCGTTGCCGGTCGAGTTCGTGATGCGGGCCTACCTGACAGGCGTATCGCCCACCTCGATCTGGACCGCCTATGAGCGAGGCGAGCGGCTCTACTGTGGGCAGCGGCTGCCGGACGGTCTGCACAAGCACGAGCGGCTTCCCGATCCGCTCCTCACTCCGACCACCAAGGGGGAGCGGGGCCAGCACGACGAGCTCAGCTCTCGCGACGATCTGGTCCGGAGCGGCGTGATCTCGGAGCTTCACTACGACGAGGCTGCCGGCCTCGCCGCCCGCCTCTTTGCGGAGGGCGAGCGCTGGTCCGCGAGCCGCGGCCTGATCCTGGTGGATACCAAGTACGAGATGGGCCTGATGCCCGACGGACGAATCGCCGTGATCGACGAAATGCACACGCCCGACTCCTCTCGCTACTGGTACCGGCACTCCTACGAGGAGGCCCTGCGCAGGGGACAGGACCCCCCGGCCCTCGACAAGGAGTACGTCCGCCGCTGGCTGATCGAGCGTGGTTACCGGGGTCAGGGCGTCCCGCCACCGCTCCCCGTCGAGGTGCGCTGTGAGGCGGCGCGCCGCTACATCGAAGCCTTCGAGACCCTCACCGGCCGGGAGTTCGAGCCTTCTCTGGAGGACCCGATCGCCCGCATCGAGCGGAATCTGAGGCATTTTTTCGACGAAAAAGTTTGACAACCCAAAACCCACTTCCATAACTTTTCCCCCGGTCCCGCCGAGGGGCCGATTTCGCCGTCGCCAAACGCCTGAGCCGGGGTCCGAAGGCTCCACCAGAGCAGGGCGCGCCGACGGAGAAAAGGGGGGAAAAATGGCAACGGTGGTAGCTCGAACCGGCATCAAGCGTGAGCCGGGCTTCCTGTACTACCTCGACAAGGCGGGCGATGTCTCGCGCGTCGCGATGGCGCGCGGCGGCGGACGCCAGCAGCGGTCCCGCCCGTCGAAGGTGGAACGGGCGGGTGTGAAACGGGAGGAAGGGTTCCTCTACTTCATCGACAGGAACGGCAACGTGTGCCGGACCAAGATGGCGCGACGGGGCGGCGGTCGCAAGCGGAAGGTCGCGCGCCGTCGGAAGGCCGCACCCCGCCGCAAGAAGGCCGCCCGCAAGAAGACGGCGCGGCGCAAGAAGGCGACGCGGAAGAAGGCCACGCGCCGCAAGAAGGCCGCCCGCAAGAAGACGGCGCGGCGCAAGAAAGCGACCCGAAGGAAGGGCACCCGCAAGAAGGCGACCCGAAAGAAGGCGCGGCGTGCGCCGGCCCGTCGCAAGAAGACGGCCCGTCGCAAGAAGACGGCCCGTCGGCGGCGCTGATTCCCCGTCCGTAAAGAGAGGTTGGACGTAGGGTTACGGGGGCAGCGAAGCTGCCCCCGTTTCTCTTTGCGCTGTGATAGACTGCTCCGAATGGGGGAGGTCGTGGCCATCGCGTCGCTCGCGTCGCCTCTCGGGCGCCTGCGCTTGGCCGTGACGCGCGAGGGTGTGGCGCGTCTCGAGCTTCCGCATTCCAGCGGGAGCGGCTTTCGCGGCTGGCTGCAGCGTCACCTTCCCGATGCCGAGTCGGTGGAGAGCCTGCCCCTCCTCGAACGAACGGCCCGGGAGTTCGACGAGTACTTCTCCGGACGTCGGCTCTGCTTCGACGTGCCGCTCGATCTGCGCGGCACCCGATTTCAGCTCGCGGTCTGGAGCGCTCTCCGCGAGATTCCGTTCGGTGAGACGCGAAGCTACGCCGACGTGGCGCGGAGCGTGTCGCACCCGCACGCCTTCCGGGCGGTGGGAGCGGCGAACGGCGCCAACCCGATCCCCATCATCGTCCCCTGCCATCGCGTCATCGCGGCCGACGGAAGGCTGGGCGGTTACGGGGGGGGTCTGCCCAGCAAGCGTCGCCTGCTCGCTTTTGAGCGCCAGCACCGCCCGGCCGCCTCGCTCGTCTAGCGGGTTATCGCGGGCACCGCCCGCCTGCCCGCACTTCGCTCGTCGCTGGCTCGCTGCGCGCACCGCGTGGGCGGTACTTGCGGGGGATTGGAGACGCGGCCGAGAGTCAGCGGAAGCGAATCGTGTCGACGCGACGGGCCGATCCGCGACCGCGCAGCTCGATGCGGTAGAGAGGCTCGAAGCCAAGAGACTCGCGGGCCAGGCGCGTGTCGAGGACCACACCGTAGCGCTGGAGGCCGCTCTCACGCCGCCGTGAGAGCCCGATCGCCTGGTCAACGACGGAGAAGGCCGCCGACAGCACGCCGGGGACCGGAAGCGGGCCGATGCGACGCGGGCCTCTGCGCAGCTCCGAGCAGGGAAAGACCTCCCCCCCGGCGATGTTGTAGATGCCGGGGCGATCGCTGTGAAGAGCGAGCACCAAAGCCCGCGCGACGTCTCGGTCCGCGACGACGGAGAGCATCGGATCGAAGCCGAGAGGGGCCTCCCCCCGCGCCAGCGGCGGGCTCTGCAGAAACTCGCCCGTCTCCGTCAAGATCGTGGCGGTCCGTAGAATGGTCATCTTGAGCTGGGGGTCGTTCAGCTCCCCCTGGCAGATCAGGTCGGCGTCGATCCAGGCGCGGACTTGGACGTCCCCCTCGGTCTCGAAGCCCAGCAGGTGCTCCTCGTCGAAGATGTTCACGTTGCCCGGCTCCGGGCGGTAGACGAAGGCGGAGGACAGGTAGACGAAGCGCTCGATGCTACGGTGCTTCTTGCAGGCCTCCAGCAGCCGCCGTGTCTCGGAGACCAGCGAGGGTACGTTCCCGGGGATTCGCCCGCTGCCCTCCTCGTTGACGAACGGCAGGTGGATCACGGAGTCGATGCGTGCGCGCGCGAATCGCTCCGAGTGGAAGAGGCTGGTCAGATGGCGTGCCTTGGCCAGATCGAGCTGCTGGTAGGCACACTTTGCCTGGTAGGCGTCGAGGAAGCTCGGGCGCGGACCCGTCCCCGTCCCGAGAACGATGGAGACTTCTGGATCGTGAAAGAGGGCCTTGACCAGCCGCCTCCCGACGATCGAGTCGAGATGCGTGACCAGAACGTGGCGCACCGCTCAGCTTCCCGCACCACGGCGGGCCAGCACGCGCTGGTCCACGATCTCCTGGATGCGGCGCCGGACCTGCTCCGCCATGTAGCGAACGGCATGGGGATCCTCGCAGGATTTGGCGGGGAACTCCTCGAAGAAGCGGAATGGCTCCCCGTAGCGGATCTCGTACTTGACGGGATAGGGGAGCAGCCCCAGCGGTCCCAGCCATGGGAAGGTGGGCGTGATCGGGAGCACGGGCAGACCGAGCAGTCGGGCCAGGGGTTTCAGGTCGTAGAGGATCGGGGCCTGATCGTCGGGGCCCACGATCGCGGCCGGGATGATCGGCACACGATTGCGCATGGACTCCTCGATGAATCCCACTCGAAAGCTCTGCAGGACGTAGCGCTCCGCAGCCTTCTTGCGGATTGCGGGCAGGCCCTCGGGAAACACGAGCACGATCTGCTCATCGCGGAGCAGCTCGCGGAAGTTGTCCCGCGTGCCGATGACCTGTCCGACCCGGGCGTAGAAGACGTTTACGAAGGGAAGCGTGCCGGCCCACCGATCCACCACGCTGCGTAGCAGGCGTGGGGGCTCCGCCTTCAAGAAGATGTCCACGATCGCCATGGCCGCATCGAAGGGCAGCAGCCCCCCGTGGTTCGCGGCGATGATCGCGCCACCCTTCTCGGGGATCACCTGGTGACCCGAGCTCTCGACCCTGAAGTAGTAGCGGTAGATCAGCTTGAAGACCGCAAGGGCACGTCGAGCGGTGCGCGCCGAGAGACCCAGTCGATCGTAGGGATGAGCCCCCAAGCTCGCCGCCAGGGCCGCGAGCCGCTCCTCGTCGCGCCGATCGAGCAGTACCCCAGCAAGCTGATCGATCCAGCTGGCAGCTTCGTCCGGATCGTCGAAGGTTGGCACATCGGGGATCGGCGGCCCGAGGTCGGGCGTCGTCCGGGGTGTCTTGCGCTCGTGCGGCCGCGGGATGGGCTCGCCGTTCTCACTCACCGCGTGGATGATGTGCTCGCGCAGGCGAATCAGATACGGCAGCGTGCCGTCGCTGTTCGTGAACGGGTCACTGCCGAGGGCGGGGCGAGGGGGCGTGGGCTTCATGGGCGCGCCCGCGCGGGATCGCGATCGAGCAGCTCCTCGGCGACCGCGGCCATCCAACGCGCGGCGATGGAGCGGGGGGCGAGCTCGAAGATGGTCTTCTTCTGGCTCTGGGCCTGATCGACCAGCACGGAGTAGCCGAGCACGGTCTGAGCGATCTGCTTCGGGAAATGCTCCCGGAGCTTATCGAGGATTTCCGCAGCCAGGCGCGTGCGGCGGGCGAAGGTGGGAACGACGAGCGAGATCTGCAGCGCCGGATGGCTGAAGCGCGAGCGAACCATCTCCACCGTCCGGGTGATCTCGGCCGCACCATCCAAGGCCAGGTAAGTCAGCGGAACCGGAAGCACGACCTCCGTTGCGGCGAGCAGAACATTGAGCGTGATCGTGCCGAAGGACGGAGGGGCATCGAAGAGCACGAAGTCGTACTCCCCCGCGCGGTCGAGTGCCTCGCGCAGGTAGAAGTACTCTTCGCCACCGTGTGTGGCGACCTCCTGGGGAAACAACGCGAGTGACTTGTTCGACGGTACGAGATCCAGGTTTGGATGGCGGGCGGTGACGATCGGCAGGCCTCGGTGGTTCTCGTCGCCGAGCACCGCATCGAGCAGCATGTCGAGCGCCGACCTGCGCATCGCGCCCACATCGACACCCAACACCTTGCCGAGCTGGCCTTGGGGGTCCAGGTCGATCAAGAGCACACGCTTCCCTTTCACGCGTGCGAGATAATCGCCCACGCTCGAGGCAAGAGTCGTCTTGCAACTGCCTCCCTTCTCGTTGATGAAGGCAACCAGACGCTTGATGTCCGAATCCCCCGAAGATGCCCTGCTAGGCCCGCGAGTCACCGCGGCTCGGGCCCCTCTCGCGACGCTGAGTCTACCCCCTGTGCATGGGGCTGTGAAGCAAGTAATGTAAAATTCACCACGCGCAAGCCCCGTGACCGTGCTCACGCCTCGACGGACTTGGCTCAGCTCCGCTCGAGTCGCCGTTGCAAGGTGGGGTCGAGGGGTACGGCATGTGCGAGCCGAACTGGGGTAATTGACACCCGACCCTCTCGGACGACCGCGACGTCGGTTCCATCGAGCTCACCGCTCTGACGCAACGAGCCAGAGGCGTCATGAACGAACACCCCGTCCTCGCGTCTGCGGAACAGGCGCTCGTACCCCACCGTGGCCAAACGCGTGATCACCCGGGGCGTCTCCATGTCTGCCCTCACCGGAAAGTTGATGTTGAGCAGATCGACGTCGGGCGGGAAGCCGCAGTCCCGTACCGTGCGGATAATGTCGACCGCGATCCCGGCGGCCCGCGGCCACAGGGTCTCGAAGTCCCCTTGTGCGATCCGCTGCTTCCAGGCGCGGTCGTCCTCGGGCACGCCCACCGAGAAGGCGACCGCGGGGACGCCGGCGATCCAGCCCTCCATCGCGGCGCCGACCGTTCCGCTGGAGAGAAAGAAGCCCAGGCCCGTGTTGAGGCCGATGTTCACACCCGCGACGACCATCTCGGGGGGGCCGTCGAAGAGTGAGTGGACGCCGAGGTTGGTGCAGTCCGCGGGATAGCCCGCCACCGCTTCGATTTCCAGCTCCTCGCGCCGCACGGTGCGTACGTGGACCTCCTTCCAGCGTGAGATGGCCTTGGCGATCCAGCTGCGCTCGCCGTCGGGAACGACGATCCGCACCGGTGCGAGGGTCGCGAGGGCCCGCGCGAGCGGTACGAGAGCGGGTGAGTCCACCCCGTCGTCGTTCGTCAGCAGCAGGTAGCTCACGGCGGAGCAGGATAGCCCGGTCCTTCTCCCCCGTCGGCGGCGCCTCCGGGGTATCCCCTTGCGTCCCCGCATCCCGGCGCCACCTTCCGCGGGATGCTCTCACTCGCGTCGATCCGCCAGAGCCTCAGGACGTACCGGCCCAAGCTCCGGAGCCCAGCGGAGGCCGAGATGGTTGCCGCGGTCGCGCTGATCCTCCATGAGACGAAACCGGGCGCGCCCGAGCTGCTCTTCATCGAGCGTGCGACGCGGGAGACGGATCCCTGGTCAGGTCAGATGGCATTTCCGGGCGGCCGCCACGATCCCGGGGACCGGGACCTCGAGGCCACGGCTGCGCGCGAGACGCTCGAGGAGGTCGGTGTGCGGCTGGAGGCGCCCATCGGAAGGCTCGACGACGTGCTCGGGGGTCAGCAGCCGCATCGTCGCTTGCTCGTGGCCCCCTGCGTATACGCACTCGAGGAGCGACCCGAGCTCCACGCGAACCACGAGGTGCGCTCGGCCGTCTGGGTGCCGCTGAGCTGGATCCTCCAGCCGGAGTCGGCGGTCCAGCACCGTTTCGAGCGCGCACCGTTCTCCGGAAGCTACCCCGCCTTCCGCTACGAGCGGTATGTGATCTGGGGTCTCACGTACCGGATCACCGCCTGCCTCTTGACGGTCCTCGGTCATCCCCTGCCCTCACACCAGAGTGGGGAGCGCAGGGACGAGCAGTCCGGCTGAGGCGATCGACTGGCCGAGCAGGCTGGCGACTGCGAGCAGGGCGGGCGTGCGAGCCCCCTGCGTCCAGTGCCGCCGTGCAAAGATGCTCGCCAGCACGAGACCGAGGTAGGGCACGGGCAGTGAGAGCAGCAGCGCCACCGCCCAGCCCCGACTCAGGCGCAGGGCCAGCAGAACCAGCCACAGCAGTGAGCTCAGCAGGGCGCCGGAGCTCAGGGCGAAGACCAGCAGCGGCACCCGCGCAAGCCCCTGGCTGCCACCGAGCTCGATGATCCCGACGGCGGTGAGTGCGAACACGCCCAGAAGAATCAGCCGGGCCGCGTCCGAGAGCGTGGCGCGACCCGTCACCAGATGTACTCCCGAGCGATCTCGCGCCGTGAGCGTCCCGCGAGGATGTGGAAGGTGCGCAGGCGCACCAGGCTCTGGGGGGAGAGCTGTCCGATCGGGATGTGCACGATCTTGCGGTCGAGCCGCTCAGCGAGCGTTCGGAAGTGGCTGCGCGGCGGGCGCGGTGCCACATGCACGACAATCCGCTCCTCGCTGTAGTCGAGCGCCGCCAAGAGCAGCACCTCGGCCTTGCTGCGGGCTGCTGCGTAGTCGGGGTTGGTCCAGACGTCCAGCAGACGACGCGGCGGGTAGCTCATCATCAACCCGCCGTACTCACAGCGGGCGATGCCGGGACCCTGGATCCCCTCCGCTGGGCTCGTGGAGTAGAACGCCATGTCGGACTCCTGGTCGTGCTCCCCGAGCCAGGTCATGCGGTAGGGATAGCGTTCGGCACCCTCGCTCCCGAGATCCTCATCGAAGATCACGACCACGCAACCAACGTCCCCGGGGGCACGGCCGAGCTCGCGCACGTAGATGCGCCGCTCCGTGGCCCAGTGACGCAGCGTCTCGCGCAGGTCGATCCCGTCCAGCAGGGAGGTCCGGAACGGTTCGACCCGCGCGCTCTCCTCCACGAGCAGGGCCTGGCCCTTGCGGCGCAGGAAGCGCGCGTAGTCCTCGATCACCAGGTCCTCGGGAGGGTAGGAGCACAAGCCCTCGTCGTCGAAGCCCTCGAGCCACTCGCCCGCGTAGCGCTCGTGGTCGCAGCGTGTGCGGACCGGCAGCAGGCGGTGGCGTCGACGTGGGCGACGCGGGCGGATGCGGATGCGCCGCGAGCCGAGCTCGAGCTCCTCGGCGCTGAGGCGCGCGCTCGGGAGATCGCTCGCCTCGCGCGCCCACGGATAGAAGGTCAGCAGCCGGTAGGCCTCGTGGAGCAGATTCTCGTCCCCCGCGCCGCGCACCGCGAGCAGGAAGTCGTAGGGGTCGGCGACGAGTCTCCCGGAGCTCAGCGCCAGGTTCCGTGCGTAGCGTGCGAAGAGCTCCCGCTGCCAGGGCTTGAGCGCTTCGCCGGTGAGCCGCTCCCAGCGCTCGGCGGCCAGCTCGAAGAGCGCGAGCCCGATACGCAGACGGTCCGCCGGATGCCCGGAGCGTCGTGCGGCGTCGCGCAGCAACGCGAGACGCTCGGCCTCGGCGTTTGGCCCCGAGCCTTCGATCAGTCGGAATCGTCCGACACGACGCCCGACCTCCGAGGACAGCACCGCTGGCTCGGGATCGGGTACTCCGTTGCGGAGAAGCTCGTAGATGGCCTGCACGGCCGGTGCCTCAACGAGGACCTCAGCGAGGCAGTCCGGGTGGAGGTTCAGGATCTGCACCTCGCTGCGGACCGGCCGGGTGAACGGGATGGCCTGGGGCTGCCCCAGGGCCCCGATCACTCCTTCCGCGTGGTGCATTCCGCAGACGAGCAGCACGGATCCCCCGCGCGCCCGGTGAAGGCGCGTGAGATGAAAGGCCATGGCCCCCTCGCGCTGGGCGTCGAGCGGATCACGCCGGCGTGGCGTGGCGCGAAAGGCCTCGTAGAAGGCCCGTGTCCCGATGCGCTGCGCGGCGTAGGAGTCGGGGAGTGGATCGCTGTGCTCGTCGTAGCTCTCCACATCGAGGTCGACGAGCGCGGTCTCCAAGCCGCGTGCGCGGGCGGTCCGCAGCGCCTCGATGGCCGCATCGACGGGTTCGACGAGCAGGTAGTGGGCCCCGCTGGGCGGGGCGGGGGTCAGGACGACGGAGAGCGCCGGAAGGCGATCCACCGCCTGGAGCACGGGTGCGCTCAGGCTGGCCGGGAGTTCGACGGCCACCACGCGCGGCTCGAGGATCTCGACCGCCCGGCGGGCTTCGCTCGCGAACTCCATCCGGAAGTGGACGACCGGCAGGACGTGGAGCCAGCTCTCAAAGCGCAGCGTGAAGGGCTCGTTCATGCCGGCTCGAGATAGCGCAGCGCCTCCTCACCCAGCACGGCCCGGACGCTCTCGCCCAGGGTCGGATCGGTCTCTGCGGCCTCGGGCCGGTCGTGTATGCGCTTGAGCGCGTAGCGCACGATGTTGATCCCGTCCCGTACCGTGTAGCGCTCATCGGCCGCATGGGCGCGCTGAAGGAAGCCCACCACGTACTCCAGGATCGCCTCGTCCGCAAAGGGCAGGTGCCGCTCGAGGATCTTCAGCTCCTCTTCAGGCTCGGGAAAGTCCAGCACGATCTGCGGCTGCAGGCGCGAGTGGATGTACTCCGGAAGCTCGTAAGTGGAGGCGTCGTCGTTCATCGTGGCGACGAGGCGGAAGCCCTCATGCGCCCGAACCTTGATCCCGGCCACGATCGACTCGACGTAGCGGCGGTCGTCGAGCAGGGGTGCCAGGCTGGCCCACGACTTCTCGCTCATGCGGTTGGCCTCGTCCAGCACGCAGACGCCGCCCCGCAGCATCGCCGAAACCAGCGGGCTCGCCACGTAGCGAATCTCGCCCTCCGCCGCGATCACCGGCGTGATCAGCAGATCCTCCGGGCGTGTGTCCATCGTCGCCTGGAAGAGGTAGACCGGCCGTTCCAGCCGCTCGGCCGCCGCGCAGGCCAGCGTCGTCTTGCCGACGCCCGGAGGTCCCAGCAGCCTCGGGCTCATCGGCCGATCCTGGGGCCCGATCACCAGCCAGGCGGCCAAGAGTGCCCGGAGCACGTCCTCTTGCCCCACCCACGACACCGGAACCTCGTCCGGATGGGTCAGGAAAAGGCGAACCCCCTCGATCTCGACGGTCTGTCCCATGCACCCGACGGTAGCGTGCTCCCGCGTGTGCTGCCGCACCGTCCAGCGCCGGACCCGCGCCCCCGGGCAAGGAGTCTTGGGTTGGGCCTCTAATCGGCTGTGCTCGGAGAGAAGAGCTCCAGAATCTGCGCTTTCGCGCTGTGCGGGCCGCGGATCTCCAGCCAGAGCGCCGGTTCGTCCACGTCGCGTCGGAGCTCGAAGCTCGCGAACGAGCAGCAGCCCCGCTCGAAGTTGACGAAGGCTCGCAGCTCCTCCGCCACGGCAGGTGTCGCGGCGAAGCGTACGGCCAGCCCGTCGGAAAGATCCCGGACCTCCAGGACCCGTCCCACCAGGCCCTCACGCAGCTCACGCCTTCGCGCGCTGCGCTGCTCGGGGGATAGCGTGCACCCGTCTCCGGGAGTCGCCGTCTGCGAGGTCGTCTCGTGCACGATCGCCAGTATTACGGAATCGCGCTGGACAGCCCAGGACACCGGGTCGCACGCTGCCAGGGGGTGAGCTCACGAGCTGCGGCGGGCCGCGAGCACGACGCCGCTTCCCGTGTCGAGCTCCGAGACGAGCAGCTCGGGGTGCGCGTGGAGCTGCCGCCGGACCGCGACGAGCGCGCTGCGCAGCCCTGGATCCTCGTGACGCGCCAGGTCCATGTCGTCGGCCAGCAGCACCCCGCCCGGAGCGAGTGCGTCGATCGTGTGTGGGAGCCCGAAGAGCTTGCCTCCGGGTGCGTCGGGAAAGATCAGCTCGAATCGACCCAGCTCTCGGACGCGTTCCGCACCGTCGCCCAGCTCGAAGCACACGAACGGGGGCCAGCTTCCCTGCCTGGCGACCGACTGGATCCCCGCATCGAGATCGACGCTGATCAGCTCCACATCACGTCGCTCCCCCAATCCGTGCACGAGCCACGCGAGCCCAACACCCACACCCGTTCCGAGCTCCAGGATGCGCCCCCCCGGACGAGCCGCCGCCGCGAGCACCGCGAGCAGCCGTCCCACCCCCGGCTCACATGAGAACTCGAACCCGACCGCGGCAGCCCGAGCCTGGGCTTCCGCAACGATCCGGGGGTAGGGATCCGGCACCTGGTTCTCCCTCCAGCGGACCGTCCACCGCCTGTTCGTCGCGGCTCGTGGGCGCGCCCGGATGATGATTCCGTCGCGGCCGCCGTTGTAGCCCTTTCGGGGAAGGAGGCCAAGCACAGGAGTCTGGGGCCAGTCCAGGTGACCGCCGCAGGAGGCAAGGGGGCACGACCGGATGCGATTCCCCTGCATCCCGGAGCTGCGCCGACCCGTCGTACCGGAAGGAGGACCCAAAGGGAGAAGGGTGCTGCCCGATGCGCGTGGTGGCTGAGATCCTGGGCCTGCGCATCCGCACGGGCCTCTACCGCGCGCCCACGCCGCACCGGACGCGTACTGGCCGGACCCGGTGTAGTGCGCCGGGGGGAACACCAGCCGTCGCGCGAGCAGCCGGCCTTCAGGGACTTCCGTCGCGCAGGCTGTCGAGCTGGGAGCGCGTGAAGATGGCGCGGACGGGAATATCGGGGACGCGGCTGCGGATGTTCGCGACGCCGCCCTGCTCACGGTCCACGAGTGCGACGACCTGGACGATCTGTAGGCCTTCGGCCTGGCAGCGCTCGATCGCGGCGAGTGTCGACCCGCCGCTGGTGACCACGTCTTCGACGACGGCGACGCGGGCGCCGCGCTGCACG
This sequence comes from Myxococcota bacterium, assembly GCA_046754285.1. GTDB lineage: Bacteria > Myxococcota_A > UBA9160 > SZUA-336 > SZUA-336 > JBHHVJ01. The sequence continues at coordinate 32,939 of JBHHVJ010000017.1, read as the reverse complement.
CCACCCTCGACCCAGCGTCCCAGGCCGTGATCCTTCGGCTCCTTGCGCACGCTGAAGGCATGGACCGGGGGACCGCACTCGAGCGAGGCGTAGGCGATGGACTGGGCGATCGGATCGGCGCCGCGGGTGCGACCACCCGCGGCCTCGGGCCACTCGCCCGAGCGGCGGAAGGCCTCGAGAAAGGCCCGGCCCACCAGCGGCATCGCCTCGGCGCGGCAGGTCGTCCGCTGGCAATCGAAGTAGAAACGGCTGCGCTGACCCGACGCGAGTCGAAAGATCTCCTCGTCGGCCTCGAGATAGGAGTACTCGATCAGGAGCTTGGCGAGCGGCTCGTGTGGGATCGTCATGGGCGCTCCGCTGGAGCGGCGGCCGCGGGCTCCGCGCCGGCCGATTGTATCACCGGTCCGACACGCCGCCGGCCTCCGGGGGCTCAGGGCAGCGTGGGGCTGGCGGGAACGACCGGCTCCGAGTCGTCCGTGGGGCGGTTCCGCTCGGTCCGGATGCGGACGCGCTGCCAGGCGGGTGTGATCGCATGGCGCGGCGTGCGACGATCCGGGGGCAGGGTGCAGCTTCCCTCGGTCTCCTTGGCCACGTGCTCGAGCGCACCGGGAATCCAGAGGCGCCGGGTCCCCCGTCGCACCCGCGCGCTGGAGACGAGCGCGTCGCGCACACGTTCGGCCTCTAGATCCGGACGTGCGCCGATCACGAGCGCGGCGGCTCCCGCCCCCAAGCCGGCCCAGATGTCGGGGTTTGTGAAGGGAGCCGTGCGGCGGTCCGGAAGCAGCGTCGAATCGTTGCGCGGGTTGGAGACGGCACTGAGCACCGAGTGTCCCGCAGCGTCGGGGGGCCGGGGCGCTCGCACGTCCGGCGCGTCCATGGGATCCGATTCGGGATCGACCCTCCAGCCGCCCACCACGACCAGTGCGCGCAGGGGACGTTGAAAGAAGTCGGGGAGGATCGTCCCCGCGAAGGCATCGAACCCGTCTCCGGTGCCCCGATCGCGGTCTCGGAGCGCGCTCACGCGCCAGCGTGCGGGATAGTCGAGCTGGGCCGCCGCGTCGGGGGCGAGTCCGCGTATCTCCGAGCAGACCGGGAGCACGCAGTTCTCCTCGGCGTAGAGCAAGACGTCGTGCAGGATCCAGTGGGGAGGCTGCGGCGGCCACGCGCAGGTGATCACCCGGACGCCCTCGCGCACGGCGTACACGACCGCGAGCGCTCGAGCCCAGACGGAGCTGCGCAGTGTCCCCTGCTCCGACTTCTGGCCAGCGAGCTCGCGCATCCGGGGATCGTCTGCGATCAGGCGGCTGGCACTGACGCGAAGGTTCTCCTGCACGTCGACCGGAAGCAGCCAGGCTTGCGGCGCGACGCCCAGTCGGCCCCCGGCGCCGCCCGCCCCCGCGGCCGCGGCTGCGATCGCCGTGCCGTGACCCGGGATCCGTCCGGTCCCCGAGCGATCGATGCCATCCCAGTCTTCGACGATCGACGGAATGCCGAGTGCGAGGCGTGGGGGTCCCTCGCTGTGGAGGATCGCGAGATGGGCGAGATTCAGTCCAGACCAGTCTCCGGGTACGCCGTTCCCGTCGCGATCCTCCCTCGGGGGCTCATCGGTCTTGCTGCGCAGGTTGGGCGAGATCGCGAGATGGTTCACGTCCACCCCCGTATCGACGATGCCGATCCCCACGCCGCGTCCTCGGCCCCTCCTCCACGCGGCCGGCGCCCCGATCTCCTCGAGGTCCCAGCTCGCTGCCGCGGTGACGATCGCCTCGTCCCCCCCCACGGTGCGCAGCATCTCACGAGCCGGCTCGTCGTGGTGGCGTCGGGGCTCCACGAACGCCACCGGCCAGCTCCCCTCCGTCCGCACGCGCAGGAATGCCCCGTCCTCGGGCAGGTAGCTCTCCCGATAGACGTAGGGATCCGAGCGCAGCAGCTCGACCGCCTGGTAGAAGTTCACGTCCTCCGGAAGGTCGATGACGATCCAGCGATCGAGGCCCACGCGGTCGACGCTGCGGTCGTGGTCGATGGGGAAGGCGGGAAGCACCCAGGCCCCGAGTGCTGCGAGCTTGCGATCGAGCGTGCGAATACCCAGCTTGCGTGTCCCGCTCGGATTCCCGGGCGAGTCCGGTCGTCGGCGCAGCTTGAAGAGCACGACGCCTCCACCGTAGGGATCCGCGCGTGGAATTCTACGTGCTGCGGTGTAGGTGATCTGGGCTTCGGCCACACTCGCCTCCGCACGGCAACGAACTCGGAGGGGACCGGGCTCGAAGCGGGGCGGCAGCTTGATGCGTGGCCCGTCTCCGTTGCCCCCCGCCCAGTGGCAACTCGCGTCGTTGGCGAGCGCCCCTCGAAGCCGGAGGACCACGGGCGTGCCCAGCGGCACGGCCAGCCGCGCCGGTTCGACATGCAGCTGGAGCGGATCCGTTGGAGCCGACGGGGGGCGCCAGAGCGCCAGGCGCGGATCCGATCCCCGCACCGGGCTCAGGCACGCGGCGACGCCGAGGCCGAGGGCGGCGATTCCGGGAGCGAGACGACGCATACGGCCCGGATCGGCCTCCCCTTCACGCGCTTGAGGGCTCGCTCGGGCGGGCGGGCTTGGCCTGCCGATGCTCCGCTAGTCGATGAAGGCACGCAGCACGCGCGCCCGGCTGGGGTGGCGGAGCTTGCGCAGCGCCTTGGCCTCGATCTGGCGGATGCGCTCGCGCGTGACCTCGAAGTCCTGGCCGACCTCTTCGAGTGTGTGGTTGGAGCGCTCTCCGATCCCGAAGCGCATCTTGAGCACCTTGGCCTCACGCGGCGTCAGGGTCGACAGCACGCGGCGTGTCTGCTCCGCCAGGTTGCGCTGGATCACCTCGTCGGTCAACGATAGCCGCTTCTTGTCCTCGATGAAGTCTCCGAGGTGGCTGTCGTCGTCCTCTCCGATCGGCGTCTCGAGAGAGATTGGCTCCTTGGCGATCTTGAGCACCATCTGCACCTTCTCGATCGGCATCTCGAGCTTCTCCGCGATCTCCTCCGGCTTCGGCTCGCGGCCGAGCTTCTGGACCAGATAGCGCTGTGCGCGCACCAGCTTGTTCATCGTCTCGATCATGTGTACCGGAATTCGGATGGTGCGTGCCTGATCGGCGATCGCTCGCGTGATGGCCTGCCGGATCCACCAGGTGGCGTAGGTCGAGAACTTGTAGCCCCGCTGGTACTCGAACTTGTCGACGGCCTTCATCAGGCCGATGTTTCCCTCCTGGATCAGATCCAGGAACTGCAGCCCGCGATTGGTGTATTTCTTGGCGATCGAGACGACCAGGCGCAGGTTGGCTTCGATCAGCTCGCTCTTGGCCTGACGTGTCCGCTCCTGGGCCTGCTTGACCCGCTCGAGGAAGCGGCGAGCGTCCTCCACCGTCGTCCCTCGCTCGGCCTCAAGCTTCTGGATCTGGCGTCGGGTGGTTTGAATCTCCTTCTCGGCGATCGCGATCGCCTCGGGGTTGCCGCCCAGGCGTTGCAGCGCCCTCCGCCCCGGCAACGAACGGCGCCGGGACTGGACCGCAAGCTCCAGGAACTCCTCGTCGCCGATCTGGAGCGGGCGGAGCATGCGCGTGATGACGCTCTGCTGCTGCTCGACCAGCTCGATGAAGGTACGCGCCTCGTCACAGAGCCCGTACACGAGCTCTTTCAGGACTCCCGTCTCCCGGACGCGGTCGGCGTTGCGTTGCTGGATTGCGGTGATCTCGCCCTCCACGCGTTCCCGGGTCTCCTTCGTGGTTCGGGAGTTGGCGAGCACGCGCTGGCGCTTCGCGATCTCTGCCAGGGAGCGCCGGACCTGGGTGAGGGCTTGGAGGAGCTTGCGGCGCCTGTCTTCGTGCGTATCGGGATCCCCCTCGGAGATGATCGGGAACAGGTGCTTGCTCTCGCGCTTTCCCTTGCGAATCTCGTCTCCCATCTCCAGGAGCTTGCTCACGACGAGCGGTGAGCTGAAGGCCACGCGGAACTGCTCGATCTCCCCCGCCTCGATGCGCTTGGCGATCTCGACCTCGCCCTCACGAGTGAGCAGCGAGACGGCACCCATCTCACGCAGGTAGACGCGGACGGGGTCGTGAGAGCGCACCGCGCTGTACTCGTCCTCGGACGGGCGGCGGCGCGTGTCAGGCTTGCGCAACCAGACCGGTGGCTTCCAATTCTTGATCGAGATCCCATGGCGCGTGAAGAGCGCCACCACGTCGTCGAGCTTCTGCGGAGAGCGCAGGATGTGCTCGGGCAGCGTCCGGAGCAGCTCGGCGCCGTCGGTCTCACCCGTTTCGCGGCCATGGCGCAGAAGCTGGCGTAGGCTCGGAGGCGTCTCGGTGCCGTTCCCCTTCTCCGTCATGGCACTTCTCTCCGCTCTTCGACCCCCGCCGGCGGCTCGGGATGCCGCTCCGTTGCCGCGGCGTTGCGCTCGGCTGGAGACTGGGGCCGATGCGCCCGCAGCTGAGCCGTTCTTCTTGCGAGAGGTCGAACTGGGAGATTTCGATCGTGGCATGGGGGGGAACTCCGTCTCTCCTAGTTGGCAAAAAGGGTTAGCGATGCTGAAACTGACTCCAGAGCTCCCGCCTTCGGTCGAGCTGGTGCTGCTTCTCGGCCAGAAGCGCTTCGAGTTCGGCGGGATCGTTGCATGATTCGAGCCGGGAGCTGAGGGCGTGGGCCTGTCGGTCCAGCGCGCGGATGCCCAGGCGTGCGATGCAGTCGCGCACGGCCTGCTCGGCGGTGCGTGGATCGAGCCGACGGGCATCGGCCGCGATGCGAACAATCTGCTCCCGAACGGGCTGGGTCGTTGGACTTGCGGTGGGGGAGAGCAAGTGGGCCAGTGCCTGCTCACCGTGCTCGCAGAGCGCCCGACGAAACTCCTCGATGAGCGTGCGATCGGTACCGTCGGGAAGCCACTCCGGATCCAACGTCTCCAGCAGCGGAAGCAGCTCCGGGTAGCCCGCCAGAGTCGCGAGCAGAACTCGCGTCGTCGGATCCATCGCTGCTGCCGTGCGCAGGGGCTGACTCTTGGGCTCGTCGGCGACCTCGCCGCGAAGCAGCTTCTCGAACGCGGCCTCGGGTACGCAGAGTCGCTGGGCCAGCTGTCGAACGTAGGCCGCACGCTCGATCGGATCGTCGAGCGCTCGGAGCAGCGGGGCAATCGCCCGGGCCGCATCGGCCACGGACCAGGCGTGGCCCCGAGCATCGTGCAAGCGTCGCTCCATCAGGGTGTCGAGCAAGGGCGCGGCCTCGTCGACGATCCGGCGAAGCGCGTCCTCACCCTGCCGCTCTCGCCAGGTGTCCGGGTCCTCTCCCTCGGGCAGGAAGGCCGCGCGCACGCGCAGGCCCGCCGAGAGCAACAGGGGCAGTGCGCGCTCGGCGGCGCGCCGTCCGGCGTCGTCGCCGTCGAAGAGCAGGACCACCTCCTGGGCGTAACGACGCAGCCGACGCGCGTGGTCCGGAGTGAGGGCTGTCCCGCACGGGGCCACCCCTTCGCACAGGCCCGCACGGTGCAGGGCGAGCAGGTCGAAGTAGCCTTCGACGACGATGATTCGCCCCCGAGCCCGGATCGCATCGAGCGCCAGCGGCAGACCGAAGAGCACGCGACCTTTGTGGTAGATCGCGTTCTCCGGTGAGTTCAGATACTTGGGGGTGTCCTCCGGGCGGACCGCACGGCCCCCGAACCCGATCACGTGGCCACTCGGCTCGCTGATCGGAAACACGATGCGGGCGCGAAAGCGATCGTAGTGTCCGTTCCCGGTCTGCCGCTGGGCCACCAGGCCCGCACGCTCGGCGACCTCCAGGGACTCTCCCTGTTTCTGGAGGTGCGCGCAGAGCCCGTCCCATCCCTCGGGTGCGAATCCAATCTGGAATCGCTCCGCCAGATCGTCGTCGATTCCGCGCTTGCGCAGGTAGCTGCGACCCACGGCACCCTGCGCCGAACGCAAGGTGTCACGGTAGAAAGCGAGCGCGATCTCGTTGCAACGATGAAGCTGGGAGGTCCGCCCGGAGGGAACGTCTGACGACACCGGGATCTCGATGCCCAGCTCGCGAGCCAGTGAGCGCACGGCGTCGGGAAAGTCCAGCCCGTCGTGGCGCATGCGAAACTCGAAGACATCGCCCGCCGCTTCGCAGCCGAAGCAATGGAAGATCCCCTTGTCCTCGTGAACGTGGAAGGAGGGCGTCTTTTCGTCGTGGAACGGGCAGAGCCCCTTGTGGTGACTTCCGGATCTCCGGAGGGTCACCGAGCGGCCAACGATCCCGACGATGTCGGCGCGCTGGCGCACCTCCTCGACCACGTGATCCGGAATCCGACCCATTCCGACGTGAAGACCTCGACGTTTTTCTGGCGACCCTTCCGGGGGGGGTCACGGGTTCATGAACAACGAGCCCGCCGCCTCTTCGGCGACGGGCTCGTTCGATCTCGCTAGTTTGCCTGTCGGAGCTTCTTGAGCGCCCGCTTGCGAGCGGCCACGGCCTTCTTCTTGCGGCGAACGCTGGGCTTCTCGTAGTGCTCGCGCTTGCGCATCTCGTACATCAGCCCGGCCTTCTCGCACTGCTTCTTGAAGCGCTTGAGCGCGACCTCGAAGCTCTCGTTCTCCTTGAGCTTGACGCCCGGCAGAATCGATCCTCCCTCGCCCGGGGCCCTCAAGCCATCCCCAGGCTCTCCGCCCCCGAGCTCAGCTCACCGGGGGCCCTCTCCTTGTCCTTCCAAGGCCCTGCCCCAGGGCAGACCTTGCTCAGCTCTCTCCCGCTCGTCGCCAGCCCGTTGCCTCCCTGCATCCTTCCGCTCCGAGTCGCTCCCGAGAGTCGCCCTGAGTCGCCTCGAGTCGCCCCGCGTGGTTCCGAGCCGCTGCGGCCTGCCTCGTCCACACGCTCCACAGGCTCTTTGGGGGCCGTCGAAAGCGGGCGGGTCTCTTGGACCGTGCGACCCGACCCGGCTGCGATCTGCGTCGGATCCGGGCGCAAGCGCTGCATGATCCCCGCCGGATCGTCCGCCTCCTCCAAGAAAGTGCTTACGTTTCAGGCACTTGCGGTCTGCGCTGGCGAACCGGAAAGCTAGCACAGCGCCTTGCGGGTGTGCAAACTGCTCCGCATGTCGCGGGGAGTGGGGGGTTCGGCGCCCTCAGGGGTGGGGACCCTACGCGGCCGACTCATCCACAGGGCGGACGCGGATGCCGCGGCGTGCAAGGTAGGCGCGCGCCTCGGCGATGCGGTAGGTCCCGAAGTGGAAGATGCTGGCCGCGAGCACAGCCGAGGCGCCACCGCCCTGCTCGCCGTCATCGAGCCCTTCGCGCAGGTGCTCCAGGCTCCCGACGCCACCCGAGGCGATCACGGGAATCCGCACGGCCTCGCTCACGGCGCGCGTCAGAGGCAGGTCGTAGCCCTCCTGCGTGCCGTCCCGATCCATGCTGGTCAACAGGATCTCCCCCGCTCCCTCCCGCTCGACGCGGCAGGCCCAATCCAGCGCATCGAGGCCGGTCGCGCTCCGGCCCCCGTGCGTGTAAACCTCCCAGCCGTGGCTGGGGTCGTTCGGGTCGCGGCGGCGCGCATCGATGGCCACGATCAGGTTGGCCGAGCCCAAACGCTCGGCGGCCTCGGCGACGAGCTTCGGACGCTCCACGGCCGCGGTGTTCAGCGAGACCTTGTCCGCACCGGCGGAGAGAAGCGCACGGACGTCCTCCAACGTCCGCACGCCCCCACCGACCGAGAAGGGGATCATGATCCGGTCGGCCACGCGGGCGACCAGATCCAGAATGGTGCGTCGCCGCTCGTGTGAGGCGGTGATGTCCAGAAAGCAGAGCTCATCCGCCCCCTGTGCGTCGTAAGCCTCAGCCACCGCGACCGGATCTCCTGCGTCCCGCAGCTCCACGAAGCGCACGCCCTTCACGACCCGTCCGTCCTTGACATCGAGGCAGGGAATGATGCGCTTGGTCAGCAACGCTCCAGGGCCTCCAGAGCGGCGGCCAGGTCCAGGTCTCCCGTGTAGAGAGCCCGGCCGACGATGGCTCCCGCGATGACGCGCTCACGTGCCAAGGAGAGGAGATCGTCCAGAGACGCGACCCCACCCGAGGCGATCACCGGAATCGTCGTCCGACGCGCCAGGCGCGCGGTGCCCTCCACATCGGGTCCGTCCAGGGTTCCGTCCCGGGCGATATCCGTGTGGAGCACCGCCGCGAGCGGCAGCTCGGAGAGCTCGTCGATCAGCTCCTCGACGCGTCGACCGGAGCTCTCCCGCCAACCCCGAATCGCCACCCTTCCGTCACGCGCGTCGAGGCCCAGCACGATGCGGCCGGGGAAGCGAGCGGCGGCGGCCCTCAGTAGATCGGGCTGCTCGATCGCGACCGTGCCGAGAATCACGCGCTCCGCGCCCAGGCCGAGCAGGGTCTCGATGCTCTCCATGCTGCGCAGCCCCCCACCGATCTGCACCGGCACGTCCCGAGCTGCGACCAGGATCTCTCGCAGCACGGCCTCGTGACACGGTCGGCCCGCACGGGCGCCGTCCAGATCGACCACGTGCAGCCGCGTGGCTCCCGCGGCGACGAAGCGGGCCGCGACGCGGGGCGGGTCCGCGTCATAGACGGTCTCGCGGCCGTAGTCTCCTTGAACCAGACGCACGAGCTGCCCCCCGCGCAGGTCGAGAGCGGGGATCAGCTCCAGCCGGGCCGGAGACCTCTCAGGGCTGCCAGGCACAGAAGCGCTCGATCAGCCGCAGCCCTTCCCGCTGGCTCTTCTCGGGGTGGAACTGCACGGCGAGGCACGCCTCACGGCCCAGCGCAGAGGGAAACTCCTCCCCGTAGTCCGTGCGGGCCAGCTCCCAGTCGGGTGGGACCCTCTGGGCGCGATAGGCATGGACGAAGTAGAAGTGGCCCTCGCGCAGCACGGGGTGCGGGCGCATCACGCGCACTCGGTTCCATCCCATGTGCGGCACCGGGAGGCCGGGCCGCTCGGGAAAGCGTTCCACCTGGCCGGGGCAGAGGGCCAGCCCGTCCGTGGGCCCCTCCTCGCCGCGCTCGAGCAGGATCTGCAGCCCGATGCAGATGCCCAGGAAGGGCCGACCGTCCGGGATGCGCTCCCGCAAGGGGTCACCGAGCCCGCGGGCCTCGAGCGCGCGCATGGCATCGCCGAGCGCACCCACACCGGGGACCGCGAGGCGGTCGGCGCGCCGCACCTCATCGGGATCGCGGGAGATGACGGGCTTCGCGCCTGCACGCTCGAAGCTGCGCGCGACGTTGCGAAGGTTACTCATGCCGTAGTCGACGAGGACGACCTCGGGGGAGGGACGTGTCAAAGGCTCCCCTTGGTGGAGAGCGGACCCTGGATGCGGGGGTCCAGGCGCGTCGCCTGATCCAGCGAGCGACCGAGCCCTTTGAAGATCGCCTCCACGACGTGGTGCGTGTTGTGCCCGTAGGCCCGCTCCACGTGCAGATCGATTCCCCCCTGCGTGCTCAACGCGTACAGAAAGTCCTCGACCAGAGCGGCGTCGAACTCTCCGACCCAGTCACGTGGGAGCTCCACGCGGTACACGAGGAAGGGCCGGTTGGACAGATCGAGATCGACCTGGATCAGCGCATCGGCCATGGGGATGCGTGCCGACCCGAAGCGTGCCAGCCCCTCGGCCTCACCCACCGCGCGGCGAATCGCCTGTCCGAGCGTGAGACCCACGTCCTCGACCGTGTGGTGCTGGTCCACCTCCAGATCCCCCACGGCCGCGATCCGCAGATCGAAGAGCCCGTGACGGGCGAAGGACTCGAGCAGGTGGTCGAAGAAGGGAACTCCTGTGCCGATCTCGGCGGCTCCCGAGCCGTCCAGGCGCAGGTCCACCTCGATTCGCGTCTCCCTGGTCTTCCTCGACACCCGCGCCTCGCGCTCCATGGAGCCTCTCCTTGGCCGGACGCCAACGGCGCCCGGCCCAGATCTTAGCGGACCCGCCTCACTCGCCTCGCTTCAGGCGCATCTCCAGAGCGCGCGCATGGGCCTCGAGCCCCTCCATGCGCGCCAGGCGAGCCGCCGTCACGGTGAGCGCCTCGGCGGCCTGCGGCGAGATCTGAATCACGCTGCTTCGCTTGACGAAGTCCTCCACTCCCAGGACCGAGAAGAAGCGTGCCGTGCCTCCGGTGGGCAGCACGTGGCTCGGTCCCGCCAGGTAGTCGCCGATCGGCACGGGACTGGCGGTGCCCAGAAAGACCGCGCCGGCGTTCTCGACCCGGTCCAGGAGCCGCTCCGGCTCGGCCGTCATGATCTGGACGTGCTCCGCGGCGTAGCGATTGGCGAGAGCCACGGCCTCGTCCAGATCGCGCGTCACGATCAGCGCGCTGCGGCCGCCGAGCGCTCGGCGAGCCAGGGCCGCGCGCGGAAGGTCGATGAGCTGGCGCGACAGCGCCTCCCGGGTCGCGCGTGCGAGGCTCGCGCTCGGCGTCGCGAGGACGACGCTGGCCATCTCGTCGTGCTCCGCTTGGGCGAGCAGGTCTGCCGCGACCAGCTCGGAGGGCGCCGTCGCGTCGGCGATGATCCAGACCTCGCTGGGCCCGGCCTCCGCGTCAATGGCCACCTGTCCGAAGACTTGCCGCTTGGCAGCCTGCACATAGGCGTTCCCGGGCCCGACGATCTTGTCCACGCGAGGGACGTGCGCGGTTCCAAACGCGAGTGCCGCGATGGCCTGCGCGCCCCCCATGCGGATCACGCGGGTCACGCCCGCCAGCCGGGCAGCCTCGAGCAGGGCGGGGTGTGGCTCGTTCCCCGGGGTTGCCACGACGAGCTCGGGCACGCCGGCCACGCGGGCCGGGATGCCCAGCATCAGGACGGTCGAGGCCAGTGGTGCGCTGCCCGCGGGCACGTACAGCCCCACGCGCCTGAGCGCCCGGACCCGCTGGCCCAGAATCTCCCCGGCCTCCCGCCTCTCCCAGCTCTCGGGCACGTGGAGCTCGTGGTAGCTGCGGATGCGCGCGGCGGCCTCGGTCAGCGCCTCCCGAAGCCCCGCGTCCAGCTTGGAGGCCCCCGCCGCAATCGCTTCCCGATCGAGCGCGAGCTGATTCGCTTCGAGGCGGTAGCCGTCGTAGCTCGCCACGGCCTCCAAGAGCGCCACATCCCCACGCTCGCGGACGTCGTCCACGATGCCCACCACCACCGCCTCGATACGGGCCGCGTCGACGTCCCGTCGGCTCTCGAGCTCCGTGAGGCGCGCCTCGAAGTCGGGCGCATCGCTGCGCAGAAGGCGGATCAGCTCCCCGGTCCGCGGCAATCTCAGCTCCTCTCCCGGCGGATCCGCGCTCCGAGGCTGGCGAGCTTCGCCTCGATGCAGTCGTAGCCCCGGTCGATGTGGTAGACGCGCAGCACATTCGTCTCCCCCCGGGCGGCCAGCCCGGCCAGGACGAGCGAGGCGCTCGCGCGCAGGTCCGTCGCCATCACCGGCGCTCCGAGCAGCTCGGGAACACCGCGGATCATCGCGGTGCGCCCATCGAGCGCGATGCGAGCGCCCATACGCTGCAGTTCGGAGACGTGCATGAAGCGGTTCTCGAAGACCGTCTCGGTGATCGTGCTGGAGCCTTCCGCGAGGCTGAGCAGCGCCATGAGCTGGGCCTGCATGTCCGTCGGAAACCCCGGGTAGGCGGCGGTCCGAAGCTGCACCCCGCGAAGCGGGCCGCTCCGGCGAACGCGCAGAGAGCCCGCTCCCTCCTCGACCGCCAGGCCGATCTCACGCAGCTTCTCCAGCACGATGCGGAGCTGCCCGGGGCGAACTTCCTCGAGCTCGACCTCCCCGCCCGTGATCGCAGCGGCCACCGCGAGCGTGCCGGCCTCGATGCGATCGCCGGCGACGCGATGCGCCGCGCCGCTCAGGGACGGAACCCCCTCTACGACGAGCCGCTCGGTGCCCGCACCGTCGATGCGCGCCCCCATTGAGCGCAGCACGTCGATCAGCTCGACGACCTCGGGCTCCTGGGCCGCGTTCTCGATCCGCGTCTCGCCCTCGGCGAGGACCGCGGCCATCAGCACGTTCTGCGTGCCGTTCACCGTGGTCACGTCGAAGGCCACACGACCTCCGCGCAGCCGGCGGGCACGGGCCTCGACGTAGCCGCCGTCCAGCTCCACCTTGGCCCCGAGCGCCTCGAGCCCCTTGAGGTGCTGATCGACGGGCCGCGCACCGATCGCACAGCCGCCGGGCAGCGAGACGCGGGCGTGTCCGCAGCGTGCCAGCAGCGGACCGAGGACCATGAAGGAGGCGCGCATCGTGCGCACCAGCTCGTAGGGCGCCTCGGTCGATCGTGGCGGCTCCCCCCCGACGCGCAGCTCGTCCTCACCGTCCCAGACCGCGTCGACGCCGAGCTGCTCGAGGATCCGGAGCATCGTGCGCAGGTCGCGCACGCCGGGAACGTTTCGCAGGAGCAGCGGCTCGTCACCGAGCAGACCTGCCGCGATCAGCGCCAGGGAGGAGTTCTTGGAGCCGCTCACCCTCACGCGGCCCTGCAACGGAACGCCCCCTTGAATCACGAAGCGGTCCATCTCAGCCTCCGCCGAAGCGAGCCCACACGACGCGCTCCCTCCCGGCCAGATCCCGTCGGGTCCAGGTCGCGCGAGCACCGCGGAGCTCGAGCCACGCCCGGACCGCGGGCGCCAGCCCCCCCCCCCCCACCCCCCCCCGGGCCCCCCCCCCCCCCCCCCCCCCCCCCCCCTCCGCACAGATCCGGCGCAGGCATTCCAGGCCGTCGGAGCCTCCGTCGAGCGCGAGGCGGGGCTCGTGACGAAGCTCGGCGCCGAGCCGGGCGAGCTCGCGAGCGGGCACATAGGGCGGGTTCGACAGCACGAGATCGAAGCGAGCGCGCAAGGCCTCGCCCAGGTCTCCCGTCAGCAGGCTCACCCGGTCCGCAAGGCCGAGCCGATGCAGGTTCTCTCGCGCCACGCCGAGGGCGCTCCGCGAGCGGTCCACCGCGACGAAACGCGTGCCGGGCAGCTCCAGCGCGAGGGCCGCGGTCACCGCACCCGAGCCCACTCCGAGCTCGAGCACGCGCCCGAGCGGCCGTTTCCGCGCGAGCTCGAGGGCGGCCTCGACCAACGTCTCGGTCTCCGGTCGCGGGATCAACACCTCTGGGCTCACGCGGAAGGGAAGCGACCAGAACTCACGCTCCCCGATCAGGTAGGCCAGCGGAACGCGCTCGCACGCACGCTGCCGCGCGAGCCTCCGAAGACGGGTTCGCTCCCGCGCGGCGAGCGGTCGGTCCGGGTCGAGATGCAGCCGCTCGCGCGCGACCCCGAGCGCGTGCGCGAGCAGGAGCTCGGCATCGAGCCGGGCTCCCGGCACGCGCCGCTCCTGCAGGTAACGCGTGGTGCGGAGCAGCTCCTCGCGCGTGGTCACGACGCGCCTCCCCCCTGCATGCGAAGCGCCGCTTGCTCGATGAGCTCGGAGAGATCGCCTTCGAGAATCCGATCGAGCTTGTGCAGCGTCAGCCCGAGACGGTGATCCGTCACGCGATTCTGCGGGAAGTTGTAGGTGCGGATTCGCTCGCTGCGTTCCCCGGTGCCGATCTGGCCGCGTCGCTCCTGGGCGCGCTCCTCCCGCTGGCGACGCTGCTCGAGGTCGTACAACCTGGAGCGCAGGATGCGCAGCGCGCGCGCCCGGTTCTTGTGCTGTGACTTCTCGTCCTGGCAGGTCACGACGAGACCGGTCGGAATGTGCGTGATGCGGACCGCGGAGTCCGTCGTGTTTACGCTCTGACCTCCCGGACCCGAGCTCCGGAACACATCGACGCGCAGGTCGCGGTCCTCGTCGATCTCCACGTCGATGGCGGCGGCCTCGGGCAGCACCGCAACGGTCACCGTCGAGGTGTGGATGCGTCCCTGCGACTCCGTGACCGGTACCCGCTGCACACGGTGTACGCCGCTCTCGTACTTGAGCGCCCGGTAGGCGCCGCGGCCGGAGATCGTGGCGATCACCTCCTTCGTCCCTCCCGTGGGTGTGGTGGACAGAGAGAGGATCTCGATCTTCCAGCCGCGCTCCTCAGCGAAGCGCGTGTACATTCGAAAGAGATCGGACGCGAACAGGGCCGCCTCCTCGCCGCCCGTTCCCGCGCGAATCTCGATCACGACGTTCTTGTCGTCGTTGGGGTCGCGGAGCACGAGCAGTTGCCGCAGCTGGGCCTCGAGCGCGTCGCGTTCGACTTCGAGCCGTGTGATCTCGGCGCGGGCGAGCTTCTGGATCCCGGCGTCCGGGTCGGCGAGCAGCTCGCGGCTCTCCTCGAGGGCGGAGCGGTTGCGCTCCCAGCGCGCGTAGGTCTCCACGGCCTCGCGCAGCGCGGACATCTCACGCGTCGCCTCGCGCAGACGGGCGGGGTCAGACGCGAGCTCCGGCCGGCCGACGAGCTCCTCGAGCTCCCGGTAGCGGGAGGTCATCTCCTCCAGGCGATCGAACACGGGCTCTCCCTCCGGGTCCTGGCGCGCACGGGGCGCTGGCGCGGTAGACCTCGGTTCGGGGACGCTAAAGATGGGGGGCGGCTGCGTGCCGCGACGGGACGGGCCGGGTCATCTACTGCTTCCGGTAGCGCCGGCGGAAGCGCTCGACCTTGCCGGCCGAGTCGACGAGCTTCTGCTTCCCGGTGTAGAAAGGATGGCAGGCCGAGCAGATCTCGACCCGGATCTCGGGCACCGTCGAACGGGTGACAAACTCATTCCCGCAGGCGCAGTGGACCTGCGCGGTCTGGTACTCGGGATGGATGCCGGGCTTCATGGCATGCCTAGCCTAGCTCAGCGCCCCGGGGGCCTCAAGTCACTGATTCATCGAGGCGAGGAACTCCTGATTTGTCGCGGTGGCCTTCATCTTGTCGATCAGGAACTCCATGCAGTCCACCGTGCTGAGCGGGTCGAGTACCTTGCGCAGGATCCAGATCTTGTTGACCGTGGCGTCATCGAGCAGTAGCTCCTCCCGTCGTGTCGAGCTCCGGTTGAGGTCGATGGCCGGGAAGGTGCGCCGGTCGGCGAGCTTGCGGTCCAGATGAAGCTCGCAGTTGCCGGTGCCCTTGAACTCCTCGTAGATCACCTCGTCCATGCGGGAGCCGGTATCGACCAGCGCCGTCCCCACGATCGTGAGGCTTCCGCCTTCCTCGATGTTGCGTGCCGCACCGAAGAAACGCTTCGGCTTGTGGAGCGCGTT
This sequence comes from Myxococcota bacterium, assembly GCA_046754285.1. Taxonomy (GTDB): domain Bacteria; phylum Myxococcota_A; class UBA9160; order SZUA-336; family SZUA-336; genus JBHHVJ01. Next base: position 17,812 of record JBHHVJ010000017.1, on the reverse strand, counting down.
GGCGTCCACGCCTCCCGAGAGGATCTTGCCCGAGTGGGGAATCACGGTGTTGTGCGCCCGCGCCAAGCGCGTGACCGAGTCCAGCAGGATGACGACGTCGCGCTGATGCTCCACGAGCCGCCGCGCCTTCTCGATGACCATGTCGGCCACCTGCACGTGCCGCGTGGCAGGCTCGTCGAAGGTCGAGGAGACGACCTCGGCCTTCACGTTGCGCTGAAAATCCGTCACCTCCTCGGGCCGCTCGTCGATGAGCAGCACGATGACGTAGGCCTCGGGATGCTTTTCACCGATCGCGTTGGCGATGTCCTGAAGGATCATCGTCTTGCCTGCCTTGGGGGGTGAGACGATCAGGGCTCGCTGTCCCTTTCCGATCGGGGCGATGAGGTCGATGATGCGGGTGGTCAGCGGTCCGCCCTCGACCTCGAGCTGGAAGCGTTCCTGCGGGTAGAGCGGTGTGAGCGCGTCGAACTTGATCTTCTTGCGCGCAACCTCGGGCGGCTCGAAGTTGATCTCGTTCACCTTGAGCAGGGCGAAGTAGCGCTCTCCTTCCTTGGGAGGTCGGATCTGGCCGGAGACGGTGTCCCCGGTACGCAGGTTGAAGCGCCGGATCTGCGAAGGTGAGACGTAGATGTCGTCCGGCCCGGGCAGGTAGTTCGAGCCGGGCGAGCGCAGGAACCCGTAGCCGTCGGGGAGCTTCTCGAGCACGCCGTCGCCGAAGATCTCCCCGTTCTCCCGGGTCACGGCCTGCAGGAGCTCGAAGATCAGCTCCTGCTTGCCCAGGCCCGCGAGGCCTTCGATGCCGTGCTCCGCCGCCATCTCGGCCAGGTGGGCCGCCGTCTTGCGCTTCAGTTCTGAGAGGTTCATCCGTGCTCCTTCAGAGGGATTTCAGCAGCGGGTAGAGGGGTTCTGCACGGGCTGCCATGCGATCTTGGCCGGGGGCTGGTAGGGCTCATTGACTGATTCGGAATTTTCGCGGGATTTGTTGAGACGGAATCTCGCCGGGGCCCGATCGGGCCGGGAAAAGGGCGTCCGCTCTCGGAACAGGCTGGGCAACGGTAGAGCAGGCTGTGGGCATGTCAAGAGCCCGGCATGCGGATGTAGTGCAGCATGCGGCCCCCTGTCCCGTCGCGTCGGTAGCTGGCATAGCGCTCCGCCTCGCAGCACGTGCATCCGCCCACGCGCAGCACGCGCTCAGGGAGGAGGCCGGCCGCGAGGAGCTGGTGGCGATTGAGCAGGAGGAGATCGAGCTGGTGATGGCCGGGTCTGCGGCCGGGTCGGAACGCTCTCCCGTGCCGAATCACGGCCCGAACGGATCGATCCACCTCGTAGCAGCAGACACCGATGTGTGGACCGATTACGGCCAGCAGCTCGGTCGGCGGGGCACCCAGCTCCCGGCAGAGCCGCTGCACGGCGAGCGTGGCGAGCCCAGCGGCGCTCCCGCGCCAGCCGGCGTGCACGGCGGCGACGCCACGCCGCCTTCGGTCCGCCAGCAGGATCGGCACGCAGTCCGCGGTGTGGATGCCGACCGCTACGCCCGGCTCGCGGGTCCAGAGCGCATCGCCGCGACTCTCGGGGCGTGCCAGGGGAGCGCGCAGGATGGCTGTGCCGTGGACCTGCCGAGCCCGCACGAGGCCAGGAATCTCGACGCGGGCCGACGCGCGCGTGCCCAGCCCGTGATCGACGCCGAGCTCTTCCAGCTCCGGACAGCGCAGGAAAGCCGGCAGGCTCATTCGGCGAGCCCCTCGATGAGCTCGGCTAGGTCCGGGGGCAGCGGCGAGTCGAAGCTCAGGCGCTGGCCGCTGCGGGGGTGCACGAAGCCGAGCCGGGTGGCGTGCAGCGCCTGGCGCGTGAGCCCCAGGGCCCGGGCAGCTCCGCGTCCCCCGCCGTAGACCGGATCGCCTGCGACCGGGAGCCCCACGGAGGCGAGGTGCACCCGGATCTGGTGCGTCCGTCCGGTCTCCAGCCGAATTCGAAGCAGGCTCAGCGACCCCAGGCGACGCTCGACACGCCAGTGCGTCACGGCGCGCCGACCTCTGGCCGCGTGCGTGCTGAAACGCTTGCGGTCCCTTGGATTCCGGCCGATCGCGGCATCGATCGTGCCGTGGCCCTCCGGCGGTGCACCTCGAACGAGCGCCAGGTACTCGCGCTCGATCGAGTGCGTCTTGAACTGGGCCGCCAGTGCCTGGTGAGCGGTGTCGTTCTTGGCGGCCACGAGCAGCCCGGAGGTGTCCTTGTCGAGCCGATGGACGATGCCCGGCCGCAGCACGCCGCCCACGCCCGAGAGATCTCGGCAGTGGTGCAGCAGCGCGTGGACCAGGGTGCCCTCACGGTGCCCCGCCGCAGGATGCACGACCAGGCCGGCGGGCTTGTCGATCACGATGAGGTCTCCGTCCTCATACACGATCTGGAGCGGAACGGGCTCCGGCTCGAGCCGATCGGGGTGGGGCTCGGGCACCCGGCCCTCCACGATCTCGCCCGCCCGGAGACGATGCGAAGGTTTGACGGGGGCTCCGGCCACGCGGATCTCAGCTCGCTCGATGAGCCGTCGCGCGGCGGCCCGCGAGAGCTCGGGCTGCACCTCCGCGACGGCGGCATCGATCCGCTTGCCCGCGAGGCCCTCCGTCACATCGAAGTGAAATCTCACCAGATGTGGGTGCTGACCTTTCGATTGCCGGCGATCAACACGTCGACCAGCGCGAAGTCGAAGATGCGCTCGGCGTCCTCGAGCTCGGGATCGACCTGCTGCCCGTAGAACACCCTCGCGCGCTCGATCTCGCCATGGAGGCGGTCGAAGATGTCGTCCTTCTCCAGACCGATGCGGACCTGATCGCCCGCATAGACCACGATGTCCGAGAAGAGCACGCGCGCCATTCGGCGTGCGCGATCGGGATCGCGGATCTTCTCCATCAGCCCCTCCCCTCCGCGCGCCTCTGGTAACGCTTCATGTAGCTGTCCGCGACCTGCTGCGGATCCAGCCGCAGGCAGCGGGCGAACTCCTTCACGAAGCCCCGCAGGTAGACTGGCGCGGGAAGCTCATCATACCGGTTCGCCTCGATGAGCTGAAGCGTAAACTCGTTCACCTTGGTCAGCGCCGAGATCTCCTCCAGCTCGATGCCTCGGCTCATACGGATCCGCCGCAGCACGGGCCCGTCGTAGATGCCGTCCGGAGGCTCGATGGGCTCGTCCAGGTCCAGATCCGCGAGGGGGCGCGGGGGGCGTGGCCGGCGGACGGGCGGCGGCTCGGGCGCCTCCCGTGCGGGGGGCGCCGCGGGCCGGGCCTCGATCCGCCCTTCCCTGCGCAGGCGGGCGTCGTACTCCCGTCGCCGGCGCGCATCGGAGAGCACCGCGTAGGCCTCCTCCACCCGCCGCAGGATCTCGGCGTTGTCCTCCTCCGAGAAGATCGAGTAGGTGGCCGCGGAGCTCGGCTGGTAGGTCGAGCGTGCGATCCGGTAGGCCCGCTCAATCCCCTGGGGGCTCGCGTCCGGTGCGACATCGAGGATCTCGTAGAAGTTCTGGTCCGTCAGAGGACGCATGCTCATGGCTCGAGCATCTTCTTGGCGATGCGACGGATGTACAACGCACCGTCCGATTGCGGGTGAGCCAGCACCAGGGGCCGCCGCTCCTTCACGGACCTCCACACGCAGTCGTCGTAGTTCACGTAGCCCACGTACTCCAGGTCGATCCCGAAGAACTTGCGGCACACGCTCCGGATCGAGAAGCCGATTCGCACCTCCTCGCCGTTGCGCACCTGGTTCAGCACCAGCCGGGGACGGAACTCGGCGATCACCTTCCGGAAGCGAGCACCTTCGGAGGCGTCGAGCTGCTCGATCTCGTGCAGGAGGTGTCCGGGCGTGCGGATCCCACGCTCGTTGCGCTGGTCCATCGCGGCGCGGATCAGCTCGCGGATCGGTGAGGCGCTCATCGCATGGCCCAGCCGACGGTAGAAGGCGGCCTTCAGGAATCCGTAGGCGTTCTCGATCGCCGTCGGCTCCGGCGTGGTGACGAGCAGGCCCTCGTCGGTCTGCAAGAAGAAGTCGATCGTCGACCGCTCCGAGCCTGCAGCCAGGTCCAGGATCACCAGATCCACGGGCAGGGCGCGCACCGCCTCGACCAAGCGCTCCCGCTGCTCCGCGCTTGTCTCCGCGGCGCCCGTGTGTCCGAGGGTCCCCAGGATCAGCCTCATCCCCGGTACGGGGGTGTCGATGGCGGCCTTCTCCAGATCCACGATGCGGTCGTGGAGGTAGTCGGAAAGGTTGATGCGCTCGCCGCCGCGCAGGCCGAGGCAGGTGTGCAGGTTCGCGCCGCCCAGATCCGCGTCAATCAGCACCACGCGGCGGCCGGTGCGTGCTGCCACGGTGGCGAAGTTCACGGCCAGGAAGCTCTTGCCGATGCCCCCCTTGCCCCCTCCGATCGCCCACACGCGACGCTCGGGATCGCGGGGGAGGCTGTGCTCCTCGCGTTCCCGTCGCTCGGCCGCGACGCGTTTCCTAGCTCTGATCCAGCTCGGCGTGCCAGTAAGACGCATCGACGACACTCAGGAAGGGCCTCCACTCCGGGTAGCCATCACGGTTCCCCAGGACACTCAGAATCGGGGTCCAGCGGGGCTTGGTGGGCTTCCGCATCAGGCGCATTCCTGCCTGAGCCGGCGTACGCCCGCCCTTGCGTCGATTGCACGGCCGGCAGCAGCACACCACGTTCTCCCACGTGCTGCGGCCGCCTTGCGAGCGGGGCACCACATGGTCGAGGTTGAGATCGGAACGCGGCATGCGCCGGGCGCAATACTGGCAGGTGTTCTTGTCTCGTGCGTAGATGTTGATCCGGCTGAAACGCACGTGCCGTCTGGGTACCCGATCGAACGCCTGAAGCAGGATCACTCGCGGGACCCGGATGCATCCCCCCACTGTGCCGATCGCCTCATCCTGGGCCCCCACCGAGAGATCCCGCCACGATTCGAAGTCGAAGGTCTGGAACTGCTCGTTGACCGCCCGGGCCAGCCCCTGGTAGAGCAGGGAGAAGGCCCGCCGAGCCGACGTGACGTGGATCGGAAGGTAGGAGCGATTCAAAACCAGAACGGCTGCGTTCAGCACGGAAAAACCTTACCCCCCTCGAACAGTCGAATCAATGCGAAGCCCTTCTGAGCAGCTTCACCACCGTCGGGAGATCGGACTCCTCCAGGGTGCGCGGGTCGAGGATGAGCGCATCGCGCTGTACCCGTACGAGCAGGGGCGGATCGGCCGTGCGCAGGCGTCGCGCGAGCTCCGCCGCCGAGACGCGTCCCTGCACACGAACGACGGGGCTCGCCAGCTCGAGCTCCGGAAGCGCACCACCGCCCACGCGTGAGCGACCCTCTTCGACCGAGACGTCTCCCACGCCCTCCCGCCCGAGCTCCTTGGCCAGCCACTCGGCTCGTGCCCGGATTTCCGCATCGCCGGCGAGCAGCATGCGCAGAACCGGTAGGGCTTCGGGCCCGCGTCCCTCGAGCAGGATGCGCAGGGTTCGGCCCAGAGCGGCCAGCGTGAGCTTGTCGACGCGCAGAGCGCGCGCGAGCGGGCTGCGGCGCATGCGTTCGATCGGCTCCCCGCGCCCCAGCACGATCCCCGCCTGCGGGCCTCCCAGCAGCTTGTCCCCGCTGAACAGCACGAGATCGGCACCCTGCTCGAGCCCGATCTCCACCCGATCCTCGGGAAGACCCAGCGTACGCAGGTCCAGCAGCGTGCCGCTGCCGCGGTCCTCCACCAGAGGCACGCCGTGCTCCCGGGCCAGCTGCGCCAGCTCGCGCAGTGGAACGTCGCTCGTGAATCCGCGCATCTCGAAGCAGCTGCGATGCACCTTCAGAATCAGCCCCGTCTCCGGTCCGATCGCCTGGGCGTAGTCGCGCAGGTGGGTGCGATTCGTCGTGCCGATCTCGCGCAGCCGGGCGCGGCTGGCGCCGAGAATCTCCGGCAGGCGGAAGGAGCCGCCGATCTCGATCAGCTCCCCGCGCGACAGCACGACCTCGCGACCCGCGGCCAGGGTGTCCACCGCGAGCAGCAGCGCAGCGGCGTTGTTGTTGACGACCAGGGCCGCCTCGGCGCCGGAGAGCAGGGTCAGGAGTTGGCTGACGTGGGAGAGCCGGGAGCCGCGCTCGCCCCGCTCGAGATCCAGCTCCAGATCCGAGTAGACGGTCGCGGCCTCGACGGCGGCTCGGGCCGCCTCGGGAGCGAGCGGAGCGCGGCCCAGATTCGTATGGACGACGACACCTGTGGCGTTGAGCACCCGCCGAGGGAAGTCCCGCTCCAGGCGCGACGCGAGGGCACGCGTGCGCGCCGCGAGCGGGCTCGCCGGGGGATTGCCTTGCGCCTCCGCCTCCCCCGCGATCGCCCGGCGCGCCTCGGCGAGCACCGAGCGTGCCGCGGCGAGCAGGCTCCAGCGGGCCAGATCGGTGCCTTCGCCCGCCTCGGAGACCAGTCGCTCGACCGCGGGGAGCTGGCGATAACGTGCATTGACCGTCTGGGGTCCGTCCATTAGGGTCTGCCTGTTAGCTCCGCCCTTCGGGCAGCCCAGCCAGTCTACTGGAATTCCAGGTCAGCCAGGTATCCCGAAGGAGGACGCGGGCTTGGAGGTCTGCGGAGCCGGCCAACGCATGAAGCCGTGGCCCCGCGAGCCCGACCGCGCCCTGCTCACTGACTCATGCAGAAACTCATCGGCACACTCAGCCCGTCACCCGATCCGGCGCCCACCGCGTCCTGCAGCCCTTGGCTCCGCGGAGGCCGCCGCATCGTGGCCCAGCACCCGAAAGGGGTCGAAGATGCGAAACGAGATCTTCGTGAATGTAGGCCCGCGCGAGACGCGGGTCGCCGTTCGCGAATCAGACCAGGTTGTAGAGCTCCACGTCGAGCGCAGCAACGAACGCGGCGTTTCCGGGGGGATCTACCAGGGTAGGGTCACGCGCGTCCTGCCGGGGATGCAGGCGGCGTTTGTCGACATTGGCCTCGAGCGCGCCGGCTTCCTCTACGTGGCCGACTACCGCGCGGACCTCGACGACGTCGAGCTCGATGAGGATCTCGGACCGGACCACGGCGGCGGACGCCGCCGTGCCAGCGCCGCCCAGCGGGGACTGACGCCCCAGATCCAGGACATCCTCGAGGAGGGCCGGGAGATCCTGGTCCAGGTCTCGAAGGAGCCGTTGGGCAAGAAGGGCGCGCGCATCACGTCCCGGATCTCGCTGGCCGGGCGCCACCTGGTGCTGATGCCCTCGGTCTCGCGCGTCGGCGTCTCTCGCCGGATCGGCAGCGACAAGGAGCGTCGAAGGCTGCGCAGCATCGTGGAGAAGCTGCGCACGAACAAGGAGATCGGCTTCATCGTGCGCACGGTCTCCCACGGTCTGAGTGAGGCCGATCTGAAGGCCGACATCGAGTACCTGACCGAGCTCTGGGAGCAGATCCAGAAGCGGCGCGAGGAGATCAAGCAGGTGCCAGCGCTGGTCTACGAGGAGCCGCCGCTCCACCTGCGCATTCTGCGCGATCTCGTCACGCACGAGACCAGGCAGATCATGGTGGACGACGACGTCGCCTACGGCGAGATGCAGGAGTTTGTGCACCGCTTCATGGCGGCACCGCGCCCCAAGATCGTGCACTACACCGGTGAGAAGGCCCTCTTCGATCAGCACCGCATCGAGGCCGAGATCGAGGAAGCGCTGGGCGTCAAGGTCTGGCTCAAATCCGGCGGCTACCTGGTGATCAACCAGTCCGAGGCGCTGACGGCGATCGACGTCAACACGGGTCGGTTCACCGGTGGAAAGAGCCGAAATCTGGAGGAGACGATCCTCAAGACGAATCTGGAGGCCGTCCGGGAGATCGTCCACCAGATCCGGCTGCGCAACATCGGGGGGCTGATCATCCTGGATCTGATCGACATGGAGGTTTCCGCGAATCGCGAGAAGGTCTATCGGGCGCTCGCCGACTCGCTGCGCGACGACAAGTCCAAGGTCAACCTGCTCAAGATCTCCGAGCTCGGCCTGATCGAGATGACCCGCAAGCGCGTCCGCGAGAACCTCGTGCAGCAGCTCTGCGAGCCCTGTCCTGACTGCGAGGGCCGCGGGTACATCCAGTCGAGCCGCACGATCTGCCACAAGATCTTCCGTGAGCTTCCCAAGTCGGTACACTACCTCAGCACCGAGACCCTGCTCGTTCGGGCCCATCCGGATATCGTGCAGCGGCTCGAGAACGAGGAGGCCGAACCGCTCCACCGGGTCGAGCAGAAGATCGGCCGCAAGATCCTCGTGCGGGGCGAGCCGACCCTTCATCGGGAGCAGTTCGAGATCCTGCCCGCGTCATGAACATCATCGTGCGCAGGGCGGGTCGCCGGGACCTCGAGAAGCTCCACGCCCTCTGGCGGGCGCTTCGCGAGCTCGAGGGCAAGGTCGATCCGCGCCTCGAGCTCAGCAAGGACGGCGCCGAGGTCACGCGCCATCACCGCGAGGTGATTCTCTCCGACCCGCGCACGGGTCTGTTCGTGGCCGAGCGCGGTGCGGAGCTGGTGGGCTACCTGCACATGCAAATCGAGAGCGGGGATCCGATCTACGACCCCGCGCGCTACGGTCGGGTCGTAGACCTCTTCGTTCGCGAGGACCTGCGGCGCCAGGGCATTGGCTCGCGGCTGCTGGCCTACGGTCGCGAGTGGCTCGCCTCGCACGGGCTTGCGGTCTACCAGGTCACGATTCCCGTGCAGCTTCCCGACGGGCAGCGCTTCTTCGAGCGGCAGGGCGCCCAGCCCCTCTGGGTCATCCAGCACGCCGAGCTCCCGACCCGCTCGGGACGTCCGAGTGCGTCGGTGGCGGATGCGGGATCGGATGAGGCCTGATCAGACCCGATCGAGTGCCTGCTCGATGTCCGCGATCAGATCCGCCGCGTCCTCGATGCCGCAGGAGTAGCGCACCAGGCCGTCTCGGATGCCGATGGCGGCGCGCTGCTCGGGTGTCTGGTCCCAGTAGGAGATCACGGTCGGCTGCTCGACCAGCGACTCGACGCCGCCGAGGCTGGGGGCGATGTAGGGCAGGTGCAGGGCGTCGATGAACTTGGAGGCGCCCTCGAGGCCTCCGGGAAGCTCGAAGCTGACGACTCCGCCGTACCCAGACATCTGCTGCCGTGCGATCTCGTGATCGGGATGGCTCTCGAGCCCCGGGTAGTGCACCCGCTCCACCGCTGAATGGGCCTCGAGGTAACGGGCGATGGCCATGGCGTTCTCGTTGGCGCGCGCCACCCGAAGCGCCAGCGTCTTGAGGCCGCGCAGCACCAGGTAGGCCGCGTGGGGATCCAGCACGCCGCCGAGGATCCCGTGGAGCTCGCGAATGGGGTCGATCTGGGCGCGGGCCCCGACCAGACCGCCTGCGATCACGTCGTTGTGGCCGGCCAGATACTTGGTCGCCGAGTGGAGCACGAGATCCGCCCCGAGCTCCAGCACGCGCTGATTGATCGGCGTCGCGAAGGTCGAGTCGATCACGACCCGCGTGCCGCGAGCGTGGCAGAGCTCGGCCACGCGTGGAATGTTCACCACCCGCAGATAGGGGTTGGTCGGCGACTCGGAGAAGAAGAGCGTCGTCGGCCGTTCGAGCGCCCGCTCCAGTGCCCCGAGATCGCCGGGATCGATGATCGTGGCCTGCACATCCATCTTGGGCAGGACCGTGGCGATGAACTGCCGTGTTCGGCGGTAGCAGTCGTGCGTGGTGATGATGTGACCGCTGCGTGGCACGAGCGCGAGCAGGAGTGTGGTGACTGCGTTCATTCCGGAGGCTGCAAAGAGGCAGGCCTCACCGCCTTCGAGCTCGCAGAGCTTCTCCTCGACCACGCGGGTCGTGGGGTTCCCGTAGCGGCCGTACTCGAAGCTCTGGTGGCGACCCTCCTGGTAGTCGATCACCTCCTGGGTGTCGCGGAACCAGTATGTGGAGGACTGGACGATGGGCGTCGTGAGTGAGTCGCTGACTCGGGGGCGACCTTCCTGCTCGCCGCCGTGGACCGCGCGCGTCGACGGTCCGGACCTTTCCTCTCGCTTGCTCATTGAAGGCGCTGCACCTTACCGGCGGAGCCCAGGACGGTCAATCGCGCGCGTCGCTCCCGGACCCTTGCCGTCACGGCCGCATAGAGCTCCGGCCCCAACGCCAGGTTGCCGCGGCCCCGGCCTAAGCTGACACCCGGTCGTGTCGCCCCGTGAAAGTCGCTCCCACCGCTGGCGACGAGATCGAAGCGACGGGCCAGGCGGCGCAGCCGCTTGCGTGTCGCCGGCCCATGGCTCGGATGCTGGATCTCCAGACCGTCCAGGCCCAGCCGCACCAGTTGGCCGACGAATGCGTCCAGCCCACCCGGAGCCTCAACGCCCCGGGAGAGGGGCGGGTGGGCCAGGCAGGCGATCCCGCCTGCCTCGTGGATCAGGCCGATGGCGTGGCGAGCGTCCGGCCCGTCTCGCACCACGTGGCCCGGCCGGCCGCGGCGCAGGTAGCGGGCGAAGGCATCGTCCACGCTCGAGCAGAGCCCCGTCTCGACCAGGGCGAGCGCGACGTGGGGCCGGCCCAGGGCCCCCGGTCCCGCCAGACCCTCGACGTGGCCGAAGCTCAGCTCGACGCCACTCTCGTTGAGCCGCTCGACCATGCGCCGTCCTCGCTCCTTCCGGTCGCGCTGCAGGCGGACGATGCCCTGCGTCATCGCGGGCGAGGAGGGATCGATTCCGAAGCCCAGGATGTGCATCTCTCGGCGACCGCCGTCCTCGGTCACGGAGAGCTCGACGCCCGGGAGTAGCTCCATCCCCAGCTCGGCGGCCCGGGAGAGCGCCTCGGGCAGCCCCCCGACACTGTCGTGGTCCGTGAGGGCCAGCTGGGTGATCCCCGCCCGCCAGGCCTGCTCGACCAGCTCGCCCGGTGCGAGCGTCCCATCGGAGTGGGTGGAGTGTGTGTGGAGGTCACAGAGTTGCGACATTCAGTAAGCATCGAGCTTATCAGACCACTCCGCCAGCCGGCGCAGCACCAGATCGCGCACTGACTCGGCCTCGACCTCCCGGGCGTACTCGACCGTCGCGCCCTTTGGAGCGCGTCTCAGGCAGCCCCTCCGGGCATCCTCTGCGACGTGCACCTCGAGCGGCACGCGCTCGAATCGGAAGGCCTCCGGACGGACGGCCGCCGCCACCGCGCAGGGGTCGTGGAGCACCGCGGCCCGGTCGGGAGCTTCCGCCGCGCAGAGGGCGCGCAGCATCTCCTCGAGCGTCCGGCCGATCGGACCCGAGCCGAAGCACCCGCCGGCCAGATCCTGAAAACCCACACGAACCCGGGTGGTGACCTCGAGCCCGACCACGCGGATTCGCAGCCCGGCTCCGAGCAGCAGGGCTGCGGCCTTTGGATCCGCGTAGGCGTTGAACTCGGCGTGCGGAGTGACATTGCCCTGGCCCAGCGTCCCGCCCATCCAGATCAGCTCCACCCCGGCAAGGAGATCGGGTGTCTCGAGCCAGAGCGCGGCGAGGTTGGTGAGGGGTCCGAGCGCGACAAGGGAGCGCACGCCCTGCCTCAGGCTCTCGGCGAGCTGCTCGCGGGCGCAGCTGAGCCGAATCGGTGCGGGCTGGGGCAGCACCATGCGGCGGCGGCCGTCCGGACCGTGGAAGGCCGTCGCGTCGGTGCGTCGCAGCGCGAGCGGCCCCTCCGCGCCGCGGCCGACCGGCAGCGAACAGCGGGCCAGCGCCAGGAAGCGCAGGGCGTTCTCCGTCACCGCCGCGAGCGACGCGTTGCCCGCGACCGTGCTGAGCGAGCGCAGCTCGAGCTCGGGGGAGGCGAGGGCGAGCGCCAGCGCGAGCAGGTCGTCGAGCCCCGGATCGGTGTCGATGTGGATCGGCCGGGGTCCTGGGGGCGCCCGCGGCGGCTCACTCCTCGCTGGAGGTTCCATAGCCGGCCTCCTCGAGGCGGCCCTCCAGGATCAGCGCGCGCCGCCGCTGGAACTCGGACTCCAGGATGATGCCTGCGCGCCGAGCCGCCTCGAGCTGGTCCAGCGCCTGGATCTGCTCGTCCTCGAGATTCTCCGGCCGCTCCGGAGGCCGCTCGGTGGCCGGCTGGGGGGGAGCCTCCAAGAGGATGGTTCGGCGACCCGCGCCGCCTCGCCCGCTTCGGAGGCTCAGCGGGCGGGCGAACTGCGGACTCCGCCAGTCCACGTGCAGGCGGCGCGCGCTCACTCGCCTCTGGGCGGGCCCGGCCACGAGCGAAAAGCCTTTCCGCCACTGGGGAGCCTCCAGCGGGATCGCGTACTCCTCCCCGCGTGGATCCTGCTCGAGCCGATCCTCGATGGCGTAGAACTCGAGCACGAGCTGGCCGGTCTGGAAGAAGGCGCGGAAGGCGGTCACGCGGCGGCTGCGGAAGACCATCATGCGACGCTCCGTGATGAAGGCGACGGCCGCGATCTCGTCCTGGGGTCCGGCGCGCGTGGCAGCCTGCGCGATGCCCTCGGCCAGCCCGTACACGTGCTCCGAGCGGATGGTCGGCTGGCGCCGGCCTTTGGCGTCCTCATGCACGAGCGAGGCCAGGATGTGCGCCACGCGCACGTCTGCAATCGTGACCGGGTGGTCGTACTCGGGCTGGAGCTGCCTGCCCTCCGCCTCGACATGGCGCAGCTCCACGCGCAGGTCGGGTCGCTCCAGGACCGTCTCTCGCACGACGCGTGGACCACACGCCGTACAAGCGAGCAAGGCCAGCAGCGACCCGAGGGCGGCTCGCCTCACTCGCGCTCGCTCCTCAGCTGCCGGTGGGTGAGATCGCGGACCGCGCTCCGGCAGTCCTTCCCCTGGTAGAGGACCGCGTACGCCTGCTCGGTGATCGGCATGTCCACGCCGTGCTTGCGGGCCAGCTCGTACGCCGAGCGCGTCGTCCGTACCCCCTCGGCGACCTGGGTCAGGCCGTCGAGCACCTCGTCCACCTTGCGCCCGCTCCCGAGCTCGAGCCCCACGCGGCGGTTGCGCGAGAGATCACCCGTGCAGGTCAGCACCAGATCGCCGATCCCCGAGAGGCCCAGGAAGGTGAGCGGCTGTGCGCCGAGCTGCTGACCGAGGCGGGTCATCTCCGCGAGCCCACGGGTGATCAGCGCGGCGCGCGAGTTGAGCCCGAGCCCGAGCCCATCCCCGATCCCCACCGCGATCGCGATCACGTTCTTGAGGGCGCCACCGAGCTCCACCCCGGTCACGTCGGGGTTCGTGTAGCAGCGAAAGGCAGGCGAGGACAGGATGCTCTGGGCGGCGATCGCGTAGGTTTCGTTCGCGCATGCGAGCGAGACGCCCGTGGGTCGTCCCTGGGCGATCTCGAGCGCGAAGCTGGGGCCAGAGAGCGTGACCAGCCGGGTGCAGGCTTCCGCGGGGAGGATCTCCCGGAGCACCTGGCTGACGAGCTTGCCCGTGCCGACCTCGATGCCCTTCGACGCGGAGATGATCAGGGCTCCGGGGGCGAGCAGGGGCGCGGCCCGGGTCCAGACGTCGCGCACCGCGTGACTCGGAATCACGGAGAGCACCACTTCTTTGGCTTCCAGGGCCTCATCCAGCGAGAGTGTCGGCCGGATGTTTTCCGGAAGCTGAAACTCCTTCAGATAGCGTGGATTGCGACGGTGGCGTCGGATCGCCTCGACCACGGCGCCGTCGCGGGCCCAGAGGTCGACCGCGTAGTCGCGCTGTGCGAGCCGCAGGGCCAGACAGGTTCCAAAGCTTCCGGCGCCGAGCACGGCACAGCGCACGGGGTTCGTTGCGCTCATCGGCTCAAGGATAATCACGACCTGCGCCGGTTGACAGTCCCCCGGTCGCCTCCTAGCATTCCGCGGCCCTTTCCCTTTTATTTCAAGCTCTTGCGCGGAGAACGGGATGTCGGAGTACGCAGGGCTCGCGCTCTTCATGGCCCTTGGTACGGGCTTCGTCGGCCTGATGTTGATCCTCACGACGGTGCTCGGTCCCAAGCTTCACTTCGGTGAGAAGCAGGAGCCGTTCGAGTGCGGGGAGCGTCAGCTCGTCTCGCCCTACCGGCGCTTCCACGTGAAGTTCTACATGGTCGCCGTCTCCTTCATCATCTTCGACGTCGAGGTGGTCTTCCTGTATCCCTGGGCGGTCGTCTACCGGGATCTCATCGCGCAGGGTCTGGGCTGGCTCAGCTTCGGCGCGATGATGACCTTCCTGTTCGCGCTCGCCGCCGCCCTCGCCTACGAGTGGATGAAGGGCGGCTTGGACTGGAACTGACGCGGATGCGGCCCGAGACACGAGAGAAGATCGAGGAGCTGTTTCCGCGCTATCCGCAGAAGCGCGGCGCGCTGTTGCCCGCGATCTACCTGGTCCAGGAGGAGCGGGGCTACGTCGACGTCGGAGCGGCGCGGGAGCTCGCGGAGCTCTTTGAGCTGAAGCCCGTCGACGTCTGGGAGGTTCTCAGCTTCTACAACATGTTCTACACCGAGCCGCAGGGTCGCCATCACGTCCACGTTTGCACGAATCTGCCGTGCAGCCTGAGAGGTGCGCGCAGCCTGCTCAAGGGCCTCGAGGCGCATCTGGGCATTCGTTGCGGACAGACGACTTCCGACGGCCGCATCACGCTGGGGCATGAGGAGTGCCTGGGCTCCTGCGGCACGGCGCCCGTGGCCCGGGTCGACGGCGAGTATCACGAGGGGCTGGACCTCGAGACGGCACGGCGCCTTCTCGACGCGCTGGAGTGAGTCTTGATCACGCAGCCACACATCACCGGCTACCTCTCCGAGAGCTATGCGGAGGAGGCCTACCGTACGCTCGATGGGTACCAGGAGAGCGGGGGCTTTGAGGGGCTGCGCAAGGCTCTCGAGATGGAGCCCGCGGAGATCATCGAGCTGGTGAAGGCCTCGGGGCTTCGGGGGCGGGGCGGCGCGGGCTTCTCGACGGGGCTGAAGTGGAGCTTCATGCCTGCGGACACGGACCGCCCGAAGCTCCTCGTTTGCAACGCGGACGAGTCCGAGCCGGGGTCGTTCAAGGACCGTCTCATCATGGAGCGGGGGTCCCATCAGATTCTGGAGGGTTTGCTGATCGCTGCGCGCGCGACCGGTGCGACCCGGAGCTTCGTCTACATCCGGGGAGAGTACTCGCTTGCCGCGCGCCGCATGGAGGCGGCGGTGCAGGAGCTCTACGAACGGGGCTATCTGGGCAAGCGGATCCTCCGAAAGAAGGGCTTCGATCACGACATCGTGGTGCATCGCGGAGCGGGTGCCTACATCTGCGGCGAGGAGACGGGCCTGCTCGAGTCGCTCGAGGGCAAGAAAGGTCAGCCGCGCAAGAAGCCGCCCTTCCCGGCCCAGTACGGCGCGTTCGGCCTCCCCACGACGGTGAACAACGTGGAGACCTTCGCCCACGTGCCCTTCATTCTGTCGCGGGGGGTGGACTGGTTTCGCAGCTTGGGCACGGAGAAGAGTCCGGGCACGACGCTGTTTGGAGTCTCGGGTCACGTCGAGCGTCCGGGTCTCTTCGAGCTGCCGCTCGGCACGCCATTGCGCGAGCTGATCGGACATGCGGGCGGTGTGCGTGGCGGGCGCGCGGTCCGGGGCGTGATCCCCGGCGGGGTCTCGATGCCGATTCTCCCGCCCTCGGATCTCGATGTGCCAATGGCGGACGAGTTCCTGACCGAGCGGGGATCGCATCTGGGCACCGGTGGTGTGATGGTAATGGACGAGACGACTTGCATGGTCCGCGTGGCCTGCGTGATCAGCTACTTCTTCCGTGACGAGTCCTGCGGACAGTGCACCCAGTGCCGAGAGGGCACGGGGTGGATCCACAAGATCTGCAAGCGCATCGAGAACGGGCGCGGTGTGCCGGAGGATCTGGAGATCCTCGACGAGGTCCCGGGCTTCATGGAGGGGCACACGATTTGCGCCTTTGCGGATGCGGCGGCCTGGCCCATCCAGGCCCTGATGCGCCATTTCCGGGAGGACTTCAAGACGCACATCGCCGAGAAGAAGTGCCCGTTCCCCGAGAGCTTCGAGCTGTAGCGATGCCGACGTTCACCGTTGACGGAAATGCCTATGAGGTCGCGGAGGGTCGCACGATCCTGCAGGCCCTCGACGACCTCGGCCTGCTCATGAACGGCGTGGACATTCCGCACTACTGCTGGCATCCCAAGCTCTCAATCGACGGCTCCTGCCGACTCTGTCAGGTCGAGATCGAGGGCATGCCCAAGCTACAGATCGCTTGCAACACCCCGGTACGGGATGGCATGTCGATCTCGACGTGCAGCGAGCGGGTGCACGAGGCCCGTCGCGCCGTCATGGAGCTCCTGCTGATCAATCATCCGCTCGACTGTCCGATCTGCGATCAGGCGGGCGAGTGCAAGCTCCAAGACTACGCCTTCGAGTACGGTGCACCGGGAGCTCGCACGCGTGAGCCCCGCCGTCCGGCACGCAAGTCCGTCGAGCTCGGGCCCACGATCGTCTTCGATCAGGAGCGCTGCATCCTGTGCCGACGCTGCGTACGATTCTGCCGGGAGGTGTCGGGCACGGGGGAGCTCGGGGTATTCTCGCGTGGAGACGACTCGGTGCTCGACACCTTTCCGGGTGCGGAGCTCGACAACCCCTATTCCATGAACGTGGCGGACATCTGTCCGGTGGGCGCGCTGACCACTCGCGACTTCCGGTTTCGTATCCGGGTCTGGTTTCTCGACGATGTGGAGTCCGTCTGCAACCAGTGCGCGAACGGTTGCAACATCTACGCATCTCGTTCCAACAACCGGGTCTACCGCTTTCTGCCACGACGCAACGACGCCGTGAACGAGACCTGGATCTGCGATCACGGCCGCCTTTCGTACAAGCAGATCGAAGCAGGCCGGCTCACGACGCCCCGCGTCTCCGGCCGCGACTGCTCCTACGTGGAGGCCGTGGGGCGTGCGGCCGAGCTCCTGCAGGGGACCCGGGACGGGGGCGGGCGGATCTGCGCGGTGGCCTCCGCCTTCGTTGCGAACGAGGATCTCTTCGTGCTGAGCGAGCTGGTCGGCGCTCTCGGGATCGAGCCGGCGATCTTTGCGGTGCCGCGTGGAGAGGCCGATGGACGGTTGGTGCGCGCCGAGCGAGCGCCGAACGCGAACGGGGCGCGCGCGCTCGGGTTCACCGAGAGCTACGACCCCCCGGAGCACGCGGCGCTCGCGATCGTCCTGGGTCATGCGCTTCCGGAGCCGGCGTTCGCCGGCGTGGATCGGGTGGTCCTGCTCGATTCACAGGAGTCTGCGTTGGCCGATCGGGCCAATGTCGTCCTCCCGACACGCAGCTTCGCTGAGCGAGAAGGGAGCTTCACGAACCACGCGCGGCGCGTGCAGCGCTTCCTGCCGATCGTCGAGCCGCCCTTCGAGGCCTGGACCGAGGCCGAGGTGCTTCTGCACATCGCCAACGAGACCGGGCTCGAGGGCTTCAAGGGCACTCCCTCGATCCGCGAGATCTCCAAGCGACTCGCCGAGACCGTCCCCGCGTTCTCGGGTATCCACCTGGACATCCTGGGCCCCGAAGGACGCGAGCTGGCCTAGATGGATCTTCCCGCGTACGTCCCGGTCGCGCTCTTCATCTTTCTGGTCGTCGCGGCGATCTTTGCACCGATCATGACCTGGGTGGAGCGCAAGCAGAGCGCGCTCATGCAGGATCGCATCGGGGCCAACCGCGCCGATATTCTGGGGATCAGGGCGATCGGCCTGCTTCACCCCGTGGCGGACGCCCTCAAGATGATCACGAAGGAGGACACGCTCCCCACCGGTGGAGATCGTCTGCTCCACAACCTTGCGCCGGCGATCGCGGTGATCCCGGCCATGTCGGCACAGCGGCCGAACAGGTGCACGGCCACG
>JBHHVJ010000016.1:0-65019 GCA_046754285.1 Myxococcota bacterium | reverse complement strand
CCCCCCCCAGCGCTCTCCCTGCCGAGTCGGCCCGGCACAGGCCAAGCCCAGGGCGAGCAGCCCGAGCGCGAGAAGCCATCCTGTGTTTCGTCTGTCCGTCATCGTCTGGAGCGCCACCCCGCCCTCGGCGCAGCAGGAGTCTATCGTCCCTCTCCCCGCTCCACTATCGGCCCGCCTTCCGGCGGCTGTACCGCGGCCCCAAGCCGGCTACGGATCCGGCTCATCGCCGCCGATGAGCTGCAAGAGATGCGTGACTCGGAGAGGCAACGCCGGGGGTTGGGGCTCTTCGCGGGCTTCGTCTGGCTGCTCCTCTCGTGTGCGGCGCCCGGCCCGGAGCCCGTGTCCTCGGCGTTTCGCTACTTCGAGCCACCCGACCCGTACGATCCCTGGTCCGTCAAGATCTCGCGCTGGCAGACGCGGCAGCGGGCGGAGCCCGAGCCGTCACTCGAGCCCGACGCGACCTCCGGGACCCTGCGCAGTCGCTTCTTGGAGATGCGCAGCACCCTGCTGCGTGAGCAGGCGCGGACGCTGGCGGCCTGGATCCAGCGGGAGGCGACGCGAGCCTACGCACGCGACGTGGGCGGCGATCACTGGCCGACGCTGGAGGAGGTGCTCGCCTCCGATCACGAGGACTGCGACGGCCTGGAGCTGCTGGTCCACCAGCTCCTGTTGGAGCTCGGCCTTCCGGCCGAGCAGGTCTACCGAGCCATCGTGCATCGGCCGAGCGACGGTCAGTACCACATGGTGACGCTCTGGTTCGAGGACCCGCGGGACCCCTGGGTGATCGATCCCACCGGAGCGATGACGCGGGGGATGCCCCGTATGTCTGCCCTCCCAGACTGGCAGCCGCTCAAGCTCTTCTCGGCCACGCGGGAGTACACGGTGCGGCCGGGCGCCGCGCACCCCTGATCCGCCGGCACAACACCTCCACGAGCCGGCAACCCCTTGTATTTTTTGGGATTTCTCCATCCTGACCGCTTGACGCCAGCCGCCCTTCGGTAGTACAAGAGGCTGGCGGAAGAAGATGGGCGCTGCCGATGCACAGGCCCGCTGCGCAGAGCCTGAAGAGCCTGCGGAGTTCGCAGAGGCCGGTCCAGAGGACGGACGGGGAGCGGCATGAGAGTCCAGACATGGCTCGCAGGTGTGGGGGCTGCGCTGCTGGGGATCTGTGGGGGGGCGCCCGCCTACGGGGGAGAGGCCGCGGTGGCCCGTGCGCTCCGCACGGACGGTCCGCTCTTCTTCGTCGGTGAGCTGGTTCCGCTCTACGCGACGCCCAACCCCGCCTACCCCCCGCTCGACGCGCTCCGGCAGCACGAGTTCACCCTGGGGCGTACCGTCGATGGCTACGTGGCCCCGCGCAAGGGCGTGCAGACCATCGAGTTCCGGCTGTCCCAGCTCGTGGAGGCCCCGACACAGCGCTTCTACGGCAGCGCCATCCGCCACATCAACGAGCAGATCGTCGCCTGGCTGAACCGCCACGGGCTGCACGGGGTGCGCGTTCGGCCCGATCCCCGCGACATCGAGCCCGGCACAAACCGCGACCTGAGACCCCGCGACGAGGACCGGCTGCGCCTGGTCATCCTCACCGAGGGGGCGGAAGGCCAGCCCGAGGCGCGCCCCCAGAGCTTCCGGATGCACGCGACGGATGCGGATGGGCCCGCCTACCTGATCGACGACCTCATCCCCGAGTATGCGGAGCGCCATCCCGACCATCCCTCCTTGCTCGGCCTGCGCCGGGCACGCTTCGTCCTGGGACGCACCGCCGACGGGTACGTCGCCCCGCGGCCGGGCGCGCAGCGCATCGAGTTCCGGCTCGACCAGCTCGCGGCTGCGCCCCCTCAGCCGATCCACGCCAGCGGGCTTCGCGCGCTCAACCAGCAGATCGTCGCCTGGCTCAACGAGCAGGGTCTGCGCGGCGTGCTCGTCCGGCCGCATGAGGAGGACATCGACCCCAGCAGCGGCGAGGACCGACGGCCCGAGGACCGACGCGAGCTCCGCGTGCTCATCTGGACGGGACGGGTGAAGGAGCTGCGTACCTTCGCCTCGGGCGAGCGGGTCGACCCCGACGAGCGGGTCGACAACCCGACCCACGGCTTCATCAAGGATCACTCGCCCATCAAGCCCGGAGCCTTGCGGGGCGAGGACCTGGTGCGGCAGGACGAGCTCGATGAGTACGCCGCACGGCTGAACCGGCATCCGGGGCGCCGCGTCGACGTGGCCCTTTCACCGGGCCGTGAGCCGGGAGCGGTCTATCTGGACTACCTGATCACGGAGGCGAAGCCCTGGACCGTGTACCTGGGCTGGAGCGACACGGGAACACGCCAGACCACGGAGGGCCGCCAGCGGATCGGCTTCACACACACGCAGCTCACCAACCGCGACGACATCCTGCGGCTCGACTACGTGACCGGCGGCTTCGACGAGCTCAACGCCTTCGACGGATCCTACGACACGCCGCTCTTCGGTTGGTCGCGTCTGCGGGCGCGCCTGCACGGCGGCTTCAGCGACTTCGACGCATCGGTCTTCGGATTCCCCGCGTTGAGCTTCGAGGGCGAGCGCTGGCAGGTGGGCGGTGACCTGGTGGCGAACGTGCTCCAGCGTGGGGAGCTCTTCCTCGACCTGTTTGCGGGCCTCCGCTACGAGGAGATCGAGGTCGACAATCCCTTCGCGCTGGCACCCGCCGAGGAGAGCTTCCTGCTGCCGCGGGTCGGCGCAGTGATCGAGCGCAAGACGGACACCTCACACCTCTACCTGACCACGCATCTGGAGATGAACGACTCGGGGCTCTCGGGCAACGACGGTGAAGACCTCGAAGGCACCGCCGGACTCGGTCGGCTGCGCCCCGACGAGGACTGGACCGTGTTCCGTTGGGACGCGAGCTGGCGCGGCTACCTGGAGCCGCTGCTCGATCGCGCGGCCTGGCTGGACCCCTCCTCGCCCGAGAGCTCAACGCTCGCACACGAGGTCGCCCTGCTCTTCCGGGGCCAGTATGCCTTCGACAACCGCTTGATCCCGCAGGAGCAGTCGATCGCGGGCGGCTTCTACACGGTGCGCGGCTACCCGCAAGCGATCGTGGCGGCGGACACGATCTACCTGGGCAGCGCCGAGTACCGCTTCCACCTGCCGCGCGTCCTGCCGATTCGCGACCAGGCGTTGCGTCTCCCGCTGCTGGGAGACTTCCGTGTGACGCCGCAGCGAGTGTACGGCCTGCCGGACTGGGATCTGATCCTCCGGCTCTTCGTCGACGGTGCGCGCGTGGAGCTGAGCGATCCTCAGTTCCTCGAGGAGAGCCAGACGCTCCTCTCCGCTGGCTTCGGCGCCGAGCTTCAGCTCTGGCGGAACATCGTGGCACGGGTCGATCTCGGGTTCGCGTTGCGGGACCTGGACCGGCGGGGTGTCGAAAGCGGTGACAGCGAGACCCATGTCTCCATCATGACGTTGTACTGAGATTCACGAGGAGCCTGCATGCAACTCCATCCGACGCTGCTCCGCCTCCGGTCCGCGCCGCTCCACGCGCGGGCTGGCCTCCTCGGATTGGCCCTGACCCTCGGCGCCCACGGCGCCGCGCAGGCCGGACCGGAAGGAGAGACCGTCGTGCACGGCCAGGCGGAGTTCACGCGCGACGGCCTCCTGACGACGATCCAGACCAGCGACCAGGCAATCATCGACTACACACGATTCGATGTGGGGGCGGATGAGACGGTGCGGTTCGTGCAGCCCGATGCCGCCTCCCGCGTGCTCAACCGCGTGCTCGGTGGGGATCCCAGCCACATCGACGGGAGCCTGCTCGCCAACGGCCAGGTCTACTTTCTGAATGCCGCGGGCATCTTCGTGGGAGCCCACGCGCTGATCGACGTGGGAGGGCTGTACGCCGCCGCCGGCTCGCTCAGCAACGAGGACTTCCTGGATGGCCTCGACCACTTCACGGAGCTGCGGGGACCGGTCGAGAACCTCGGAGAGATCCAGGCCGAGCGCGTCCACCTGATCGGGCAGCGGGTCGCCAACCACGGATCGATCGTGGCGCATGGGGGGGTCGTCACGCTGCTCGCGGGCGACGACGTGTACCTCGCGGAGAGCGGCGGGCGCGTGCTCATCAAGCTCGAAGGCGTCGCAGCCGGAAAGATCCCCGGCCCTGGGCTCGAGCAGAGCGGTGAGATCGATGCCGGCGACGGCCAGGTCGTGCTCGCCGCCGGCGACCTCTACTCGCTCGCCATCGGCCGTCCCGGGCGCACGCGCGGCCACGACATCCTTCTCCAGTCGGGGGACGGCGGCGTGGTGAACGTGGCCGGCATGCTCGACGCCAGCGACCGCGCCAGCGACGCGCGGGGCGGGG
Source organism: Myxococcota bacterium (assembly GCA_046754285.1). Lineage (GTDB taxonomy): Bacteria > Myxococcota_A > UBA9160 > SZUA-336 > SZUA-336 > JBHHVJ01. The sequence goes on along the minus strand of JBHHVJ010000016.1, from coordinate 60,686 downwards.
AGATTCGTGTTCTAGGTGACCGCATCGCGCTCGCAGGGGCCACGCTCGACGCCTCGGGGGGCGCGGGCGGCGGAGCGATTCGCGTCGGTGGCGATGCCCACGGCCAGGGCGAGCTGCGCCGCGCCACGGCAACCCAGGTGAGCCCGGACTCGGTCCTGCGCGCCGACGCCCTCACGGCCGGCGACGGCGGTCGGATCGTGGTCTGGTCCGACGGCGTCACAGGGACCTATGGCACGCTCTCGGCCCGTGGGGGGATCGAGGGAGGCGACGGCGGCTTCGTGGAGACCTCGGGTCGGAACCGGCTCGCCGTGGGGGATCTCGCGCCGGATCTCTCGGCACCGGCCGGGCGCGGCGGCACCTGGTGGATCGACCCCGCAGACCTCGCGATCGTGGACGTGGATCCCGGCTCCGGAACCCCGCTCGGGGGGAGCGCACCGGGCTTCACCGTGGACGGGGAGGTCTCGTTCATCACCGACGACGTGATCGAGCAGGCACTGAACGCGGGAACCAACGTGACGCTGTCGACCGAGTTCCCGACCGGTACCCGGAGCGGAAACATCACCCAGGAGGCTGCGGCGCGCATCGAGAAGAGCGCCGGGGGCGCCGCCACGCTCACGCTGCTCGCAGCCAACGACATCACGCTCGAGGGGGGAGTCGAGGTGGTCACACCTCCGGAGCCCACCGGGCTGACCGTCGGAGGCTTGACGCTCGTGCTCACCGCGGATGGGGTGCCGGGGGATGACTTGGCCCCGGGCACGGGTGCGCTCACGATCAACGAGTCACTGCAGACCGGCGGCGGTGCCGTGAACCTCGACGCTGCGCAGGGGATCGACGTGAACGCGGAGATCGACACCGGCGGCGGTGGCGCCTTCCTCGGTCTCGCGTCCGCGCCCAGTGCGCTGCAAATCGGAGGGAGCGTGCGCACCGGCGGCGGCGATCTGATCGTGGGACCGGCGACCGAGCTCGACGGCAGCGTCGGACAGGATCTCGACGCGGGCACCGGGGAGCTCAACATCGTCGGGAGCCTCACGAAGACGGGCGCGGGCGACCTGCGCCTGACGGGCGGGACGACCCGGATCGCCGGGGATGTGGACGTGCAGCAGGGAAGCCTGACCGTGAGCAACGGGATCCTCTCGGAAGCGGAGGGCATCCAGAGCATCCGCGCCAGCGGCAACCTCCAGATCGGTGGCTTTACACAGGCGGCGTCCACGGATTTCGTGGCCGGGGCCAATCTTCTTTTCAGCGGACCGGCGAACAACAAAGGGGTGCTCGCGCGCAGCCTGACCGCACAGACGGGGAGGCTGGACGTGAGCGGCGTGGCCGTGGTCAGTGGAGGAGACATCCTCGCACGAGACTCGATCACGATCGAGGACGGGGTCACGGCGCGCTCGCTCACTTCGACGGCGGGATCCATCAACGTCGGTTCGGATACCGCATCGGGCACTGGCGATGTCACGCTGCTCGGGGGCGACCTGAGCGCAGGCCGGGGCATCGATGTCCGCGGCCTGGTCAGCGTGACCTCCGGATCCGTCACGGCCACAAGCGACATCCGCATCGGAGACACTCTGCAGACCCAGCGCATCGAGTCGCAACGTGGGGACGTGATCGTCGGCGGCTTCGCATCGATCGGCGGCGACGTCCGTGCCGCCCGCCGCATCGAGCTCCAGGACATCGCGCAGATCGGCGGAAGCGTGATCGCCACGAGCCGCGACGTTCAGATCGATGGGTCCGCGACGATCGGAGGCTCCGTCAGCGCGGGGACCGGGATCCTCGTGGGAGACGTGACCCGCGTCGAGGGCTCGCTCACTGCCTCCGGGGGTGATATCGACGTGGCGGACCGGTTGACCGCGGGCGGCGAGGTGCGGGCAAGCGGGCTGATCTCGATCGGGGGAGACGCCTCGGCCACGGCGCTCGACGCGGGCGGCGCCCTCGAGGTGCAGGGCCAGGCCAGCGTGGACGGCGACCTCCGCTCGGGGGGCGACCTGACCATCGATGGCGACGCGAGTGCGGCCTCGCTCCGCGCGGGCCCCGGCGGAGAGCTCACGGTCGACGGCGTCACGACGGTGACCGGAGACGTGAGTGCCGGCGGCGACATCAGCTTGGGTGAGCTCGCGCCCGAGACGATTCCCAACCCGGTCCAGGTGGGCGGGTCGATCACCAGCACGGCCGGCTCGATCACGCTGCAGGGCGACGTCGTGCTGGTCGGGCTGAGCGCCGGGAGCGACATCGACGTGCTCGGCTCGGCCACGACCCAGAGCGCCATCACGGCTGGCGAGAGCCTCACGGTCGAGGGCGACGTGAACGCGCCCGGGCTCGTCGCAGGCGCTCTCGGCGACCTCACGGTCGAGGGCGTCACCACGGTCAGCGGCGACCTGAGCGCGGGGGGAGACATCAGCCTGGGCGAGAGCGCACCCTCGGAGGTACCCAGACCCGTGAACGTGGCGGGCTCGATCACGAGCAGCGCGGGCTCGGTCGCGCTCGAGGGAGACGTCACGTTGACGGCGCTCTCGGCGGCCCAAGACGTCGACGTCACCGGCTCGCTGACGGTGATCGAGAGCTTTCAAGCGGGGGGCGACGTCACGCTGGATGAGCTCACGGCGATCGAGGACATCCGCATCGATGGGCTGGCGACCGTGCCCGGGGTCGTCCTCTCGGCAACGGGCGACGTGATCCTGAACGGGGAGGCCGAGGTCGTACAGATCCACGCGGGTCGCGACGTCCAGCTCAACGGAAGCGGCGGCTCGGGAATCGTCATCGAGGGCGAAGCAGAGACCGAGGACGACTCCAGCTTCGGCACGGTCTCGGCCGGTCGGGACCTCCTCGTCCGGGGCTCCCTGCTGAGCTCTCGGTCCCTGATCGCCCAGCGCGACTTCCGGGTGCTGGGCACACTCGCCGTCGCGGTGACCGACGAGGTGAGCGCGGGCGGCCAGATCGACGTCGAGGGTGTGCTCTTCGCGAATGACGTAAACGCGTTCGGAAGCGACTCCGACATCCTCGTGGGGGGTCTGATCCTGGGCGAGCGCATGAACGCGGGACGGGACGTCTCCGTGAGCGGGCGGGTGGGCATCGACGAGGCGCTGACCGCCGGACGGGACATCCGGATCTCGGGATCGGCCACCGTGAGCGGCCCGCTCGTGGCCGGGGAGGACGTCGAGATCGTGGCCTCGATGCCGCCGCTGGACGGAAGCACGGTCCCCGCGCGCACGCTGGATCTGAACGACGTCTCCGCCGGGGCGAACGTAACGATCGATGGAGACGCGCAGGTGAGCGGCGACATCCTGGCTGGAGGCAATCTGGCAATGGCCGCGGCGCTCGAGCTGGACGGGAGCTCAGCGCAGCGCCTGGAGGCGGGGGCCGAGGGCCTCTCGGCCGTACGCCCCTCCTCGGCCGGATCGCTCACGGCCGCACGCATCGACAAGACGGGTCCCGGCGACCTCACGCTCGTCGCACAGGACGCCGAGCTGAACGGCGAGGTTCGAGTGGCAAGTGGCAGCCTGACCGTCACGGGGCGCAGCGACGTCGCGGCGACACTGAGCGCGAGTGGGGACCTGACCCTCGTCGGCCCCACCTCGGTTCGCGCGGATCTGAGCGCGGGCGGGGTGCTGCGGCTCGAGGATGCGGCCCAGCTCGGGGGAGAGGCCGATCAAACCGTGAGCGCGGGAGAGACGCTGGTCGTTCAAGACGTTGACAAGACGGGCGCGGGCGCGCTGGATCTCGTCGGCGCGAGCATCGAGCTCGGATCACGCGTCACGGCCGAAGGCGAGCTGCGGCTTCGGACGACGGCCCCTTCCAGCCGGCCCGATCGTGCCACGCTGCTCAGGCCCGACGGAGATCTCGAGCTCCGCTCCCAGAGCGGTGCGGTGATCCTGGAGCCGGACGCGACCCTCATCGTCGGGGGCAATCTCGAGATCGTGGCGCCGCGGGTCCAGCTCGGCGATGTCTCGGTCGACGGTGCACTCGTCGTCGAGGCGGAGCGCATCGATCTCGTCGCTCCCCGCGCGGTCTCACCCGAGCTCGGCTTCGTCACGAAAGAGGGCGCACAGAACCTGAACGTCTTCGGTGAGACGATCGGCTTCGCGGCGAGCCCGACCGGCTCGAACGTGATCTTCGGCACCCCGCAAGGGCGCTCAGGTCTCACCGGAAATCCGCTGCTGGGCTTCGACGTGCTCGTGACGGGAGGCACGATCGGAACCACGGGCGCTCCCATCCTGCAGGTCACCGGTGCGGGGATCGTCGAACGTGAGACGCTCGAGCCACGGCCCGCGCCCCGCCCCGAGGGGCCGGTGATCGTCGCGCAGCTGGCCCACGTCGGCGCTCAGAGACCGCTCTGGTCCGATGAGCTGATCGCCTTCCTGGACTGCGCGGGGCTCGGCGACTGCGTCCCCGGGGCTCCCACGCCCGCAACCGATCCGCGTGTGACGAGGACCGAGCTGCTGCGGGCCGCGCTGGTTTACCGCGAGGTCCTGCAAGGTTTTGAGGCCCTGCAACGGGATCTGGCCCAGGCGTTCGAGGCGTATCGCGCCCAGCATCCGGGTGAGGCGCTCGCAGGGGTCGACTTCCGCCGCTTCGTCGAGACCCACCCCCGACACCGGGCAGCGCTCGAGCGCATGGAGGCCCTGGCGCGGCTGCGCGGGGAGCTCGACAACCTCCCGCTCTCACCCCCGCAGATCGATGACGCGTGGCTGCAGCTCCTGGAGCGGCTGGAGCTTCCGGGCCTCGAGCTCGGCGAGCTCGATCAGGCGATCCGTCCGAGCGGAACGGAGCTCGGGCACGCGCCGCATGCTCCCCGGCTCAGCTCGGAGGGATGATCCTCCGCTCCCGCAGCGTCGCGATCACGGCCTCGACGCAGCTCCCAAGATCCTGCTCGACGGTTTGCAGCACGAGCTCGGGCTTCTCGGGTGGCTCGTAAGGGGCCGAGATTCCGGTGAACTCCGGAATCTCGCCCGCGCGCGCCTTCCTGTACAGCCCCTTGACGTCGCGCTCCTCGCAGACTTCCAGAGGACAGTCCACCAGCACCTCGATGAACTCCCCCTCGGGCAGGATCGCCCGCACGCGATCCCGGTCCTGGCGGTACGGGGAGATGAACGCCGTGAGCACGATCACGCCCGCATCGTTGAAGAGCTTCGCCACCTCGCCGATGCGCCGGATGTTCTCGGTCCGATCCTCGGGTGAGAAGCCCAGGTTGGCGTTCAGACCGTGGCGAATGTTGTCACCGTCCAGCACGTAGGCGCTCACGCCACTCCGCACCAGCTCCCGCTCGACCTCAAGAGCGATCGTGGATTTGCCGGAGCCCGACAGACCCGTGAACCAGACCGTGGCGGCGCCATGCCCGAGCGCCTTCTGGCGCTCCTCCCGAGAGATGTGGCTGTGACTCCAGGTGATGTGCTGACTCTTGGGTGCTTGGCTCATTGTTCCGCTCCTGAAGTCCGTGTCCGCTTCGCTGAGATCGCGTGGCCGCGGCGGAGCCTAGCGCAGGCGATCGCGGCGCGGCAAGCAGTTCCGTCGGGGGCCGGCACGGAAGCGCCCGGCACCGCTCGGCTCATTGCGACGTCCCTCCGTCCCGTACGCCCGGCCGTCCGGAGGCGCGCAGGCTCCGGAGCCGTTGCACGCCCGCAACCAGCAGCTGGGCCGCGCGCTCGATCTCCGCATCGTCGTTGCTGCGTCCGATCCCGATGCGGATGGCGCCCAGAGCCCGATCCTTGCCGAGTCCGAGGCTGCGGAGCACGTGGGAGGGTTCCGGATTGGCGGAGGTGCATGCCGAGCCCGTCGAGAGCGCCAGCTCGGGGAGCGAGACGAGCAGCGTCTGGCCCTCGACGCCGCGGAAGCTCACGTTCAGGTTGCCCGGCAGTCGTCGCTCCACGTCTCCGTTGAGCCAGACTCCCTCGAGCCCCTCCCGGAGCCGCCGCCAGAGGCGCTCCCGGAGCTCCAGGACACGGGCCGCGTGGGCCGGCCTCTCCTGCGCCGTGATCTGGCAGGCGCGCCCGAAGCCCACGCAGAGCGGAACCGGCAGCGTCCCGCTGCGCAGGCCCCGCTCGTGCCCTCCCCCATGGAGGATCGGCTCCAGGCGCAGGCTGGGGCGACGGCGGCGCAGCACGAGCGCACCGATTCCCTTGGGCCCGTAGAGCTTGTGTCCCGAGAGCGAGAGCAGGTCGGCTCCGAGATCCTCGACATCGACTGGAACCCAGCCGGCCGACTGCGCGGCATCGGTGTGGAGGAGCGCTCCGTGCTCGTGCACGATGCGGGCAATGTTCGCGATGGGATGGATCACGCCGATCTCGTTGTTGGCGTGCATCAGCGAGACGAGCTGGGTCGGACGGGCCAGCGCGGCGCGCAGGCGGTCCAGGTCCAGCCGCCCGTCGCGGTCCACCGGGAGTCGGGTCACGGCACACCCCTCACGCTCCAGCGCCGCGCAGGGGTCGAGAACCGCACGGTGTTCCGTCACGCACGTCACGATGTGAGCGCCGCGCGCGCCACGGCTCCGCAGTGTTCCCAGCAGCGCCAGATTGTTCGCCTCTGTGGCGCCAGAGGTGAACACGACGTCGCGGGGGCGCGCACCGACCAGGGCCGCGACCGCTTCGCGCGCCGCCTCCACCGCCTCCGCAGCCCTCCAGCCCAGAGCGTGTGTCCGGCTCGCGGCGTTTCCGAAGCTCTCGTTCCAGAACGGCGCCATCGCCTCGACGACACGAGGATCACAAGGGGTCGTCGCGTGGTGATCCAGATAGATCGGGGCCAGCATCGAGGGCTTGCTTCCTGGCGCCATTCTGCCCGCTCGTGCCCGGCCTCGCCAACCCGCCGCGCGGCTCAGGTTTGGCTCCGCGCAGCCCGATTCAAGAGGCCGACAACGGGGCCGCGGCCGGAAGCTCCATCGCCTCCGCTGCGCGAGCCCATTCCCGGCGACCGTTGCCGGTGTCGCGCGAGGGGTCGGTATGCGCAAGCCATGGGGTCTCGTTCTCCTGATCCCGGCTCTCGTCGGCTTCGACGGATCGCGGGCCCGCGAGGCTCTCGACCTCGCCTTGCACAACCTGTACGGGGCGGATCTGCTCGCCGGTGTGGAGCTGACCCTCGAGGACCCCAGCGCCGGTCGGACGCGGCGCGTCTTCGCCTTCGGTCGCAAGCGGAAGGGCTCGGAGCTTCGCACCCTGGTGTTCGACGGAGACGGCCGCCGAAACGGAGGGCGGGCTCTGCTCTTCCAGCGACCGGGCCGGACGGATCGCATCTTCGTCAGCGACGGCAAGCGGGGCGGGGTCCGACCGCTCAGTGCCGGGCAGTACCGCTGGCCTCTCTTCGGGAGTGACTTCTCCTACGAGGATTTTCGAGCCCACACCGCCGACGAGTACCGCATCGAGGTGCTGGGTCCGGATCGGATCGACGGCGAGGCCACGCGCGTGCTGCGCCTGCGACCCCTGGAAGGACCCTACCAGGTCCTGCTGGTCTGGCTCTCGACCGAGCGCCCGATCATCTTGCGCAGCGATTACTTCGACGAGAACGGCCTGTGGAAGCGCTATCGCGCCCACCCCGAGGATTTCGCGCTCCACTACGAGTGGTGGGTGCCGATGCGGGACGAGATGCGCGACCTGCGACGCGGCCGCCGCACGCTGCGCCGCATCCGCAATCTGCTGATCGACACGGATGTACCCGACGAGCTCTTCACGCTCACGCAGCTCGCACGCGGCCGCATGCCGAGCTTCTGAAGGGCCTCAGGCGCCGAAGCTCTGACCGCAGCCGCAGGTCGTGGAGGCGTTGGGGTTGTCGATCTTGAAGCCGGCGCCGTTCAGGTCGTCGACGAAATCGATCGTCGTGCCCGCCAGATACACGGCGCTCTTGGGATCCACCAGGATCCGCACGCCCTTCTCGAGCGCCTCCTGGTCGAGCTCGCCGCACTGGTTGTCGAACATGAGCTGGTACTGCAGCCCGCTGCAACCTCCCCCCACGACCTTCAGGCGCAGGCCGAAGCTCGGGTCGCGGCCGTCCCGCTCCATCAGCTCGCGGACCTTCTTCGCCGCGGTGTCGGTGAGGGTGATCACTGCCATGCCGTACCTCCTGCGCCCGCCCCGGGGACTCCCTGGGGACTCCTTTCGCCCCTTCGGCTGTTCGCCCGACCGGGGTGAGACCCGGTAGCTCGGTCCCGCCTGATTCTAGGACTCCCGGACGTGCGTGCCAATTCACCCCCGGTCCCGCCGAGACCGAGCTCAGACCTCTGGACGCCGGAGCAGCAGGAAGCGCTCCCGGTTGCCCTTGGGACCGGCCAGTACGCTCTCGCGCTCGCCCAGGAACTCCAATCCCCGTTCCTCAGCGACCGCTGCGACCTGCCGCACGGCACGCTCCCGCAACGCGGGCTCACGGACCACACCCCCGGAGCCGACGTCCTGGCGGCGCAGCTCGAACTGGGGCTTCACCAGGAGCAGGAGCAGGCCGCCCGGACGAGCGAGTGCGGCGATCGGGTCGAGCAGGCTGCGTAGAGAAATGAAGGAGAGATCGGCCGTCACCAGGTCGAACGGGACCGCACCCTCGGGCAGCCGGAAATCGCGCACGTGCGTGCGCTCCAGAACCGTCACGCGGGGATCCCCTCTCAGCGGGTGCGCCAGCTGGCCGTAGCCCACGTCGATGGCCCAGACCGCGCGCGCGCCGCGTTGGAGCAGGCAGTCGGTAAAGCCGCCCGTGGAGGCACCCAAATCCGCACAGCGCCAGCCCTCCGGCACGATCCCGAAGGCGTCCAGCGCCCCCGCGAGCTTCTCACCCCCGCGCGAGACGTAGCGACGGCGTGGGCGCAGCACCGGCTCGGCATCGGCGGGGACCAGAGCACCCGGCTTGTCCACGACACGTTCACCGAGCCGCACGTCGCCCGCGAGGATTCGAGCACGCGCGCGGCTGCGGGTCTCCTCCAGACCGAGATCGAGCAGGCGCTGGTCGAGGCGGACCTTGCGCGGGGCCATCGAGCGAATCAGCGGCCGAGGAGCTCCCGCGCCGAGCGCTCGATACCCTCGGCATCGAGTCCCAGCTCGTGGAGCAGCTCCGCGGGGCTGCCGTGCTCGACGATCCGATCGGGTACGCCGAGCTTGCGCGTCGCCTGACGAACGTCGTTCACCGCGAGCAGGGCCAGCACGGCGTCGCCAAAGCCGCCCATCGCGCTGTGCTCCTCGACCACCAGCACGGCCGGACAACGCTCCGCGAGCGCTCGGATCTGCCGCGCGTCCAGGGGCTTGACGAAGCGCGCATCCAGCACGGCCGCCGCGATCCCGGCCGCCGCGAGCCGCTCCGCCGCCTCCAGGGCCGGCTGGACCATGGAGCCGATCGCCACGATCGCCAGATCGTCTCCGTCGCACAGCAGTTCAGCGCGCCCGATCGCGAGCGGCTTGATGTCGGCTTCCAGCGGCACACCCGGGGCCGCCCCGCGCGGAAAGCGCAGCGCGGCGGGGCCCGGATGCTCGATCGCCGTGCGCAGCATGCTGCGCAGCTCGTTCTCGTTGCGGGGCGCCATCACGAGCATGTTCGGAAGCGTGCGCAGGTAGGCGAAGTCGAAGAGGCCCTGGTGGGTCGCGCCGTCGGCCCCGACGATCCCAGCGCGGTCGAGCACGAAGGTCACGTCGAGGTTCTGGACGCAGACGTCGTGGACGATCTGATCGAACGCCCGCTGCAGAAACGTCGAGTAGATCGCACAGACGGGCTTGAGTCCCTCGGTGGCCAGCCCACCCGCGAACGTCACCCCGTGCTGCTCGGCGATCGCCACGTCGAAGAAGCGCTCGGGAAAAACCTTCTCAAAGCGGTCCAGACCCGTGCCTCCCGCCATCGCTGCAGTGATTCCGACGATCCGCTCGTCCTCGCGCGCGAGCTGGATCAGCGCGTCGGCAAAGACGGAGGTCCAGCTCGGAGGCCCGCCCCCGGCCTTCTTCATGGCGCCCGAGGGAATCTCAAAGGGCGTGACGCCGTGGTACTTGAGCGGGTCTCCCTGGGCGGGCTCGTAGCCGTAGCCCTTTTGGGTCACGCAGTGAACCAGCACCGGCTCCTGACGGTCCGCCATCTCGCGCACGTTTCGGAACGTCTCCAGCAGCGCGTTCACATCGTGTCCGTCGATGGGGCCGATGTAGTTGAAGCCCAGACCCTCGAAGAGCAGGGCCGGGGAGATGAAGGCCTTGAACGACTGCTCCGCACGCCGCACCAGCTCGACGAGCTCCTCGCCGTGGCGCGGTACGGCCTCGAGGATGGCGCGCACACCGTGCCGGACGCGTCGGGCCAGTGGACCCGACCAGCGACGCGCCAGGTAGCTCGACATGGCGCCCACGTTCCGAGAGATCGACATCTCGTTGTCGTTCAGCACGACGACGAGATTGGTCAGCTTCACGTACCCGGCGTGATTGAGCCCCTCGTAGGCCATGCCGGCGGTCAACGCGCCGTCCCCGATCACGGCGATCACCTGCTCCGAGCCCCCGCGCATCCGGATGGCTTGCGCGATTCCCGTGGCGGCGGAGATCGAGGTGCCGGCGTGTCCCGCACCGAACACGTCGAACTCCGACTCCGAGCGACGCAGAAACTTTCCAATCCCGTGACGCTTGCCGATGCTCGGAAAGTCCTTGCGACGACCGGTGAGCATCTTGTGCGGATAGCCCTGGTGGCCCACGTCCCAGACCAGACGATCGCGGGGTGTGTCGAAGATGTAATGGAGCGTCACGGCCAGCTCGACGGCACCCAGGCTTGCCGCGAGATGACCTCCCGTCTTGGAGATGACCTCGATGATCTCCTCACGCAGGGCGTGTGCGACCTCGCCCACGCGCTCGGGAGGCAGCCGCCTCAGATCCGCGGGCGACTCGATTTGATCCAGGATCGAGCTCATGGACCTTACGTTAGCCGTCCGGCCAGGCTCTCGCCCACGGCACGCAGTGCGCCTGCGCACTCACCCAGAGGATCGAGGCAGGCCAGCGCCTCGCGAAGCTCGCACGCCGCCCGCTCACGGACTCGAGACGGCTCCAGAACACGAAGAATCGAGCACTCGCCCGCTGCATCGTCCTCCAGGTCATCGATGAGCTGGAAGGCGCGCCCGTACGCGCACGCGAAGCCCTCGAGCGCGGCGTGCTCGAGCCGCGGAGCTTGCAGCAGCCGGGCCGCCCCGCAGACGGCAAAGCGGAACAGGGCTCCCGTCTTGCGCTCGTGAATCGAGAGGATCGCATCGAGCTCGGGTCGAAAGCGCAGGTCGTCCGCTTGACCCCCGACCAGCGCCCGGGAGCCCGCGGCAGCCGCGAGCTCGGCGATCACCTCGTGCGGCACTTCGGGGCGCGCCAGCTGACCGAAGGCCTCCGCCAGCAACGCGTCGCCGCAGAGGATGGCGATCGACTCACCGAACTTGACATGCACCGTGGGCTGGCCGCGACGCTCCCGATCGTCATCCATGGCGGGAAGATCATCGTGCACCAGCGAGTAGGCATGGACCAGCTCGACCGCCGCGGCCACCGGGAGCACAGATTCGGGATCCGCGCGCAGCGCCTTCGCGGTTGCGAACGAGAGTGCGGGTCGGAGACGCTTGCCGCCCGAGAGCACGGCGTAGCGCATCGCCTCGTGAAGAGCCTTGGGTGCGAACTCGGCCGGGGGCAGAGCACAGCTCAGATGGCGCTCGATGCGGGCCCGGCTCTCGTCGAGGAAACGCGCCGCCCGGGGGAAGGCGGAGTCGCTCACTCGTCCTCCCGAAGCTCGACGTCGCGTTCGACGAGCTGCCCCGAGGCCTCCTCGAGCTCTCGGATCCGCAGCTCGGCGGCCTGCAGGCGCTCGGAGCAGTAGCGGACCAGGTGAACCCCTCGCTCGAAGTTGCGGAGGGACTCCTCGAGGCTGAGCTCGCCCGTCTCGAGCTCTCCAACCAGAGTCTCGAGCTGCACGAGAGCCTCCTCGAAGCCCTCAGGCTCCCCGTTCTCGCTCATCCCTTCAGGGTCTCCAGCACCGCTGCGAGCAGCCGGCCGCGTGCCAGCAGCACCTCGATGCGCTCGTCGACCGCGACCTGCTCATTGGACCGGAGGATAGCCCCGTCTGAAACGCGGCGCGCGAGTGCGTAGCCTCGGCCCAGTACGGCGAGCGGTGAGAGCGCGTCAAGCCGTCCGCCGAGCGCTCCGAGCCGTGCGGCGCTGACCTCGTGCACCCGATGCACGGCCGCCCGCAGGCGGCGGGATCGGGCCTCAAGGCGGGCCTCGGCGTGCTCACGGCGGCTCCGACCGGCGCGCTGGAGTCGCTCGCACGCAACCGTCAGGCGCCGTCCCAGCTCGGCGAGGCGTTGAGCGGGGTGGACCAGACCCCGTCGCAGGGCCTCCAGGCGCTGCGCGAAGAGCTCCAGCACGCTGCGTTGCCGACGCACCAGCCGAGCGTCGAGCTCGCGCACGCGCTGGCGCAGACGTGCGGCGTCCGGGACGACGAGCTCGGCGGCATGCGTCGGTGTGGCGGCCCGCTGGTCTGCCACGAAATCCGTCAGCACCACATCCACGTCGTGCCCGACCGCCGAGACCAGGGGGGTCTCGAGCTCGAAGATGGCTCGCACGAGCTCCTCACGATTGAAGGCCCAGAGATCCTCGAGCGATCCCCCTCCGCGGGTCAGGACCAGCACGTCGACGTCCTCGATCGCATCGAGCAGGTGCAGACCGCGCACGAGCTCACGCCAGGCGCCCTCGCCCTGCACACGCGCATCCCAGACGAGCACCTCCGCCCCGGGAAACCGTCGGCGCAGGCCGCGCGAAAAGTCGTGCACGGCCGCGCCCTGCAGCGACGTGACGAGCCCGATGCGCCGCGGCAGGAAAGGCAGCGGCTTGCGATGGGCCGGATCGAAGAGGCCCTCGGCGAGCAGCCGGTCGCGCAGCCGCTCGAACGCTCGACGCAGGGCGCCCTCGCCGCAGGGGCTCAGCTCCGCCGCGATGAGCTGGAGGCGGCCGCGCTCGCGATAGACGTCGAGCCGCCCGCGCACGCGCACGAGCCTGCCCTCCTCCAGCGCGAAGCTCAGCGAGGCCGCAGCCGAGCGAAAGAGCGCGGTCTGGAGCTGCGCGCGGTCGTCCTTGAGCACGAAGTAGAAGTGGCCTGCACGCGAGTGGTGGAGCGAGGCGAGCTCCCCCTCGACATAGACCTCATCGAAGCCGTCCGCGAGCGCGCCGCGCAGCTCCTCGATCAGCTCGGAGACAGCGAGAACCCGCTCGCCCCTTGCGGGGTCGAGCTCCGTATCCGGCCCGAGCCCGAGAGGCTGCGAAGCCCCGCTCCGCTCACGCGTCACTGCCCAGCTTCAGGTTCGAGAAGATCGTCCAGCTCTTGAGCAGATCGATGGCCCGGGTGAGCTGGCGATCCAGCAGCATCTGGCGGGCGAACTCATCGGCCTGCGAGGGTTCGGCCTCCTCGCGTGGCTCCTCGCCCTCCTGCCGAATGTGCCCAAGCAGGTCCTCCTCGCCGAAGCTCTTGCGCTCCTCCTCGCTCTCGAGCGACTTGATCTCCGCCTCGCTGAAGGCATCCACCTCAACGTCCGGCTGGATGCGGACCTCCTGGATCGAGCGTCCGCTGGGCAGGTAGTACAGCGCCGTGGTCAGGCGAAGGCCGGAGCCATCCTCCAGCGGGATGATCGTCTGGACCGACCCCTTGCCGAAGGTCTCGTTGCCGAGCACCAGCGCGCGGTTGTGGTCCTGCAGCGCACCGGCCACGATCTCCGATGCGGAGGCGCTGCCGCCGTTCACGAGCACGACGATCGGGAACTCAGGCTCCGTTCCCTCCGCGTGAGCGTGCCACTCCATGCGGTTGCCGCCGCCGCGTCCCTCGGAGAAGACGATCAAGCCCTCGCCAAGGAAGAGGTCCGCGACGCGCACGGCTTGATCGAGGAGCCCACCGGGGTTGTCGCGCAGGTCGAGCACGAGACCCGTGAACGCGCCCACGTCTTCGTGCGCCTTCTCGAGCGCCTCCTGCAGCTCCTGCGCGGTGCGCTCCTGGAACTGGCTCAGCCGGACGAAGGGGAGACCCGGCTCGATCATGCGAAACTTGACGCTCGAGACCCGAATCGAGTCCCGCTTGATCACGAACGGCTTGGGGGTCGTCCAGCCCTCACGCAGAACCATGATCATGACCTTGGTGCCGCGCCGGCCGCGCATCAGCTTGACCGCCTCGATCAGGTTCATCTCCTGCGTGGACTGACAGTCGGACTCCGTCGCCGAGGGGCAGACCGCGACGATCTGATCCCGAGCACGGATTCCAGCGCGAGCCGCGGGAGTGCCGTCGATGGGCGCGACGACGGTGACGTAGCCGTCCCGCTTGGTGATCTCGATCCCGAGGCCCTCGAACTCGCCCTTCGTGTCGAGCTGAACCTCCTTGAAGAGATCCTTGGACAGGTAGCTCGTGTGGGGATCCAGGACGTCGAGCATGCCCTTGAGCGCACCCTCGACCAGCTCGTGCTCGTCCACCTCCTTGACGTAGTGCTGCTGCACCAGGTGCAGCACGTTGGTCACCAGCGCCAGCTCCTGGTAGCTGGGTCCGGCGAAGCTCTTGAGGTTGGCCACACCCAGCAGCACCCCCAGCGACACCGCGGTCACGATCCCGACCGAGCCGATCGTTCGAAGCTTCGTCATCACCTTCCTTCCCTTCAGCTGGGCCCGAGCCAGGCTACCGGATCCACCGGTGTACCCTCACGCCGGATCTCGAAGTAGAGACCCGGACCCAATAGGGAGCCCGTCTCCCCGACCGTACCGATGCGCTGGCCCCGCTGCACGAGGGCCCCTTTCTCGACGGCGATCTCCTCGAGGTAGCCCGACACCGTCACCGTATCGTGTCCGTGATCCACAATGATAAGCTGGCCATAGCCGCGGAACCAGCCCGCGAAGAGCACGCGACCGGGCGCGACGGCGCGCACCGGCGTGCCGCGTACCGCCTCGATTTCGATGCCGCTGCGGCGCGTGAGGGTTCCAAACTCGGGATCGAGCTGCCGCCCAAAGCCCAGGCGAATCGGCCCCAGCGCGGGCCAGGACAGCCCGCCGGGCCGGAGAGGCTCGCTCTCCGGGAGCGCCGCACCCCCGGGCATGCGCGCGAGGGCCTGCTCGAGCCGGGCGGCGGCTTGGCGCAGCTCCGCGGCGGCGCGCTCCTCCTGCTCCGACCGCGAGCGCAGCAGCGCCACCAGGTTGCGGCGCGCCACCGACTCCTCGCGCACCCGCTCCCGGCGCCGCTCGAGCTCGCGTCGCGAGGTCGCGATCTCGTCGAGCAGCCGACGCCGCTCCTGCCGGCTGCGCTGCCAGGCCGCGGAGGCCAGGCGGTAGCGGGCGAAGAGCTCCGTGTCCTGCTCAAGCACGCGCTCGAGCCCTTCACGGCGCCGCGCGAAGCTCTGGAAGTCCTCGGCCGAGTACAGCAGAGGCAGCCCTCCGGTGGCTCCGTGCTTGTAGAGCACGACCAGACGCACCTCCAACGCTCTTCGCGTCCGCTCCCGGGCCTGCGCCGCCTCCGCCAGGCCCTCGCTCGCGAGCTCCAGCTCCTCTTCGGCCAGCCGCTGCCGGCGCCGAAGCTGCCGTTGGCTGCGGCGCAGCTCGACGAGCTCGCGATCGATCGCCTCGAGCTCCTCCAGGTAGCTGTCCGCCTCCTGCTCGTAGGAGCGCGCGCGGGCCTCGCGAGCTTCGATCTTGCTGCGGATCTCGCGCAGACGCTCATCGCCGTCCGTTGCACGGCCAGAGAGCGGGAGCGCCAGCAAGGCCGCCAGCAGACCGGCTCGGAGAGGACCCGGCCTCAGGCGCTCTCCTCCAGGCGCAGGAGCGACAGCACCGCGCCGCCCACGCCGAGCCCCACACCCAGACCGACCAGCAGTCCCATCTCCGCCCAGCCGAAGAAGCTCAGCGAGCTGCGTCCGAGCACGAAGGAGAGCAGCTCACCCACCAGGGGCAGCCCCAGGCCATACAGCCCATAGAGCACGGCGAGTGCGAGCAGAGCGGCCACGGCTCCCTGCAGAGCGCCCTCCAGATAGAAGGGCAGACGTACGAAGAGCGCCCCCGCGCCGACGAGACGCTGAATCTGGATCTCATCGGCTCGAGCCACGAACGCCAGTCGGACCGTTCCGGCGACGATGGTGCCCAGCACGAGCACCAGGAAGGCACCGAGAGCCACGCCGAGCCCCTCCACGGCGCGGAGGATGCGGCTGTAGGACTCGATCCAAGCCTCGCCGTATCGCACCTCCTCGATCTCTCGGGCGCTGTCGAGGCGCTCCGCGAGCGCACGCACTTCGTCAGGCGTGCGGCGCTCGGGCTGAAGCTCGATCTCGAGCGAAGCCGGCAGTGGATTCCCCTCGAGCCCTTCGAGCAGCGAGGCCTCATCGCCAAGGTCGTAGCGCAGGCGCTCCAGCGCCTGCTCGGGGCTCACGTAGCGGACGCTCCGCACCCCTTCCATGGCCTCGACCCGGACACGCAGCACCTCCCGCACGGCTGGATCCTCCGCCGCACTGGGCTCCAGGAACGCCACGACGCTGACATCGCTCCCGAACCGCTCGAGAACGTCGCGCATGTTCTGCAGCACGAGCAGGTACGTACCAAGCAGCAGCAAGCCCGCGGAGAGTGTGCCGACGGAGAGCAGGAAGATCAGAGGTGAGGCCCGCAGCCCACGCAGGCCAGCGCGGCACGCGCTCCAGAGGCGGCGAACCTCCCGGACGTCCATCAGCTCCGTGGCCAGGCCGCCCGGCGGATCGCGGTGGGCAAGCCGTGCGGCGGCCGATCCGCCACGAGCCTTCCCTCCTCGAGCACGAGCTGACGGTGTGGATAGCGCTCGAGCAGGCCGGGATCGTGCGTGGCCACGATCACCGTGGTCCCGCGCGCGTGCGCGTCGGCGATGATGTCCATGATGTCCAGGGCGAGATCCGGATCGAGATTTCCGGTGGGCTCATCGGCCAGGAGCAGAGGGGGATCGTTCACGAGGGCGCGTGCGATTGCCACGCGCTGCTGCTCACCTCCGGAGAGGGCTCGGGGCCGGTGATCGAGGCGATGGCCGAGGCCGAGCCGCCGGAGCAGGCTCCAGGTTCGCATGCGGAGCTCCCGACTGGATACGCCCGCAATCTCGAGCGTGATGGCCACGTTCTCGAAGACGCTGCGCTCGGCGAGGAGCTTGAAGTCCTGGAAGATCACCCCGATCTGGCGCCGCAGCTCCGGGATGGCCGACCCCGACAAGCGCGAGACGTTCCGGCCGGCCACCACGATGTGCCCGGCGCTGGGCTTCTCGGCACCGAAAAGCAGACGGAGGAGGGTCGTCTTGCCAGCGCCACTCGCTCCGGTCAGGAAGACGAACTCGCCGCGCTCGATCGCGAGCGTCACATCGCGCAGCCCCCAGGCCTCCCCGGGGTAGCGCTTCTCGACGTGGTACATCTGGATCATCGCCGCTTTCCGAGGAGGAGAGCGTCCGGGACTTCGCGCAGCGCTACTCCAAGGACAGGTGGTCGACGATCACCTCGTCGAGCGGCCGTTCCGTAATCACGCCCTCGCCAAAGGACGTCGGGGGCTCCTCCGTCCCTGCACCCGTCTCGCTCGTCTGGGAGGAGTTGAGTACATCGTCGAGCTCGCCGCCCCTGAGGGACTCCAGCACGCCCAAGTGCTGCTGCTCCATCAAGGTACGGACAGTCGCTGCGATGCCGCCGTCGGCGTCCCTCTCGTAGCTGCACTTCTGTGAGTACAGGATGGCGCCTCCCTCGTAGAGCAGCGTCTGCACCTGCGGGCTGCTCTCGCCGCTGTGCTCCGTCTGGACGTGAAACATCCGACCGTTGTAACGAACGTTCGTGTTGAAGCCGCCGACCATGGCTCCCTCACCCACCGGCATCGATTGTGCGAGACGGGCGCACCCCCCGCAAGCAGCCCCCGGTCCGCAGCGGGTGGGCTCCCGCCTCCAAGCTATCGGGCGTCGGGCCCAAAAGATTGACACTCCGGCCCGAAGTGGGGGGCCCCGCACGCCGGGGCGCCCGGGCGGGTGGGGCCTGGAGGATGGGCGCGGAGAAGCTCCGTAGCGACCTCCGGCGATGGAGCTGCGTCGGCCGGAGGCAGAGCCCCCGACCGTCGCACCCGGGACGATCGCAGGACCGTCCAGCACACCCCAGGGCCCCGGGGGGTCCGAAGGCCACGGCCCACGGCCCGCAGGGCGCCGAGTGCCGCGAGGAGCAGGCCACCCACGGCCGGCTCGGGGACCGGTTGCGCTCCGCTCCCCGGGGAGGGGAGCGCCAGGATCACGAAGTCGGCCCCGTTGTCATCGGTGTCGATCGCGGGGGAGCGACGGGCCAGGCTCTGTCCGGCCGGAGCATCGGGCGCCGGGCTCCCCTCCCCCGCGAAGGTCGTGCCCGGCCCGAAGCGGCCGTAGCCGAGCGCGTCGACGACGCGGCCGTCCGGCCCGCGTAGCACGAGGGAGTCGGGGCCGTTCTGGAGGTCGAAGTCGATCCACAGCTCGGCCCCGGTGATCTCGCTGACGCCGGCAGCCACATCGGCGACGACAAAGAACCCGTCGTCGGGGATCAGACCCACCAGCTCCAGGACCGGGCCCACAGCTCCGTCGGCGCCGTTGACTCCCTCGAGCGTGAAGCCGTCGAGCCCCTTTCCGGGCACGCCGAAGAGCTCCACGAAGACCCGGCCGTCGTCGGCACCCGCGGCGTCGTAGAGCACCTCGCTGATGGTCAGGGCGGCCGCCGAGCCTGGAAGCAGGCCGAGGGCGACAGAGAGCAGGGTCACGGTCCTCACGGGTGGCCAAGGCTTTCTCATCGTGTTCTCCCAAGCGGAGGGGCTGAGGTCCGGGCGAGCCGCGAAAACATTCCGCCGCTCCAGGCATCGAGCCGTGCGGCGAGCTCCCGGGCGCGAAGCGCTGCGGCGCGCCGTTCCTCCGAGGCGTCCGCCGGTAGGGCGGCCCAGCGCTCCAGCACGCGAAGCCGCTCGAAATAGAGGCGGTTGACCTGCTCCAGGACCTGATCGCGCAGCTCGATGAGCTGACGACGCTCGCGGGAGATGGCCAGAGCGTCGTCGGGCGTGGCGATGCGGGAGAGGTCCCAGACCAGCTTGATCTCGATGCGATGCTCGGTCTCCCGCGCCGCGCCACGATCGAGCAGATCTCGTACGTCCCCGGAGGAGAACGTCTGGTCGCGCTCGCGATCGCGGCTGCGACCGCGTTCCAGCGAGAGCCCGGCGCGCAGCTCCGGGTAGAGAGCCGCTCGGCGGGCCCGCATCTCCACGGCGTGCAGCCGGTTCGGCGAGAGCTCGAGGTAGGCGAGCACGGCGCGCTGGACCTGGCGGACTTCCGGGCCGCCCCGCGGCAGCGCCTCGAGCCCGCTCAGGCGGCCTCCGTTCGGCGGCTCCGCCAGGAGGGCCACTCCCCGTCGTGTGGCGACCAGCAGACCGCGCGAGGAGGGAGCCAGCGCGAGACCCGCGCCGACGAGATCCGTGCGCTCGTGGGATGCACCGAGCGCGTCGAGGGCGAGCCGGTACACGCCACGCTCCGCGGCCACGAAGAGCGTGTGGTCCGCGCGCGCGAGCGCATGCAGGGTCCCGAGCGGAAGAGAGATGCGCTCCGGAGACCTCGAGCCCCCCTTGGGGGGCACCCGCCAGAGACCCGCGGGGACGGCGAGCAGGGTCTCCTCCTCGGCGGCGACGACGTCGCGGAGCTCCCACCAGCCCGCCTCGAGGGAGCGCACGCGGAGGCTGAAGCGTCCAGAGAGGTCACGCTGCCAGATCGCACGCTGCATCGAGACCCAGAGCTCCCGACCTCGCGCTCGAACCGCACGAACGCCGCCGAGCGGAAGATGGGCGTCGCGCTGGAAGGCGGTCTGCCCCACGCCGCGGCGGAAGAGACCGACATCGGTGGCCACCCAGGCGACGCCCTCGGCGTCGACGGTGACCGCGTTCACGCGGGCGCCCGCCGCCAGCGGTACGCTCTGCGGCTCAGCGGCCCC
Source organism: Myxococcota bacterium (assembly GCA_046754285.1). Classification (GTDB taxonomy): domain Bacteria; phylum Myxococcota_A; class UBA9160; order SZUA-336; family SZUA-336; genus JBHHVJ01. The sequence continues at coordinate 40,807 of JBHHVJ010000016.1, read as the reverse complement.
GAGCGGCCACTCCAGGAGACCGGCCTCGGTCGCGATCAGGGTTCCCCGCGCGCTCTCGCAGAGCCCGCGAATCCCCACGGCACCCGGGATCAGCCGCCAGCCCTCCGGCACCTGTCCATAGAGCCCTCGCTCCGTCCCCAGCACGATCCGGCGGCCGCGCTCGACCAGAGCGGTCGGCCGAGCGGGCGGACGCTCGGACAGCCAAGTCGGAGCTTGACCGGCCGCAAGCGGAAGCAGGAGGGCGAGCGGTCCCATCATGTCGCCCCTGTCCAGCAAACGCGATGCCACCACCGCGACCACAAAACCCCAGTGAGGACGCGGGCGTCTCGGCCCGGTGTGAACGCCCGCACGGGATCGCGTGAAGCGGCGTGCTCAGACCGCGAGGGCCCCACGCCGATGTCGAGTCCATGGGAACCGGCCCAGAGCTGGGGGGCCCTTCGGAGGTGAGCGGTGCGGAGATCGCGGGGACCACAGAGCCGTCGGCGGACGGCCGCGCTCCTGGGCCTGGCACTCGGCGTTCTCCCGACCCGTGGGGTGGCCGCCGACCCCTACGACGCAGAGCTGAGCGAGCTTCACGCCCCGGGAGAGCTGGCGGCCGGGGATGACCTGGGCCTGGTGATCTTTCGCCGGGGCGTACGGGCCGAGCCGGTCCCGTTTCTGTGGGAGCCTCCGCTCCGCAGTGCCAAGCTCGAGCCGGCGCTCACCCATCCAGGGGTCTACCCCGGAAGGGCGACGCCCCGAGACGAGCTGGACTAGAATCGCGGCGGACGTCATTCTGCGTGCCGTGCGGAGAGCCGCCATCGTCGAACACCTCCAGATCGGGCCCCGGCTGCGTCCGCTCGCGTGGGTCGCGATCGTCGGGCTGCTCGCGCTCCCCGCACTCGCGGGCGAGTCGGCGCTACCGGCCAGCCCACCCACGGGAGCCCCCACGAGCGAGTCGGCGCAGCCGACCACGCCAACGGCCGCCGAGCGCGCGGCAGAGATCCGCGAGCTCCGCGCCCAGATCGCCCGGGATCGCGAGTCGCTTCGGGAGCTGATCAGCGAGGAGCGGCCTGCGGGGTCCGATCTTGCGATGGACCCACGCCTCCGCGAGCTCGCCGAGCGCCTTCCCCGCCTCGAGCGGGAGCTCGAGGAGAAGCTCGGAGACTGACGGAAATGTCGTCCCGCTCCGTCGTCGCGCTCGCCGGAGGGGTCGGGGCCGCCCGCTTCCTGCGCGGCCTCGTCCAGGTCGTTCCCCCCGAGCGGGTCTGCGTGATCGTCAACACCGGGGACGACCGCGACTTCTTCGGCCTGCGGGTCTGCCCCGACCTGGACATCGTCACCTACACGCTCGCGGGCTGCGTGCGCGAGGAGACGGGCTGGGGGATCGCTGCCGACAGCTTCCACTGCCTCGAAGCTCTGCGTCGGCTGCGGACCGACGCCTGGTTTCAGCTCGGAGACCGAGATCTGGCCACGCACATCCACCGCAGCGCTCGGCTGCGCAGGGGGGCCACGCTGAGCGCGGTCACTCGGGAGATCGTGGCGGCCTTCGGGCTGCGGGTGGAGCTGCTGCCCATGAGCGACGATCCCGCGCCCACGCGCGTGCTGCGTCGCGACGGGAGCCATTGCGACTTCGAGGAGTACCTGGTTCGGGACGGTGCACCGGACGACGTCGAGCAGGTGGATCTGTCGGCGGCCCGGGCGAGCCGTCCCGCTCCGGGGGTCTGCGAGGCGCTGGAGGCCGCCGAGCACATTCTGATCTGCCCGAGCAACCCGATCGTCTCGGTTGGACCGATCCGAGCCGTGCCCGGCATCGAGAAGATCCTGCGGCGGCGACGCCGGGCCGTAGCCGTGAGCCCAATCATCGCGGGGCATCCCGTGAAGGGCCCAGCGGACCGCCTGATGCGGGCGATGGGCAGCGAGGTCTCGGCGCTCGGCGTCGCACGACTCTACCGCGAGATTCTCTCCGGCCTCATCGTCGATCGCGCCGACGCCGGGCAGTGCGCGAGCATCGAGGCGCTCGGGGTGGTGGCGCGGGCCCGGCAGACCCTCATGCAAGACTTGAGGGTCTCGCGGGAGCTTGCAGCTGATGTGATGAAGCTCTCGGAGGAGCTGCGATGAAGGCCGTGGCGCTCGTGCCCTTCAAGGCCTTCACGCGCGCCAAGCGGAGGCTGCGCACTCGGTACGCGGACGCGGACGTCGAACGGCTCGGCCGCGCCATGCTTCGCGACGTGCTCGACGCGCTCGGGGCGGCAGACCGACTGCAACGCCGCATCGTGCTGACCGACGACGTGGCCGTGGCCCGGGTGGCCCAGGCCGGCGGCGCGGAGGTCCGCCTGCGCCAGCCGGATCCCGGCCTGAACGCCGCCATCGACGAGGCGGAGCTCGAGCTCCTCCGCGAGGGCTGCCAGGCGTCGCTGGTCGTGCTCGGCGACCTTCCGCTGCTGCGTGCGCAGGACGTGGACGCGGTGGTCGAGGCGGGAAGCAAGCACGCGGTCGTGATCGCCCCCTCCCGGGATGGGGGCACCGCCCTGATGCTGCGCCGCCCTCCCCAGGCGATCCCGGCCTGCTTCGGACCGGGAAGCGCCCTCGTGCACGCCCGTGAGGCCACCCGCCGCGGCCTCGACGTGCTCACCCTCACGAGCCACCAGGGCCACGGGCTGCTCGACCTCGACACGCCCGAGGACGCCCTCCGGCTGCTCGAGAACGGCCGGGACTGCCGAACGCGCGCCCTCCTCGAGGAGCTCTCCCGCTGAGCCGGTCACTCTCGATGCACGTCCTCGAGGGTCTCCCAGAGATCTATCCGGGCGACGACCTGCCGCGGCTGCTCGCCGAGCGTGTACCGGCCGGCCCCGGCGTACTTGCGGTGGCCCAGAAGGTCGTCTCCAAGGCCGAGGGTCGCTTCGTACCCCTTGGAGCGGTGGAGCCCTCTGGGCGGGCCTCGGAGCTGGCCGAGCAGATCGGACGGGATCCCCGCGTGGTGGAGCTGATCCTGCGCGAGAGCCGGGAGCTTCTGCGCGTCGCCCCCGGACTGCTCATCTGCGAGACGCACCACGGGCTGATCTGTGCCAACGCGGGAGTGGATCTGTCCAACGCACCGGAGGCCGACACGGCCGTGCTCCTGCCCCTCGACCCCGACGCATCCGCCGAGCGGATCCGCAGCCGGCTCGGTCCCGGTCGGGCCGTGATCGTGACCGATACCTTCGGTCGCCCCTGGCGCGAGGGGCTGCTCGATGTCGCCATCGGAGTAGCGGGGATGGCCCCTCTCCGGGATCAACGGGGCGAACGTGACCGCCAAGGGCGCAGCCTCCGTGTGACGATCATGGCCGAGGCCGACCAGCTCGCCGCAGCGGCGGGCCTGCTGATGGAGAAGGCCGCGGGCCACCCCGCCGTCTGGATCGAGGGCGTGCGGCCCGAGGGCAAGGGATCGCTCCGCGACCTGCTCCGCGACCCACACCGGGATCTGTTCAGGCGCTGAAGCCGCTCCCATCCGCGCGGTGGAGCGCGAGGCCCGTCCACTCCGCGATCCATCCCGCGGGCTGCGCGATCCCCTCCCCTGTGCGACTCGAGACGGCCGCCACCTCCACCCCCCTCGGCTTCAGACGCATCCGCAGCTCGCTCGCGCATCGGACGCGCTCGCCACGCGGAAGCTTGTCGCTCTTGGTCAGCAGCAGGCGCGCGGGGATCGTCTCGGCCGACAACCACTCGAGCAGCTCCTCCTCCCCCTCCTCGGGCCCGCGGCGGGCGTCGACGAGAACGAGGCAGCCGCGCAGGGTCTCGCGTTCCCCTCGCAGGTAGGACTCGACCAGAGGCCGCCAGGTGCGCCGCTCGCTCTGAGCCACCCGCGCATAGCCGTAGCCCGGCAGATCCACCAGGTACGCCCGACCGGCGATGCGGTAGAAGTGGATGCGGCGTGTTTTTCCCGGCGCCGTGCTGGTTCGCGCCAAGCGCCGTCTCCCCAGAAGCTGATTGATCAGGCTCGACTTGCCGACGTTCGAGCGGCCCGCGAAGGCGACCTCGGGGAGCCCGTCGCGAGGGAAGTCCGCGGCGCTCCCCGCGTCATGAGCAAGCTCCGCTTCCACGGCATCCTCGTGTTTGACGCTCTGGGGCGGGGAAGGTAGCTTGACGCGCAGCGAACGCACCACACCCCCGCGGGCTCAACTGTCGCCCTGCATCGACCGACGGACGGAAGGGGCCCCACCGGCCCTCCGAGGGGATCCCGACCGGAGCGGGAGACATGGAGGGTGGCGAGCGCACTCGGCGCAGCGCCGCCCGGGTAGTCGAGAATGAGCAAAGGCGTACAGATCGCTGTCGGCGTCGTCAGCGTATTCGCAGGCGTGGTCTGGCTCGTGGCGACGCGCGCACCGGGGACGGGGACCTTCCAGTACTACGAGAGCGTCTCGTCGTTCCTCGGCCAGGCTCCAGCCGCCACCCCGGTGAGCTTGCGCAGCTCACGTGTGCACGGGTTCGTCGTCAGCGGATCGATCCACAAGGATCTGGCGGCCGGCCACGTGGACTTCCGGATCCGCGACGACGCCGATCCGGGCCACGAGCTCGAGGTTCGGCTGCTCGGCCTGGACATTCCCGACCTGTTCAAGGACGGCGCCGAGGTCGTGGTCGAGGGACGCTTCGAAGAGGGCCGATTCCTGGCCGATCGCGTGATGGCGAAGTGCCCCTCCAAGTACGAGGCGCGTCCCGGCGAGGAGGCCTAGTGTCCCCTTCCGGGGGTCTGGGGCGATGAGCGAGATCTGGGTTCGGCTGGGCGATCAGTCGCTCTATCTGGCGCTGCTTGTCGCGGTCTACGCGATCGCAGCCGCGATCTACGGTGCGCGGAGGCAGGCACCGACCTGGGTGCGCAGCGCGGAGCGTGCGGTCCTGGGCGTCTGCGCTCTGCTCTCGCTCAGCATGTTGGGCCTGGAGATCGCGCTGCTGGCGGACCGCTTCGACCTGAGCTTCGTCGCCCAGAACTCGACCCGTGAGCAGCCCTGGGTCTTCAAGCTGACGGCGCTCTGGGGCGGGCAGGCCGGCTCGCTCCTGCTCTGGGGCTGGATGGCCTCGTTTCTGAGCGCACTGGCCGTGTACCAGAACCGCGCGCGCAACCGGCGCCTCATCCCCTGGGTGATCGTCGTGCTGATGGGCAATGTGTGCTTCTTCACCGCGCTCGTCTGCTTCCTCACCAATCCCTTCGAGCCTCTTACACCCGACCAGCTCGCCTCCAACGGACGCGGCCTGAACCCCCTGCTCCAGCACCCGGCGATGCTGATCCACCCCCCGATCCTCTACGTCGGGTTCGTGGGCTTCGTCGTGCCCTTTGCGTTCGCGATGGCCGCTCTGATCACGGGCGAGGTCGGAACGAGCTGGTTCCGGGCGACCCGACGCTGGAGCGTGACGGCCTGGGCCTTCCTGGGGGTGGGGCTGATGCTCGGCGGGCGCTGGGCCTACGAGGTTCTCGGCTGGGGCGGCTACTGGGCTTGGGACCCGGTGGAGAACTCCGCGCTCATGCCGTGGCTGGCCGGAACCGCCTACCTGCACTCGGTGATGATCCAGGAGAAGCGCGGGATGCTGAAGATCTGGAACCTCGTGCTGATCGGCCTGGCCTATCTGCTCTGTCTCTTCGGCACGTTTCTCACGCGGAGCGGCATCGTGCAGTCGGTTCACAGCTTCGCCAACGCCGGCTGGTTCGGGTACATCTTCCTGAGCTACGTCGTGGTGCTGGGCGTGATCTACGCCGCGCTCCTGATCCGGCGCGTGCCCCAGCTCCGCAGCGAGAATCGGCTGGACTCGATCGTCTCGCGAGAGGCGAGCTTTCTGCTCAACAACTGGGCCTTCCTGGGCCTGCTCTCGATCGTCTTCTTCGGGACCCTCTACCCCGTGTTCTCCGAGGCGATCACCGGAGCCAAGATCCAGATCGGCCCCCCCTTCTTCCAGCGCTACGCCGGCCCGATCGCCATCTTCCTGCTCATTCTCACGGGTGTGGGACCGCTGATCGCATGGCGACGTGCGACCTGGGTGAATCTGCGCAAGAGCTTTCTCTGGCCGGCGTCCAGCGCTCTGGCGGCGGTGGGCGTGATTCTGGCGCTCGGCGTCCGCGAGATCTATCCGGTGGCCTTCGGCGCGCTCTGCGTCTTCGTGACCGGCACCATCGTCGAGGAGTACACACGGGGAATCCGGGCCCGCATGCGGCGCGGAGAGGGTCCCGTCCGTGCGGCTCTCACGTTGATCCGTCGGAACCAGCGGCGCTACGGCGGATACATCGTCCACCTCGCGGTGGTCTTCCTCTTCGTGGGCTTTGCCGGCGCGACCTTCAACCTCGAGGAGACCCGGCTGCTGAAGCCCGGTGAGACCTGGCAGCTCGACGGCTACACCGTCGAGTATCGCCGCACCTACCCCGTGAAGCACCCGCACTTCGCGGGTGCGGTGGCACGGGTGGCGCTCTACCGCGGCGGTCAACCCCTCGGAATCCTCCAGCCGGAGAAGCGGATGTACTTTCAGCAGGAGCAGCCGGCGACGCTGCCGGCCGTGATCAGCTCGCTCTCCGAGGACTTCTACATGATTCTCGTGGGGGTGGAGCCCGACCGCTCCGTCGCCCTCAAGGTCTACGTAAACCCGCTCGTGAACTGGATCTGGCTGGGTGGCGTCGTCTTCACTCTCGGGAACGTGCTCATCCTCTGGCCCCTGCCCGAGCGACGGAGCGCGCCGAGCGCGTGAGCCGCAGCGGCTCCACGCTCCGCGCCGCGCTGCTGGCCACGGGCCTCGCGGCCGGCACGGCGCAGGCAGCCACGATCACCGGGCGGGTGATCCACGCCGCGCGACCCGAGGTGGTCGCAAACCTCGAGGTCGTCGCGCTCGGGATCGACCGCGCCGGAAAGACCGTCGAGCGTCGTGGGCGCTGTGACGCCGAGGGGCGCTTCGAGCTGCGTGACCTTCCCGCACCCGCCGCGTATCTGCTGTCCACCCTCTACGATGGGATCCGCTTTCCGGGCGGGGTCGTGAAATTCGAGGAAGGCGAGGAAGACGCGCAGCGCGACGAGACCCTCCAGGTCTACGACCACTCGCCCGATGCCGCGGGCGTTCGGATCAAGGAGCTCCGGCTCGTCCTGGATCGCGAGGCGGATCAGTTCCGTGCGATCCAGACCGTGGTCGTCGAGAACCCGACGGCACGCGTGGTCCTGCGCGGCGAGGACGAGGACCCGATCGTGCGTGTGCCCCTGGTCGCGGGCCACGGCTCGGTGCAGACCCCCTTCGGGCTGCGCGGCGCGGGCACGCGCGTCGAAGAAAACACCCTCGAAATGCGAGGCCCGATCTATCCCGGGCTGCGCGAGCTGCGCCTCTCCTACGACCTCCCCGACGCGCGAATCCACCTCGACAGCGTGCTGGTCCTGACCGGGCCGATCGAGACGCTGGACGTGTACGTCAAGGACTTCGGCGTCGAGATCGATGCCGGTCCTCTCCACCCGGCGCGCCCCACCCGCAACGGCGACGAGATCTACCAGCGCTACTTCGGCTTCGATCTGCCCGCTGGGCTGCGGCTGCCGCTGCGGGTCGCTGCGCTGCCCCCCCGACGGCCGCCCCCGAGCTGGGCCCAGGCGCTCCTCTTCGCGCTGCTCACTGGAGGCTCGCTGCTCTGGGTGTTCCGTCCGGTGACCGAGACGACGGCCGAGGCCGCGAACGAGAGCTCCGCCGAGGAACGCCCCGAGCGCCAGGCGCTGCTGGCCGCGCTCGCCGACCTGGAGCACGACTTCGAGACGGGCAAGCTATCGGTGAAGGACCGTGATCGGCTGCGTCGAGATCTCAAACGCGAGGCGCTGCGGGCGCTCGGCCAGCACGGGACCGCAGCTCGCGAGGAGACACCCGCGAAGTGCAAGTGCGGGAGCCGACCGAGACCGGGCGACCGCTTCTGTAGCGCTTGCGGATGCGCCCTGTGACGGCGATCGAGATCACGGATCTCGAGAAGCACTTCGGCCCCGTTCGCGCGCTCCAGGGAATCTCCGCCACCATCCCGGGCGGCACCCTGACACTCGTCTCGGGTCCCAACGGCGCGGGCAAAAGCACGCTGCTGCGCATACTGGCGGGGCTCACGCGACCCACGCGGGGAGCCGTACGTGTGCTGGGCCGCGACCCCTTCCGACGCGAGAGCGCTCCGCACCGGGGCGAGGTCGGCTATCTGAGTGCAGAGCCCGGGCTCTACGGTGATCTCACGCTCCGGGAAAACCTCGAGTTCTGCGCGAGGCTTCACGCGCTGGGTCCCGACCGCGTGGGTCAGATCATCGAGTCGTTGGAGCTCGAGCCAATCTCGGCGCGGCGGGTGCGCACGCTGTCGCTGGGCTTCCGGCGCCGCTGTGGTCTGGCCCGTGCCCTGCTGACCGATCCCGAGCTGCTGCTTCTGGACGAGCCCTGGAACGGGCTTGATCGCGACGCCTCCCGCAAGCTGAACGAGCTGCTCGGCCGCTACCGGCAGAAGGGAAGGACGGCGCTCGTCGTGGCCCACGCCCCCGCGGAGGGCAAGGAGCTCTTCGACGCCGAGCTGCACCTGAGCGACGGGGTCCAGCTCGCGCACACCCCCTTCGAGCACCCATGACCGGCCCCCGGGTCGCGGTCGCGGTGCTGCGGAAGGATTTGCTGCTCGACCTGCGCAGCCGGGACCGCATGGGCCACATGCTCGTCTTCGCCGCGCTCGTCATCGTCCTGCTCAGCATCGTCCTGCCCGATGTCGACGCGCGCACGCGGGCCTGGATCCCCGCGCTCGTCTGGATCGTGTTTCTGTTCACGTCGCTGCTCGGACTGGGACGATCCTTCCAGGCCGAGAACGAGGACGGCGCGCGGATCCTGCTGGCCCAGGCACCGGGCGACCGCGGCTGGGTGGGCTTGGGAAAGGTCGCCGCCAACTGGCTGACGTTGCTGGTGATCGAGCTGTGGACGGGGCTGCTCTGTGCGGTCTTCCTCGACGTGTCCTGGAGCGGCGCCATCCTCACGGTGCTGGGGATCGGTGCCCTGGGGGCCGGAGGCCTCGCCGGCGTCGGGACGTTGCTCTCCGCGATGGCCAGCTCCGCACGTTTCCGAGAATTCCTGCTGCCCCTGCTGCTGTTTCCGCTTATCCTCCCGGTGCTCGTCTTGGCCTCCCGCATGACCGCGGCCGCGCTGGCGGGTGATCCCGTGAGCTTTGGATACCTGGCTCTTTATGACTGGGTCTTCATCCTGCTCACATACTTCGTCTTCGACTATCTGATGGAGGACTAGCGTGGAGGAGCGCATCGTCCGCTCAGCACGGATTCTGGGCCTGCTCGCACTGATCGCGATCGGTGCCTGGCTGGGGATGGTGGTCTTCCTGGCACCGGTGGAGCGGGTGCAGGGGATCGTCCAAAAGATCTTCTACGTCCACGTGCCCTGCGTCCTGCCCGCCTACCTCGGGTTCCTGCTCACGGCGCTCGGCGGGATCGGCTATCTCCGCACGCGCCGATCGCAATGGGACCGGCTCGCCCTGTCGGGGGCCGAGGTGGGGGTGATCTTCTGCAGCCTCATTGTCGTGACGGGGCCGATCTGGGCCAAGCCGGTCTGGGGGCACTGGTGGGTGTGGGACCTGCGGCTCACCTCCACCCTCGTGCTCTGGTTCATCTACGTGGCGTATCTCTTTCTACGGGAGTTCGCATTCGGGAGCGACACGGCCCGGACCTTCGCGTCGATCTATGGCATCGTCGGCACGGCAGCGATCCCGTTCGTGTACTACGCCGTGGACCTCGCACGGGGAAGCACACTGCACCCGAGCAGCCCGGTTCGGGAGGGTCTACCTCCGGCGATGACCTGGACACTGCTCTCGGGCCTGGCCGCTTTCGTGCTCGTGTTCGGCTACCTGGTGGCGCGCAGGCTCGAACTGGCGCGCCTCGAGGCCGCGGTGGAGGTCCGGGCCACATGAGCTACCTCATCGCCGCCTATGCAATCGTGCTGCTGACCCTCGGCAGCTACGCGCTGCACCTCCGCCGACGCGCCCAGCGCCTCCGCAGCGAGCTCTCGAGCCCCGAGGCGCGTTAGAGCCTGCCCGAGACCCGGTGGCGGGTCGGTCTCCTGGGCAAGCGCGGCGCGCATCTGCTCGGGCGGAGCGTGGCGTACGACGCTCTGGCCCGCCGCACAGGGGCGATCAACCCGTGCATTCTCGCGGTCCTACGGGTCTCCGCGACGACCGGGAGTTGACAAGGCGCGCGCGTTCGGGATAAATCCGGCTTGGGTGTCGCTGCTGCGACTTCGCACTCCATCGGATGTCCTGGCGAGCTCTGAGCGACCCCGGCCCCCCCGTGGACGGGTTCCACACCGGAGCAGGCGGGGACCGGGCGCCGGCAGCTCGGGGGCGCATCGGTCCCGCGGCGGTGAAGGGAGGGCAGCCCGCTTCCGTTTCTCGGAGCCCTGCCCCCCACAGCCAGGCGCGGTCGATCCCCAGCGAGGCGAGGGCGGGGCGCAGCAGGCACCGTAGACGGCCGAGAGCCGGAGGAAAGCGCGGTCGGACGCGTGAAGCTGGCACAGAACTTGGACCATGAATCGTCCATTCGGAGTGCGGCGTCGGGACTGCAGGACCGCGCGGGGGGTGGGATGGCGCTTCTCCGGAGGCTCCTCAGGAGCGCATGGATCCGGGCGAGACAATCGAGCCCGCGGCGACCGCCCGGAGGTGGCAGGCGCCGGACCGGCAACTCAGACGACCTCGGGAGGTCAACACAGATGGCACGGATGAAGAGGGGCGTGGGCTACTGCGAGAACACCGAGTGTGAGGACTACGCCAAGGGCGTGTTCCTGCTCAACCATGGCGATACGTTCTACTGTCCGCGTTGCCGTCAGCTCGGAAAGGTGGAGAAGGAGCGCGGCTTCTACACCGGCAACTCCGACATCTTCAAGGAGGTCCGGGTCGAGTACAACTTCGATCCCGTCCACGGGATCTACCGCGAGATCGCGATCGTGCGCGACGAGAGCCTCTGGGGCCGCAACAACGTCTACACCTTGCAGAGCCCCCTGATCAAGACCGAGAAGCGCGCACTCAAGGTCGCCGAGGCCATCCTGGCCAACCTGAACCGCTACCGCGGGCTCCTCTCCGGCGACGACATTCCGCGCACCACGGAGATCATCCTCTCCTTCGACGACGAGTTCCCCGAGTTCAGCCGCAAGCTTCGCCAGCTCTCCAAGGAGTGGGAGGCCAGCGGCCTGCGCGAGACCGCCCGCTAGCAGTCCGAGCCCAGCCCCACCTCAGTAGATGATCTTGCTGAGGGGGGACTCGACGATCCCGCTCGCTCCGGCCTCCTTGAGGTCGGGGATCAGCTCGCGAACGATGCGCTCGTCGATGATCGTATTGACCGCGACCATCTTGCCGTCCGCCAGCGGAGCCACGGTCGGGGACGAGAGCGCGGGGAGCAGCTCCAGCACCTTCTGCAGCCGGGTCCTGGAGACGTTGAGCATGAGGTTCACCCTCCCGGCCGCCTCGATCGCGCCGACGAGCAGCAGGGCCATCCGGTCGAGCTTGCGCCGCTTCCACGGGTCGCGCGCGGCCTCGCGGCTGGCGATCAGACGAGGCGTGCTCTCCATCAGCGTCGACACGATGCGAAGCCCGTTCGCGCGCAGCGAGCTCCCTGTCTCGGTGACCTCGACGATCGCGTCGGCCAGCAGAGGCGGCTTGACCTCGGTGGCGCCCCATGAAAACTCGACACGCGCCGTGACCCCCTGCTCTTTCAGCCAGCGCCGCGTCAGTCCGACCGCCTCGGTGGCGATCCGACCCCCTTCGAGATCCTGGGGCTTTCGGACCTTGGAGCGCTCGGGAACGGCCAACACCCAGCGCACCGGACGGAAGGACTGCTTGGAGTACTTGAGGTCGGCCAGCTCGACGACACGCGCGCGCGTCTCGACGATCCAGTCCTTGCCCGTGACGCCAGCGTCGAGCACTCCGTCGCTGACGTAGCGTGCCATCTCCTGGGCGCGGATGAGCACGCACTCGATCTCCGGGTCGTCGCTCTGCGGGTAGTACGAGCGCTCCGGAAAACGGATTGGGTAGCCCGCGCGCTCGAAGAGCGCAGCCATGGCGTCCTGGAGCGATCCTTTGGGAAAGCCCAGGCGAAGCACGTTGCGGGTGCGGGAGCTGCGGGCCGCGCCAAGAGCCATCTGCGTCCTCGTGAACCGGAAGCTGCCGAGCTTATCGGCTCCCGAGGGCTCGCGCCACAAGGTGTCGCAGCTCCGACAGGTGCGACCAGCGCGGTCCGGGCCGAAAGATCGCCGTCGCCTGGTTGGGGTTTCCCTCGCAGACGAGCACCTTCTCGGCGAGCAGGAGCGCGAGAGCGTTCGCGATCGTGGTCGGGGCGATCGCTTCCGGGTGGTGCGCCTCGCCGAGCATCAGCTGCTCACGCAACGAGGTCAAGGTGGCGTCGATCAGCTCTCGCTGGCGCCCGGAGCCCTCCAGGGCCTCCACGAGCAGGAAACACGCGCCATAGGCCTCGACCAGCGGCGCGGGCTGTGCCGCCAGGTAGCCCACCCAATGCAGCCCGGCATCACCTAGCTCGAGGCTGTCCCCCTCCGCCTCGCGCAGCCAGCCGCGCCGGCCGAAGTGCCCGAGCAGTCGCTCGAAGCGCGCCCAGCGCTCCTCGACGGCCTCCGGCGGAAAGTACTCGAGCCGGAGCAGCTCGAGCGTGGAGTTGGCCGACTCAAGGACCTCCTTGCGGCTCCCTCCCCCGCGCAGCCCGAGCGCCAGGACCGAGGCCCAGATCAGGCGCGGCATCAGCGTGGCGCGGTAGAGGTCGAGCCGGTCGCGAACCTCGCGTTTGAAGTGCAGCAGGTCTCCGGTGCGGCTCACGCGGCGCTCGACCAGGCCGCTCTGGAGCAGAAGATCGAGCGCGGCTTCGGGATGATCGCGCTCCAGCGCGCGCTCCAACGCATCGGAGAGTGGCATCCCCAGCAGCCTCAGAATCCCCACCGTCTCCTCGACCCGACGGCAGAACTCGTTCTCGCGAACACCCTCGCCGGGGTAGGCGAGCAGGGCCGCCGAGGACACGGCTGAGCGCCCCGCCGTAACCAGGTCGTTGATGCGCCGGCAGAGCTGGTAGCCCAGCCGCTCCGTGACACGCTTGCGCTCAGCGAGCTGAAGCGGATCTCCCGAATCGGCCTCGCCACGATCGGGCCCCAGCGCCTGCGCCAGCGAGATCGGCTCGCCGAAGCGCACGACGACGCTGCCAAAGCGATGACGGAAGATGCGCCGTGCGCGCAGCAGCGCGAGCAGGCTCTCTCCCTTCTTCTGGGCTCCCTTGCGCTCCTCGCTGATGGCGCCCTCCTCCACGAGCCGCTCGTACGTGAAGCCCACGGGAACCAGAAACACGTCGCGCCGCACACCTCGCGCGAAGGCTTCGACGATCATCCCCAGCATGCCCAGGCGGGGGCGCAGCGTCTTGCCCGTCCGTGACCGCGTGCCCTCGATGAAGAACTCCTGCGTGGCCCCGTCTTTGATCAGCATCCGCACATAGGAGCGGAAGACCGCCGCGTAGAGCCGATCGCCGTCGAAGCTGCGGCGCAGGAAGAAGGCGCCGGCCCGGCGCAGGATGGGCCCGAGCGGCCAGAACGCGAGGTTGATACCGGCCGCGACGTGGGGCGGCACCAGGTGGTGCTCGTAGAAGAGCCAGGACAGGATCAGATAGTCGAAGTGGCTGCGGTGACTGGGCACCATGATGAGCGGATGGAGCTTGGCCGCCTCGATCGTGCGCTCGAGCCCGTGCACCTCGACACGGCCGAAGAGCCGCTCGAACATCCAGCCGACGATCAGATCCAGGATCGCGAGTGCCGTGCCGTTCTGGCGAGCCGCGATCTGACGGAGCAGACGGCGCGCGCGCGCCTCGGCCCGGGCGCGCGAGGCACGCCCGGAGGCCGCCTCCTCGATGGCGCGCTGCACCTCGGGATCGCCGAGGACGACCTCCTCCACCTTGTCGAGCAGGCGGAGCGCCGGACCGGCGACCGGCTTCTCCTCGCGGCGCAAGAAGATCATCACCGCACGCCGAACCTGCTTGACCACCCGCACGCGGCCCTGATCGCCTCGCTGGTCCACAAAGGCGCGCAGATCGATCGGCGTCCCGACGCGAACCGCCAGGCTTCGGTAGTTCCACAGGAACGAAATCATCTTGCCCGTGTCGGTCGGCCGAGCTGGGGCCCCGTAGAAGACGTTGAGGTAGCGTCGATCGGGCCGCGTACCACGCCGCCAGAAGAGAGCCAGCGGAACCAGCGAGACGCGGATCGGCTCGTCGAAGCAGGCGTCGACGATCTCGCGCAGATAGTCCAGCTCGGACTGCCCCGAGGCAATCCGACCCCGCCGTGAGCGCAGCTCCTGACCCATCTTCGCGGTGCGCAGGAAAAGAAAGAGAGAGCCGCCATCGCGCAGGATCTGGCGCATGCGTTGGATCTGCCTCGCGCGCATCCCGCGCCGGCCCAGACGCACGCGATCGAAGAGCCCACGGACGAGCAGACGCAGCGCCTCGCCGATCGGGCGGTAGTAGTAGAAGCGGATTCCGTTCGCGAGCGATGACAGGCGGACGTCACTGGCGAGGAAGAGCCAGTTAAAGAGCAGGTAGTCGAGGCGGGAGCTGTAGCGCATCACATAGACGACGGCTCCATCCGCCTCGATGGCGCGGAGCGTGTCGAGCTCCGCCGGATCGAAGCGCATTCCCGAGAAGAAGCGCTCACCGAATGCGCGAGCGAGCCGCCCAAAGCGGGGCGCCATGCTGGTGTAGGGGTCGGCCTCGACGGGAACCGCGGCCGGCGTGCCCGTTGGGTCCGTCGCGGTTCCGGTGGCCTGCGCCATACGCTCCTCCCCTGCCTTCACCCCGCGCGCGAGCCCGCTGCGCTCCGGACGCTAGAAGAAGCTGATCGGCTCATCCGGGAGGAAGATCTCGTCGGCATGATCCGCGATGTCCTGGGCGCTCAGGCCGTCGTGCTTCCGCAGCCCCTCGGACATCACCAGCTTGACCTCGGCGACGCGCCCGCCCCCGGCAAAGAGGATGCGGCCGGTCCGATCCTTGGAGAGATCGCTGACCATGTACAGGACCGCCGGCGAGACTCGTGCGGGGGCCAGCATCGCCCTGCGCTCCTCGTCGTCGAAGCCGGGCAGGTCCTCGGTCATGCGAGTGAGGGCGACCGGGGCCAGCCCCCAGACACGGATGCCGTACTTCTTGCCCTCGAGCGCGAGGCAGCGGGTGAACCCGGCAAGGCCCGCCTTGGCCGCCCCGTAGTTGGTCTGCCCGAAGTTCCCAAAGAGGCCCGACGTGGAGGTCGTGTTCACGATCACGCCCCCCTCGCCGCGCTCCTTCATGTGCAGGAAGACCGGCCGGGTGGCGCAGTAGGTCCCCCGCAGGTGGACCTGGATGACGGCATCCCACTCGGCCGCTTCCATCTTGGCCAGCGTGCGATCGCGCAGGATGCCCGCGTTGTTCACCAGGATGTCCACGCGTTCGAAGCTCTCCAGCGCCGTTCGCAGCAGAGCCTGGCCCCCTTCCACCGTCGCCACCGAGTCATAGTTCGGCACGGCCTCACCGCCCGCGGCGCGGATCTCCTCCACGACCTGATCGGCCATGGCCGAGTTCCCACCGGCCCCTTCCCGCGTCCCGCCCAGATCGTTCACGACGATCGAGGCGCCCTCGCGCGCGAGCAGCCGCGCGTGCTCACGGCCCAGCCCCCCGCCCGCTCCCGTGATGATCGCCACCTTGCCATCGAGCAGACCCATCACCGCTCCTCCCCGCCGCTCCCCGCCACGACGTCGCGGAGATTATACCCGTGGCCGGGACCTACGCGAGGACGACGAGCACGTCTCCTTCTTCGACGCTCTGGCCTTCCTCGACGCGGATCTCACGGACCTCACCGGTGGTGGGTGCCTCGACGGGCATCTCCATCTTCATCGACTCGATGATCACGAGCACATCGCCCGGCTTCACCGCAGCTCCCAAAGACGTCTCGATCCGGAAGACGGTTCCCGTGATGTGCGCCTCGATCTCGGTCATCTCCCCCCCGGCGTGCATCCGATCCCGGCACACTCTGGCACAGGGACGGCTTCCGGCGCAATCGCCGAGCTCCCCCTGCGACTGTGCTAGCTTGCTCCCGCCATGCTCGAGACGTTGACGCGTGGGTTCCGGGAGGCGCGCGACCAGCTGCGCGGGACGACACGCCTCTCCGAGGAGAACATCGCGGAGGCCCTGCGCGCCATCCGCCTCTCGCTGCTCGAGGCCGACGTCGATCTCACGATCGTGCGGGGCTTCCTGGAGCGTGTCCGCGAGCGCTGCGAGGGAGCCGAGGTCACGCTCCGCGCGGGCAAGCGATCCCGCCGTGTGCGGAGCTCCCCCGGCGATCACTTCACCAAGGCCTGCTACGACGAGCTCGTCGAGCTCATGGGTCGACCCGAGCCGCTGGCCCCCGCGAGCACGACACGCGTGATCATGCTGCTCGGGCTCCAGGGAACGGGGAAGACCTCGACCGCGGCCAAGCTCGCCCTGCATCTCGTCCGGACCGGGGAACGTCCGCTGCTGGTCGCGGCGGACGTGCGACGCCCGGCGGCCCGCGACCAGCTCCGCACGCTCGGGGAGCAGATCGGCGTCCCGGTTTTCGCGCGCGAGGGAACCGACGCGGCCGAGATCTGCAGCGAAGCGTTGGTGCAGGCCCGCGCGGACGGCATGACGAGCGTGATCCTGGACACCGCGGGACGTCTTCAGATCGACGAGCCTCTGATGCAGGAGCTCCGCGAGATCTTTGAGCGCAGCCGGCCCGAACGAACCCTGCTCGTCTGCGACGCCATGATGGGGCGTGAGGCCGTGAACGTGGCGCAAGGCTTCGCAGAGCGACTGCGCATCGACGGGCTGATCCTGACCAAGCTCGACGGAGATGCACGCGGCGGGGCCGCGCTCGCGATCCGGAGCGCCACCGGCGTGCCGATTCAGTTCCTCACCACCGGGGAGGCCACGGACCGGATCGAGCTCTTCCGTCCCGAGGGGCTGGCCTCACGCATCCTCGGAATGGGCGACGTCGTCGGGCTCATGCAGGACTTCGAGCAGGTGCTCGACGAGGACCGTGCGGAGCAGGAGGCGCAGCGGCTCCTGGAGGGCCGCTTCACGCTCGACGACTTCCTCTCGCAGCTCCGCATGCTCAAGCGCGCGGGGCCCCTGAAGGAGCTGGTCGAGAAGCTTCCCTTCGCCGGGGAGCTGATACCGGAGGGCGCCCAGATCGATGGCGGAGAGCTGAAGCCGATCGAGGCGATGATCACCTCGATGACCCCGTTGGAGCGTGCACAGCCGGAGCGGATCGATGCCTCCCGGCGCGCACGCATCGCGCGCGGCTCGGGCACGCAGCCGGAGGATCTCTCGGCCATGCTGCAACGCTTCGACGCGATGCGAAAGATGATGGGTCAGCTCGGCCAGGGCGGGGGCCTGCTCTCGAAGGTCCCGGGGCTCGGCAAGCTCATGGGCGGCGGTCTGCCCGACCTCGATCCCGCTGCGCTCGCCGGTCTCGGAGCGGGGACGATCGCGGGCGGCCGCAAGACCGCCCGCGCACAGAAGGCGGATCTGCGCCGCAAGCAGCGGCGCGCGCAGCGCAAGCACAAGCGCCGCGGAAAGCGCCGCTGAGCCACCACGTCGCGCGGCTCTCAGCGACCCCGCAGCAGGCCGCGCCGACGCACGGCGACGTCCGGACTCTCCCGTGCCAGGCCGGATCTCAGAAAGCAGCGCGCGCTCTCGTCGGAGCGCAGGTAGGCGTCGAAGAAGGCCGTGGCGACGGCCCGCGTCAGCTCGTGGTGTCGTGCCGCGCCCATGGACGGGGTCACCGGCACTGGAGCCTCGCAGGGCAGAGGGCAGAGGCGCGGGTCGAGCAAGATTCCCTGCTCCCGCCCGCCCAACGCCTCGAAGGGGTTCGCATTCGGATCGCTCGGGATGCCGTCCCCGAGACCGCCCGTGAGCGCGGCGCAGCCGATGGCGTCGAAATGCTGGCTGGGATCGAAGAGGGGGGCGAAAACCGAGAAGCCCGTGTGGGAGCCGTCGCGCAGACGCACCAGCAGCTTGGGGCCGCGTGCGCGGCGGAAAACGCGCAGCGCGTTCTCCTTGAACGGCACGATCAGGTCGCTGTCCCCGTGCAGCACCAGCAGGGGCGTGGACGTCGTCCGGAAGAAGCGGCGACCGAAGAAGCAGCCCGGTCCAGCCATGGGGAGCGCAGCCCCGATGCGCGGATCGCGAAGCTCTGGGTGGTAGGTGACGAGCAGCGTCGTGAGGCCCCCGAGCGACAGCCCGCTGGCGCCCACGCGGCCGGGATCGGCCAGGCTCGGGAAGGCTCCGAGCACAGCGTCGAGCACGAAGCTCCAGTCGCCGGGCTGCTCGGGCACGTCCGCCACCGTGGCTCCGCCCGGAGCCCCGCCGTGGCTCAGGGGGTAGTCGGGCGCAGCCACCACGTACCCACGGCTGGCAAGGTGCTCGGTGAGAAAGGATTCGCCGAGCCGGCTGTCCAGAAATCCGTGGCTGTGGACGATGACGGGCACGGCCGCGAGGCTCGGCTCGGGCGGCGCGTCCCGGCCGGGAACGGTCGCCGGGTACCAGACCTCGGTGACGAGGGTTCGCGAGGCCGCACCCGGGAAGCTTCCGTTCGGCGGCGTCGGTCGGCTGGAGTCCACGAAGGTCCGTGTCGTCACGCCCACCGCGAAGGGGCCCGGGGCCGTGAGCTCGGCCGTGCTTCGCGGGGCCACCGCCCGACAGCCCACGGCCTCTGCCTCGAGCGCAGGGGTCAGCAGCAGGGCCAGCAGTGCGAGCGCGTGGCATCCGGGTCCGCTCCGGGCCGCTGCGGGCTGCCTTCCCATCGAGGCAGTATACGCCTCGGACGCGGCACGGGTCGATCCGGTGGACGGGCGCGTGCCATCCAGCGCTGGGGATTTCGGTTAGGATGGATCGAACTGGATACGCAGCGGCCCACAGGTCGCGAGAGGAGACGTCGATGAGACTCTACACGGGACTCGGTCCCAACCCGCGCACGGTCAGCCTCTTTCTCGCCGAGAAGGGGATGGAGGTGCCGCGGGTCACGATCGATCTCATGGCGGGTGAGAACCGTCGCCCGCCCTACACCGAGAAGAACCCGGCCGGCCAGATTCCCTGCCTCGAGCTCGACGACGGCAGTCATCTGGCGGAGGTCACGGCAATCTGCGAATACCTCGACGAGAAGCAGCCCGAGCCCCCCCTGATCGGCACCACGGCGGAGGAGCGCGCCGCCACGCGAATGTGGACACGCCGTATCGACCTGAACGTCGTGGAGCCGATGGCGAACGGCTTTCGCTACGCGGAAGGGCTGAGCCTCTTCAAGGACCGCATCCACACGATCCCTCAGGCCGCGGACGATCTCAAAGCGATCGCGCGCGAGAACCTCGCTTGGCTCGACGGCCTGATGGACGGCAAGCCCTTTCTCGCCGGGGAGCGCTTCACGCTCGCGGACGTCTTTCTCTACGCCTTCCTCGAGTTCGGAGCTCAGGTGGGCCAGCCGATCGATCCGGAGCTCCGCAACCTGACGGACTGGTTCGCTCGCGTCGGCGCACGCCCGAGCGTGGAGGCCACACGCGGCTGAGCGGCCAGTGAGAGCGCGGGTCGGAATTCCGCTCTGCCTCGACGCCGGGGGGCGCTGGCGGGAAGGGCGGGAGTACCTGTACGCGGATTGGGGCTACGCGGCTGCGGTCGCGGAGGCGCGCGGCACGCCGCTGCACCTGCCGATCCAGAACGAGACGGCCGCGCTCCTCGACACCATCGACGGATTGCTGATCCCGGGCGGGGATGATCTCCCACCCCCGGGACGTGGCGAGACCGACGGCCTCTGCCTGGTGTCCGCAGCCCAGCTCGAGTTCGACCGGCAGCTCCTGGCGGGCGCTCTGGAGCGCGGCCTTCCACTGCTCGGAATCTGCTACGGCCTCCAGCTGCTCGCGCACGCGCTCGGGGGTGCCCTGCTCTACGACCTGCAGCGGGAGCGCCCGGAGGGAGGGCCGCACGCGCTGGGTGAGCACGAGCTCCACCCGCTCGAGGTCGTGGCCGGGACGCACCTGGCCCGGATCGTGGGGCCCGGGGCCACCCGCGTGAACAGCCTGCACCACCAGGGCGTGGCGGATCCCGGGCCGGAGCTGCGAGTCGCCGCACGGGCCGACGATGGTCTGATCGAGGCGCTCGAGCACCCGGAGCGGAAGTTCTGTCTAGGGGTTCAGTGGCACCCGGAGAAGCTCGGCACCTCGCATCGGCATGCTCTCTTCTCGGCGTTCATCGCAGCCTGCTCCGATCATCGGGATGGCTGAAGCTGCGGATGCGGGGCCGCAGCCATACGACGGTGGCGCCCCAGCCGCCCCGCTGGGGGGGAGCGTCACGGAAGTCCTCGACGCACGGGTGCTCCGAGAGCAGCCCCTGCACCCTCCCCCGCTGCACGCCCTGGCCCTTCCCGTGGATCAGGCGCACCTCGCACAGCCCCGCATCGGTCGCCGTGTCGAGGTACGCGCGTACCGCGGCGAGCACGTCACCCGGCGCAAAGCCGTGGAGGTCGAGGGTCTCCTCGACGGGGGCGGAGAGCGTCCGCCCTTCCGACGGCTCGGGCGTCGAGCGCCGGGCGGCCCGGCGCAAACGCTGATCGCGGCGCAGCAGGAAGAGCAGCGTCCCGGTCATCGCGAGCACGGCGGCGAGGCCGAGCAGCGTCACGCGTCCCTCACATGCGTTGGCGGATGGTGCGGAGGATCCTCCAAGCCGTCTCTTCATCGCCGAAGATCCCGACCCGAATTCCGATCTGCGTCGCGCGCGGCCCGCGCGTCGAGAGACGGATCTCGACTCGACGGTCGTCCGCCGAGCGGCCGACGAGCTTCTTTCCCTGGAGCTCGCCCTGGCGACTCACGATGGTGTAATCCAGATCGTCCATGGCCTGCTCCGTGGCGAGCCACGCGTTCGAGAGGCTGACGTTCTCGACGACGTTCACGTCGCCCTTCAGATAGGCGACCGCTCCCGCGCCCGCGAGTGCGGCTCCGCCCACGGCGGCCGCCGTGCAGCCCAGCTGCGCGCTGACCAGGAGAGCCCCGGCCAGCAGACCGTGATCGAGCCTCATCGCTCCCCCCCTTGCGGGATCGGCTCCGTTCCCCGCTGAGGCGAAAGGAGTAGCACACGGCTGACTCAGAGTCGGATCCGGCGCCAGCCTCCCCGCCGCCAGGAGCACGCGAAGACGAGAGCCTGAAGCCCGCGATACGCGAGGTTCGCGATCCAGATCTCGAGCAACCCGTGTCCGAGCACCGGGCCAATCAGAAACGCACTGGGGAGGAAGAGTCCCCATTGCAGGGTGAAGGAAACGAGCATGACCCGTCGCGAGTCCCCCGCACCGAGGTGGGCGTGAAGCAGCACGGTTCCCAGCGCATCCAGCCCGAGCAGGCTCGCGATCAGCCGCAGGGGGACGCGCGCCAGCTCGCGCGTGGCGGGCTCGTGCAGGAAGAGGCCGAGCACGGCATCGGGAAAGACGGCGACCGGCAGCGCCAGCAGTCCCATTCCGAGCATCGCCAGGGTGCTCACCTCCCAGCCCCAGCGCTCCGCAGCCGCGACATCGCCCCGCCCCAGCTCCTGCCCCACCAGGGAGCCCGTGGCCAACCCGAAGCCGATCAGTGGAAGAATCCCCAGCAGCGTGAGGTTGGTGAGTACGTTGGCCGCCGCAAGCTCGGCGGTACCGAGTCGGCCGAGAATCCAGAACAGCGCCGTCATGCCGGTGGCGAAGCCGAAGCTCTGCAGGCCGGCGGGCAGCGAGAGTCGCAGCAGGCGGCCGAGCAGCTCGCGCACGGGCCAAGCGCGCAGGAATCCGGCCGCGCGAGCGTGACGGAGGGCGAGCGTGAGGTAGAGCGCGGTGCCCAGGTAGGTGGACAGCGTCGTGCCCAACGCGGCGCCCCGGACCCCCAGCTCCGGAAATCCCAGACGTCCGAAGATGAGCAGCCAGTTCAGCAGGATGTTGCACCCGTGCATGACGAGGAGCGTGCGCAGGTAGAAGCGTGTCAGGGAGACCGCCGCCCAGTAGCCTCGAAAGGCGAAGTTCATCCCCAGACCGGGCATGGCGACCAGACGGATCTGCAGGTACGGAATGCCGAGCACGGCCACCTCGGGGGAGAGACCGAGGAGGCCGTAGGCCGACGGCGCCAAGCCGATCAGGATGAACGCGGCAGGGAGCGCGAAGCCACAGGCGAGCAGCAGGGCGGCCGTCAGCGGAAGGGCCGTCTCCTCGCTGCGTCCCGCACCGCGCCAGTGCGCGGACATGGCCTGCACCCCCGCAGCCATTCCGGTCACGAAAGCCCCTGCCATGAAGTTCAGGAAGCTCCCCATCCCCACGGCCGCGAGCGCCTCATCGCCGAGCACACCCACCATCGCGGTGTCCACGAGATTCAGCACGTTCTGCGAGATCATCCCGCCGATGATCGGAAAGGCGAGGCCGTACACGCGACGGCGGCGCGACCCATCGGGCAGCCTCAGCGCGACGCCGCCGCTTCGGGGTTCAGCTCGGGAGCCGCCCGGGGCCTCCAGGGGACCGTCAGGCCCCGGGGCCACAGTCGAGGTCGCCCGCACAGGGTCTCGGGGCGAAGCGAAGCCTCGCCGCGAGGTCACGGAGCGCGCTGCGCAGACCCTCCTCGAGCACGGGATGGTAGAAGGGCAGCTCCAGCACGCGGTCCACGCTGAGGCCGAGCTGGACGACCCAGGCCAGCAGGTGTGCGGTGTGCTCCACGTGCGGCCCGAACATCTCGGCCCCGAGCAGCACCCCGTCCTCGCGGCGCGCATAGATCCGCACTCGCCCGACGTTCCGGGCCATCACGCGGGCTCGGCCCTGATCCCCGTAGTCGACCTCACCGATCGCCACGGCCTCGGGATTCAGCTCTGCGTGGCGTCGTCCGACAAGCGCGATCTGTGGATCGGTGAAGACGATGGAGAGGGGGACCCGTCGACGGTGCGCGATCACGTCGGGAAAGCGAGCCGCGTTGAAGCCCGCGATGCGTCCCTCGTCCGCCGCCTCATGCAGCAGCGCACGAGCGCCCGTCACGTCCCCGGCCATGAACACGGGCGTCTCGCCACACTGCAGCGTGCGGGGGTCCAGCATCGGCCGGCCGTCATCGGTCAAGGGAACGCCGGCACGGTCGAGGGCGAGCGCGTCCAGATTCGCAACACGTCCTGCGGCGGCCAGCACGTGGTCGAAGACCTCCTCACCGCTCCCGCCGCCTTCCGCCTGCCAGCGCAGGCGCACGCCCCGATCTCCTTCCGGGGAGAACTCGACGCGGGCTCGCGGTTGGCGCGCGCGCGCGGCGCCGAGCGCGCGGCGCACGGACTCCAGCACAACCGGATCGGTGCAGGGGCCGACCCTCCCCGAGCGGCCGAACAGACGCACGCGAACGCCGAGCCTGTGCAGGGCCTGCCCGAGCTCCAGGCCGATGATTCCGAGCCCCAGGACCGCGACGGAGCCCGGCAGTTCGTCGAGCTCGAAGACGTCGTCGTTGACCAGCACTCGCTCGCGCACGGCATCGAGCTCCGGGGGCAGCTGCGGCCGCGTACCCGTAGCGACCACGACCGCACGCGCCTCCACGCGCACCCCGTCCCCCACCCGCAGCGACGTGGGCCCCACGAAGCGTGCCCGGCCTCGCAGCCGCTGCTCGACTGGCAGGGCCTCGGTGTCGCGCACGACGAAGCCCACGAATCGATCTCGCTCCCGGCGCACGCGGGCGAGTACGGCGGCGCCGTCGACGCGAGGGGCGGCGGAGAGCTCGAGGCCGAAGCGCTCGGCCCCAGCGATCTCGTGGGCCCGCTCCGCCGCAGCGATCAGAAGCTTCGAAGGCATGCACCCGACGCGGGCGCAGGTCGTCCCGTAGGGTCCCGACTCGATCAGGACGACCTCGGCGCCCTGCTTCTCGGCCTCCCGCCGCGCTCCCAGTCCCGCCGTGCCGGCCCCGATGACCGCCACGTCGACCTTTCGCGTCTCCAACGTTCTTCTCCGCTGTGGTTCAAGAAGACAGGGCCGCCCGCAAAGGACGCGACCCCGATGCGCACACCCCCGCTTGACGAGAGGAGCGATTATACGCACAAAGGACGGACACGACCGAGCCCCGCACAGCTCACCGCCCCAAGACGGCACCCGACCGTTGGGGAGACACCGAACCCCTCAACCCCCATGGCTCGGTCCTGGACCTTCATGCAGAGGAGCCCTCCGATGAGACTCACGCCGCCCCGCCACGACGACCGACGTGAGCGTCACCGCGCTCGCGCGGCAGCACAGCCGATGCGTTGGGCCGACCGTGGGCTCACGGGCGCACGACGGAGCCGCCGCACGCCACACGGGCTTCGAGCCACGCTGATCGGGCTGATCCTGCTGCTCCCGCTCAGTGCGCCCGCGGATGATCCGGAGGCGCGCCGGATCATGCAGGCCGTCGAGGACCGGGACGATGGCGACGACGCGACGCAGGACATGGAGATGATCCTGATCGACAAGAAGGGCAACCGCAGGATTCGCATGCTCCGCAGCTTCTCGAAGGACGTGGGGGAGGATCGTCACACGCTGATGTTCTTCATCTCGCCAGCGGACGTGAAGGACACGGGATTCCTGACCTACGACTACGACGACGCGGATCGCGACGACGACCAGTGGCTCTATCTTCCCGCGCTGCGCAAGACCAAGCGGATCGCCTCGAGCGACAAGAGCGGAAGCTTCATGGGATCGGACTTCAACTACTCGGACATGACGGAGCGCGAGCTGGAGCGCTACGACTTCCGCCTGATGAAGGAGGGCGAGATCAACGGCGTCGGGGTCTGGCAGATCGAGGCCATCCCCCGGACGCAGGAGGAGATTGACGGGACCGGGTACGAGAAGTCGATCTTCTGGGTGCGCCAGGACAACCAGGTGGTCATCCGCGCCCTGCACTGGCTGAAAAAGGGAGGGAAGCTGCGCTACTTCGACGTGAAGAAGCTCGAGCAGATCGATGGAATCTGGGTACCGACGGAGATGCACATGACCACGAAGAAGGGCAAGAAGACCCTCCACAAGACTGTGCTGCGCTCGACCAACGTCCGCTTCAATCAGGGTCTGGACAAGGACCTGTTTACCATCCGGAAGCTCGAAAAGGGGCTCTGATGCCCCTCTGGCTGGCGCTGCTGCTCCTGCTCGGCGGGCCCGCGGGAGCCCCAGCGGACGAGCTTGAGGACGTGCTCGAGGGCTTCGAGGAAGAGGAGGAGGAGGAGGCCGTCGAACCGGAGCGCGTCCAGCCCCCCACGGCGCCGAGGAGCTGGGATCTGGACGGCGCGCTGAGCGCCCAGCTCTCCTACAACTACCGACGCGACGCACCCGATCCGGGGCGGGTCAATTACGAGGGCATCGCGGTCGCGAGGACTCAGCTCTCCCTCGAGCTCGACCTGAGCCTGCCCCACGACTGGCGAGCCCGCATCCAGGGGAAGGGTTTTCACGACTGGGCCTATGCGATGCAGGGCCGCAGCGACTTTCGTGGCCGCACCCTGGAGGACCACGAGACGGACCTCGAGTTTCAGGAGCTCTGGGTGGCGGGAGCCCTGCATCCCCGGCTCGACCTCCGCTTCGGTCGACAGATCGTGAACTGGGGACGCTCCGAAACGCTGCGGATTCTAGACGTCCTCAATCCCCTCGACAACCGCGAGCCCGGCCTCGTCGACATCGAGGACCTGCGCCTGCCCGTCACGATGACGCGACTCGACGGCTACTTCGGTCGCTGGCAGCTCACCGGCATCGCCGTCCACGAGACGCGCTTCGACAAGAACCCCGCCTTCGGGAGTGAGTTCTATCCTTTCTCGTTCGAGCCGCCCGGCGAGGAGATTCCGGGAAACGGGGGAAGCGGCACGGAGTGGGCGGCGGCTTTGACCGGTGTCTTCAGCGGCTGGGACTTCTCGCTGCATTGGGCGCGTTACTTCGACGATCAGGGGCACGTCGCCCTGATCTCGCTTCTGCCTCCCGCGATCGTGCTCCGTCACGCGCGGCTCACCCTCGTGGGATCCTCCGCCAATCTGGCGCTGGGCAACTGGCTGCTCAAGAGCGAGGCCGCGTACATTCACGGCGTTCGCTTCTTCGAGTCGGACGTTCCCGTGCCCGGCTTCGAGGACCCCCGCAGCTCGCGCTACGACGTGCTGGTCGGGGTCGAATACGCAGGATTCACGGATCAGACGCTCACCGTCGAGGTGGCACGCCGCCATCTGGCATCGTTCCACCGCAGCTTCGGGCTCCCGTCCTCCTTCGTGAGCCTGCTCGGCGCCGCCCCCCTGGTGGCGCAGCGCGATCAAGTCGAGACGACCCTGCGCTACTCCGCCACGTTCATGAACGAGCGCCTCGACTTCACCTTCCTGGCGTTGGTCGTGGATGCGTGGGCGCGCGATGGCGGCTTTCTTCGCTTCGCCTTCGACTACGAGCTACGCCCCGCGTTGAACATCGGCTTCGGTCTGGTGCTCTACATCGGGGGCGAGCTTCCCACGTTCTCCGGGATCAAGAACAACGACCGGCTCTACCTGAGCGCCAAGTACAGCTTCTGAGGGCTCTCAGTCCTCGTCGGGCCCGGGACGACGTCGCCGCCGCTTCGCTCGCGAGCGGTGGCGTTTCTCGCGGAGACGCCGTTCCACGGCGCTGCGTGTCGGGCGCGTGGCCTTGCGCCGACGCGGTGGTCGCTCGACCGAGGCCAGCATCTCGCGCAGCTTCTCGAGGCAGTCCGCAACGTTTCGCCCCTGGTCGCGGAAGCGCTGGCTGCTGAGAACGAGCACACCGTCCGCACGGATGCGGGTCCCGTAGCGGACCTTGAACCGCTCTCGGACCGCGGACGGCAGGTTCGCGCTCCGCTCGAGATTCCACTGCAAGGTGGCGCGTGTCGATAGCTTGTTCACGTTCTGCCCCCCGGGGCCCGAGCTGCGCGAGAAGCGAAAGCGGAGCTCACGAAGGGGAATCCGCATCCTCGAGCTCACCACGAGCATCAGGAGCTCTCCACGGCGTGCGCCAGAGCCTCTTCCCAGCTGCACCCGGCCTCGATCAGGGCGCGGTAGCGCATGCAGTCGCGTGACCGGTTGAAGCAGAGCACGCCGGTCAGACGTCCGCCTCTCCCGCAGAGCAGCGTGAAGCGTCGCTCCTCGAGCGACCCCCACACGACGGCCTGCAGCTCGTGGTTGCGAACGTCGCCGGCGAGCTGGAGCTTCACGTCGAACTGATCCGACCAGACGAAGGGGATCGGTACGTAAGACCTCGCCTCCGCGCCATGGAGCAGCGCCCGAGCGGCACTGGGTCCCTGATCCGCAGCGTTCGTCCAGTGTTCGTGTCGCAGGTGCCGCCGCTGGCCGGGGTGGTAGGCGCGGGCCACATCGCCAGCCGCCACGACACCCGGAAGCGCGGTGCGGCTGCACGCGTCGCAGAGCACGCCATCGTCGAGCTCGACGCCCGATCCCACCAGCCACTCGGTGGCCGGCTCCGCGCCCACGCCCACGATCACGAGGTCCGCGTCGAGCCGGCGTCCATCGTCGAGGCGGACCGCCTCCACGCGTCCCCAACCCTCGAGCCGATCCACGCCGCGTTGCAGCTCGAGCACCACCCCATGGTCTCGCTGCAGGGCGGCCACGCAGCCGCCGAGCTCGACGCCGAGGGCGCGCTCGAGCGGCGCCTCGAGCGGATCGATCACACAGACGCGCAAGCCCCGGGCACGGCAGGAGGCCGCGATCTCACAGCCGATGAAGCCCGCCCCCACGATCACGACGCGCGGGCCCGCCACGAGCTCACGCTCGATGGCCAGCGCGTCCGCCAGCGTGCGCAGCCGATGCACACCCGGAAGGTCCTCCAGCGCTGGAAGGCTTCGGGCCCGCGCACCCGTGGCAACGACGAGGCCGTCGTACTCGAGGGACGCCCCGTCCTCGAGCTCCACGCGGCGGCGCCGGCCGTCCAGGGCCCGGGCGCGCTGGCCGAGGTGAAGCTCGAGGCCGAGCGCGTCGTAGCCGTCGTGGCGGAGCGCGGTGCGGCCGGGCTCCCACTCGCCTCGCAAGATCTCCTTGGAGAGCGGTGGCCGATCGTAGGGCAGCTCGGACTCCTCTCCCACGCAGATCAGGCGGCCGTCAAAACCCTCGCGACGCAGCGTCTCGGCCGCGCGGAGACCGGCGAGCGAGAAGCCCACGACGACGATGGTCTCTGGTCTGGCCACGTCGGTCCTCCGCTGCGTCCGGCGCGAATCCTAGTGCCGACGCAGCTCGGACGCCAACCAGTGGAGGGCGATTCCTGCGGCCATCGCAACGTTGAGCGAGTCCACATCCGGCGCCATCGCGATGCGCACCCGCTGATCGCAGTGGCCGAGCGCGGCCTCACTGAGGCCGTGCCCCTCGTGTCCGACGAGAAGCGCGAAACGCTTCGGCAACGGCTCGAAGCGTCCCAACCTCCCGAGGTTCACGGCGGGGCCGTGCGGCGTCAGTCCAAGCAGCCGCAGACCGAACTCGCGGAAAAGCTTCAGAGCCCACGGCCAATCCTCGACGCGGGTGAACGGCATCTCGAGCGTGGCGCCCAGGGCCGTGCGTGTCGTCTTGCGGTAGAGGGGGTGCGCACAGCCCGGACCAAGGGCGATCCCGTCTGCGCCGAAGGCCCGCGCACAACGGAAGACCCCGCCGACGTTGTCCGGGTCCGAGACGTTCTCCAGCACGAGCCAGCGGCGTGCGCCCTGGCTCAAGAGCACGCCGAGACCTGGATCCGGAGGCGGCTCCGCCACCGCAACGCAGCCCTGGTGGAAGCGAACCCCGGCGACGGCGGCCAGCGTCTGTGCCGCCACCCGGAAGACGGTCACGCCGCGTCCAACGAGGGCGGGCGCGATCCGTTCGAGCGCGGTCGCCGTGACAGCCAGCGAGCGGGTGTGGAAGCGGGGGCTGCACAGGAGCTTCTCGACGAGCGTCACGCCCTCGACGAGGAACACGTCGCGTCGGCGCAGCCAGACGGGATCTCGAACGTCCGCGTAGTCTCCCAGCCGTGGATCGGAGGGATCCTCGATCTCGACGAGCTGCACGCTGCCGCCGTGCTCCTTCGCCGCTGCGCTCAGGATATCCAGCGTCGCAGGGGCGTGCCCCAGACGAGCCGCATGATGCGTCGCATGGTGCGAGCCTTCGCCGCGCTGAAGGGGTACCACGCCTGCTCACGATCGAGGCCGAAGCGATCGACGATGATCGGCCGGGCGTGACAGAAGCCACGCAGCCCGGTCTCGCCATTGACCTGACCCACGCCGCTCTGCTTGACGCCTCCAAAGGGCGCCTCGGTCACGCCGTAGGTGAGCGATGTCTCGTTGACCGAGACCGATCCGGTCTCGAGTCGCTGCGCCAGCTCCAGACCGCGTTTTCGGTCGCGCGTCCACACCGAACCGCTCAGCCCGTAGCACGAGTCGTTGGCGAGCTGCAGGGCCTCCTCCTCGTCGCGGACCCGCATGATCGCGAGCACGGGGCCGAACGTCTCCTCTCGCATCACGCGCATCTCGTGCGTCACGCCGCTGATCACGGTGGGCTCGTAATACAGCCCACCCAGATGCGGGTTCCTGCGCCCGCCCGCGTGGATCGTCGCCCCGCGCGCGCGGGCATCCTCCACATGCGCCTCGATGATGTCGAGCTGGTGCGGCCAGAAGATCGCCCCGACATCGACGTCATCCCCTTGCCCCTGCCGCAGCGCACGGGTCTTCGCCACGACCGTCTCGATGAAGGCCTCAGCGACCTCCCCGACCACGTACACGCGTTCCACGGCGACGCAGACCTGTCCCGTGTTCATGAACGCTCCGAAGAGCGCCCCCCCGGCCGCCCGCTCCAGGTTCGCATCCGCACAGACGATCATCGCATCCTTGCCCCCGAGCTCGAGCGTGCAGGGCACGAGCTGCCGGCCGCAGGCCTCCCCGATCTTGCGTCCCGTCGAGACGCTCCCGGTGAAGGAGATCTTGTCCACGCCGGCCTCGACGAGCGCCGCACCCGTCTCCCCGTCGCCGAGCAGAACCTGAAGCACACCTTCGGGCAGGCCGGCGGCGCGGAAGAGCTCCCCCACCAGGCGGCCCGAGTGGGGCGTCACCTCGGAGGGCTTCAGCAGCACCGCATTGCCCGCCATCAGAGCCTGCACGGTGGGATTGAGCGAGAGTATGAAGGGCCCGTTCCAGGGCGTGATGATGCCCACGACGCCGAGGGGCCGAAAAACCATATGAAGCCGCTTCGTGAGACCGAGCAGGTGCATGCGCACGCGCCGCGGTCGCAGCCACCCCTCGCTGCGGCGGGCGTAGTACTGAAGCGCGTCGCAGGAGGCCACGATCTCCATGTACAGGGCCTCCAGCCGCGTCTTGCCCGTCTCGCGCACGACCACGTCGATGAACTCCTCATGGCGTTCGATCAGGATCGACAGCGCCCGCTCCAGATACGCGGCCCGTGCCCGAAAGCTCAGGGCGGCCCAGGCGGGCTGCGCCTTGCGCGCGGCCTCGAGCGCGGCACGGACGTCGTCTTTGCCCTGGACCTCGATGTCCCCGATCGGCTGCCCATCGATCGGGCTCGACAGCCGCAGCCGGCGGCGGGTGCCCAGCGCGCTCTCCACGCTCTCGACGATCGCCATGGTTCTCCTCCCGCAGGGCCGCAGCTCGCGACATCCAGCGAGGACGTGCCCGGCCGCTGCCTGCCTGGTACAAGGGTTCCTCCTCTTTTACAATGGGTTCGCGCACCCGTCCAATGGAGCGACGATGCCCCCTGAGCGCACCCTTGCCATGGTCCAGACCGGCCGACGCCGGATCGAGCCCCGCGACCTCCCGATTCCCGACATCGACGCGGACTCTGCACTGCTGCGCGTCGAGGCCTGCGGAATCTGCGGCAGCGACTACGAGCAGTTCGAGGGCGTACTTCCGGTTCGCTACCCGCTGATCCCGGGCCACGAGCCGCTCGGCGTGATCGATCGGATTGGGGATCGCGCCGCGCAGCGCTGGGGCGTCGACGTGGGGGACCGCGTGGCCGTCGAGACGGTCCTCCCCTGCGGCCACTGCCGCACGTGCCTCGCGGGAAGCTACCAGCTCTGCCGCAGCGGAGGGCTGCCGCGGCTGTACTCCTACATCCCGCTCGCGGAGGCGCCGGGCCTCTGGGGCGCCTACGCCGAGTACATGTACCTGGCCCCCAGCTCGATCCTGCATCGTATCGACGCCACGCTACCCCGCGAAATCGCCGTACTCTTCAACCCGCTCGGCGCCGGCTTCCGCTGGGCCGTGGAGATCCCCCGAACCGGACCGGGCGACACCGTGCTCATCCTCGGTCCGGGTCAGCGGGGCCTGACGAGCGTCGTCGCCTGCCGAGAGGCGGGCGCCGAGCGTGTGATCGTGACGGGGCTCGAGGCGGACGGCAAGAAGCTTCAGCTCGCACGCGAACTCGGGGCAGACGCGACGATCGACGTGGAGAATGAGGACGTGAAGCGCCGCGTGCAGGAGCTCACCGACGGACGTGGGGCCGACGTCGTGGTCGAGGTGACGTCGTACGCGACACAGCCCGTCGCGGGGGCCCTCGACTACGTGCGGCCCGGAGGAACTGTCGTGCTGGCGGGCGTGAAGGGCTTCAAGCCGATCCCGGACTTCGTCTCGGACAAGATCGTGCTCAAGGAGATCCAGATCCGGGGTGCGATCGGCGTGACCTACGAGGCCTATGAGCGCGCCATCCGCCTGCTCGAATCGGGGCGTGTGCCGCTCGAGAAGATGCACACGCACGAGTTCCCGCTCCGCGAGGCGGAGAAGGCGATCCGCACCCTGGCCCGGGAGATTCCAGGGGAGGAGTCGATCCACTCCTGCCTGCTGCCCGACTGAGTCTCCGCCTCAGGTTCCGATGCGCAGCAGGCGCAGCAGGGGTCCCTCGGGATCCGCTTGATTCGTGAGATCGATCTCCACGTAGACGCACCACTGCTCGTCTCCCCGCGGATCCACGATCACCTGCTGCGCCTCCCACCGGCGAGGGCCCTTACGCTGAAGCAGCGTGTAGCGATGACGGCGTGCTGCGGGCGTGAAGAGGATCTCGCCGTAGTCCTCGAAGTACGGCGCGAGGACAGCCTCCAGGCGTGAGGCGTCCCAGGGGTCCTCCCCGTCGAGGACCAGGCACTCGGCCGCGCTCGCGTAGTCTCGACGCGCGAGATGGCTCAGCAGTCGATGCAGGTCCGCCCGTACCTCGGCGGCTAGCAGCTTGGGATGCGCGGCCAGGTCGAAGGGCTGGGCTGGAACCTCGGGGCTCTCGGGACGAAGCTCGGGGTTCAAGAGGCTCTCCCACTCTTCGATCAGGCTCGCATCGGTCCGCGTGAGCAGCGTACGGAAGAACGCCAGAACCTCGTAGACCTCGGGCGTTCGGGCCGCCTCCGGGACGCTCCGAGCGAGCGTGTCGTAGACCTGCCCCAGGTAACGAAGCAGCAGACCCTCCATGCGAGCGAGCCCGTACTCGCGCACGTAGCTCGCGAAGCTGTGGTAGCCCCCGAAGATCTCGCGTGCGATGGACTTCGGGCGGATGTTCTCCGTACCCACCCAGGGGTGCTGCTCGGCGAAGATCTCGAACGTCTGGTAGATGAACTCCGCCTCGGGCCGCGGCGGTGTGACCTCCTCGAGCAGGCGCACCCGCTCCTCGTAGGGCACGCGCTCGGCCTTGAGCTGGGCCAATAGCTCCCGCTTGATCCGGGCGACCTGCTGGGCCTGAATCGCACGGGGATCCTCGAGTACGGCCTCGACGAGGGAGAGCACCGAGAGCGCGTAGTCGGGCGCGTCCGGCACCAGCACGTCGAGAGCCTCCACCAGGTAGAGCGAGAGCGTCTGGTGAAGTGAGAAGTCGGCCTGCAGTCCGCCACTGGCGCGGACGCGACGGCCCGCGCGGCCCGGCTCGGCGATAAGCTCGATCACGCCCGAACGTCTCAGGGCCCGGAAGAGCACCGCGGCCTCACGACGCATGCGCCCACGGCGACGCTCACCCTCGTGACAGCGTCGGATCAGAGCCAGCAGGGCGCGATAGCCCCCCTCCTCGCCGGTACCGTCCTGCGGCCGTTGAAGAACACTCATCAGGATTCCGGGGTTCAGGGAGAAGCTCGACGTGAGCGGCTCGCAGGGCCGATGGATCAGCTTCTCGAAGACGTCCCGGCTCCAGGGAACCTGCCCGCGGGGAGGACGCTTGCGGGCGGCGCGACCCCGACGGCCCGTCTCCGCCCGGCGGCGTGCGACTCGACGAGCTTCGATCCGATGCTCCGGCGCCTGGCAGACGACGCTTCCGCGCTCATCGAAGCCCTTGCGTCCCGCCCGTCCTGCAATCTGCTTGAACTCCCGTACGCCGAGCAGCGTCACCTTCTCCCCGTCGAACTTGCTCAGGCTCGAGAAGAGCACCGTGCGAATGGGGATGTTCACACCCACACCGAGCGTGTCGGTACCGCAGATCACCTTGAGCATCCCCTGCTGGGCGAGCTGCTCGACAAGCAGGCGGTAGCGCGGGAGCAGGCCCGCGTGGTGGAGGCCGATTCCCGCGCGTAGAAAACGGGAGAACTCTCGCCCGTACGGCGAGCTGAAGTCCGCATCCTCGATGGCCTTCTGGATGCGGCGGCGCTCCTCGCGGCTGCAGAGCCGGGCGCTCGTGAGACCCTGCGCCCGCTCCGCGCACTCGCGCTGAGTGAAGTGGACCACGTAGACGGGAGCCTTTCCGTCCTGGAGCAGACGCTCGACGGTCTCGTGCAGGGGCGTCTCGGCGTACTCCCAGTCGAGCGGCACCGGTCGATCCTCGCTGTGCACCCAGCTCACCTCGCGCCCGCTGCGCTGCTCGAGGCTGCGCTGGATCCGGCTCGGATCGCCGAGCGTGGCGCTCATCATCAGAAACGTCGTGTGCGGCATCTCGAGCAGCGGGATCTGCCACGCAACCCCCCGATCCCGGTCCGCGTAGTAGTGGAACTCGTCCATCACGACGTACGGAGCGTCGAGCCGCGCTCCCTGGCGGAGCGCCATGTTCGAGAGCACCTCGGCCGTGCAGCAGATCACGGGCGCTGTGGAGTTGATGCTGGCGTCGCCCGTCAGCATGCCGACACGCTCGGCACCGAGCTCTTCGCAGAGGGCAAAGAACTTCTCGCTGGCGAGCGCCTTGATCGGGCTCGTGTAGAAGGAGCGGCGGCCTTCGCAGAGCGCCTTGAAGTGCAGACCCAGCGCGACCAGCGACTTGCCCGAGCCCGTCGGCGTGGAGAGACAGACGTGGCGCTCCGCCATCAGCTCGAGCAGCGCCTCCTGCTGGGCGGGATAGAGCTCCAGACCACAGTCGGCCACCCAGGCAAGGAAGCGATCCAGGATCTCGCTGGGCTCCTTCAGAGGTGTGGCGGGAATGCGATCAGCCAGAGACAAGGGGGCGCAGGGTACCATCGGTTGCGTGGAAAGACACACGAGTGCAGTCCCGGACGGCAGCCCGTGTCCCCTCGGACGCCCCCTGGCGCGAAACGATTCAAGCGATCACCGCAAGACTCGATAAGGAGCCAGAGCCAGGGAGGGACCGAGATGATCCAGGCGTCCATCACTCGAGGGGCCGCAGCGCTGCTGCTCGCATCGCTGTGCGGCAGCCTGTCGTGTCAGGCCCCCGCGCCCCCGCGGCATCCGGTGATCGGCATCCTGCCCTCGGTGGACAGCGCCCCGCCGGCAGCACTGGGCTGGATGGGGATCCCGGGTACGCGACCCACACAGCTCAGTGACGAGGAGCGCACTCGCCGAGCGCCGGTGACCCCTCCTGCACCCCCCTCGGCTGCCCGTATCGAGAGGCTGCTGGCCTCTCGGGCCCCTCGCCTCAACGAGGAGGAGCAACGCGCCGTGCGAGACGAGCTGCTGCGTGCGGAGCGAGACCACGGCCTCGATGCCCTGCTGCTGCTCGCGATGATGGAGCAGGAGAGCCGCTTTGATCCCGACGCGCGGGGTCCGCGCGGATCCCTCGGTCTGATGCAGATCCGACCGTTCGTGGCGAAAGACGTGGCGCGCCGCAGGGGAATCCCCTGGCGCGGACCCGCCACGCTTCGAGACCCGGCTCTCAACGTCCGGCTCGGCGTCCACTACTTTGCCGAGCTCAAGCAGATGTACCCCGAGGACACGCTGGCGCTCGCGGCCTACAACATGGGCCCGTTCCGCCTGAAACGGATCCTGCGCAGTGGCCGTGTGCCGAGCTCGCGGTACGTGTTTCACGTGCTCGAGCGCTACCATTCCCTGCGCCGCGGGAACTGAGCCCCCGAGCCGACATCGCACCCATCCGGGCAGGAGAGCTGCTTGCGTCAGATCTGGATTCCCCGTATCGGCCCGCCCGAGGTGCTGGAGCTTCGCGAGGCCCCCGACCCGCTGCCCGGCGACGGAGAGCTGCGCATTCGGGTGGAGGCGGTGGGCGTGAACTTCGCCGACGTGGTCGGTCGGCTCGGCCTGTACCCGGACATGCCCGCGCCACCCGTCGTTCCGGGCTACGAGGTGGCGGGCCGCGTGGACGCGGTCGGACGCGACGTCGAGTTCGACTGGGTGGGGCGTGAGGTCTTCGCCCTGACCCGCTTTGGGGGTTACAGCGACGTCGTCTGCGTTCGCGAGCCGCAGGTCCACGTGCGTCCTGCCGGGATGGATGCGGAGCAGGGCGCGGCCTTCCCCGTCAACTACCTGACCGCCTACCAGCTGATCGAGGTGATGGGCGGTCTTGGCTCCGCCGAGACGGTGCTGATCCACTCGGCGGGCGGGGGCGTGGGCATCGCCGCGGTGCAGCTCGCCCACCGGATCGGCGCACGCATCATCGGAACCGCCTCAGCGGCCAAGCACGGCTTCCTCGAGTCGATCGGGGTCGATGCGTGCATCGACTACACCTGCGAGGACTTCGAGCTCCGCCTGCGGGAGCTCACCGACGGCCGCGGTGCGGAGCTGATCGCCGATGCGGTGGGCGGCCGCTCCTTCAAGAAGAGCTTCCGTGCCCTGGCAGCGAGCGGACGCCTCGGCATGTTCGGCATGTCCTCATCCGTGCGGAGCGGACGACGCCGCCCCTTGGCCTTGCTCCGGGCCCTGTTCACCACCCCGTGGCTGCGCTTCCACCCCTGGCAGCTGATCAGCCAGAACAAAGGGGTCTTCGGCGTCAACCTGGGCCACCTCTGGGATGAGGCGGATCGGGTCGGTGCCTGGATGGAAGTGCTGCTGGGCTACTACCGAGCCGGCACCGTCAAGCCCGTGATTGCGGCGCGCTGCCCCTTCGAGGAGGCCGCCGAGGCGCACCGCATGCTTCAGGAGCGCCGGAACATCGGCAAGGTGCTCCTGATCCCCTGAGCCGCTCGACGTCACGCTCTCAGCGCGTGGTCACCTTTCGCAGTGCCAAGTGGAAAGGATACGTCAGCAGGAGCGCGCCCCCCACGGGTGCGAGCACGTGGGACAGAATGATGTGACGCGGGCTCAACTCCGGGCACGTCAGATGGACGAGCATGGCCCCCAGAGCCACCGCGCCGCTCGCCGCGCAGAGCACCGCGATCAGCGGGCGGAAGGGGGAGCCGCGGGAGACGAAGGTGAGCACCGCCAGCGCGGGTGGCAGCGCCAGCAGGCACGAAACCGCGAAGCAGGCGAGGTCGTTCTCGAACGGACAGACGAGCGGCTCCGGGCCCGCCTCGCGCACGACCAGGAAGGTGCCCACGCCGGCGGAGAGCAGAACGCCACCGAGACCCAGCGCCAGACCCAGACGTGCGGCGCCCTCACGGCCCGGAACGCTGACCGCCAGGGCCGTCACGATTCCGCCCAGCCCAACCAGACCGAGGCCGCCGAGGATGCTCACGAACGCAGCGCCGGTGCCGATCACGTTCAGCAGGTCGGGCCGCAAGCCGCGCATCGCCAGGATCAGCGCACCCATGAGCAGCCAGAGGCCGGCCACACCGATCGCAGCCCGGCGCAGGCGGGGGATGGGCCGGACGGGTGCGAGCTGACCCACGAGCTCCCGAATCAGGCCCTCCGAGCTCCTCTCCGTCACTCGCCAGCCCCCTCGAGGCGGGCGCGCAGTCGCCGGTAGCCGCGGTGCGCCCGGACCTTGAGCGCGCCGGGAGTGGTGCCCGCGCGTGCGGCCGCCTCCGCAACCGAGAGACCTTGCAGGTGGATGAGCTCGACGGCCTCACGCTGGGTCGCGGGGAGCTCCGCGAGAGCTCGCGTAAGACGTGCCGGGAGCGGGCGGTCCTGATGGCCCCTCTCCGGCTGCGCGGGCTCGTCGGTCAGATCCAGGGGAACTTCCCGGCGTAAGCGCACGCTGCGTGCACGCTGTGCATCGATCACCGCGTTGCGAGCGATGGCCCAGAGCCACGGCGCGAAGCGCCGTTCGGGCCGGTACGTGTGCCGCGCCCGATGAATCGAGAGAAGCACGTTTTGCACCACGTCCTCCACGCTCGAGGGATCGCCCAGACGGGATCGCACGAAGGCTCGCAGATCCGGCAGCACGCTGTGCAGCAGCCTCTCGTAGGCCTCGCCATCACCCTTCTGGGCGGCCGCCATCCACTCCGCCCAGTGCACCTCCGCACCCCTCGGCTTTCCGTGCTTCATACGCGAGACCCCGCGCCCCGGTTACGCCGCGGCACGTAACCCCCCTGGCTCCTGTATCGTATCCCATGCCGGACCCCCCCGGTCGGGGAGGAAGGGAAGCCATCGTGCGGCCACACGCGTTCTCGACGCTCGGTCTCGCCTGGATCGTGGGGGCCGCCCTGGCGTTTCCGCTCCACGCCGCAGAGAAGGCCGCCGGCTCGAAGAACGGCTTCGACCTCTCTCAGAGCTCGGTCCCTCATGAGGAGATCCTTCACGGCGGCCCGCCCCGCGATGGCATCCCGGCACTCTTCGAGCCGAAGATGCTCCGTGCGCAGAAGGCGCCGTGGGACGACAAGGACACCGTGGTGGGCGTCTCGCTCGGTGGCGAGGCGCGCGCGTACCCGATCGCGATCCTGAGCTGGCACGAGCTCGTCAACGACAGCGTGGCCGGAACGCCCATCCTCGTCTCCTACTGCCCCCTGTGCGGCACCGCACTCGTGTTCGACCGTGAGGTGGGCGGAAAGGTTCGGACCTTCGGCGTCTCGGGCCTGCTCTATCGCTCAGACCTGCTGCTCTACGATCGGGAGACGGAGAGCCTCTGGTCGCAGATCTCCGCCACCTCCGTCGCGGGGCCTGCGATGGGTACGAGGCTCCACGTGCTGCGATCCCGCATGACCAGCTGGGGAGAGTGGAAGCGGAGCCACCCGAAGTCCCTCGTGCTCTCCCCGGAGACCGGACACCAGCGGGACTACGGACGGGATCCGTACGCGGGATACGCCACCTCCGAGCGGCTGCTCTTTCCCGTTCGGGCAGACTCCCGGTACCACCCCAAGATGCCGACGCTGGGGGTCCGCCTTCCTTCGGGAGCGGCCCGAGCCTATCCCGCCGTGGAGCTGCAGCGGGCGGGCGGCTCGGTACAAGAACGCTTCGAGGACCACGACGTCCGGGTGGCGTACGATCCCGAACGGCAGCTTTTCTCGGTCGAGGCGCCCGATGCGATCGAGGTCATCGAGGGCTTCTGGTTCGCGTGGGCAGCCTTCCATCCCGAGACGACGGTCTTCGTCGCCGACAAACCGTGAGCGTGCGCACCCTCCTCCCGCTCGTCCTCACGCTGGCGGCCTGCGTAAGCTCTGCCGACCCCGAACGCTATCGCCTGGCGGAGCGGACGGGTGACTGGGTGATCGCCGGCGAGGACCCCATGCTGCCGGGTCTGCGCACCCGCTACCCGGAGTTCTTCGTGGCCCTCCTCGACTCCGAGCGCCGCCAGGATCTCGACCTGCGCCCGCTTCGCGAGGATCTCGAGCATGAGCCGGTAGATCGCCGCAACTACGACGCGCTGAATGCGATCGCGTTCGCCTACTTCGAGATGAACGCGCGGGCCGAGGCCCGTCGCGGCGAGATCGCCTACCTGGGCCACTCCTTCCAGACGGCCAAGCTCGCCGCGGTACCCTGGAGCGCCTACGGACGCGTCCGGGACGAGGCGCTGCGCAACGCGATTCTTGACTTCTTCGAGGACATCGCCTCGGGTGGGAAGCTGGACTCCGGTCGAACCGCTTCCCGCCTCAGCCGGACCGTCTCCTCTCTCGAGAAGAAAGAGTCCGACGCCACACGGCGAGCGCGCATCCGGCGCATCGCCGAGGCACTCGAGGCTCAGTCGGCCACGCCTTGATCCGGCGGGGTTGGAGGTTCGCCAGGGAGGCCTTCCTCGTCCTCGTCGCCGCCGGCCTCGGTAGGCCCCTCGGCCGCGGCAGAGGCGGGATCGGAGCCCGCAGGGTTCGTGAGCAGGCGGGAGCCCCCGGCAAAGCCCCGGGCCAGAGCCAGGGAGCGTTCGGGGCAGAGCTCCCGTGCGCCGTCCGCCAGGTGGTCCCACACTGCCGTGTACTGGCGCGTCAGCTCCGCAAACAGGTCCGACGTCTGCGAGAAGTGTTTCTCGACCTGGTCTCGATAGCGGGCCAGCCGCTCGTGGGCCTGCGCGAGCTCGGCCTCGAGAGCACGAACCCGCACACGGGCCCCGCCGTCGCGGCGAGCCGTCCAGACCCCCAGCAGAATGCCCGCCACGAAGAGCGAGGCCGCCGCCAGAAGCTCCGGCGGCTCGAGTCCGAGGATCCCCGACACCGGCCGCCTCAGACCTTCTCGGCCGGCTCGAAGCAGCCGCGCATCCTCTCCATCCACACCGTCATCAGCGGGCGGCGCGGCAGGCCGAGCGCACGCAGCTCATCGGCGATGGGATGAGAGCCGAGCTCCAGGCGCCCCCCCGCGACTCCGAAGCCCACGCCCTCGGCCGCCGAGCGGAACGAGGTGC
This sequence comes from Myxococcota bacterium, assembly GCA_046754285.1. Lineage (GTDB taxonomy): Bacteria > Myxococcota_A > UBA9160 > SZUA-336 > SZUA-336 > JBHHVJ01. Next base: position 1,022 of record JBHHVJ010000016.1, on the reverse strand, counting down.
GATGCAGAACGCCTTCGATGTAGCTGTACGTCGTGAGCTCCGTCTCGGGGAGCGTCCGTTTCCCGCCGCGCGGCAGCGTCAGGCTGAGCACGGGCTCACCCGCCACGACCAGGCGGCAGTGGATGTGACGCTCCTCATAATCGATGTCGATCTGCTCTACCGTCTTGGGGAACCCCCAGATCGTGCGCCCGGCCTCGCAGGTGAAGCTCTGGTCCACGGGCAGACGATGGATGTACGTCGCGGAGCGTCCGCGCAGCACGTCCCGCAAGGTTCCAACGTAGGGCAGACCCCGTGGAGCGCGACGCTCACGCACGAAGAACGCGATGGAGACCTCGTTGTAGTCCCCGAGGTCGTTGTCGCGGTAGTCGATCGCAGCCAGGCTGCAGAGCGCACGTCCGGGAAGCAGCTCGACGACATCCAGCTCCGGCCCGGGCAGCAGCCGTCGTGCTGCCTCGGCTCTCACGAGGTAGGTCGCCGCTCCCGAGCGAGCCTCGCGGACCTCCACCGGCAGCCCGACGAGACGCCCGCCGATCGAGTAGGTTCTGGGTGAATTCTCGGCGCTCTCCATCACCGCCCTCCCGGCTCCGACGACATCCCGACGGACTCCCGGCTCGGCTGCGTATCCTAGCCCGGCCTCGTGAAGGACACAAAGCACCGTACCCATGGGCGTGCGTAGACCCGCTGAGAGACACGGAGCTCCCCGTGTAACCTGGACCAACGGCCGCTCGTAGACCAGCCGGATCGGAGTGCATTGTTTCCCCGACCGAGAGAGGAGAACCCATCTATGAGACCCGGACGAAGGACTCCACGACTCTTCTGGACCGCGCCAGGAGCGCTTGGGGCGCTGCTCCTCCTGCTGGCGCCCCTGGCCCTACCGGCCCACGCAGAGCTCAACCCTTGCGCCGCAAAGACCATCAACGCCGCCGCGCGAAAGACCCTCAACCCCTGCGCGGCCAAGACCCTCAATCCGTGCGCCGCCAAGACCCTCAACCCGTGCGCCGCCAAGACCCTCAACCCGTGCG
>JBHHVJ010000015.1:0-67649 GCA_046754285.1 Myxococcota bacterium | reverse complement strand
GGTCGGCTCGCAGCGTGTCGACCACGATCAGGACCAGGTTCGGCTTCGGGGAATCCGCTGAGAGCACCGTGAGCGGGTGCGTTGCAAGGGGGAGCATCGCGAGGCAGAGCCGCACGACAGGACGGCGGAGGACGCTGGGCATCGTATCGGTGAATCCTCATAGGGGACGCGTTACGCCCTCGCGCGCGAGCATAGCCCCCGCAGGCCGCGGGAGGCAATCGGCGTGCGCCCGCGGGGCGAACGGGATGAGTGCCCCGAGGAGGCTGCGGCCGCGCCGGCCGCCCGCTCGGTGACGGAGCGGCTCCTCGGGGTGCGGTGGTGCCTGGGCATCCAGGAAACCGCCGCGTGGGCAGAAGACCTAGATGGTCACCACCTGACGCGTCACCGTATTGGAATGTTTCACTGGACCACCTCCCTTCGCCGGCGCATCGACGGATGCGGGACCCAGCTCCCGCCCCGGCACCGCACGCGCCCTTTCGCGAGCGCCGGGCCGGCCCGTCGAGACCTGGTCAGGGCCTCGGGCCGGGACTCAGAAGCCAGCATATCTCATCGGCCAGGGCGGGTCAGCGGTGCCGCGCTGGGGCCTTCGGCGAGGAGGCGCACGAAATCGAGGCTCGTCACGATCCCCGCGGTGTGGCCCCGGTCGCGCAGCACGACGCGATGCACGCCCGCCTCCATCATCATTCGGGCCACCTCGGGGATCGGCGTCTCGGCGCTCGCCGCGATCACGCTCAGGCTCATGATCTGCCAGACCTGCGCCTTCTCCGCGTCCACGTCGCGGCCTGCCGGGCTTGCGTAGTAGCCCGTGAGATCGGTCTTCGAGACGATCCCCACGAGCTCACCACCCTCGTCGAGGACGGGGACGCCGGAGATCGTGGTGACGGCCAGCAGCTTCTCGAGCTCGGCCAGGCTCGCCTGCGGATCGATCGTGACGACCTCGCCGTTCATCAGCGTACGGATGGGCCGATCGGTGTCACTCATGGGAGAGCGCCCGTTCGATTCGGTCGAGACCTTCGTCGCGGGCGGCCTCCGCCCGGCTGCGAATCCTATCGAGGGGAGGGTCCTTCTGCAGGGTCTCGGCCTCGGGGCGGGAAAAGCCCGAGAACAGCCCGCCGAAGGCGCGCTCGCTGCCATCGGTGTAGACGCTCAAGCCCACCCAGATTCCGAGCACGATCAGCCCGATGGCGAAGACCTTGCCCATCGCCGACACCTCCCGCTGCCGGTCTTATCGGCTCGAAGACGCGGTAGCCTGACGTCGGGAGACCGGGCCGCGGCGGCGCTCAGGCGCCCTCGCGCTGCTTCATGCGGTTGGCGCCGAACTCCGGAGGGAGATTGAGCACCTCGCGGGGGAAGAACTCGACGAGGAACTGGACGACGTCGCGGACCGAGACGACGAGCACCGGGCGGCCCGCGTCGTCGATCACGGGCACGTGCCGGAAGCCACCCACGGCCATCTTGTTGAGCACCCAGGCGATGCTGGCTTCCTGGGGCAGGGCCTCCGGATCGGGGGTCATCACCTCCCGCAGCGGCAGCGAGGCGGGGTTGCGACCCCGGTCCACGATACGCAGCAGGACGTCGCGCTCGGTGAAGATGCCCACGAGCCGCGTGCCCTGCGTACCGTCCTCGGTGATCAGCACACAGCCGCGACGTTCCTGCTGCATGTCCCGCATGGCCTCGGTCACCGAGGCCGCGGGCGAGAAGACCAGCGGCGGCCGCGTGCGCAGCGTACGCAGCGGCTCGCGCAAGAGGCTCTTGTCGAAGCCAGTGAGCGGCGCTCGCGGCTCGTCGTCGAAGTAGCTCTCGTCGCCTTCCATGCTGCGCCTCCCTGTGAGCACGAGTCTCTCAGGAAGGCGGGGGACTGACAAGCGGTCCCGTGCTTCTCGGGGAGGGGCCCTCGGGCGTCCTCACAGCGCACCGTTGGCCCGCGGCACGGAATTAGCCGGCGCCGAACTCCCCGCCGAACTCCCAGGTATCCAGCAGGAGCGCGTCCGGGCACTCCGTCAGCTGTCCCACCAGCGCAAGGGCGAGCGGCTCGCAGCTCTCCGCTGCGCGGCGGATGCTCTCGGGGTCGGCGAGGTCCACGCGCATCACCTGGCGCGCCCCCTCCACACTCTCGACCTCGACGGTCACGTGGGCCTGGTCACCGTTCCCGAGGTAGCGGAAGCGGCAGCGAAGCGTGCCGGCGCGTCCGGAGCCCTCCCCCAGGGGATCTCCCGCCCGTCGCACGTGGAGGTCGTGATCCACGTTCAGGACCTCGACGAGAAGCTCCTCGAACTCCTGCTCAGCCCGGTCGCGCTTCGCCGTCATGGCCTCTGTTTCGGCGATCCCACGGCGAAGTTTGAGCGCGTTGTTCCACTCTGGGCATGACCGTGCATGCCCTTCTGGGGCTACCGTGTGTATGCCCCCGGGGTTGCCCGCGAAGCTGCCCGCGGGCTGCGCGCACGGGCGAGCGGAGCTCACCCGCGCGCGCAGGGCTCAGTAGCGGCCTCGGCCACCTCCGCCACCTCCGCCGCCGCCGCCGCGACGATCGTGTGCTTCGTTCACCCGGACCGTGCGGCCCCCGATGTCCTTGCCATCGAGAGCCTGCATGGCCGCCTGGGCGCTGCTGGCCTCCGTGAACTCCACGAAGGCGAAGCCCCGGGGACGGCCCGTCTCACGATCCGTGATGACGTTGACTGACTCGAGAGTGCCGTGAGCTTCGAAGAGCTCGCGGAGCTCGGGCTCTGTCGTGTTGAATGGTAGATTCCCTACGTACAGCTTCTTACCCAACGCGAATCCTCAGTGCGTCCTGGAGACGCGAAACCGGCCGGGAGCCAGGCCGGACCGTCCGGCGACTGAGTCCCGACATGAACCACCGCTCGCCGAGCAGGCGGAGCGGGAAAGACAAACTCGATGGGATCACGAGCCAGGGAGATGAACCCAGAAGAACGTGGACCGACCAAAACTGCCCTTCGCGCAGCAAGATACCACAGGGGCCTGCGATTCCCTACCGGCCCCGGGGCCCGCTAGACTCCCCCGCAAGGCCATGCTCAAGTGTGTCAAGGACCGCGTCTGGGCCTTCGACGTCGAGTGGATCCCCGATCCTCTCGCTGGGCGTCTGCTGTACGCGCTCCCGCCCGCGCTCACGGATCCGGCCGAGATCCTCGAGGTGATGTGGCGTGAGGGCGGCTCCAGTGAGGAGGATCCCACCCCCTTTCTCAAGACGGTCGTCTGCCGGGTCGTCTCCATCGCTGCGGTGGAGCGGAGTCTGGGGCCAGACGGAGAGCCGCAACTTCAGCTCAAATCGCTGCCCCGCGACCCGGATGACCCGACTCAGGTCCGCGAGGCTCACGTGGTCGGAACCTTCCTGGATGCGCTCGGCGCCCGGCAGCCCCAGCTCGTGGGCTTCAACTCGATCGCCTCCGACCTGAAGATCCTCGTGCAGCGGGCCGTGATCCTCGGTCTGCAGGCCGAGGGGTTCTGCCGTCGGCCCGAGAAGCCCTGGCTGGGCGTGGACTACTTCGCCCGTGGCAGCGACCACAACGTGGATCTCAAGGAGATCCTCGGCGGCTTCGGGAAGGTCGTGCCCACCTTGCACGAGATCGCGGTTCAGTCGGGCATCCCGGGAAAGATGGACGTGGACGGCAACCAGGTGGCGAAGCTCTGGCTCGACGGCGAGCTGCGTCGGATCGTCGAGTACAACGAGCTCGACGCGTTGACCACGTACCTGGTCTGGCTCCGCGTGGCTCACTTCGCCGGCCAGTTTTCGACCGCCCGCTACGTCCAGGAGCAGGCCGCCGTGCGCGCCCTGATCGAGAACGAGCTGAAGCGGCGGGAGGGGGCGCATCTGGAGAAGTTTCTCGGCGAGTGGGAGCGTTTGAGCGCGCTGGTGGCGGAGCGCGACTGAGGGCGCGCAGCCGAGCCGTTCAGGGCTCGACGAAGAGCTTCCCGGCCAGGGTTCCGAGCACGCCCACCTCCGAGAGGCGCTCCGGTGGAAGATCGGCCGGATCGGCGCTGAGCACCACCGCGTCCGCTCGTGTCCCCGGGGCCAGCGTCCCGATCTCGCGCTCCATGCCGAGAACGGCGGCGGCGCCGCGCGTGTACATCTCGAGCACCTCTGCGGCGTCGAGGCTCTGCTCCGGGCCCAGGGCTCGGCCGTCCGGGAGCTGACGCGTCACCGCGACCTCGATCGCGGTGAGCACGTCGAAGCTCGAGACCGGGGCGTCCGAGCTGCCCGCGAGCGGCACCCCGCCGTCGAGCAGCTCCCGGTAGGCGTGGTAGGACAGCCCACCGGGAATCCCGGTCTGGAGCAGCAGCTCCCCCGTGTCCCGGATGTGTGGCGGCTGAACGACCGCGTGCACACCCTCTCGGGCCGCGCGGCGGATGACCGCCTCGTCCGCGAAGAAGAAGTGGTCGACGCGGGGGGGCAGGGCGCCGCGGTAGCTTCGGGCGAAAGCGGAGAGCACGAGGTCGATCGCCTCGTTCCCGCCCGCGTGCACGCCGATCGCGAAGCCTGCCGCGCTGGCGCGACCGATCATCGCCTCGATCCCGCCGGCGTCGTAGAAGAGCTGTCCGGAGTGGAGCCGGCGGTCGGGGCCGACGCGGACGCTCTGCGTACGCGCCAGGCGCAGCGGCAGCAGCGTGCGTGCACGGATTAGCCGGCCGACCATGCTCGCGAGCTGGACGATCGCGTCGCGCAGCGAGAAGCAGATCGCGCAGCTCGTGCCACCGTCCATGAAGAGCTTCATCGCACCGATCGAAAGCCGGCCCTCGGACCAGCCCGTCGTCTTCCCCATCAGACGCGCCTCGGGGACCGCGAAGATGTTCTCGATGAGTGGCATCATCGTGACCCCGACGTGCAGCTCGCCCCGCCGCTGCCAGGCGCGGTAGAGCGACTCCATCTCCGGGGGGACGGCCGCATCACAGATGTGGGTGATGCCCGCCGCGAGCAGCCGGTCCTGGTACGCGTTCGCCCGCGCGAACCAGCTCTCTGGGTCTCGGAGGGCGAGTGCCCTCCGCACGATCCCCTCGGCGTGTCCGAAACAACGCTCCACGACGAGGCCGTCGAGCTCTCCGCCCCCGCGCCGGCCGCGCCATCCCCCGGGAGGGTCGACCCCGGGTGCATCGAGACCCGTCCGCGCCAGGCCCAGCGAGTTCAGCACGCCTTGGTGGTAGGAGAAGTGGATGAGCAGCACGGGGTGGGCCGGAGCCACGCGGTCGAGCTCCTGACGCGTGGGTGCCCGGTGCTCCTCGAGGCGTGCCTCGTCGTAGCCGAAGAGCACGATCCACTCCCCGTCGGGCGTCGAGGCCGCCAGCTCGCCGAGCCTGTGCAGGATCTGCGCGAGGCTCCGGTAGGGCGGGTTGCGGATCTCCGGAAGGTGCCCGTAGGTCGCCGCGAAGCAGAGGTGGTGATGGGCATCGATGAAGCCGGGGTAGACCACCGAGCCGTGCAGGTCTCGCTCCTCCCCGCCGGGAACCGCCGTCCGCACCTGCTCCAGTGTCCCGATCCCGCGCACGCGGCCGCCGGCAAAGCCGATCGCTGAGGCCACGGGCCCGCGCGCGTGGAGCGTCCGGACCGGGCCCCCGTGCAGGATCAGCTTGTCGATCTCGCTGCGCCGCATCTCTGAGCCGGACGGTCGCTCGAACCCCCCCCAACTGCCAGCCCCCAGGGCCTCCCGCCGGGCCGAGGGCCCGCCGGGCTTGACGTGGGAAAAATTCCCTCGTACTCTGTGTGTGGGAATAATTCCCGCATCAAACCCCCATCCAAGGAGGCTCCCCCATGTGGCAGAGAGAGAACCCTGGCTCGAGACCCTTCTGGCAGGCCGCCGTGCTCTTGGCGCTGCTGCTGCCGGGCTTCGCCAGCGCCCAGACGCTGACGGAGCTGAGCACCGACGCCGTCGCGGTCGACGCCGAGATCGACCGCGATGCCGCCGATCTGCGCGCCGTTGTGGCGGACGGCCCGGCGGACGCCCGGCTGGTCGACACCGCGCTCGTCTTCACGGGCGGCCGGCTGCGTGGAGCGCAGATCAAGTGCGCCGCGTTCGACAGCAACGGGCGCGTGATCGGCGTCGCCCGCCTGCGCGTTCCCCGTCGAGGGCTGCGCTACGTGCGAGCGTCCGATCTCTCGGGCGGCGATGCCTTCGTGGGCAGCGTCGTGTGCAAAACGGACGGACGCGTGCTCGGCTCGATCGTGGTTCTGGGGTCGCGTCTGTTGACCGACCTCAGGGTCGTGCAGCGGAGCGGCTACGGCAGCGACGCGATTCGCTTCCCGCTGGTCCTGACCTACTGACGAAGGCGCCTCGGCAGGCCCAACCCCCCGAGGGTATCCGCCGGGTGGGACCCCGGCGTCTCCGCTCCCACCGCAGCTCGGCCGAGGGAAGATTTCCCACGGGAGCTCGGAATGTGGCATCCTCGAGGCACCGCTGCCCAGAGCGCACGGGGTGCGAGCGGTCGGGTGGCGAGCCGAACGGCAGGGGGTGGCGATGGGCCGCGCATCCACAAAGAGCCCGGGGCCTTCCCTGGCTCCCTTGGCGCTGATCCGCGCTCTGCGCCATCTGCTCCGCCCTCTCGTGCGGCTGCTGCTGGCCCATCGGATCACCCATCCCTTCCTGTCGAACCTCCTCAAGCGGGTCTACGTCGAGGTCGCGGAGGCCGAGCTGGCCGGGTCCTCGCGGCCCCCCACCATCAGTCAGCTCAGCCTGCTCACGGGGATCCACCGCAAGGACGTGCGGCGGCTCCGCGAGGAGCCCCGCGACGAGTACGTGCCTCCGCCCTCGGTCTCGCTGGGTGCGCGCCTGGTGGCCCAGTGGATGGGATCCCGACCGTACTGCGATGCCCGCGGCCGGCCGCGCCCGCTGCCGCGGTCGGGCGGGACACCCCGCGAGCCCTCCCTCGAGCAGCTCGTCGCTTCGGTCAGCACGGACATCCGCCCCCGCGCCGTGCTCGACGAGTGGCTGCGCCTGGGCGTGGTGGAGATCGACGAGCGCGAACGGGTCCGTCTGGTCGTCGAGGCCTTCGTGCCCGAGAAGGGCTTCGAGGAGAAGGCCCACTACTTCGGCCGCAACCTGCACGACCATATTGCCGCGGGCACGCACAACCTCTCAGGCGGTCGACCGCCGCTGCTGGAGCGCAGCGTCTACTACGGCGGTCTGGGCGAGGACTCCGTTCAGCAGCTTGCCGAGCTCGCCGAGCGTCTCGGCATGCAGGCGCTGCGCACCGTAAACCGGCGCGCTCTGGCCCTGCAACGCCGCGACGCGGCGAAGACCTCCACCTCGCGACGCATGAGCTTCGGGATCTACTTCTTCCATGAACGCGAGAGCGACACCCCGCGGGAGCCAGCCGATGATTAGAGCGCGAATGCAGAGCCTGCCCCCGGGCGAGCCCGGGGGCACCGGCCCGGGATCCGGTCGCCGGGGACGGCGGGCGGCTTTCGCGCTCGTGCTCGCCCTTGCGCTCGGGCTTGCGGTCTCCTCAGCGCCGGCGGCGCCGCCCGTCGGGCTGCCCTGCCGGGAGCTCGACGAGACGGGCCTGCTGGCGCTGCGGCTCCTCGGCGGGGATGAGGACCAGGGGATCGGCGGAACGGGTCGGTCGGGAAACGAGCGCGGAATCGGAGGCACGGGACGCGCTGGGGAGGAGCGAGGCATCGGCGGTACCGGGCGGAGCGAAGACCTGCGGCGACGGAGAATCGGGCTCTACGGCACGATTACCCAGCTCGGCAGCCTCTGCATCAACGGTCTGCGGATCCATCTGGCGGAGTCGACCCCCGTTGAGCTGAATGGCGCGCCGGCGGATCCGGACCGCCTGGCGGCGGGTCAGGTGGTCTGGGTCGAGGCCGGGCTGGAGGCCGGTCGTCTGGCTGCACGCCGGGTCGAGGTCTGGAGTGCCCTCCGGGGACCGCTCGAGGCCGTCGATGAGGCGGGACGTCGAATGCGCGTCGCCGGGCGCAGCGTCGACGTTCCCAGCGATGCAGTGCTCGTGGACGACGAAGGCCATGTGCTGGAATCGCTGGGTGCGCTCGGCCCCGGCGATCTTCTGGAGGTCTATGGGCTGGCCCATCCGATGGGCTTGCTGGTGGCGAGCCGCGTCGAGCGCCTGCGCTCGGCTCCCGCTCCGCTCGGTCCCGCCCCGCCGCTCGCGGAGCTCATGGAGGCCGGGCCGGCCCTGCAAGCGGTCCTCATCGAGGGGTACCTGGAGCGCGCGCCGAGCGGCCTCGCCGTGGCGGGGCTCGAGCTGGATCTTGCGAGCACGCCGCCCGAGGCGTCGGAGCTCCTCCCCGGTGGGCGCGTCTGGCTCGCGGCGAGGCCCGAGACGGGCGGAAGGCTCCGCGTTCTCGAGCTCGTGCCCCGTCCGCCCCCCGCCGAGCCGCTGCCCCCGCCCTCCGCGGTGCACGAGACGCCCGCGGGGCGCCCCGCGCCATCGAAGAGCCCGACCGCACCGGAGTCCGCACCTCCGGCCCGCGACCGGCCGGGGGCGCAGCCGCCCCGGCAGCTCGAACCCGGTTTGCTCGGTGCCCATGACGCACTCTTCAAGCCTCGCTCGCCTGCGGAGGGAGGGCTCCACGCTCCGGGCCCGCGTGATCCCGTCCCCAGTGACGAGGGGTCCCACGCGCCCCCGAGTCGCGAGCCCATCCGGGTTCCACAGCCTCTGCCGCCGGACCCGCTCCTCGAGCCCACGGCGCCCCTGGAGCCGATCCGGGTTCCGCAGCTCACGCCCGACCTCGAGCCCACGGCGCCCTTGGAGCCGATCACGAGTGAGCCGCGGCTCGATGTCGCTCCGAGTGACCGCCCCTGAGCGTGCCCCGAGAGTCCCGAGGGCGCGGGCTGCGGTAAGCTCCGGGGTCCGAGCCCGTCCGGCGTAGGGCGAGACGGGGCCTCCGAGGCATCACCGAGGGAGAGAGCCGATGGCCGAGCCCGAGCTGCTGGTGGAGAAGAGCGATGGCATCGCGACGCTCACGCTGAACCGACCCGAGGTTCTCAACGCCCTCTCTACCTCGCTGCGGGAGGCGATCGCGCGCGGCTTCGTCGACCTCAAAGCGGATCCCGGCGTGGGCGTCGTGATCCTCACCGGGGCGGGCCGGGCGTTCTGTGCGGGGATCGATCTCAAGGAGCTCGCCGGCCGTTCCCGGGGGCCGGATGGAGAGCGCTTCGAAATCGATGAGAGCGGAATGATTCGGGCCATGCGTGAGTTCGACCGTCCGATCATCGGCGCCATCAACGGCTTTGCCGTCACCGGCGGCTTCGAGCTCGCTCTGATGTGCGATGTGCTGATCGCGTCGAGCCAGGCTCGCTTCGCCGATACGCACGCCCGCGTCGGTGTGTTGCCGGGCTGGGGACTCTCCCAGAAGCTTCCGCGGCTGATCGGTGCGCTGCGAGCTAAGGAGCTGAGCCTGACCGGAAACTACATCTCGGCCGAGCAGGCCGAGTCCTGGGGCCTGGTGAATCGTGTCGTGCCGCCTGAGCGGCTGCTGCGCTGCTGCCGAGAGCTGGCCCGTGACGTGATCTCGTGTGAGCCGGACACCGTCCGCGCGATCAAGCAACTCATCGACGACGGGTTGGAGACCACTCTGGTCGAAGGGTTGCGGACCGAGGCCGAGCGTTCGCGGGCCTTCGGAAAGGGGGTTTCGACGGCCGACATCGGCCGACGACGCGATCGGATCCAGAGCCGGGGCCGTCGGCAGTTCGGAGATTGACCGAGCCGGGGGCTTCGGACCGCCGGCGTGTTCGCTACATCGAGGAGGTGAGAGCAGCCATGAATCGAATCGTGATCGTCGGTCTCGGCGCCGGACTTGTGTGCGCCGCGACCCTGGCCGGGGCCGGTGAGGAGAAGACCTCCACCACCGCTCAAGCTCCGAGCAAGGAGAAAAAGATGGATCCCGCCCTGGCCCAGATCGATGCCTTTATCGGCGAGCAGAAGATTGACCGCAGCGATGCCCGTTGGCGCGAGAAGCTCCCGCGGCCGTCGAAGCTCGACTTCAGCTCCGGCAAGACGTACCGCTGGCGGCTCGAGACGAGCCACGGTCCTCTGGTCTTCCGCTTGAGGCCGGACGTGGCTCCGATGCACGTCTCGAGCACGATCTACCTGACGCGGCTGGGCTTCTACGACGGCCTGCGTTTCCACCGTGTGATCCCGGGCTTCATGGCGCAGGGAGGCGACCCGCGCGGCAACGGGACCGGTGGACCGGGCTACGAGTTCGACGGCGAGTTCGACGCGTCGGTGCGCCACGATCGGCCGGGCCTGCTTAGCATGGCGAATCGCGGGCCGGGCACGGACGGGAGCCAGTTCTTCATCACCTTCGTTCCCACGCCACACCTCGACGGGCGGCACACGATCTTTGGGGAGATCGTCGGAGGCAAGCAGACGCTGAAGAAGCTCGAGGAGCGAGGGTCGCGTCAGGGTCGCACTTCCGAGGAGCTGAAGATCCTCAAGGCGACGATCGAGGTGGAGTGAGCCGGGCCTCGCGCTCCGCCGGGGCGCGGCTTCGCGCCCACGCGCCGGGGCGTGTCAACCTGATCGGGGATCACACCGACTACAGCGGCGGTCTGGTGCTTCCCTGCGCGATCGACCGAGGCACGACCGTCGAGGGGGTGTGCGGCGGGGTCTGGGTGCGCCTGTGCTCGCGTGAGTGCGAGGGGGAAGCAAGGATCCCCCTCGCGGTGGACGACTCCAGCCGCCTGCGGCCGGCCTGGGCACGCTACGCGGCGGGCGTCGTCTGCGAGCTCCGCCCGCCGCTCGGCTTCGACGGCGAGATTCGCAGCACGTTGCCGATCGCAGCCGGGCTCTCGTCGAGCGCCTCCCTGACCGTCGCGCTCGCGCTCGCGCTCGGCTTCGAAGGACCGTCGTTGGAGCTGGCCCGGCTCTGTCAGCGGGCCGAGCAGCGTGCCTCAGGCGTACCGTGTGGAATCATGGACCCTCTCGTCGTGGCGGCCTCCGTCGAGGGCTGCGCGCTTCGCATCGACTGTGCCTCGCTCACGCTGACGCCGGTGCGGATTCCCGAGGCACTCGAGATCCGCGTGCTGCACTCGGGCGTCTCGCGGCGGCTGGCCGGCTCGGAGTATGCGCAGCGGCGCGCTCAGTGCGAGGCCGCTGCGGCGTGCGTCGGTCCGTTGCGCAGAGCGCGGCTCCGCGACCTCGACCGCATCGAGGACCCTGTGCTCCGACGTCGTGCGCGTCACGTGGTCACCGAGAACGCTCGGGTCGACGCCTTCGTCGCGGCTCTGCGTGGCGGTGATCTCCTTGCGGCGGGGGCCCTGATGCTCGAGAGCCACCGCAGCCTCCGCGACGACTTCGAGGTCTCGAGTGCGCCCCTGGACCGACTCGTCGAGCGGCTGAGCTCCATCCCCGGCGTGCTGGGTGCACGCCTCACGGGGGCGGGCTTCGGTGGCTGCGTCGTGGCCCTCTGTGAGCACGGGGCGCTCGAGGAGGGCTGGGGCGTGCGGCCTTCGCGGGGTGCGCGTTGGCTGGCCGATTTCGGCTGAACCGCCGAATTTGGCCAGCCGCGGTCCTCATGCCTCCGGGCTCATTCGACCCTCACGTAACGTGAGCACCCGGTCCGCGTAGGACACGGCGCTGAGGTCGTGCGTGAACAGGACCGTCGTCACCCCGAGCTCGCGCGTGAGATCGCGCAGCAGCCGGAGCACGTTGGCTGCATTGGAGGAGTCCAGGTTTCCGGTGGGCTCGTCCGCGAGGATGAGCTTCGGCTCGATCAGCAGGGCGCGCGCCAGCGCCGCACGCTGCAGCTCGCCGCCCGAGAGCTCGTCCACCGCGTGCGTGCTCCGCTCGAACAGGCCGAGCCGCTCCAGCAGCGCATCGATCCGAGGCCGCAGCGCCTTCAGCCGGACGCCGTCGAGCAGCAGCGGCAGCGCTACGTTCTCGACGAGATCGAGCAGGGGCAGAAGGTTGAAGAACTGGAAGACGATCCCGATGTTGCGGCGCCGGAAGACCGCCGCCGCGTCGGCCGTGAGCCCGCTGATCTCGGTGCCGTCGATCCGGACGCAGCCTCCGTTCGGTGCGAGAAGCCCCGCCATGAGATGGAGCAGGCTCGTCTTCCCCGTTCCGCTCGGGCCCAGCACGCAGAGAAACTCTCCGGCGGGGATCTCGAGCTCGAGCTCGTCCAGCACATCGACGATCCCGGCGCTGGAGGCGTAGCGGAGCGAGAGCTGCCGTGCAGAGACCGTGGCTCCTCCGCGGTCAGCGTGCTGCACAGAGCTCTCCCTCTCGACCCCCGCGCAGAGCCGTCGATCTGGCACACGATCTGCAAGATCCCCCCTCATGCGCTCGTTCTCCATCGCAGACTGGCTCTGGCCCGCGACTCTCCTGTGGATCGTCCTTGCCAGCGCCTGCCACAACGCCACCTAGGGGCTGCGCCTGGGACGACTCTCGTGGGCTTGGTCGGGACTCGGCGCTCATGGCTACTCCGGCGCCAGCGCCCGGAGCGGGTCCGAGCGTACGGCCACCCAGCCCGGGTAGAGCGCAGCCGCCGTCGCGGCAGCGAGAACCCCTGCAACGAGCCAAGCGAGTGATGCGGGGGCGAGCGTGTAGCGCAGGGCCCAGCCGAAGGCCTCGGTGAGGACCCCGTTCATGGGGCCCGAGCAGGCGAGTCCGAGGGCGATCCCGACGCCGGTCCCCACGCCGGCGACCATCCAGGCATCGAGGAGCACGAGCGCCATGATCTGCCGCGACGTGGCGCCCGCGGCCCGGAGCAGCGCGAGGTCGCGACGTCGCTCGAGGACCGAGCCGATCAGCAGGTTCAGGATCGCGACTCCACCGAGCAGCACCATCAGGCCCCCCAGCAGGTGCAGCGGGAAGCTGTAGCGCCCGACCAGATCGTGCATGAAGCGGGCGAGCTCCTCGCTGCGAAAGAAGAAGAGCGCCTGCACCTGGCCGGCACGGCGCTGGATGCGGCGCAGGACTTCCTCGCGCGAACCGTCCGTCCAGACGAGCAGGTTGGAGGATCCGTTTCTCGGCCAGAGCGCATCGAAGACGGCGAGGTCCATGCGAAGCGATCCGCTGGGACCCGAGGCGTAGTCGCGCCCGATGCCCACGACCGGGAAACGGCGTGGACCCACCGGTGTATCGAGGGTGAGGCTCTGACCGGACCCGATCCCGAAGTGACGCGCAAACGCCTCGGAGACCAGGACGCCGCCGCGTTCGAGGCCCCGCGCGACCCGAACGGTCGAGCCTCCCGATACGATCGGAAGCGCACCGTGCTTTGCGATCACCCTCGAGGAAATCGCGCTGATCCCGATCCGCTCGCCCCGAAAGACGGTCTGCGTGTGAAAGTGGTGGAAGACCGCGCGCACGCCTGGAGTGCCTTCGACTGCACGTGCGGTCTCGGCCGTGATCAGCTCACGCTGCAGGCTTGCGAAGGGATCGCTGGCGGTGATCATGGCGTCTCCCGTCCCGGCCGCGGAAGCATCCACGGTCCGTTCCAGGCTCGTGAGCACCGTGGAGATGCTCGCCACGGCGGCGACCAGCGCGGCGATCGAGCTGACCGCGATGCGCGCGTGCCGGCGGCGCGTGCGGAGGGAGCCGCCGGCGAGGCGACCGACGCCCGGTACGATCCGCTCGAGGCGGGGTCGGCCGTCCCGAAAGAAGAGATCGAGCAGCGGATCGAGGAGCAGCACGACACCCAGCAGCCCCGTGCCGAAGACCGCGAGGCTGCGCACGAGCGGCGGGAGGGGAAGCGAGAGGCTGAGCGCCGCGGCGACCGCGAGGACGAACCTCCCGACGCGCGCCGGGGCCAGACCGCCCCGTCGGGTCCGCGCGGGCGAACCCCGCGCGCTGAGCACCTCGAGCGGCGGGGGAAGGGAGGCGCGGCGAGCCGGAGCGAGGCTCCCGAGCAGGCTCACGCCGAGACCCACGGCGAGCCCGATCAGCAGGACGTCGCCTCCGAGGTCCGTCGTGCCGATGGGGACGTCGTCGAGGAAGCTGGACGTCCCGGAGAGCACCGCGATGAAGGCCTCCGAGAGCCACACGCCGGCGGGCAGACCGAGCAGCGTGCCGAGGCCCGCGACGACCAACGAGTCGAGACGGACCAGGTGGCGCACACGCCGGCTCTCGAGCCCCGCCGCCCGCAGCAGCGCAAACTCGCGAGTGCGGCGCTCCACCGAGATCGACATCGCTCCGTACGCCAGCAGGGTGGCCACGAGAATGCCCACGCCGGCAAAGACGCCCGCAGCGAGTCGGAGGGTCGACATTGCTGCCGAGGTGTAGGAGCGCGCGGACGCGCGGCGTCGGACACTCGCCCGCCCTGCGACGCGGGCGTTCAGCGCGGCCAGGACCGCCTCCGGATCCTCGTCCTCCTCGAGCACGACGTCGATGCGATCGATCCAGCCCTCTCTTCCGAGCACGAGCTGGAGCGAGAACACGTCCATCACGGCTACCTGTCCTCCGTACGCGTCGGCCAGCCCACCGGCCGCGAGCACACCGCGTACGACCAGATCGTGCCGGCCGTGGGCGGAGCGGACGTGCAGCACGTCTCGCTCCTCGAGACCCGCACGCCGGGCCAGGAGCTCGCTGATCAGAATCGACTCGGGGCTGGCGAGCAGCATGGGCGCGTCGCGGATGCGCAGGTCCCTGCGAATCAGGGCGTAGCTGCGAACGTTGTCATCGGCGAGCAGATCCACCCCCAGGATGTGCAGAGCCTCCCCCGCCAGAGGGCCGTCGCTGTGCCGCACGGTGACCTCGATGACCGGCGCGGCGGAGCGGACGCCCGGCACCTGCTCCACCTCGGCAAAGAGAGCCTCGGGAAGCCCGACGGCCCCGGCCGTCACCTCGATCTCCGTCTCGCCGGCGAGGGCCCGGGCCGTGCGGGTGAACTCCACTCCGATGCTCTCCGAGCTCATGCGCAGCGCGACCGCGAGCGCCACGCTGCTCGTGATCGCGAGGAAAGTCAGGGCGGTCAGGGTCGGCTGTCGGAGCGCATGGGAGCGCAGAGAGAAGAGCAGACCGAAGGGCAGTCGTGTGTCGTCCCCCGTCATGTCCCGAGCTCCTGGGGGACGGGCTCGTCCAGACGTCCGTCCCGGAGGGTCGAGACGCGGTCGGCGTAGGCCCGCGCCTCGGGGTCGTGACTCATCAGAATCACCGTGACCCCGCGCTCGTCGCAGAGCTCACGGAGCAGCGTGAGCACCTCGGCGCCCGCGCGTACGTCCAGGTTTCCCGTTGGCTCGTCGGCCAGCAGCACGCGCGGTCGCGAGATCAGAGCACGCGCAATCGCCACGCGTTGCATCTCGCCCCCCGAGAGCTCAGCGAGGTCGCGGGTCGTCGGTGCCGTGATGCGCAGCCGCTCGACCAGCGCGTCGATTCGTTCGCGTGCGTGGCGCAGCGAGAGCCCGTCCATCAGGAGCGGCAGCGCGATGTTCTGGCGCACCGTGAGGGACGGAACGAGATTGAAGAACTGGAAGACGAGGCCTACGTTGGCCCGGCGGAAGCGAGCCAACTCGTCCTGCGAGAGCGAGTGAACGGACGTCCCGCCGATCCACACCTCGCCGGACGTGGGCGTACGCAGGCCCGCGAGCAGATGGAGGAGCGTGCTCTTGCCGCTCCCGCTCGGGCCCATGAGGCAGACGAAAAGCCCCGCTGGGATCTCGAGCGACACACCCGCGACGGCGTGGACGCGGGTGTGACCCTTCCCGTAAACGTGCTCGAGCGCGCGCGTACGCACCGCCAAGCCGTGCTCGGCTCGCGAGGAACGGGACACCATCGGGGACGAGCTCGAGCAAGTCCCGTTCCAGCGAGCTGCCTGGTTAGCGCTTCACGCACCGCCGCTCGCCGCAGCGGTTCGCCGAAATCGGCGAAAGTGGGGTGGCGAACGGCTGCACCGACAGGGATGCGTGTAGACATCCCCCGATTTTCGATTGACAGCGACGAGGTGGCTCCCGTGTAATCCAAGGCCAGGGAGTCTTCGGGATCGAGTCGAGAAGCCTGGAATGTCGGAGCGCAGCGTACTGCTCGTCGGTCTCTCCCCTCTGATCGGGGAGGCGTTCCACGCTCGGGCCGGACGGGCCGGTCTGCGGGTTCACCGTATGGAGAACGAACTGGCGTCTGCGCCGGGGCGTGCTGCGCTCGTGCTCTGCGTGCTCGAGGCCCGCGGGGACGAGGACGCGATCTACGAGCGTGTCCGTGCCGTGCTCAAGGGCATCCGGCCGGTACCCCTCGTACTGCTGGTGCGGGAGGTCAGGCCCGCAACGGTGGTGCGCCTGATCCGGATGGGTGTCGCCGATGTGATCGGGCTGTCCCGCCCGACCGAGGATCTCGTCTCCATGGCCTTTGAAAACCTGGCGGAGACCGGGGTGGCGAGCGGTACGGAGGCCATCGGCGGTGAGAGCGAGGCCATGCACGAGGTTCGTCGGGAGGTCTCTGCTGTGGCCCGCACACGATCCACGGTCCTCTTGATCGGCGAGACCGGGACCGGCAAAGGTCTCGTGGCTCGGACGATCCACGAGCTCTCAGGCTCTCGACGGTCTCGGTTTGTGCACGTCGACTGCGCAGCACTCTCGCCGACGGTGATCGAGAGCGAGCTCTTCGGGCACGAGCGGGGTGCGTTCACGGGCGCGAGTGAGCTGCGCCGCGGCCGATTCGAGCTTGCCGAGGGGGGGACGCTCTTTCTCGATGAGATCGGTGATCTCGATACGCTCCTGCAGGCCAAGCTTCTGCGCGTGATGCAGGACCGCTGCTACGAGCGCGTCGGCGGCACGAAGACGCTCCAGATGACCGCGCGCGTGATCGCAGCGACGAACCGCGACCTCGCCCGTGAGAAGGACGAAGGTCGTTTTCGAGAGGACCTCTACTACCGGCTCAACGTGTTTCGCATTCGCATCCCGCCGCTGCGCGAGCGAATCGACGACGTTCCAGGGCTGGTTCGCACGGGGCTCGAACGGATCAGTCGGGAGCTCGGCGTGCCGTCGCCCCGGGTGAGCGACGGCTTCTACGAACGGCTTCGCGTGCACCCATGGCCGGGAAACGTCCGTGAGCTCTTCAACCTCCTCGAGCGCTGCCTGGTGCACAGACGCGTGGACACCCTGGAGGCGGAGGATCTCGACGGTCTCCTCGAGCCGCCCTCCGCCCTGCCCACGGCCGCCCTGCCGGGCACGTCGCCGCCCGCCGTCCGTGCTCCGCCCGGTCCCGAGGAGAGGCGCCGCATCGAGCAGGTCCTGCGCGCTGTTGGCGGGAACGTGACGCGCGCAGCGAGGCGGCTGGGCATGCCGCGCGGTACACTCCGCTACAAGATCGACCGCTACGGGCTCGGGGGACTCCTCCCCCGGGATTGACGGGGCATGCAGAGCCGGGGAAGGCTGGAGAGCAAGACGAGCCTGATCACGGGGGCCGCGCGGGGAACCGGCGCGGTGATCGCGCGCCACTTTGTTGAGGAGGGAGCCCGGGTCGTGATCGCGGACATCCTGGACGAGCCCGGTGAGGCGCTGGCCCGGGAGCTCGGCGAGCGTGCGGTCTACGCGCATCTCGATGTGACCTGCGAGGCCGACTGGCAGCGTGAGGTGCGTGGGACCGAAGAGCGCTTCGGGGCTCTGGACGTCCTGGTCAACAACGCCGGAGTCCTTCACATGGCGGCGCTCGAGGAGACCCGACTCGACGACTACGAGCGTGTAGTGCGCGTCAACCAGGTGGGGACTTTCTTGGGCCTCAAGACGGTCAGCGCGCCCATGCGCCGAGCTGGGTCGGGGGCCATCGTGAACATCTCTTCGATCGACGGTCTCCAGGGCAAGAACGGCCTGGTGGCCTACGCGGCGAGCAAGTGGGCGATCCGGGGGATGACTCGGGTCGCAGCGCTGGAGCTCGGAAAGCATGGCATCCGTGTGAACACGGTCTGTCCCGAGGCGGGCAGTGCCGAGATGATGGCGCCCTATCTGCCTCCGGGGATCGATGTCGAGGAGTTGGCCGCGCGCGGCCAGCGCTACCTGGCCTCGCAGCGCGAGCGAAGCATTCTCGACCGCCAGCAGGACATCGCCCGGCTGGTCGGATTCCTGGCTTCGGACGAGAGCGCTTCCTGCACGGGAGCGGACTTTCCGATCGAGGGAGGACACACGGCCGGTCGCATCATCCGGGGTGCGCCCGGGGCATGAGCGCCAGGCCGAGGGCCGGCGCAGAGAAGGGGAGGCTGCCATGGCCCATAGCTATGAGGAGCTCAAGAGGAAGACGGTGGCGGAGCTCCGGGCGCTCGCCAAGGAGCTCGGCGATCAGAACGTGCTGCACGGCTACACGACCATGCACAAGGAGCAGCTCGTGCGGGCACTCTGTACGGCGCTGGGTGTCGAAGCGCACGAGCACCACGTGGTCGTCGGGATCGACAAGGGTGCGGTCCGGGCCCAGATTCGGGAGCTGCGGGCCGAGCGCGACGCGGCTCTCGCAGCGCGGGATCGCGTGGCCGCCGCACGCGCACGCCGCAAGATCCATCGCCTGAAGCACGCCCTGCGCCGCGCGACCGTCTGAGGCCGCGGGCTCGAGCTCATTCCGTCCGCAGAGCCTCGATCGGATCGAGCGCGGCGGCGCGCCGTGCCGGGGCGACACCGGAGAGCAACCCGGTGGCCGCGCTCACGGCCAGCGCGGCCAGCAGGTACGCCACCGGCGTGAAGATCGGCAGGCCCGGGACGAGCAGACGCAGCAGCGCCGCGATCCCCAGTCCCAGCGCGATGCCCACGAGACCTCCGAGCGAGGTGAGCAGCACAGCCTCGAAGAGGAAGAGGCGCTGGACGTCCCGGGTCGTCGCACCCAGCGCGCGCATGAGTCCGATCTCGCGCACGCGTTCGTTCACTCCGATCCACATCATCGTGAGGATGCCGATCGAGCCGACCAAGAGTGAGATCGCCCCGATGGCTCCTACGGCCGTGGTGATCACGTCCATCACGTTCTCGAAGACCTCGAGCATCGCGGTCTGCGTAGTGATGGTGAAATCCTCGCGTCCACCGTGCCGCTCGGTGAGCAGCCGGCGGATGCCCTCCTCGACGCTCCGGGTCATTCCTTCGTGTGTGAACCGGACGTCGATCTCCACCAGCTCGTCCAGGTTGAAGATGCGCATCGCGGTGCGGACGGGCAGGTAGGCCGAGTCGTCGATGTCGAGGCCCAGGATGCGCCCCTTGGGCGCCATCATCCCGATCACACGCAGGCGTGTGCCGGCGATGCGCACAAACTTCCCCAGGGCGTTGCTCTCACCGAAGAGCTCGCGCTTGAGCTTGGGACCGAGCACGACCACCGCCGCGCCGCGCCGCGGATCTCCCGGTGGCAGGAAGATCCCCTGTCCGATCTGGAACTTCCAGACGTCCGGAAGGTCGGCGGTGGCCCCGTAAATGATCACCGCACGACCGCGGCCGGCTGCCTCGACGCGCGCTTGGGCGAAGACCAGGGGCACGAAGCGCTGCACGCCGGGCACGCGGAGCAGGGCTTCTGCATCGTCGAGCGTGAGCTTGTGCGTGGTTCCGCCGAGTACGCCGGGCAGTCCGAAGGTTTCGGTCTTGCCCGGATTGATCTGCAGCACGTTGGTCCCGAACTGCGTGAACTCTCCGATCAGGTAGCGCCGCGTTCCCTCCCCGATCGAGGTGAGCAGCACGACCGCGGTGATTCCGATCGCGATGCCCAGCATCGAGAGGAACGAGCGCAGTCGGTGACTCCGTACCGCACCCAGCCCAACCCGCAGACAGTCCTCGGGCGCCACCCGTCACCTCCCGCTCAGGGCGTCGACTGGATCGAGCTGCGTGGCCCGACGCGCGGGCAGGACGCCGAATAGGGCCCCGACGACGAACGAGGTCGCGAGCGCCGCCCAGAGAGCCCAGGCCGGTACAGTGACCGGGAAGTTCGGATAGAGCCAGGCGATCAGCTGGGTGCCCAACCCACCGACGGCGAGCCCCAAGAGGCCGCCGGCACTGGCGAGGAACACAGCCTCTGCGAGGAAGACCGCAAGCACCTGGCGTCGGCTCGCCCCGACGGCCTTGAGCAGGCCGATCTCGTGGGTGCGCTCCGAGACCGAGACGAGCATCAGGTTCATGATCCCGATCCCCGCCACCGAGAGCGAGATGGCGGCGATGCCGACGAGCCCCAGCGTCAGGACGCGCAAGATCGAGGAGAGCGACGAAATCACCGACTCCTGGGTGACGCAGGTGACGTCCTCCTCGCCATGTCGCTCGCGCAAGATCTCGAGCGCGCGCGGACAGGTGGACGCGATCTCCTCGTGGGCGCGAAGCTTGATCAGGATCCGGAAGAGCGAGCGTCGGTCGAAGAGGCGCATCCCCGTGGCCACCGGTACGAGCACGAGATCGTCGAGGTTCAGTCCGATCTGGGTGCCCTTGCGTTCGAGCACGCCGATCACGCGCGTGCGCCAGTCGCCAATGCGCACGACATGTCCCACTGCGGGTTCATTCCCGAATAGCTCGCGGGCCACCGTCGCACCGAGCACCGCGACCTGGGAGCCGCGCTCGATGTCGCCCGGCGGCAGGAAGCTTCCGTACGCTACGCGCAGCTGGCGGACCTCGAGGAACTCCGGCGTCGATCCCAGCACCATGACCTGCCGGTGCCGGTCGTGGTGGGAGACCGTCTCGTTGCCCATCGAGAGCGGTGCGAGTGCGCGAATCTGGGGAAGCGCCCGCTGGAGCGCGCGGGCGTCCGCGAGCGTGAGGTCGTGGGGGACGCCCCCGACACCCGGGTAGGCGCCGGTCGTCTCGTTCTTGCCGGGGATCAGCACCAGCAGGTTGCTTCCGAGCGAGGCGAACTCATCCAGCACGAAGCCGCGCGCGCCCTCTCCGAGGCCGGTGAGCAGCACCACCGCCGCGACACCGATGGCCACACCGACGAGGCTGAGCGCCGTGCGTACGCGGTGACGCAGCAGCGCCGTGACGGCGAAGCCCGCCAGATCCTCGGGTCTCAAGCCTCCGGCTCCACAGCTTGGGGGATTGGCGCGGGGGTCTGCAGCTCGCGGCCGCTCAGCCGCGCGGTGATCCGCCCGTCGCGCATTCTCAGCACGCGCCGCGCGCGCCCGGCCACTGACGGATCGTGTGTCACGACGATCAGCGTGAGACCCTCACCGTGCATGCGTTCGAGGAGCTCCAGCACCTGACGTCCCGCTGCGCTGTCCAGGTTGCCCGTGGGCTCGTCGGCGAGCAGCAGACGGGGCCTCATCACCGTGGCACGGGCGATCGCGACGCGCTGCCGCTCGCCGCCCGAGAGCTCGGCCGGGCGATGCTGCGCGCGCTCCCGCAGGCCCACGGCTTTGAGCGCCTCCTCGACGCGGGCCTGCCGCTCCGGGCGCGGAACGCCCGCGAAGACCATCGGAAAGGCCACGTTCTCGGCTGCGTCGAGCCTCGGAACGAGGTGGAAGGTCTGGAAGACGAAGCCGATCTTGTGGCGTCGGATCTGCGAGAGCTCCTCCTCGGAGAGCGAGCCGACCTCCTGGCCGTCAAGGCGGTAGATCCCCTGGCTGGGACGGTCGAGGCAGCCCAGGATGTTGAGCATCGTGGACTTTCCGGAGCCCGACGGACCCATCACGGCCACGTAGTCCCCGGCGTCGATCCGCTCGCTGACATCGTAGAGCGCATGGATCGGCTCCCCACCCAGCACGTAGGTCCGGAACACATGCTCGAGCTCGATCACGGTCCGTCCTCGGGTTCCTCGATGCGGACGCGGGCGCCCGGCTTGACCTCCACCCGATCCAGCGAGGTGACGACGAGCTCTCCCGCCTCGACGCCCTCGAGCACCTCGGTCCAGTCCCAGTTTCGCAGCCCCACATGGGCCTCGCGCTCGATGAGGCGATCCTCTTCGACGACGAGAACGCGTCGGCCCTCCAGCAGGGAGGCCGTCGGAACGCGCAACACGTTCTCGTGGACCTCCAGCACCACCTCGACGTCGGCGGAGGTGCCCGGTAGCAAGCTCGTCACCGATTCCGAGTCGTCGAGCTCGACCTCGATCTCCACGGTGCGGTTCTGTGCCTCGATGTCGAGCACGTAGGGCGCGACGCGCACGACCTGTCCGCGGAACTGCTTCCCGGGACGGGAGTCGATCGTGATCTTGCAGGGCTGGCCCACGCGGATCGCGGCGGAGTCGACCTCGTCCATGGGTGCGCTGATGTAGAGCGAGCTGCGGTCGAGCACATCGACGACGGGGGGCGCCGAGAGCAGAGGTGGGGAGGGCGTGATCCACTCGCCGACCTCCACGCTGACCTCCGCGATGACGCCGGCGAAAGGCGCCCGGATCACGGTCTTCTCCAGCTCGGCCTCGGCGAGCGCGATCTGCGCGCGGGCCCGCTCCACCTCCGCGCTCTTCGCGCGGCAGGAGGCCCGGGCCGACTCGTAGGCGCTCTCGAGCTGATCGAGCAGATCGGCCGAGACGATCCGCTTGTCGGCGAGCTGGCGCTTGCGCTCCAGCTCTCGCCGTGCGCGGTCCCGCGTGACGCACGCCTGATGGCGCGCCGACTCCGCAACGCGCAGGCTCTCTCGCGCGAGCCGCACGCGCGCGCGCTGGATCGTGTTGTCGAGGCGCAGCAGGGGCTCACCGGCCTCGACCTGCTCGCCCTCGCGGTGCAGGATCTCGACGACGCGGCCGCCGATCTCGGCGCTGAGCTGAGCCCGGCGTCGGGCGCGCACGGTGCCCGCCTTGGTGTTCGTCACCGTCGCCTCCACCCGGCCGCGCTCTGCGGGCACCGCCCGCACGGGCACCGGCTCCGGCGCGAAGACAGTGGCTCTCAAGGCGAGCGCAGAGGCCGCGGCCACGAAGAGGGACCAGAGGAGCCACTTGCGCATCGCGGGCGAGTATAGCCGTGGCGATCGACGCTGCGGGGCGAGCCCTCAGGGCTTCTGCTTCTGATAGGTCCCGATCAGCTCGCTGCGTTCGAGGACGTGTCCCTTCATGGCCTTCTCGAGCTCCGCCTTGGTCGGTTCTGGCAATGGGTCCAGCCTCGTGTCGAGCGCGTAGAGCGTGTGGAAGTAGCGATGACGGCCGATCGGTGGGCAGGGCCCGCCGTAATCCAGACGTCCCCAGTCGTTCCGTCCCGGGCGGGCCCCGGCGGGCAGCTCTCCGACCCCGGCCCCTTCGGACAGCTCATGTGTGCCGGCGGGAAGGTCGTAGACCACCCAGTGGACCCAGCGACGTCGCGGGGCACGGGGATCGGGCACGTCGGGATCCTCGACGATCAGCGCGTAGCTCCGGGCTCCCTCCGGCGCCTCCGTCCAGGCCAGGGGAGGGGAGACATCCCGCCCCTCACAGGTGTAGCGCCGGGGGATCTCGCCCCCTGGCTCGAAGGCGCTTGAGCGCAGCTCGAGCGCCCCAACATCCGCGGTGACGGACGCGGCTGCCAGGAGCAGGACCGGGCTGCCCAGAAGACGGAGCACGTTCGAGAGCGTCCCCGTTTTGGACCGTGGCGTCGAGTGGGGCGCGGGCGAGCCCTTGACTTTCCCTGCCTAGTATATACAGACTAGTACGTACATAACCGACGCAGACCCGACGCCCGCATCGGGAAAGCGCGGCTCCCGGACCAGCCGGAGTCGACTCAGTCGCGAGCGAATTCTGGATGCGGCCACGGAGCTTTTCGCGCCGCGGGGCTATGCCGCCACGGGGGTGGATCGCGTCTCCGAGCGAGCCGGCCTGGCCAAGACCGCGCTCTACTACCATTTTGGCAGCAAGGAAGGTCTGCTGGCTGCCGTGCTCGACCGGGCGGCTCACGCTTGGATCGATGGCATCCACGAGGCCGCGCGCTCGGGCGGAGACCCGCTGGAGCGGCTGGATCGTGCGCTCGCGGGCATGCGCGCCCTGCTCGAGGAGCACCCCTGGATCCTCAAGCTCCTCCAGCTCCTCGCGCTGGAGGTCGCCGAGGAGCGTCCGGAGGTGCGGGCCACGCTGCGCTCGCTGCTCGAGCGGGCGCGCTCGTTGCCCGCGCGCGGGATGCGCGAAGCGCTGGGCGTCGACCTTCCGGGAGCCGAGCTGGTAGCCGCGATCATCCTCGCGCTTCTCGACGGCCTGGCACTCGGGCGCCGGGTGGATCCCGGCTCGATCCCCCTGGAGGAGGCCTTTGCCGAGCTGCGCCGCCTCACGGCCTTCATGGTGATCATTCGTCTAGATCCCGACCTCGCCCGGAGCTTCGAGGCACGGCTTCAGGACCCGTCATCCCCAAGCCCCGACCCAAGGAGTGACGATGGAAGCTACGACGATCCTGGCGGCTGAGCTGCCCGAAGAGGAGCAACAAGAGTCCAAGGCCGAGGAGGCCTACCGGCGGCTGCTCGAGCGTCTATCGCATCAGTCCGTGGTGCGGCACTTCGATGCCTACGCCGACATCCCATGGGACGATCCCTCGTACGCGATTGACCCCACCGATGCGCGCTTCGAGCTCCCCCCCGACGATCCCCTGGGAGGCACGGCCTGGTATCGCGACCTCTCCCCGCCGATTCGAGCGCGGCTGGGGCTGCACATGCTCGCGAGCTTTGCACGCATCGGCCGCAGCTTCGAGAGCGTTCTCAAGCGCGGTCTGCTCGAGTTCGCTTCCCGTCTGCCCGAAGGCGCTGCCGAGCTCCGTTACTGCTATCACGAGGTCATCGAGGAGGCCCAGCACTCGTTGATGTTCGAGGAGCTGGTGCGGCGGACGGGCCTTGAGGTTCGCGCGCCGCGCATTCTCGGTGTCGGCGAGCTGAGGTGATCCGCCTCGGCCGGCGCTTCCCCGAGCTCTTCTTCCTCTTCGTGCTCGCCGGAGAGGACCCGATCGACGCGGTCCAGCGTCGAATGCTCGCGAGCGGACGCGAGCTGCATCCCCTGATCGAACGCATCAGCCCGCCTCGCACAGCTGCGGCTGCGGACCGCGTTGGTGTTCAAGGTCGCCTCGGCCCTGATGACCCGACCCTCGCGGGCTCTGATTCAGCTCTACGGGATTCCGGAAGCGGTCTTGCGGGAGGCCTACGGTCCGGGGTCGACCGGGGAGGCGCTCGTGAGAGAGAACCTTCGCAAGCCGCGCGAGCTCTGCCTGGAGCTCGGGATTCTGAATGAGTGCTGGGCGCCGCTCTGGAGGTGGCTCGGTCTCCTGGCTCCATCGGCTGCCTGACCCGAGCTCGGGGTGAGTGCTCCCGCGAGCGCTCGGGAGGGTGACCGCGCCCGTCCGGGCGGCCGCGACGCGAGCGGGGACCGATCCCTCAGCGAAGCTCGCGCAGAGCGAGCCCGGTCGCGCTGGACCGCTCGAAGCCGATGCGCTCGGCCGTCAGCGGATTGAAGACGATCTCGACCTGCTCCGGTACCGCGATCGCGATCTTGGCCGGGGGTTCGCCAGCCAGCACGCGCTCGACGAGCACGGCTGCGTGGCGCCCGTTCTCCTCGAACGAGGTCGTGAGGGCGAAGAGCGCACCGGCGCGAACGTACGGCTCGGAGAGCCCCATGAAGGGCAGGCGCTCGTGGAGGGTCTGCAGAAGCACACGTTCCACGGCGCCGTGAGCGAAAATCGTGCGATCGGCCACCGACCAGAGAGCGTCGAGCGAGTCATCCAGCTGCGTGAGCGCTTCGTCGAGCTCCGCCGGTCCCTCTACGCGAATCGGAACCAGCTCGATCCCCTGGCGTTCGGCGATTCGTCGGGCGGCCCGGATGACGAGGTCCGTCTCCTTCGGGTCGTAGAGCACCGCCACCCGCTCGGCTCCGACGAGGGCTCGGAGCGTCGAGAACTGGACGGCGAGTGGGACGTCGAGGGAGGCACCGGTGATCCGCCCGCCCGGTCGGGCCATCGACTCCACCAGCCCGCTCGACACGGGGTTGAGCACCATGGCGAACACGATCGGTACGTCCGACCCAGTCTCACCTGCCCAGATCGTCGCTTGGGACCCGACGGTGAGCAGGAGGTCGGGCGCGAGCTTCGTGATTCGCTCGGCCTCCCCCGCGCGATCCGGGTTCAACGCTTCGATCGTGAGCGTGGTCTTGTCTTCCAGCTCCGTGCGGATCGCGTCGAGCGCGAGCTCGTAAGGCCGAGCCGTCTGCGTCGTGAGCACGACGATGTGCGGGAGCGGCTCCGCCGCACTCGCTCCGGACGGAGCGATCGCGAGAGCGAGGATCAGGAGCGCGGGGTACGTTCGGGGCAAGATGCGGCCTCAGAACTCCCAGGTGGCCGTGGCCAGCAGCTGGCTTCCGATCTCATCCCCGAGGGGATAGTGGCGATGGACCTGGTGAGTCAGGTTTCTGGCGTGAAAGCCGAGCTCTAGGCGGGGGTGGAGCCTGACGCCGAGGAAGGCGTCGAGCATGAAGCGGGCGTGAATGGTCCGATTGGGAAGTCCTGCCGTGGCGTTCACCTCCGTGCGCGTATGCCCGACGAGCGATCCCGAGAGCGCATAGCGGACGCGCGAGCCGAGACGGCCGCGAACACCGGCCGAGGCCTTGTGTCGGGGCGTCACGTACTCGTTGCGACCGTGGGCCGACTGGAAGGAGTAGGTCGCGAAGCCGCGCACGGAGTCCCACAGCCGGAACTCGAGGCTCAGCTCACCGCCTCGGTTCACCGTTCGGTCCTGGTTGGTCCAGCTCAGACCCGAGCCGACGACCCCGAAGACCTGGAAGTCATCGATCACGTTGTAGAACAGATCGGCGCTCACACGCAGCCGTGAGCCGACGTAGCGCTCGAAGCCGATCTCGTAGGCCGTGACCCAGGTGGGATCCAGATCCTCGTTGCCACTCAGCAGAATCGGAATGGGGGGTGGGGAGTGCGTCTGGAGCGAGATGTAGTTGAGGATCTGTGTCGGGTTCCGGAACGAGCTGGCGTAGGAGATGCGCAGGCGACTCGTCTCGCCGAGCTTCCCCACCAGGCTCACGCGGGGTGAGACGCTGTTCCCCGTCTTGGGGTGCCGATCGAGCCGCGCGCCCACATAAGCGGTGAGCCAATCACGGATCGAGTACTCGTCCTGAAGGAAGGCCGCGTAGTGGGTCTCCTCCTCACGGCTTCCGAGGATCACGGGCGAGGAGGTGACGAGGCGGCGGGTGTTCATTCCCAGAAGCAGATCGTGGCTCCCGATCGAGAGCTCCCGCTGCAGCTCGAAGTCCACCGTCGTCGACTCGATCCGGTCGCGGATGGGGATGGGCGTGGCAGTCGGGACCAGGGTGCTGGTCAGCGGAAGTGTGTCGACATCCAGATCGAGCCGTGTGAGGAAGCTCTGGAGCTTCCAGCGCCCGACCTCGAGCTCGACCTCCGCGTCGTAGCGTGGACCCAGATAGTGGAAGGTCCCGATGCTCGTCTGCAGGTCGCCGCTGAGCCTGGCCAGCCCGCCCCGAAAGCGCAGCTCGGCGCCGTCGTCGATCGCGAGCACCAGTGTCGAGTTGGCCTTGAGGGCGCGCAGCCCCGTGTCACCACGACGGTGTGTACCCTGCTCGCCGGCGGCCGTATCGTTCCGGAAGTGCTCCTGGGTTCGGTACTCCACCGATCCCTTCAGAGCCGCCCGTGCGCTGCTCCGGGCGCCCGTGGCAGAGACCAGGGCTCCGGTCGGCCCCGCCCCCAGGACGACGTGGGAGGTCGGCAGGTCGCGAGGCTTCCGCGTGATGATGTTCACCGTGCCCAGGAAGGCGTTGGCGCCGTAGAGGGCCGAGCCCGGACCCCGGATCACCTCGATTCTCTCGATGTCCGCAAGCGTCACATTCAGACGCTCCCAGAGCACGATTCCGAAGAAGTCCTCGTAGCTCGTGCGTCCATCGATCATCACCAGCACATTCGAGGCGGCGGTGTTGTTGAAGCCTCGCAGGGAGACGTTCGTGTCGGTCACGGAGTTCCGCATGATCTCCAGGCCGGGCACCCATTGCAGGAGCTCTCCGAGCGACGTCGCTCCGCTGGCGTCGATCTCTTCGGCCGTGATCACCGTGACCGCATTGGGCACATCCAGCAGGGATTTCTCGGTGCGCGTGGAGGAAATCACCACCGGGACGTCCTGGAAGAGGAGGTCCTCGGGCGCCAGCTCCGCACCCACCTCGGGAAGCTCTGCTGTCGTGCTCGGGTCGCCGGCGTGAAGAACGAGGGAAAGCAGTAGATGGATCAGGTCACGCATGTCTTCCTCCGGACGGAGGCGACACACGAGAGCGATGCACCTCCACAGCACGGATCGGCCGCCGAGGACGCCAGGTTGAAGCTCTCCCCCTGACGGGAAGGGTGGATTCATGATAGAACGTCGGCGAGCTAGCCACGGACGCGGGGCTCCGCTGCGATCGCGTCGCGGGAGGCGAGAGATGGATGTCGGACTGCTGCTGATCTTCCAGAACTATCTCGGGAAGGGGCCAGACGAGGACGTCGTCCGCGCGGAGATGCGGATCGCCGATCTCGCGGAGCCGCTGGGCTTTGACAAGCTCTGGGTCGTGGAGCACCACTTCACGGACTACGCGGCCTGCCCAGACAACCTCCAGCTCCTGAGCTGGCTTGCCGGCCGGACCCGCCGGATCCGGCTCGCGACTGGAGCGGTGATCGTGCCCTGGAACGACCCGCTGCGAGTGGTGGAGAAGGTCTCGCTGCTCGATCACCTCTCCGGAGGACGCGCGGTCCTCGGGTTGGGTCGAGGGCTCGCGCGCGTGGAGTATGAGCCCTTCCGCGTCGACATGAACGAGTCCCGAGAGCGTTTCGATGAGGCCTCGCGAATGATCATCGAGGCGTTGGAGACGGGTGTGATCGAGGGAGAGGGTCCGTACTATCCGCAGCCCCGCACGGAGATTCGCCCCCGGCCGCCTGCGGGATTTTGCGATCGCTTCTACTGCGTGGGCATGTCGCCGGACTCCGTCGAGCAGGCCGCTCGGCTCGGGGCGCGGCTCATGGTCTTCTCGCAGCAGCCGTGGCAGGCCTTCGCGGAAGGGCCGCTGGCCAGCTACCGGAAGGTCTACCGTGACCTGCATGGGGGCGAGCCCCCGCCGCCGCTGACGGGTGACCTGATGTTCTGCGACGCCGACGCACGCCGCGCCGAGGTGCTCGCCATGCGCTACATGTCGAACTACTTCCTCACGATCCTGAATCACTACGAGCTGATGAGCGATCACTTCAAGCACGCGAAAGGCTACGAGCACTACGCGTCGGCTTCCGATCTCTTCAGGCAGGTCGGCTTGGAGACGGCCGTTGCGAGCTACTGTGGCGTGCAGGCCTGGGGCACACCGGAGATGATTCTCGAGAAGCTTCGGGAGCGAAGGGAGCTGCTCGGCGGGTTCGAGCTCAACATGATCGTCAACTACGGCGGCATGCCCCCCGAGGATGCGGAAGGCAGCATCCGGCTCTTCGCCCGTGAGGTCCTGCCCGAGCTGCAGCGGCTTTAGACTGCCCTTCTCACCGGCGCTGCCGGGCGTGGTGGGGCGGGTGGGATCGGGGTGCGCGCGGCCTTCCCCGCTCCCGCGCTCAGGGCGACGCGGAGCTCAGAGGATCCGCTGCGGCAGCTCGAAGCCCGCGAGCCGTTCACGGGGTCGCGAGCTTCACGGCAGCATTCGAACGCTCGAGGCCCCGTCACCGGAGGCTTGATCCAGGCCCGGCCCGAGCGTTAGGGTGGGCCGCATCCCAGCGCAGCAGACAGCGAGGACCCCCATGCCGCCTCCGTCGGTCGCCAAGAAAGCCAAGAAAGATACGCCGTCCCCCGTCGGGGCCCACCCGTTCCTGACCCCGAGGCAGGAGCGCGTGGCCGAGGCCGTGCTCCGGCTGATCTCGCGGCTCAACGTCTCGCTCTTCCGTCTCTCTCGGGGGAGAATGGGGGGACGTTGGTTGCGCGGTGCACCGGTCCTGCTGCTCACCACGATCGGACGGAAGAGTGGGCAGAGACGCACCGCTCCAGTTCTATACCTGGACGACCCACCCGATCTGGTCGTGGTGGCGTCCAAAGGGGGGATGCGCCGGCACCCCCTCTGGTACCGGAACCTCGAGGCCAATCCCCACGTCGAAGTGGAGCTACCGGGCGAACGGCGCCGCATGCGGGCCCGCCTGGCCACGGAAGAGGAGAAGAGCCGTCTCTGGCCTCGACTCGTCGAGATGTATCCGGACTTCCAGGCCTATCAGGATCGCACCCGGAGGCGCATTCCGGTGGTCGTTCTTTCGCCTCAGGAGCTGGGCTGATGGGTCGCCTGGCGGGGAAGCGCGCGTTGATCACCGGGGTGGCCTCGGGGATCGGCGCCGCGTGCGGGGCGCGCTTCGCCCAGGAGGGGGCGAGCGTCGCCGGGCTGGACGTCGTGAAGCCGCCCGAGGCGGTCTGGCAGCCGATCGCCTCGGCCGCCCCCGCGTCTTCGTTCTGGGAAGCGGACGTCCGCGACGAGGCCGCCGTCTCACGGGCCGTGGCCGGAGCGGAGAAGAGTCTCGGGGGGATCGACATCCTCGTGAACGCCGCCGGCGTGGCCTCGGGTGGTGCGGTCGCAGACCTCGAAGTGGAGGAGTGGGACCGTGTGCTCGACATCAACCTCAAGGGCACCTTCCTCGTCTCCAAGCACGCGCTCAAGCGGATGGTGGCGCAGCGCTCGGGGGCGATCGTCAACCTGGCCAGCATCGAGGGGCTCGAGGCGATCGAGTTCCAGGCCGCGTACAACGCGTCGAAGGGCGGCGTCGTGCTGCTCACGAAGAACATGGCGATCGACTACGGCTCGTACGGAATTCGCGTCAACTGCCTCTGTCCGGGCCTCATCGATACGCCGATGACCGCTCCCCTGGCCCAGGGGGAGCTCAAGCCGCTGCTCGATCGCTTCGTGAGTGCACACATCCTGGGACGGCCGGGTCGACCGGAGGAAGTGGCGGCCGCGGCGCTCTTTCTGGTCTCGGATGAGGCCTCGTTCGTCACTGGGCACGCGATGGTCGTAGACGGCGGCTTCACCGCCGGCCGACACATGGGGATCGTCCAGCCCGCTACGGGTAGCGGACGCCCGTGAGCTGCTCGGAGACCTCCCAGAGATGTGCGGCGGCCGCAGGGTCGCGGGAGCGGCGGCTCGACCCAACCTTGCGCGGGGGACCCCGGAGCTCGCCGATCCCGCCGGGTCCGATGTAGTCGCCTCCGCGTACGTCGGATGCCGTCAGTGCGTAGAGGCTGGGCAGGGCACCGCGATCGGCCCCCTGCGCGACGAGGATGTTTCCGAGCCGCGAGAGCCCGACCATCAGGCGCGACTCCTCCATGCGCGGGCCCACGAGCTGGAGGTTCGTGGCCGCGTAGCCCGGGTGACACGCAACGCTGATCGTCTCGGCTCCGCGCGCTTCGAGCCGCCGCTGGAGCTCGTAGGCGAAGAGGAGGTTCGCGAGCTTGCTCTGTGCGTACGCTTGCCAACGCCCGTAACGCCGCTCGCTCTGCAGGTCGTCGAAGCGAATCCGGCCCACGCTGTGCAGGGTGCTGCTGAGGGTCACGACGCGGGAGCCGGGGGTCTGGAGCAGCCGGTCGAGCAGCAGACCCGTCAGCGCAAAGTGCCCCAGGTGGTTGGTGCCGAGCTGCATCTCGAAGGCATCGACGGTGCGGCGACAGGGGATCGCCATGACTCCGGCGTTGTTGCAGAGGGCGTCCAGACGTTCGCAGCCGTCTCGAGTCCTCTTCGCAAACGCGCGAATGGAGTCGAGCTGGGCGAGGTCCAGCTCGATCGCCTCGAGCGAGGCGCCCGCGACGCTCGAGCGGATGCGGCCGATCGCATCCCGCGCACGCGCCACGTCGCGGCACGCCAGGATCACGTGCGCGCCGTGCGCCGCCAGGGTGCGGCTTGTCTCGTACCCGAGGCCGCTGTTCGCCCCGGTGACGATCATCGTTCGCCCCGTGAGATCGGGGATCTCTCGCTCGCTCCACCTCTCGCCTCGCATCAGCGCACCGCCTTGACGATTCGAGCAAGGATCTCATCGAGCTCGTGCGCCATTCGGTCGAGCTCCTCGTTCTTGTACGGAGCGAAGATCGCGGTCGGCTTGAAGTAGCTGACGGTGACCTTCCCGTCCTTGGCTTCCCGCACGTAGACGCGCAGCGGGGCCTCGATGCCCGCCGCCGGCTCCGCCTCGAGCAGTCGTTTCGCGAAGCGTGGCGCGAAGACTCCCAGCACGTTGTTTCCGGGAATCTCCACACCGATCCTCTTGAGGGCGCCCTTGGGGCTGCTGATGATCAGAGAGACCATCTCGTTCTGCCCGATGGCCCGCGCCAGCCGACGCATGGTCGTCTTGTAGTCGTACTTCGAGACCACCTGCTCGGCCGAACGCGGCTGCGCGAGCGCAGGGGATCCGCCCAGGCCCACGGTCAGCACCAAGATTGCAGCGACCACTCCCGTCTTCATCCTCGTCCCTCCGCAGCAAGAAGGAGCCGCGGCATGTCGGGGCTCCAGGAGTCAGTTTAGAACGAACGGGCGAGGGCTGGGGAGCCCCCAGCCGGATCGAGCGTCGCGGCCTGTATAATCCGCTCCTGGGTCCCGGTGGGCCCGGGGAGCGGCGAGACGATGCGGAAGGTGATCCAATGGGCAACGGGCCACGTAGGAATTCACGCCCTCCGGGGTATCGCGCGCCACCCCGACCTCGAGCTCGTGGGTCTGTGGGTGAGCTCTGAGGCGAAGGAGGGTCGCGACGCGGGCGAGCTCTGCGGCATCGAGACGACCGGCGTCCGCGCGGTCCGCGACGCCGAGGCTCTGCTCCGACTCGACGCCGACTGCGTCTCCTACATGGCTGCGACGGACTTCCGGCTCGGCGACGCCATCGACGATATGTGCCGGATTCTCGCCTCCGGAAAGAACCTGGTCACGACCTCCTTCGTGCCCCTCGTCTACCCCCTCGCAGCGTTCCCGGCTCTCACGCAGCGCCTCGAGGCGGCGTGTCACGAGGGAGGGACGAGCCTCTTCTGCACGGGCATCGATCCGGGCTTCTCACCCGACGCCCTCCCGATCTTCCTCTCGAGCCTCTCCGAGCGAATCGACTCGATCCGCGCGCAGGAGATCTTCAACTATGCGACGTACGACCAGCCGGAGACCCTCTTCGACGTCATGGGCTTCGGCCGTCCCCCGGGTGATTCGGTGCCGCTGCTCCAGCCGGGTGCGCTGCGGACCGCGTGGGGGCCGTCTGTCCAGATGGTGGCGGATGCTCTGGCCGTTCCCCTCGACGAGATTCGTGACTCGCACGAGATCGCTCTGGCGGACTCGGATTTCGAGATACCGTGCGGGAAGATCGAGGCCGGCACCATGGCCGGCCTTCGCTTCGAGGTCCAGGGCATCGTCGGCGAACAGCCACGAATCGTGGTCGAGCACGTGACACGCCTGCGGGACGATGTGGCGCCCCACTGGCCGCAGGGCAAGGGGCCGGGACTCTATCGGGTCACCCTCGAGGGGGTGCCGTCCCTGCGCTGTGAGCTCGAGGTGGGCTTCGCGAGTGAGGACCACAACATCGACGGCTGTGCGGCGACCGCCATGCGCGCGGTGAATGCCATCCCCGCGGTCTGTGCCGCCGAGCCGGGCCTCAAGTCCTGTCTGGACCTGCCGGGAATCCGCGGCGTGCACACGCTGCGCTGACGCGGCTGGCGTCTCCCCCGCCTCGTCGAGGGGTTGTCGGTCGATCGCCTGCTGCCATTTCTGGGGGGGGCGTAGCGTGCTCGACGTGCTCCGGTGCTCGGAAGTTCCAGAATCCGATGGCGAACGGATTCAGGATCCCCCCCCGGCTCCAGCTCCCGCAGCCAGAGCGGCCCGCCGTTCGAGCTCGCCCGTGCCGCGTCAAACGGTCCCAGCATCCGGCGACGCCCGGTCGGCTCGAGCTCCGACGACTCCCGCGTACACGGATTCGGCCGCTGCCTGCACCCTTGTCTGGCTGCACTGCTTTCGCAAGCAGACGGTTCGCGAGGGAAATCGCCGTTAGAAGGACGCCGCGTCAGATTTCCGGGCTAGTGCGACTCGCGCCAGGCGTCCCAGTCGTCGCGGAGCTCCGGAAGTCGCCCGCGATCGCCGATCACCTGCCCGGATCGCACCAGGGCCAGGAGATCGGTTTCGAGGACGGCCCCCGCGGCGATCACACCGCTGCGCAGAACGCTGCCGATCCCGTGCCCGGAGGGCGTGCTCGCGCCGCAGAGGTAGAGGCCCGGAATCTCCGTCGTCGGTCCCATCCGGAGCGGTCCCGCCTGCTCACAGT
Source organism: Myxococcota bacterium (assembly GCA_046754285.1). Taxonomy (GTDB): domain Bacteria; phylum Myxococcota_A; class UBA9160; order SZUA-336; family SZUA-336; genus JBHHVJ01. The sequence goes on along the minus strand of JBHHVJ010000015.1, from coordinate 33,670 downwards.
TGAACTCGATCCCGTACGACGTACCTCCCGTTGACAGTGTGAAGCGCTCCTGGGTCACGGGCGTGGCGGCCTCCTGCCAGACGATGTGGCCGCGCACCGCGGGCAGCAGCTCTTCCGTGACCGCGATCAACCTACGCAGGATCTCGGCCTTGCGCTGCCGGTAGGCGGGGTCGCGGTGGTAGCGTCCGCCCTCGGCCGGGCCCTTCTCGACGTTCCAGAGGTCGTAGTCCGGTGGGACCAGGGTCATGACCTGCAGATTGGAGTGGCCCTCGGGAGCAAGGTGTCGGCTGACGGGGTCCTTGATCGTGGCCACCGTGAGGAAGGCGAAGTTCTCTTTCGGGAGCCGGCCCGCCTCGATCTGCTCGTAGATGGCCTCGATGTCGTCGGTTCCCCAGACCCAGTAGGTCGTGTTCGGCACGCCCTCCTTGGCCAGGTCCACGTCCAGCCCCAGGTAGGCGGCGAAGAGCGGAAGCGCCATGCGATACGCCCGCACCCGCTCGACGGTCTCGGCCGAGAAGTGCTCCGCACCCACGAGCTCCAGCACGGTCCGCTTGAGATCCGCGTTCGAGACCACCACCGGAGCCTCGATGAAGCCTCCCTTCGTGAGCTTGACGCCGCGGGGTCGACCCGCTTCGATCCACACCTGCGACACCGGAGCCCGCGTTCGCACCTCCCCCCCGTAGGCGCGAATCGCCTCGATCAGGCGACCCGGAATCGCCTGGCCGCCCCCCTGGGGGTAGAAGGCGCCGCTCATGTAGTGCCCCGTGAGCCCGGCCGCCATCGCGACAGGCGTGCGCGACGGCCGCACCGCATAATCCCCCTGCTCGCCGAGCAGGACCGCGCGCGCCCGGCGCGACAGCCCGTAGCGATCGAAGAGGGTCGTAACGGGCCGCAGACCCCACTCGAGGAAGACGGGCATTTCCTGCGCCACGGCGCCCGCTTCGACCTCACGGTTCAGGTAGCGCCGGCCGGCCTCTGCCACGGCGCGAAGGATGTCCACGACCTCGCCGAGCGGCTCAGCCTCGTCCGGAAAGGTCTCGAGCAGGCGGGCCCGGTAGCGGTCCCAGCCCACCGGAACACGGAAGCTCAGGTCCGGCAGAACGATCGTCGAGTAGCCGTCAGGGTCCAGCGGTCTGAAGATGACGCGTTCGGCCAGGCCCAGGCCGTGCAGGATCGTCGTGATCAGCCCGTCCCGCCCACACTCTCCGATGTAGTGGACCCCGACGTCGAACTCGTAGCTCTGACCGTGGATCCTCCTGCGGAAGACCTGCGAGTTCCCACCCGCGACGTAGTGGCGCTCCAGCACCAGTGTACGCCGCCCCGCGGCACAGAGGTACGCCGCGCACGCCAACCCTCCGAGGCCTGATCCGATCACGACCGCGTCCCAACGCTCCGGCTCGCCCATGATGGTCTTCCTCTCGGCGATGATCGGGTGTCGATCATACCTGGAAGCCGCGCAGGGCGCGCGCCCCTGCCGATCGGCTGGGGCGCGCGGGGACGAGCTGATATCCTCGAGCCTGGCGGAGGCTGTGTGGCTGCCCACGCCCCCCGGGACGAGGAGGAGGACGCATGGAGATCGCGACATTCGGCAACGCCATGGCCCACGTGGACCTCTCGAGCGGAGCGATCTCGCTCCGCAGCGCGCCGCCCGAGTGGGTCGAGCGCTTCATCGGGGCCCGCGGTCTCGGCGTGCGCTACGTCCTCGAGGCAGGCCCCGCTGTGGAGCCACTCTCGCCCGCCAATCGGCTCTGCTTCCTGAACGGACCGCTCACGGGATCGGAAGCGAGCATGAGCGGGCGCTGGGCTTGCGTGACCAAGTCGCCGCTCACGGGAACCGTGACAGACAGCCACCAGGGCGGTTGGACGGGAGCGCGGCTGCGCTGGGCGGGCCTGGACGGGCTCCTCTTCGAGGGCCGTGCCGAGCGGCCCGTCTATGCGTTCGTCGAGGAGGGGCGCGTCTCCTTGCGCGACGCCTCCGAGATCTGGGGCCGCGGCATTCACGAGACGATCGCTTTCTTCCGGGAGCGGTACGGTGAGCGGGACCTCTCGGTCAGTGCGATCGGGCAGGCGGGGGAGCAGCTGAGCCCTCTTGCGGCCTGGCTGAACGAGGACGATCGCGCCTTCGGGCGCGGGGGGACCGGTGCGGTCGGCGGCAGCAAGAACCTCAAAGCCATTGTGATCCGCGGCACGAGACGGCGAAGCCGCGTGCCGGATGCCGAGCGCTGGAAGGCCGTACGCCGACGCGCGCTTGATGCGATCCGCGACGAGAAGAACATCACGAGCCCTCGCAAGGGAGGCCTCTCTGTGTACGGGACGAACGTGCTGATGAACGTCACGAACAGCCTCGGTGCGCTGGGCACTCGAAACAGCCAGCTCACCTCCTTCGGGGAGCGGGCGGAGCTGATCTCCGGCGAGTACGTGAAAGAGCAGCTCCTCGTCGATGACCCGACCTGTCATGCGTGTCCCGTGGCGTGCAAGAAGGAGGTCGAGATCCGCGAAGGGCCCCATGCCGGCTTGCACATGGAGAGCGTGGAGTACGAGCCGGCTTGGGCGCTGGGTGCGAACTGCGAGAACGACGACATCCGCGCCATCGCCAAGATGATCGATCAGTGCAACGACTACGGCATGGATCCGATCGAGCTCGGCAACACCCTCTCCATGTACATGGAGGCGACCGAGCGGGGCTGGGCGTCGGGGGCGGGTCTGCGTTGGGGCGATGCGACGGCGATGGTCGAGATGATCGATGCGATCGCCCGGCGGCGGGGCGAGGGCGATCTGCTCGCCGAAGGAACGGCGCGCGCCGCCGCGCGGCTCGGCCATCCCAAGATCGCGATGGTCGTCAAGGGTCAGGCAGTGCCCGCCTACGATCCCCGTGGCATGAAGGGCATGGGGCTGGGCTACGCGACGAGCAATCGGGGCGCCTGCCATCTGCGCGCCTACGTGGCCGCGGCGGAGCTCGGAGTCGTGCCGATCGAGGCGGACCCACTGGAGTGGAAGGGCAAGGGGGAGCTCGTCAAGATCTTCCAGGATCTCCACGCCTTCTCGGACAGCCTGGACCTGTGCAAGTTCAGCGCGTTCGCCGAGGGTGCGGAGGAGTACGCGGAGCAGTACGCCGCGGCCACCGGGCGAATCCTGACCGGCGCCGATGTGATGGCGGCCGGTGAGCGGATCTACAACCTGGAGCGCCACTACAACAACCGGGCCGGCTTCCGCGAAGGCTCCGACACGCTGCCCGAGCGCTTCCTTCGCGACGCTTCCAAGCTCGGCGGCTCGAAGGGACACGTCTCCGAGCTTCCCCAGATGCTCGAAGAGTACTACGCCGTCCGCGGCTGGCAGGACGGCGTCGTTACGGAGGAGAAGCTCGAGGAGCTCGGGATCCTCTAGCCCCCCGCCGCCGGCGGGAAGAGATCGATCGTCTGGTCGTCGCGCAGTGGCGTGTCCAGGCTCTCGGCGAGGAGGGACGCATCGCGGCCGTCGACGAAGAGGTGGGCGTGGCGCGCGAGTCGCCCGTTCGCGTCGACAAGCGCATCCCGTAGCGAGGGGTGATGAGCGATGAGACCCTCGATGAGCTGCCGAACTGTGGCACCCGGAGGCACGGGGATCTCGACGCTCTTGGCGCCCACGAGCTCACGGAAGGCCGCGTACAGGCGCACCGTCACTCTCGCTCTCCCCGTCCATCGGCTGGCTCTCGCACGAGTCTAGCCCAGACACGGGGAGCTCGATGGCCAGCCGACCGACGCTGGTCTAAGCTCGCCAGCCTTCAAGGAGGAGCACGCACATGCCCCTGGTGACCATCGAGAAGGCCCGACCCCATGTGAGCTTGATCCGCCTCAACCGGCCGGAGCGCCTCAACGCGATGTCCTATGCGCTCATGACGGCGCTCTGCGAGGTCCTCGATGCGGTGGGCTCGGACCACGACTGCTACGTGGCGGTCCTCACGGGCCGGGGACGTGGCTTCTGCTCCGGGCTCGACCTCGAGGATCCGGGTGAGCTCGTCGGCGCCGAGGGCCTGGCGCTCGGTCGCGTGGGGAGCTACGCCATGTCCCGCTTCTCGCGCGTCGTTCCGGCTCTCCGGGCTCTGCCCCAGCCGGTTCTCGCGGCGGTGAACGGCTGTGCCTACGGCGGTGGGATGTGTCTCGCGCTGGCCGCCGACATCCGGTTCTGCTCGGAGTCGGCGGTCTTCAACGCGACGGGAATCGTGAACGGGCTGACGAGCACCGAGCTGGGCGCGAGCTACCTGCTGCCGCGTCTGATCGGGGCGTCGCGCTCGAACGAGCTGCTGCTCACCGGGCGAAAGCTCGAGGCCCACGAAGCGGAGCGCATCGGCCTTGTCTCGCGCGTGCTTCCCGACGACTCTATCCTCGACCACACGCTCGATACGGCGTCGCAGATGTGCGAGCTGAGCCCCTACGGTCTGGAGATGACCAAGCGGGTCTGCTGGGCGAACCTGGAGACCACGAGCCTGCTTGCGGCCATCGACCTCGAGGACCGCAACCAGCTCATGCTCGGCAACACGGACAACCTCCCCGAGTGCATTCGCGCCCGTCGCGAGGGCCGCAAGCCCATCTACACCGATCGCCCCCGCCAGCAGAGCGGGTGAGAGATACGCACTGGCTCTCGAGATTCCCTCCGTCCTGCGGCGCATCACCTCCACGGACGAGGGCGCGCCTGCCATTCGGGAGCCCGCTGGACGGGTTCACCGCCCGAAGCGTTGGCGACCCTGGCGGATCCCGCAACCCCCAGCTCGAGGGCCGGTATACTGCATGGGCGCCAAGGACGAGCGTCGAGGTATCGCACCATGCCCAGGATCGAACCCATTCCGCTCGAGAAGCTCGCAGAGCAGCCCCGTGCCATCATCGAGGGTGGCGTGGAAGAGGGTCTCTACGCCACTCCGCTCCCGCTGCAGATCTTCGCCTACCGTACCGAACAGCTGCTCTCGATTCACGAGGCCCGCACCCGCCGCGGGCGCGGTACGCTGCTGGGTGGACGGATCCTGGAGCTGATCCGGATCCGAAGCGCCCAGCTCGGCGAGTGCCAGCCCTGCATGCAGTCACGCAAGCACGACTCCATCACCGATGAGGACGTGGCCTGCCTGCTCGACCCCGATCATCGACAGCTCAGTGAGCAGGAGCGCCTGGCTCTGGAGTTCCTCGACCTGCTCTCCGCCGACCACCACGCCATGGACGACGACTTCTATTGGCGGCTCGGAAAGGTCTTCACGGCGGCTCAGATCATCGAGCTCGGCTTCAGCTGCGCCGAGACGATGGGCGTGCACCGCTTCATCCACACCCTTGACGTGTTCGGCGACCGGAGGCCCGTGATTCCCTTCTCGCCGGACGAGGTCGACGCGCGACGCGACGAGATGCCGGGGAGGGACGGGACGTGACCACCATCTTCGTCACGGGTGCGACCGGGCTCACGGGCTCGAATGTCTGCACGCGACTCATCCAGCGTGGCGACAGAGTGCGGGCGCTCGTCCGGGCCCCCTCCGATGCCGAGGCACTGGCGGCCATGGGGGTGGAGCTGGTCGGCGGCGACATCACCTCGGCCGACAGCGTCAGGAGGGCCGCCCGCGGATGTGACGCCGCGATCCACACGGCTGCGCTACTGGGTGGCGCCAGCCAGGACCTGGCGGACTTCGAGGCCGTCAACTTCGACGGCACACGCCACGTTCTGGACGCCGCTGAGGCGTTGGGCATGCGCCGAGTCGTGGCGCTCAGCACCGGAACCTTCTTCGACACCAGCGGCGATGGCCCGCTCGAGGAAGCGCCGATCGCTGAGCATCCGAGCGATGATCCGTACACCGTCACCAAGCTCGCTGCCTTCCGCGAGGTCCAGGCGCGGGCGGTGGCCGGCCAGGACGTGGTCACCTGTCATCCGGGCGCGATCTACGGTCCGGGCCCCGTGGTAAAGCGCGCCCTGGCCCGCACCAGCTTCAACCGTGTGCTCCTGGCCGGCCTGCGGGGCAAGCTCACCCGCTACCTGAGCTTCCCAGTGACCTGGGTCTTCAGTGACGACGTCGCCCGCGGGTCGATCGCCGCGCTCGATCACGGTGTGTCGGGGGAGCGATACATGCTCAATGGCCGGTCCGAGGATGTCTCGAGCACGGCCGAGTGCTGCAACAGGGTCTGCGAGATCGCGGGCCTTTCGCGACGGGTCGAGGACGTCGAGGTCTCTGACGACCCCGCGCTGCTGGAAGAGTTCGGTCCGACCCTGGTGGCGATCGCGAGGAACGCTCGAGGCGGTTCGGGGAGACGTTCCACGGACACCCCCACCCGCCGGCGTCTGGGCTACCGACCGATCTCGCTCGACGAAGGGCTCGTGGCCCTGGTCGGCTGGCTGCGCGAGCTCGGCCGCCTCGACTGAAGCGCGCGTGGTCAGGCGTGGCTCGACATGCCGCCGTCGATCACGATCGCCTGGCCTGTCACGTAGCGTGAGTCGTCCGACGCGAGGAAGACCACGAGGTTGGCGACGTCGTCGGGCTCGCCGACGCGTGGGGTCAGCAGCTTCTTCTCGTAGGCTTCGAGCATCGCGGCGGGGACCTGCGCCGCAACCGCCTCGGTCAGGATCAGGCCGGGGACGATCGTGTTGGCCCGAACGCCCTGACGACCGTATGCGGCCGCCACGTACAGGGTCAGGGCGTGGACTCCGGCCTTCGATGCCCCGTAGGCGGTGCGGTGAGCGTCGCCTTTCAGCGCCGCTCCCGACGACATGTTCACGATGGAGCCGCCGCGCTCCGTTCGGAGCATGTGGGGGATCGCGTGCTTGGAGGTCAGCATCTGGCTGCGCAGGTTCACCGCCATGGTTCGATCCCAGACGTCGACCGTCATCTCGGTGACCGCAGTATCGCGCGAAAGGGGGCCAGGCGCGGTCAGCGCCGCATTGTTGTGCAGAATGTCGAGGCGGCCGAAGCGCTCGACGGCCTTGCGGATCAGGGCCTCCACCGATTCCTCCTCGGCCACGTCGGTTGCGACCGCCAGGGCCTCTCCTCCGGCCTGCTCGATCTCGGCGGCCAGCGCTGCGGCGCCATCGGCCTCGATGTCGGCGATCACCACACGAGCCCCCTCGCGCACGAGCGCACGGCAGCTGGCCCGACCGATGCCGCGTGCGCCACCGGTGATGATGGCGACCCTCCCGGCTAGACGATCCATGGTACGAACCCTAGCGTCCTGTCCCAGGAGCTCCCTTGCATTCTCGACGGCCGATCCGTCCGCGCTGGCGGCGCCGCACGCGTTCGACGGACCTACCTATTCGCCTCGCTCGTGTCTCAGCCGCCAGAACCCGCTCGAACTCCCTGAACAGAACACTAGCAGGTTCCAAGGGCCCGCAGCAGCTGGGCTTCCAATCGGCGAACCGCATCGAGGAGCGGCAGCTCGGCCGGTTCGCCGACCGGACGAGCTGTCACAGCCTGCGCGCCAATCGCAGCGGCTAGGCTCTCGTCGTTCGCCTACGTGCTGATCACGCAGCCGCGGCGCCTCGCTCGCCTCCGCGCTTACGCGCGCTGAGCTCCGATCCCTGTCCTCGGCACCTCCCGGCGGACTTGGTGAGAAGTGCGGGCTAGAAGGGTAGCTCGTCCACGATCTCCGCAGCCTCGTCGATCACATCGTGGGTCGTGTTCCCCACCACCGGTACCGCCGAGCCGAGTGCGCCCACGACCCGCATGGGAACGGAGACGAGCTTGGTCGCATAGCAGCCGGGCGTCGCGACGAGGGAGAGCAGGATCAGGAGTCTGAGGGACTTCATGACACCTCCGCAGACGGGCCCGTCCCACCGACGCCGCTTGCGGGCGCCGGCCGGCCCTGCTCCTGCATCGGCCGTTGAGCGTACGAGCTGGAGCCCAGGCGCCGAGCCGACGGCGCCCGGGCTCACTGGCTAGTGTTCCGTCCCGGAAGTCCCGTTGCCTTTCTCGGTGCCGAGACGCGCAGCGGACAAGGCGCACGAGCGAGGAATATCCGTAGATATTCCGAGGGAGTGCAACACAGTCCGCGGGGATGGATCGGCGGCGAGCAAGGTGACCGGACTTCCGAGACGGGACACTAGCGCGAGGGCTCGAGAAGGAGATCGGACGGCGGCATGAACTCCGCGATCGGATCCAGCAGCGGCGGGAAGCGGATCGGAACCCCGATGCAGTGGCCGCGGACGCAGACCCCGCGCTCGTGCAGGCAGGCAGGGGTGGCGAAGGGGCAGCCGTCCTCCTGGTAGCTGGCACAGATGAGCTCGTCGATGGCGCGGATCTTCGCGCGGGCCCGATCCGCGTGGCGGCGATTCACCCACGCCCCGCAGGTCCCGCGGCAGCGCGTGCTGGTGTTGATCCGGACGCACTCACGCGAATCGTGGCAGCGGTTGGTGAGCCGGACGACCAACCGGATGCGCTCGCTCGACTCGCGCAGCCGCTCCTCGCAGCGCGGGTCGGAGCAGTGATCCGGCACGCAGACGGCCAGCGCGCAGTCGTCACAGCCGGGGCAGCTCGACGCGCAGACACAGTGGTCCCCGGGTCGTGCGCAGCCTCCCTCGGGTCCGCAGCGGTACGGGGTCGGGGCGCCGGGGGGCAGGCAAACGGGAGGGCCGCAGTCCTCGCAGAACGGGCAGCTCGCCGTGCACGAACAGACGCGGTCCGGTCCACAGCCGTCGCCGGACGGCCCAAGTGTCGGATCGCAAAGCCAGAGCTCGTCGACACACGGAGGCTTGCAGCGGCCCATCGAGCCGTCACGGTGCTGGCATTGCTGCCCGGCTGGGCAGACGTCGCTGTCGCAGCAGTAGACGGGCGCGAAGCCCGCGATGCAGCGGCCGTCGAAGCAGCCGAGACCCGGCGGGCAGTCGCACGCGGTCCGGCACTCGGCCTTCGCCTCCACGCAGACCTGGGCCGCGCAGTCGTCGCAGCGAGGGCAGCTCGGAACGCAGACGCACTCGTACCCGGGTGGGCACGGAATCAGGGGGATCGGAAGCACCTCCGGGCTCGCCAGCGAGGGATCGAGCGGGAGCGGCAGGTTCGGGTCGATCTCGAGGATTCGGCAGGTGGAGATCGGTGCAGGGCAGACGGGGCTCTGCGCCGGTGCCGAGGGCGCGATCAGAAGCAGAGCCAGGAACGGGAGCAGCGGAAGGGGGAACACGAGCCTGTGATGCATGGCGGCCTCCTCGCGCTCGGGCCCGCTCTCTCCTGCGAGGTCCTGCGCGGTCCTACGCGGGCGGTGGGCACCGGCGGCGGACCGGACCCGCTGTCTGTGCCCGAGGGCGGACACCCGGGCTGAATTCAGGTCTAGCATCCCTCAGCCTGCCGGGAAGATCAAGACTTTCTTGCCTCTCCGGAACGGGCCAGGTGGGCCAGGATGGCCCGGTTGACCTCGGCCGGAGCCTCCAGGCCCAGCGCATGGCCGACGTCGGGGAGCCGCAGGGCCTTCGCCCCCGGGATGATCTCCGCGATCTGATCTGCGTTCGGTGTGAGCAGGTCCTGCTCGCCCGCGAGCACCAAGGTCGGTGCGCGCAGCTTCCGCAGATCCCCCTCGCGCGTGCCCGACCAGGTGGCCAGCCCCGCCGCACTGCGTCGCAAGGTCGTCGCTGGAACCTTCGCGGCCGTCTCGGCCAGACCCCGAAGCGCCCGCTCGCGGCGCTCCACCTGGGCCAGGTAGCCCGGGGAGTACAGCCACGGGAGCAGGCTGTACGCGAGCAGCTCCGGGTCGGCAGCCGCCGCGATCCGGCACCACGCCTCGATCACGGCGCTGAGGCGCCCGCCGGCGCGAACCAGAGGCGCCATCAGGACCAGGGATCTCACACGCTCCGGCTCGCGAAGCGCGAGCTCGATTGCGACGCTGGCGCCGAGGCTGAGACCGATCACGTGCACCGGGCCGTCGATGGCTGCGGCGGCGTCGCACGCGCTCGTCTCCATGTCGTAGCGCTCCGCCTCGGGCGCGTCCGAGAGACCCACGCCGCGAGGGTTGAGCGCGCAGACGCGGTAGCGCTCGAGAAGCGCGGGCGTCTGGGGCGAGAAGACCGAGCAGTCGGTCCCGAAGCCCGGGAGCAGGAGCACCGTCTCGCCCTCGCCCTCGCAGTGGAGCTCGAGGGCAACCCCGGGGGTCACCTCGACGCGCGCGGCGAGCTCCCGGGCTCGCTGCTCGACGTCCTCGCGAGTGATCCGACCTCCGGGCCCGCAGCCGGGAATCCCGGCGAGCTCGACGCCGAGCTCCTTCGCGCGTCGACGCGCCGCGGGCGTGATGGACCGGCTCCGCTGGCGCGTGGCGCGCGAAGCGACCTCGCGCGTCGCGGGGGTACGCGATCCGGCAGGGAGGGGCTCGGGCGTTGCCTGCGTGACGGCGAACGCCTGCGGGTCGAACGGCTCCTCCGCCGTCGGGGTCAGCGCGGCGAGCAGGGCGCCGCAGGGCAGCGTCGTGCCGGGTGTCGCGTAGAGGTGGCGCAGCACGCCCGAGTCCACCGCTTCGATCTCGAACTCGGCCTTCTCGGACTCGATCCGCAGCAGCGGGGCGCCCGTCTGGATGGGCTCGCCGGGCTGGACGAGCCACTCCAGCACGGTGCCCTCGCGCATCGTCATCCCGAGCTTCGGCATGACGATCGGCTTGGGCATCCTCTCCTCCAGGGGGCCGGGCTGCGGGGTGCGACGCGAGCTTGGCAAACCGCCTAGAATGGGGTCAAGCGACACGGCAGCGGCGGCGCCCGCCAGGGGCGAGCGGGAGGAGGAGAGCTCGGTGATCTCGCGTGAGAGACTCCTCGAGGCCTACCGGCTCATGCGAACGATCCGCGTCTTCGAGGAGAAGCTCGCACAGCTGGTCACGGCCGGTAAGCTCGCGGGCTTCCTGCACCTGTACGCTGGCGAGGAGGCGGTGGCGGTCGGCGTGTGCTCCTCGCTCGCGGAACGGGACATCGTCTGCTCGACCCACCGCGGACACGGTCACTGCATCGCCAAGGGCGTGGACGTGCGCGCGATGATGGCCGAGCTTTTCGGTCGTGTGACGGGCGTCTGCAAGGGGAAGGGAGGCTCGATGCACATCGCCGATCTCGATCGCGGTATGCTCGGTGCGAACGGAATCGTGGGCGCGGGTCTCCCACTCGCGGTGGGCGCGGGCCTGAGCGCCACGCTGCGACACACCGACGGTGTGGCGGTAGCCTTTTTCGGAGACGGTGCTGCCAACCAGGGTCAGTTTCACGAGGCGCTGAATCTGGCTTCTATCTGGCGGCTGCCGGTGGTCTTCGTCGTCGAGAACAACGGCTACGGAGAGGCTACACCGACCGAGTTCGTAACTCCCGTACGGGATCTGGCCGCGCGTGCGAGCGCCTACGCGATGGCGGGAGTCATCGCCGACGGGATGGACTTCTTCGAAGTGCACCGCAAGGCCGGAGAGGCGATCGAGCGCGCGCGAAGTGGAGGAGGGCCGACATTGCTCGAGTGCAAGACGTACCGGTACTTCGGTCACTACGTGGGCGATCCGCTGACCTACCGCAGCAAGGAGGAGGCGGACCAGGTCCGGCAGACACGTGACCCGCTCGAGGCCTTCGAGCGGAGGGTCCGGGCGGAGGGCTGGCTCGACGAGTCCGAGCTGCGTCGCATCGATCACGAGGCGGTCCGAGAGGTGGACGAGGCTGTGAGCTTCGCCGAGCGGAGCCCGCTTCCACAGCCGGAGGACGTCACCACCGACGTCTACGCGAGCGGGTGAGCGGGATGGGCCGGGAGCTCAGTTACGTGGCCGCCCTGAACGAGGCCTTGCACATCGCACTCGCCTCGGATCCCGACGTGATCGTCTTGGGCGAGGACATCGCGGGCGGCGGCGGCCGCGAGGACCAGGGAATCGAGGAGGCCTGGGGGGGCATCATGGGTGCGACCAAGGGACTGCTCAAGGCGTTCGGGCCCGAGCGCGTGCGCGACACGCCAATCAGCGAGATGGGCTTCGTGGGCGCGGCGGTGGGTGCGGCCGCGACGGGTCTGCGCCCCATTGTGGAGCTCATGTTCATGGACTTCATCGGTGTCGCTCTCGATCCGCTGCTGAACCAGGCGGCGAAGCTTCGCTACATGTTTGGCGGGAAGGCGCGCGTCCCGCTCACGGTCCGCACGTCCTGTGGCGCGGGGGCGCGGGCGGCCGCGCAGCATTCCCAGACGCTCTACGGGATGACGACCGCGATTCCCGGGCTCAAGACCCTCTGTCCGGCCACACCGGCCGACGCCAAGGGACTGCTCCTCGCGGCGATCCGCGACGACGATCCGGTCATCTTCTGCGAGCCCAAGTCCCTGATGTTCACGACGGGCGAGGTTCCAGAGGGGGACTACGAGGTACCCATCGGCAAGGCGCGCATCGCCCGGCAGGGTGGGGACGTGACGCTGATCGGTGTCGGGAAGACGGTGCACGTGGCGCTCGAGGCGGCTGAGCGGCTCGCGGCAGAGGGGACCGATGCCGAGGTGATCGACCTGCGCAGCCTTCAGCCTCTCGACGAGGAAATGATCCTGGAGAGCCTCGCACACACCGGACGCGTGGTCGTCGTCGACGAGGCGCCGCCCCGCTGCGGCATCGCGAGTGACATCGCAGCCCTCTGTGCCGACCGCGGCTTCGATTGGCTCGACGCCCCCGTCAAGCGCGTGACGGCACCGCACGCGCCGGTTCCGTTCAGCCCCCCGCTCGAGGACGCCTACGTCCCGACCGCGCAGCGCGTGCTGGATGCCGTGCGCGACGCCTCGAGCTCCTGAGCCCGGGGAAGGCCCGGCAGAGCGCCCGGGGCTCCGGGTCAGCTCAGCTCGGTTCCGCCGGAGACGCTGAGGGCGACTCCGGTCACGTTCTCGGCTCGCACGAGGTAGAGCGCGGCCTCGGCGATGTCCGCTGGGGTCTGCTCACGCCCGAGCGGTGTGCTCCGCTCGACGAACGCCTCGAAGGCCTCCCGGCCCGGCGCCTTCTTCCAGGCCATCCCGATGCCGTGTGAGAGGTGATCCATCCACATGGCGGTGGCGAGCAGCCCGGGGCAGATCGCATTCACGCGGATGCCGGCCGGCGCGAGCTCGAGGGCCATCGACTGCGTCAGGCCGATGATGGCGAACTTCGAAGCGCAGTACGCGCCCAGACCCGCATAGCCCCGCTTGCCCGCGATCGAGGAGAGATGGAGGATCACACCCCCACCCCGCTGGCTCATTGCGGGGATCACGGCTCGCGAGGCCAGGAAGGTCCCTTTCACGTTGACGTCGAAGAGACGCTGCCAGTCCGCCTCGTCGTAGCTCGCGATCCCGCCGGTCTTGACGAGGCCGGCGTTGTTCACGAGCACGTCGACCGGACCGAAGATCCGCTCGGCCTCCGCGATCATCCGCTCGCAGGAAGAGGCGCTCGTCACGTCCGCCTCGACCGCGGCCGCCTCCCCCCCGTCCTTCCGGATTGCATCCGCGGCCTCCTGCAGCGTCTCCGCCGACGCCAGCGCGTAGGCCCAGCGGCCCGCCGCACCCCCGGCGAGCGAGCCGAGGTCCGCGAGCACGACGCGTGCGCCGGCGCGGGCGAAGCCCTCGGCGATCCCGCGGCCGATCCCGCGCGCCGCGCCCGTCACCACGACCGTCCTTCCCTGCACGTCCACGGCAGTCCTCCAAGCGGGCCCGCGGCGCCCTCTGCGCACCCTCAGCCAGTCTATACCGCGGATTCGCCGCCGGTGTCCCCGTTGAGCCGCCTCTCAGTCGTCGGGCCCGCCGTGCCCGTCGTGGTCGTCGTGCTCGTGACCCCGCGCGACGACTCGATGGCCCTGAGCCCCGTGCCGGTGGCCATCCAGCGATCCGGAGACGTATGCGGCCGCCGCACCGTAGCGGTAGACCAGCTCCCCTCCCAGGTGCCCGACCCGTACGCCTCCGGCAAGCAGCACGAGTGAGAGACCCAGATGCGCGATCCGGGCGGTGGATCCGAGGATCCCTGCGAGCAGACCGAGGAGCGCGACGACGCACCCGGCGGCCGCAAGCGTCGCGAAGCCTTCCGCCGCCTCCTCATGCGCCTCGATGTGGCGTTCGGCCACAACACGCTCGACGGTCTCCTCTTCGTGCTCGCCCGTCTCCAGCGCGAGCCAGCAGGTCAGAGCCAGCGCGGCCTGCAGCACGACGACGCCTGCCCACGCGTGAGCGGTCCGGCGCCCACGGCGAATCGTGAGCAGGCCGAGTGCGCTGGCGAGCGGGAGCAGCAGCGCGAGAACGATGGGAAAGTGGACGACGGCGGGATGCAGCGGATTGGGAAGCATGGGGACACTCCTTCCAGGATCTCAGACCTCCCACGAGTCTGTGCGCCGGTGACCGGGTTACCATCCGACAGTTGTCGGAGGCCGGGCTCTTTGCGGCCTCCCGCGTGCGTCGAGAGGGAGGTACGCCCCCATGAGGAGTCCAGCTGCAGAGGTCGAGCCCCGCACGCTGCGCGTCCTGACGCTCGTGCTCGGCGTGATCGCGGTCGGGGGGGCGATCGATCTGGTTCTCGATCGCCCCGCGACCCTGTGGAGCTTCCACGTGGCCTTCGAGCTCGCCATGATCAGCTTTGCGCTCGGGGCGTCGCTGTGGCTCTGGCAGAGCTGGCGGCGCGCGGAGGTCTCGCTCGCGGATGCCGAGCGGAGTCTCGCCGAGCGGCGGGCCGAGCGGGACCGCTGGCGGGAGCGTGCACGCAGCGTTCTGCGGGGCCTGGGTGAGGAGATCGATGCGCAGCTTCGCCGCTGGAGCCTGACCCCCGCTGAGCGCGATACGGCGCTGCTGGTTCTCAAGGGCTACACGCACGGCGAGATCGCTCGACTGCTCGGCAAGAGCGAGCGGACGGTCCGACAGCAGGCGGCGGCCGTCTATCGCAAAGCCGGTGTCTCGAGCCGCACCGAGTTCTCTGCCTTCTTTCTGGAGGATCTCCTGCTGCCGTCCGCCGACCTCGAAGTGCGCGATCCCGCGGCGCGGGACGGATGAGTTTCCGGGCCGGTCCAGGTAAGCTTACCGACGCCCGTTCGTTCCCAGTCGGCCGGAGTGGGGCGGTGCGACGGCAACACGTGGGAGAGGGGGGTCCGATGGTCCCGCACGGAATCTCGAGGCGGGCGCCTGTCGGCTTCGTCCCGATCGCTCTCGCCGTGGGCGTGTGGCTCGGTGCGTGCAAGGGAGGCGACCAACCCGTCGGCCGCATCGAGGGTGAGCGACGCCCCGCGGCCGTGCAGGAGGCCCGGTCCCGGGCCCAGCAACTCGCGGGTGAGCAGCTCGCGGCTCGCGCGGGTGCGCCACGCCCGCTGCCCGCGCGACAGATTCTCTTCGGCGATCTGCACGTGCACACGACCTACTCGATCGATGCCTTCCTCTTCTCGCTGCCGGTCTTCCAGGGCGAGGGCTCGCATCCGCCGGCCGACGCCTGCGACTTCGCCCGCTACTGCGCGGAGTTGGACTTCTATGCGTTGACCGATCACGCCGAGTCGATCACCGCCGAGCACTGGGCCCTCGAGAAGGAGAGCATCCGGCAGTGCAACGCGCGGGCGGGCGATCCGCGTGATCCCGATCTGGTCGCCTACCTCGGCTTCGAGTGGACGCAGGTCGGCCCCACGCCCGAGAGCCACTACGGGCACAAGAACGTGATCTTTCCCGGCACGCAGGACGATCAGCTTCCGGCACGGCCGATCAGCTCACTTCCCGACGAGGGTCTCGGGCTCTTCGCGGGCCTCGACGCGACTCGGGCTCTGCGCTGGCTGGATCCGCTCCACTGGCCCGACTATTCGCGCTTCATCTGGCTGATCGAGCGGCTCATGGAAACCCCACGCTGCCCCCGCGATGTCGACACGCGTGACCTCCCGCTTGACTGTCACGAGAACGCCCCGGTTCCGCAGGTCCTGTACCGGAAGCTGGCCGAGTGGGGTCTGGACGTGCTCGTGATCCCCCACGGAAATACCTGGGGCCTCTACACGCCCCCCGGCGCGAGCTGGGAGCCCAAGCTGCGCAAGCCCGTCCACGATCCTGAGCGACAGCGGCTGATCGAGATTATGTCGGGCCATGGCAACTCCGAGGAGTACCGCAGCTGGCGAGAGCTCGAGATCGATGAGGAGGGTCAGGCGGTCTGCCCGGAGCCCACGCCGGACTACCTGCCGTGCTGCTGGCAGGCGGGCGAGATCATGCGTCAGCGCTGTGAGGGGCTCAGTGACGTCGAGTGCGAGGCGCGTGTCAAGGAGGCCCGGCGTCTGGCGCTGGAGGCCGGGGCCTTGTCCCACCTCGTGTTTCCGGACACGACCGCAGAGGACTGGCTCGACTGTGGCCAGTGTCGCGACTGCTTCAAGCCGTCCCTGAGCTACCGGCCGCGGGGCTCGGTCCAGTACGCGATGGCTCTGTCGAATTTCGAGCAAACCGACGCCGCCGGGCGGCCGCTCCGCTATCGCTACGGTTTTCTCGCCTCGAGCGACAATCACGGTGCGCGTCCCGGGACTGGCTACAAGCAGTTCGACCGTCGTCGCATGACGGAGGCGGCGGGCCCACGCTCGGCCTTCTATGCGCGCGCCATTCGCCGGCGTCGGGGAGCCGCCGAGAGCGATCCTCAGCGCCCCCAGCGAATCGAGGTGGCCCAGGGGGGGTTCGTGGGTGCCGACCTGGAGCGCGTCACGAGCTTTCTCTACCCCGGCGGTCTGGTGGCCGTCCACGCCAACGGGCGCAGCCGTGAGGCCATCTGGGACGCCCTGATGCGCCGCGAGGTCTACGGAACGAGTGGCCCTCGGATCCTGCTCTCCTTCGATCTCCTGAACGGTCCCGAGGGGCCCGTGCCGATGGGCGCTGAGGTCGCGCTCGAGGAGACGCCTCGCTTCGAGGTGCGCGCGGTGGGGGCCTTCGTGCAGAAGCCGGGCTGTCCCGAGGAGAGCCTGGCGGGCCTCTCCCCCGAGCGGCTCGAGCGGCTCTGTCGGGGGGAGTGCTACAACCCGGGCGACGAGCGGCATCCCATCGTCGCCCTCGAGGTCGTGCGCATTCGGCCGCAGGCCGTTCCGGGCGAGGACGTCGAGCCCTTGATCGAGGATCCCTGGCGACGCTTCGAGTGCGAGCCGGACCCCGCCGGCTGCACGGTCCGCTTCGAGGACCCGGACTACGTGGAGGGCGGTCGCGACACCCTCTACTACGTCCGGGCCCTCCAGGAGGCGACGCCGGCGATCAACGGAGCGAACCTTCGAACCGAGATCGGGCCCGACGGACGCGCGCTGCGCACGCAGCCCTGCTACGGCGACTACCGCACGCCGTTCGACGAGGACTGCCTGGCACCGGTCCAGGAGCGGGCCTGGTCCTCGCCCATCTTCGTCGACCGGCCGCGCTGAGCCGGTCGGGACGATCCGCGCGATGCCCCTTCCGCCCGTTCCCCCTCTCCCGCCGGGCTGTCCGTGGAGCGGCTGGACGCTCCCGAACCTGAAGTGGTGCGAGGAGAACCTCTGCGCCTGGATCACGGCGCCGGCCAACACCTGGAGCAACCTCGCATACCTCCTCTTGGGGCTCGTGATGTGGCGTCAGGCGCGCCGGCGGCCGGGATCGCCGGTCGCGCTCTTCGCACCGGCGAGCCTCTTTCTGGGCCTCGCCTCGGGTGTCTACCACGCCTCCTACACCTTCTTTTTCCAGTTCTTCGACTTCGTCGGAATGTTCGTCTTCTGCTTCCTGATTCTCGGCATGAACGCGCGGCGGCTCGGCTGGATCGCTGAGCCGCGGCTCGCGACCGCGATCGGGGTCGGCGTTGTGATCAGCAGCGCGGCTCTTCCGCTGCTCTTCCGTGCCGGCATACCGATCCAACTCATGGTGGTGATCCTGATCGGGATCGCGCTGGCGCAGGAGACCGTTCTGTGGCGCCGCTGCCGCGAGCGGGGCGCGTACCGTCTCTACGCGGTGGCCGTCGGCCTGCTCGCCGCGGGGGCCCTCTGCTCCGCACTCGACCTCTCGCGGGTGCTCTGCGATCCGTCCAACCACTGGCTGCAAGGCCACGCCGTTTGGCACGTGCTGACCGCCGGCTCCCTCTACGGGTTCTTTCTCTTCTATCGCGAGCTTCCGGGCGCCTGACCCGGTGGGCCCGGGCGATCCGGGGCTGGACTATACTCTCGGAGCGATGGAACCCCTCGGCGGCCTCTCGCTCCAGGTTGCGGCCCCGCTGAGCGCGCTGCTCCTCGTGATCGGGGCGCTCGGCGTCTTTCTGGCTTCCACCGTCGTCTTCGACACGATCCACTATCTGCTGCATCGCTGCCATGACTCCGGCTGGCCCGTGCTGCGCCAGCTCGGCGGGCTCCACGAGGTGCACCACCGCTTTCTCGATCGAGATCTCCGCCTTCACCCCGAGTACCTGCGCGCCAACCTGGTGCACCACGTGATCCCCGAGTACCTGACTCACGTCTCGTTCAGCCTCTGCCTGCTCTGGATCCTGCCTGCGTCCCTGGTCTACACCACTCTCGGTCTGCAGACGCTCGTGGTGCTCTTCATCCTCTCGCGCCAGGGCATGGACCCCAACCATGTCGAGGTCGCGAGGATCCCCGCCTACCGTCCGATGTACCTCTGTGTGCCCGCCTACCATTGGCTCCACCATCGCCATCCCGAGGCGTACATGAGCTCGTACATCAAGCTCTTCGACCATCTCGTGGGTACGGGAGCGACGCTCCGGGGCCGTCAGATCGCTCTCGATGGCGCGGCGACACCCTTCGGTGCCGCACTTCGCGAGCAGCTCGAGAACGCGGGTGTGGCGCGGGTCGTCTCGCTCGAGGAGATGGGCGAGGCGGGTCGGGCGCGCCTCGACTCGGTCCTCCAGGGCTCCGACGTACTGGTCGTCGCGGACGCAGGCCGTGCGGCGGAAAGCTGTGCAGGCGTCGCTCGCGAGCTCATCGAGCGCTTTCGCGAGCTGACCCGCGAGCGCAAGGTGGCTCCCGAGGTCTGGGCCGTGGCGCCCGCGCGGAGTGGGTCGCAGGACTTCGAGCGGTATGCCCGGGCCTACTACCACGACCCCCGCCTGATCTACCGCCACATCGTGCTGCCCGAGCGCGTGCGCAGCGGGGCGGAGATCGGATGGGTCGCGCGCGCCTGTGCGCGCATCGCTCTCTTTCTGATCCGGCGCGGCCTCAATTACGTGCCCATCACGGCCACCGGACTCGTCCCGCTCGGCTTTCTGCGCTTTCGCTTCCTCACACAGCCCTTGCGACCGGCACGACGCGCGGCAGCCTGAGAACGCGCGCGGGAGCCTCAGGCGAGCGCACGATGGCGTTCAACGGGCGTACTCGTAGAACCCGCGGCCCGTCTTGCGGCCCAGCAGCCCCGCCTCGACCATTCTCGAGAGCAGCGGTGGCGCTGCGTAGAGCGGCTCCTTGAACTCCTCGTAGAGCGACTGGGCCACGGCCGCCAGGGTGTCGAGTCCGATCAGATCCGCGAGCGCGAGCGGGCCCATCGGGTGGTTGCAGCCTTCGACCATGCCCGCGTCGATGTCATCTCGCGTCGCGAAGCCGCTCTCGATCATTCGAATGGCCGAGAGCAGGTACGGAATCAGCAGTGCGTTCACGATGAAGCCCGCACGATCCTTCGAGCGAATCACGCGTCGGTCGAGCACGTCTCGCGCGAACGTCTCGGCGCGCTCGGTCGTCTCGACCGCGGTGAGCAGCGTCGGCACCAGTTCCATCAGCTGAAGCACGGGCACGGGATTGAAGAAGTGCATCCCGAGGATGGCCGCGGGTCGACCGCTGGCCATGGCGAGCTTCATGATCGGGATCGACGACGTGTTCGATGCGAGGATCGCGTGAGGGTCGCGGACGACGCGCCCGAGCACGCGAAAGACCTCCTCCTTGGTGGCCTCGTCCTCCACCACCGCCTCCACCACGAGCTGCCTGTCCTCCAGCGCCTCGTAGTCGGTGACCAGCTTGATCCTCTGGAGTGCAGCGTCCCGCCCCTCGCGGTCGAGCTTTCCCGCCCGCAGACCTCTCTCGAGGGAGCGCTCGATCCGTCTGCGCGCGGCCTCGAGCGCGGCCTCGTCCACGTCGCGGACGACGACGTCGAGGCTGGCACGTGCGCAGATCTCCGCGATGCCCGATCCCATCAGTCCCCCACCGATGATTCCGACACGCTCGATCGACAAAGCCTCTCCTCCCCTCCTTTCGGTGCCTGGCGGCAGCGTATCGGATCGTTCGTCCCCCGCCAGAGGCG
Organism: Myxococcota bacterium; assembly: GCA_046754285.1. Lineage (GTDB taxonomy): Bacteria > Myxococcota_A > UBA9160 > SZUA-336 > SZUA-336 > JBHHVJ01. The sequence goes on along the minus strand of JBHHVJ010000015.1, from coordinate 13,575 downwards.
CAAAATGTACCGCGCTGGGCTCAGCGGCCCTCGTGAGCGAAGCGCCGGACGAACCGCACCTGCTCCGGCGTCTGCGGCGAGGCTCCCCTGGCCGCTTGCCGGGCGCGGAGCTCGGCCAGGACGCGAACGAAGCTCCGGGGCGTCGCCCGGCCCCGGCGGATCAGGTACACGCCGATCACCATTCCCGTCCTTCCCAGCCCCGCCCAGCAGTGCACGTACATGGGCTGAGCGGCCGAGAGGGCGCGGTCGATCGTCTGCTGAATCGCGCGCATCTCACCGCGCTGGGGAATCGACATGTCCCCGATGGGGTGCCGCATGTACGTGACATCGAGCCGCTGCTCCCCCGCGATCCGTCGCAGCTCCGCGTCGTAGGGCTCGAGCTCACCTTCGACCGTCAGGTCCACGAAGCTGTGGATCCCGAGCTCGAGCAGCCGCTCCAGGTTCTCGCGCAGCTCACCCGGATCGTCCGCCCCCGGATGCCGCCCCGCGAGCAGTCGCCCCGGCTCGACCCAGTAGGTGTCGTCAAATGGCAGGAAGCGCGCGGCGTCGGTCATCTCGTTCGGGGGCAAATCCTACGCGGGATCGTGCACGGAGCATGAGGCGCGGAGCATGCGGACGAGCTCATCCCGCAGCTCGGCGGGCTCGAGGATCTCCACGCCGTCGCCCCACTGGAAGAGGTGCCAGGCCATCTCCCAGAGGCCGCCGGCCCGGAAGCGGACGATCAGGGAGCCGTCGGACTGCTCCTCGAGCGTCTGGCTGGGATGGAAGCGGTACTCGCGGGCGAGGTCGGCGATGGCCGGGGTGAAACGCCAGACCACGTTCCGCGGCTTTTCCTGGAACACGCCGAAGGAGCGGGCGGTCCAGCGCTTGAGATCGAAGTTCTCGGGCCGCGTGTAGACGCGGTCGGTCAGTGCCACGGCCTCGATGTTCGAGAGGCTGAAGACGCGAATCTCGCGGGTCTCGAGGTCGAAGCCGACGAGGTAGTGGCGGCCCCCGAGCAGAAAGCCATAGGGCTGGACGTCGCGCTCGCTCGTGCGCTTGCGGATGCGCGAGCGATAGCGCAGGTGAACCTCGCGGCATGCGAGCAGCGCCTCGCGCAGCGTCGACACGACGGCCAGGTCGATCTGTGGGCGCGGCCCGGGGCGCATCGCGAGACCCTCGCTCTCCAGGAGCGCCTCCGCGTCGGTCTCGATGCTGGGCGCTCGTTCCGGGATGATCATCGAACGCACCTTCGTGAAGAGCGCTTCGAGCGCCTGGATCTGATCCGGCCTTCCGTCCCGTCTGAGCAGCTCGAGCGCGCTGTCGAGCGCGGCGATCTCCTCCGCGTGCACGCGGACCAGCAGCTGCGCGCGGCTGGTCCGGGGCACCCGCCAGTGCTTCTGAGCCCCCTCACCCCTCTCACTCTTGATGTCCGGGAAAGCCTCCCGCACCGCGCCGAGCATGCGCTCGGCGGTTCTTCGGCTGACCTCGAAGCGCTCCGAGATCTGCTCCAGGGTCAGCCCTTCGGTGGTCTGGTGCAGCAGCAGACTGAGCTGCACGATCGTCGCGACTCGCGAGTAACGCTGGCTCATCAGGCGCACTCTCCTGGCCCGGGCACCGGCCGACGTTCACGCAGTCTCCCACGCGCGTGCGTCAGGATCGGTCGCCTTCGCTCCGGCCCGAGATCGGAGCGGAAGCGCTAGCTCGCTTATACTGGGAATCGCGTGAGCTTGCATCTGTGGGGGGGCGACGCTGGGGCTGAAGATCCGAACCGTTGGGGATCAGTCCGCCGGTGCCGGAGGCCGGACGAGGCGCGGCTTCGGGCTCAGGGCACTGGGGGCGTCCCGCCCGTGGATCCTGCTGGGGCTGGCGCTCGTCACGCTGGGCGTGGGCCGGGTGGATAGCGCACGGGTCCTGCGGGCCGACGCCGAGCCAGGCGCCTGGCTGGTGCACGGTCGCACGTACTCCGAGCAGCGTTTCAGCCCGCTCGCACAGATCGACCGCGAGAATGTCTCCGAGCTCGGGCTCGCCTGGTCGTTCTCGACGGGAACCCGGCGCGGGCTGGAGGCCACGCCCATCGTCGTCGACGGCGTCATGTACGTCACGGGATCCTGGAGCGTGGTCTATGCGCTGGAGGCCGCTACGGGTCGGCTTCTGTGGCGTTTCGACCCGGGCGTTCCGGGCCGCACCGCGCGCAAGACCTGCTGCGATGTCGTGAACCGCGGCGTCGCCGTCTGGAAGGGGAGGGTCTACCTGGGCGCGCTCGACGGACGCCTGATCGCCCTCGATGCTGCCACGGGGAAGCGGCTCTGGGAGGTCCTGACCGTCGACCCACAGCTCGCCTACACGATCACGGGTGCCCCCCGCGTCGTGAAGGACCGCGTGGTGATCGGGAACGGTGGAGCGGAGTTTGGCGTACGGGGCTACGTGAGCGCCTACGACGCGGAGTCGGGTCGGCTGCTGTGGCGCTTCTACACCGTACCCGGTCCGCCGGACCGACCCCGTGAGCACCCCGAGCTGGCCTGGGCGGCCGCCACCTGGCCGGAGGACACGCTCTGGGAGGCGGGCCTCGGCGGAACGGTCTGGGACTCCATGGCCTACGATCCGGAGAGCGACCTGCTCTACGTGGGAGTGGGCAACAGCAGCCCCTACAACCGGAAGGTCCGCAGCCCCGGAGGGGGAGACAACCTCTTCCTCGCCTCGATTCTGGCCCTGCGCCCCGAGACCGGCCGGCTCGTCTGGCACTACCAGACGACCCCCGGCGAGAGCTGGGACTACACGGCGACGCAGCACATGATTCTCGCGGACTTGGAGATCGGGGGTCGTGTGCGCAAGGTCCTGATGCAGGCCCCCAAGAACGGCTTCTTCTACGTGCTGGACCGCCTGACGGGCGAGCTGCTCTCGGCCGAAAAGTACACCCATGTGAGCTGGGCCAGCCACGTGGACCTGCGGACGGGTCGACCGGTGGAGCGGGAGGAGGCAGAGTGGGCTGACGATCGAGCCTTCGTCGTGCCGGGTCCGCCTGGTGGTCACAACTGGCCGCCGATGAGCTACAGCCCGCGCACGGGCCTCGTGTACATCCCGTCCCTCGAGATCGGCTACCCCTACATCGCGCTCGAGCGGTTTCGCTTCGTACCCGGGGCGTTCAACACGGGAGAGGACTTTCCCGCACTCAACCGCTTCCTGCGCTGGCGACTGCCGATCTGTGCGCCCGCCCAGCTCAAGGCCTGGGATCCCGTGCGGCAGCAAGAGGCCTGGCGGGTAGATCACGAGCACCCCGTGAACGGGGGTGTTCTCTCCACGGCGGGGGACCTGGTCTTCCAGGGTCACGGTGGCGGGAGCTTCTCGGCCTACGACGCGCACACGGGGGTGCGGCTCTGGGAGTCGCACGTCGGCGTCGGGATCATGGCGCCTCCGATCACCTACCGCGTCGGCGGTGAGCAGCTCGTCGCGGTCCTGGCTGGCATCGGAGGCTCGCCCGCCATCAATCACCTTGACATGGCCTACGAGAACCATGGGCGGCTGCTGGCCTACAAGCTGGGGGGAGCCGCGCCACTCCCTCCGGTCCGGAAGCGGTCCGCCGGACGCGTCGAGGCCCCGCCGCTCGAGGCGTCGCACGAGACGATCGCACGGGGCGAGTCACTCTACGCCACCCACTGCATGCGTTGTCACGGCCCCAACGCACGAAGCACGGGGTGGCTGCCCGATCTGCGCTTCTCGTCGCGAGAGGTACACGAGAGCTGGATCGCGATCGTCCTGGGCGGTACACGCGAAGCTCGTGGGATGGCGAGCTTCGCGGATCTGATCGACGAGTCCGAGGCTCGCGCGATCCATGCCTACGTGATCGAGCGTGCCTGGCACGAGCCGGGTTGGCTGGAGTCGGCCTTCGAGTGGGTGGCGGGACGTGTTTGCATTCCGGCCCACTGGCTTGCCGACTGAGCCCGGTTCACCAGGGTGCGGAGCCGGGAGAAGGGGGAGGGTCGGGCTGGGGTGCGGCCGGTACGGTCTCCTGCGGCGGCAGCGGATCGGAGTCGGGCGTCACGGGGGTCCAGTCGGACGGGCTCCCCTCTCCAGGCTCGGAGGTTGCGGGGACGCGCTCGCTGCTGGCGAGTGTCCCGGCCTGTTTGGCCTCGTGGTAGGCCGCGAGAATGCGGGGAGCCCAGCGCAGCCTCTGGAGCTCCGCCACGAGCTTGCGCTCGACGCCGTCGAGCTTGAGGCTGCGCGTGTGGGCCAGATCGTCGTTCAGCAGGTCCACTCCCACGAGACCCGCGAAGAAGTCGGCGAGCTGGAGCGGGTGGAAGTCCGCCTCGAAGCCCACGATGCCGGCCGTGCCGCTGCCTCCCACGGCCCAGTAGTCGCGAAGCTCCTGGTAGAGAGGCGAGAACGGCTGGTGCAGTCCGTAGGCGGTATCGCTCACGCTGCGGGTCCCCGTCGTGCCGACCAGGGAGCCGGCGTAGGTGTAGCTGCCCACGGCCACGAAGGTCAGTCCCGCCTCTGCCTGCGACTTCATCCCCAGCGAGCGGTGGTCGTGGAGTCCCACCCCACCGGTGGAGCGCAGGCCCCCAGCCACCTGGAACGCGCGTGTCAGGTGCGCGTCGCTGAACGCGCCCACGCCGAAGTGGGCGCCGACGGTGACGATGTCGAGCAGGTCGAAGATCCGGTCCGGAAGCCAGAGCCACGCACGCGCCCGCGCCGAGCGCTCCAGCGGTGGGCGCTGCTTGTAGTTCATCCCGAAGCGGCCGCGCACGACGCCGATCCGCGCGTCCGGATCCAGGTCCTCGTTGAGCTCCTGAAGGCCCGGGAAGCCGTCGTCCACCTCGGCGATCGCATCGAGAATCACGGCGGCCTCCGGATCGAGCTCGAACTCGTGGTGGGCCTCGGCCGCCCGCAGCGCCTGGCCGAGCAGCTCCTCGACCTGGTCCGGCCGGCGCGCGGAGATGCAGGCGCCGAGCGCGAGCATGACGAGCAGCGTCAGGACGGTGCGGCCTCGAGGCGCGGGACCACGGGGGAGTACGCGGGTGCTGGGCTCGGGCGCCGTCTCCAGCCAGGGTGAGGGCGCGGCGGAGCGCGTCCGGGCGATCAGGCTGACGAATGGGTGAAGCATGGGACACCTCCGCCAGACCCCTGCGGCGGGTCTCGCCAGATCTATTCGGTGTGCCCATGACGAACTTCAGTCCGCGGCCGAGCCCTCCCGCCTCGTCAAGCTCCCGCGCCACGCATCCGACACAACACAGTGACGACATGCGCACCCATCGCGCGGAGAGGTCATCGCGATGCGAAAGATTCCGCTCTTGGCTCTGGCCGTCCTTCTCTTCGGCTTCTTCGGCTGTGCGGGCTCGCCGCCCAGCGAGCCGCTCGTCTCGCCACCCGCGTGGGCCTCACGGCCGCGTGCTCCGATCGAGCCTGCTCGCCTGGAGCTCGAGATCCACTCCCCGGCCTCCGACGCCCTGCTCACCGGCTGGGAGGGCTCCGTGGCCGTGGAGGGCGGTGCCTCCGTCTTCGGGGGTGTTCGCTACCTCGATCTGATGCTCGTGCTCGACACCTCCAAGAGCCTGCTGCGGACCGATCCCCGCAACAAGCGCACGGCCGGCGCGGCGGGTCTGGTCGAGAGCCTGCCGGCGCGCGAGGCTCTGCAGATCGGCGTGGTGGACTTCGACCGCAAGGCGCGTCTCGTCTCGCCACTGACGACGGATCGAGAGCGGGTCCTGGCGGCGATCCGGAGTCTCGATCGCGTCGGATCCACGAACCTCTCGGCCGGGATCGCGCTCGCGCTCGAGGAGCTGGAGAAGAGCGCCCGGCCCGGATCGTCGCGCGTGATCCTGCTCTTTACCGATGGGAAGACCAACGCAGAGAAGGCGCGCCGAGCCATGCAGGAAGCCCGGCTCCGCGGTGTTGCGATCCATACGTTGCTGCTCGGATCGAGCGAGAAAGGGTCGGCCATCCTGCGCGAGATCGCCGCGGGCACGGGCGGGAGCTTCATCCAGGTCCACGATCCCGATAAGCTGCCCGAAGCCTTTCTTAACCTCCGCACGACCGGTGTGGAGGGGGTCACGGTTGCTGTGAACGGCGAGCCGCCCGTTCCGGTGGAGCTTTACGGCGGCCAGTTCCGTGTCCAGGTTCCGTTGCGTCTGGGGTCGAACGAGATCGTGGCCACGGCGACGAGCGTCGATGGGCAGAGCGCCACGCGCCGCGTGACCGTGACCGTGACGGGTCCCATGAAGCTGAAGATCGAGACACCCAGCGATGGCACGCTCTTCGAGCGGCGTGAGGTCCGCACGAGGGTCGAGGGGATCGTGGACGCCTTCGCAGAGCTCCCGGCCGGGCGTACGGACGTGCCTCGCGCCTGGGACGTCGCCTCCGTGCTGCTGCGCGTCGACGACTCGCCGCCCGTTCCGGCGGTCCTCGAAGGGGACCGCTTCCGGGCCGAGCTGTCCTTGCACGAGGGTGAGAACCGAATCGTCGCCGTGGCGCAGAGCCTCGACGGCCGTTCGGTGGGCGACACGATACGCGTCCGCGTGCACGCGCCGGGCTGTGCCGCCCTGAAAATCGAGGCTCTCCGTGACGGTCGGCCAGCCCTGTCGATCTCCGATCGATCGGTGGAGCTCGTCTTCGACGCCTCCAACAGCATGTGGGGGCGCATCGATGACCGGCCGAAGATCAGCATCGCCAAGGAGATTCTCGATTCGGCACTCGGGTGGCTTCCCGAGGATGTGACGCTGGCGCTGCGTGCCTACGGGCATCAGCATCGGCGTGAGCTTCATGAGTGCACGGACTCCAAGCTACTGGTTCCATTCGGCCATGAGGCGCGCACGGAGATCCGGAGCGCGATCGCGACGCTGAAGCCACGCGGGCAGACGCCCATCGCCTACACGCTGGAGCAGATCGCTGCGGACTTCGCGGGACGCGAGGGAGAGCGGGCGGTCGTGCTCGTCACCGATGGGATCGAGAGCTGCGGCGGGGATCCCGTGGCGGCGGCTCGCTCGCTGCGCGCGGCCGCCAACGCGCCGGTTCACGTGATCGGCTTCGGGCTCTCCAGCGAGGTCGATGAGGATCCGGCCAGCCTGAGCGCCATCGCGGAGGCCTCCGGCGGTCGCTTCCTGACCGCTCGGAACGCCGATGAGCTCCGTGAGGCCCTTGCGGTCACGGTGGGAACCCCCGTCCGCGTGCTTCAGCACGGTCGCGAGGTGGCGCGGACCGCGCTCGGGAGCGATGAGACGCTGCGTCTCCCCGCGGGCGAGTACCAGATTCGTGTCGAGAGCGACCCGGTCCGCGAGCTCGAGGCCAATCTCGCGAGCGAGGAGGCGCTGACCGTCGTGATCGAACGACGCGCCGGCCAGATCCAGGAGTCGCTCCGTCGCGCGCCCACCGACTACGTGCGCTGCGAGCTTCCGCTGCCGGCCGCCCTCGACCCCGATGCGGACGAGCTCGGCGAGCGCTCCCCCGCGACGGCCGAGCCGACGCCGCCCCGTCCCTGACGGGCGGAGCAGACCCGCAGCGGGGGCGTGACCGGGGTTCGCTCGAACCGCTCGGCAGCTGCCGGGCGGTGCAGCTCGAGTGCAGGGCGAGCGTAGGAGCCCCCGACACCGTGCGCGCTCGCGCGCGACGGGCCGGAAGCGACGGCTTCCCCGTCGGCGAGCGGGCAGGCCGTGTGCAACGAACGGCAGGCTCAAGAAATCCCATGACAGCTCCGACACGACTAGAACCCCATGCCCACACACGGAATCGATCGCCGTCTCTACCCCAGGATCCGCGCCGATGCGGAGGTGGGGATCCACCTGTTGAGCGGGGGCACCCGCTGGGCCCAGGGTGTCGATGTCGGCCTCGGCGGCATCCGCTTCCAGTGTATCGGTGAGGAGCTCGAGCGCGGAGCGACTCTGGAGGTGACGTTCACGATCGGAGGGCACAGCGCGACCGTGGCCGGCAAGGTCGTCCGCGTGGACGAGGCCGATCCGCACGTGCAGGAAGTGGCGCTCGCCTTCCTCGAGCTCGACCCCGATACGGTCGAGCGATTCGCGAGCCTCGGGCTCTACAGCGACCTCTAGCGCGGCCTCTGTTCACGCGTCGGCGGGGCGTCGAGCGGTACGCGATCCAACCCATCGAAGGCGGGTGCATAAACCGCGTAGGCGATCGCGGGCCGATCGGAGTCGTTCCGAAAGGCGTGGGGCGTGCCTCGGGGCACGAAGAGGATCGAGCCCTCACCCACTGGCCGTTCCTCCTTCCCGAGCTGCATGGAGCCGAAGCCACGAAGGATCACGACGAAGAGGTCGTGTCGATCGTGGCGATGCGGCTGCTCACGATCACGGATCCAGACGAGATGGTGGCTCGAGTGTGTGTCCCGGCCGATCTCCACGAGGCGAAACGACTCCCCCGGAGCGAGCTGAACCCTTCCGATGAGCTCGCCAAGGGGCTGGGTTCGACGGCCCTCGGGAAAGAGACCGTCGAAGACGGTGGGCGGCCCCTCCGCGGGGGCTGTGCCCGACCCCAGAACGAGGACGAGCCCTGCGAGAAACGCGTATCTGCTCATCGAATCTTCCTCCGATCCCGAGGCCTTCGCGGCCACCTGCGCGAGAGTAGAGCACGTCCGACCGAATCTGACGCGAGGTCGAGGGGTCGTCCCTTCTGCCCGGTACTCGAGACGTCTATCCTCGTCGCCAGGAGGACGTCCTGCGCCCCCATGGAAGCTCCCGAGAGGCCCGTGCATCTGACGAAGTCGCGCGTAGTGGCGGGGCTGCAGTGCCCCAAGAGACTGTGGCTCTCCGTCCGGGCCCGCGATCTCGCCGCACCGCCGCCCCCCGCGCAGCAGGCGATCTTCGATGAGGGAACGCGTGTGGGGGAGGCGGCACACGCGCTCTTTCCGGGTGGCGTTCGGGTCGACGATCCCCCCTGGGCGCATGAGGAGGCGGTGCGCCGCACGGAGGCGCTGATGCGCGACCCTGCGGTGCCGGCCATCTTCGAGGCGGCGTTCGAGTGGCGGAACGTGCGCGTACGTGCCGACGTGCTGGAGCGCTTGGGGGCGGGGCGCTGGGGGCTGCGCGAGGTCAAGGCGTCGACCCGCGTCAAGGAGGTGCACATCGACGACGTCGCGCTGCAGCACTGGGTGCTCGAGGGGACGGGCCTCTCGGTTCCCTCGGTGGAGCTCCTGTACGTGAACCGGAGCTACCGACGGGAGGAGGGTGCCATCGACTGGCCACGCTTCTTCGTGAGGGAGGATCTCAGCGTGCAGTCCGCCGAGCGCTGGGCCGAGCTGGGCGCGAGGGTGGACGAGCTCGCGCGGGCGCTGGCATGCGACGAGGCACCGGGGATTCCGCCTGGTCGCCACTGTCACGAGCCCTACGGCTGTGAGTTCTGGGAGCACTGCACGAGGAGCAAGCCGCGGGACTGGATCTTCCACCTGCCCCGAATCTCCTCGGCCGACCTGGAGGCCCTCCAGGCGTGCGGCATCGAGCGCATCGGCGAGATTCCCGACGCGTACCCGTTGAGCTCTCTCCAGGCGCGTGTGCGTGAGGTCCACCGGACCGGCCGGCCTCACTTCTCTCCCGAGCTGGCCCGGGTGCTCGAGGAGTTCGGACCGCCCGCCTGCTACCTCGACTTCGAGACAATGAATCCGGCCATTCCCCTCTACCCGGGAACGTATCCCTACGAGGTCATCCCCTTCCAATGGTCGATCCACGAGCGGCAGAGCGATGGGCGGCTCGTGCATCGACAGTTTCTGGCCGACGGGAGAAGCGATCCGCGTCGGGAGTGCGCCGAACGTCTGCTCGATGCGCTCTCGGGGGCGCCCGGCCCCATCCTCGTGTACACGAGCTACGAGAGCCAGAGGCTTCGACAGCTGGCCGAGGCGCTGCCGGATCTAGCGCCCGCGCTCGAAGCGCTCGTCGGACGGCTGAGGGATCTCTTCGCCGTGGTGCGCGGGCATGTCTACCATCCTGGATTCCGCGGCTCCTTCTCGCTCAAGGACGTCTCGCCGGTGCTCGCACCGTGCGTGACCTACGCAGACCTCGAGGAGATCTCCGACGGGGGAGCCGCCTCCGCCGCCATGGTGAGCCTCGCCCGCGGAGAGGTGAGCCCCGAGGCGGAGGCCCCCTTGCGGAGGGCTCTCCTGGCCTACTGCGAGCGCGACACGCTCGCGCTCGTCGAGCTGCACCGCGCCCTCGAGCGAGCGGCCGCATGAGCTGGGTCAGCTCGGCGTTTTCCGGTAGATCGCGGGGCGGCGTCGGACGGGATCGAGGATCGAGAGGTCCGTCGACGGAACCTCATAGCCGTCCGGGAACGGTGGTCGAGGCTCGAGACCGAGTGCGGTGAGTACGCGAGGGTTCTGGTAGTAGGCGGCATAGGCCAGGAAGATGAGCGTCGGCAGAAAGGCCGCGGCCCGATCGCCGAGCTCGCGCAGAACTTCGGCACGCACATCGCGTGGGAGCTCGGCGAAGGGCACGGCACCTCGCTCCCGGGCGAGCCCGTCGACGTCCGCCAGGCCCTGGGCGATCCCGGGACGCAGCCCAGGCGTCTCGCAAAGTCGTTCCTCGATCGATGCGGCCACGCCCAAGTCGCCTGCGCCGGGCATGCGGGGGTCGTTGCTCGGCGGGATGATCTCGTTCAGTACGGCCTCCAGCGTGCGCCTCTCGATGTCCGTGAGGCCGCCGGCGCGTGCGTCGTCTTGAGCCATCTCGTCTCCCACTCAGTCGAAGAGGTTGGCCAGGTTCTTCTTGATCCGGTCGGCCGAGTGAAGCGCCAACGCCTGTATCGTGTTCGTCGGGTTGGCTGCACCGGAGGTGACGAACACGCTACCATCGATCACGAAGAGGTTGCGTACGTCGTGGCAGCGACCCCAGGCGTTCACCACCGAGCGCTCCGGATCCGATCCCATGCGCGCCGTACCCATGAGATGCCAGCCCGCAACCCGCAGCGGTGACTCGAAGAAGGTGCGCCGGGCACCCGCGGCCTCGAGCACTTCTCGGGCGCGCGCCACACCGTGCTCCAACATCTTGACGCTGTTCTCATTCAAGCGGTAGTGGATCCGAGGTGCGGGGGTGCCGTGGCCATCGACGAGCTCGGAGTCGAGCGTCACCGAGTTCTCTGCCTCCGGTAGATCCTCACAGATCACGATCAGGCCGCCGCTGTGGTCGAAGACCTCTCGGTAGGCGGCGTGGTGATCACGGCCCCACGGAAGCGTGCCCGCCGCCATCCCGTAGAGCGCGGTCGAGACCGGACCCATCCCCCGCAGGAGCTCGAAGGAGTAGCCCCGCACGAAGCCCCGCGACCGGTCCGTCTCGTAGAACTCGTGGCTCATGAGCCCGCATCCGGTGGGTCCCTGGTACCCCTGGAGACGCTCCTCGAACACGCCCACGACCATTGCATAGGGGTGGAACATCAGGTTCCTACCGATGAGGCCACTGCGGTTGGCGAGCCCATCGGGAAAGAGCTTGGACCGGGAGACGAGCAGCAGCCGGGGTGTTCCCACTCCGTTGCAAGCCAGGACCACCAGCTCGGCACGCTGTCGGCGCTCGACGCCTGCGGCGTCGTAGTAGATGACGCCATCGGCCATTCCGTTCTCGCGCACGGTGATCTCGCGGACGCGGCAACGCGTCTGGAGCCGGACGCCCTGGCGCAGGGCTGCGGGCCAGTAGGTGACGTCGGTGCTGGCCTTGGCCCCCTGCGCGCAGCCCGTGATGCATGGACCCAGGTTGATGCAGGGCGCTCGGCCCTCGTAGGGTCGGGTCGCGATGGCGCTGTCCGACGGCCACCAGTGCCAGCCGAGTCGATTGAAGCCGTGCGCGATGGTCTCGCCCAGCCGGCCGAGCGGCACCGGCGGCAGTGGAACCTCCTTGGGCGGATACGCCGGGTCGCCCGAAATTCCCGCGACCCCCATCATACGGGTGTTCGTGTCGTAGTAGGGCTCGAGACGCGCGTAGTCGAGCGGCCAGTCGTCCGCGACGCCATCCAGACTGCGAACCCGGAAGTCCGAGGGGTGCAGGCGCGGAAAGTGTGCCGCGTACAGGATCGTGCTGCCGCCGACCGCGTTGAAGCAGGAGACCGCGATGGGGGAGTCGGAGTCGTTGATCGGATAATCCTCGGGACGTCTGCGTGCGTTGGGGCTGAGGGCGTAGCCCTGCTGTGCGCGAAGCTCCCAGTCCAGGTGGTGCGTCGGGTACTCGCTGGGATTCATCCAGTCGCCCTGCTCCAGACAGAGGATGTTCATGCGGGTCTCCGCGAGGCTCCAGGCGAAGGCGGCACCGGCAGCGCCGGCACCGATGATCAAGACGTCGACGGCGTCGTCCGACATACGGTGGGCAGACTAGCATGGGAGCGATCTCGGCTCCTGCTTCCGTACGCGGGCACGACGGGCTTCACACGCGGGATGGCTATCGTCTGGAGCCTCACTCAAAGCTGCCGGCCTAGAGACGAGCCTGACGTCAGGGCGGCGTCTGCCTGCCTCGGCGAAACCGCTCCAGTGTGACGGGCGGCAGGTAGCTGCGGAGGTGGGTGCGCCTCCACCAGTGCCCCTCGTCGAGACGTTCGGCCCACGTCGTGAAGCGGTAGTCGAAGAGCTCGGCGCGCAGGAATCGTGGCGGCCGATCGGGAAACGGGTTGGTCTCGAGCAGATCCAGGACGTCGGGAGAGCCCTCCAGGAGCCGCTTCGCCAGAGCGAGGAACCAGCGGTTGTGCGGGGATCGTAGATCGCCCAGGGCCGCGAACCACATCTGCCAGTCGAGCCTCGGCTGATGGGGCGCCACGAAGGGGGGAGGACGGTCCAGCGGGCCCGGCTTGTACTTGAATTCGTACGGCTGCCAGGTGTGTCCGTCATCGCTGCCCTCGATGATAATCTCCGGTCTTCGCGTGGTCATGCTGCGGAACAGACCGTAGGGATTCACGAGCTGGAAGGGCGCGGTCGCGGACACCAGAGCCCGCACGGAGTGCGGCAGGTGGCCGAAGATTCGTTCACGCCGATCCGACCGAAGGGTATCGGCCATCCAGGCGGCGTTGAGCACCAGGAGGATCAGGGCGAGCGGCACGATGACCCACTTCTGAGGACGCGGAAGCGGCGCGCGCTGCGGATCGGAGGGCGGAATTTCTCGCAAGCGTCGCGGAAGGAAACGTCGCACGAAAGCGTCATCCAGCAGGGGGATGCAGAGAGCGAGTGTGAGCCAGTTGAAGAAGCCGTAGTTTCCCGTGACGATGATCAGAAGCTGCAGGAGGGCTTGCAGGAAGAAGGCCAGGATGCGAGCCCGCCTCGGCAGAAAGAAGAGAAACGGCACACCGATCTCTATGCAGAACATCGCCAGGACGGAGAGCTTCAGAAACTGAGCCGGAAGCTGGTGTGCCAACCACGCGACGGGGTTGGGGAGGCACTGGGTCTGGAAGTGGTAGCTGAGGGCGGTAAGCCGGTGCCACTCCAGGCCCACGGGGTTGTCGTCGAGAAGCTTCACGATTCCTGAGCTGAACATCAGCCGGAACAGCAGCAGCCCCAGCAGGACGCGCACGATTCGTGAGGGCGGCGGCTCCCGATCGAGCCTCGGTCGGCACGTCCAGGGCGCGAAGAGCAGGGCTAGAAAGCCCGTCTCCAGCAGCAGGATGTCCCACTGGAAGCGCAGGAAGACC
>JBHHVJ010000014.1:0-70686 GCA_046754285.1 Myxococcota bacterium | reverse complement strand
ACCCGAGATCATCGAACACGACCCGCAGGGAAGGATTACGTCTGACTCGTCGACAGCAAGCCTCAGAGGTCCGAGCTCGGCGGGCCGTGAAGGCGACGGGCCGGGCGCGCAGCGCAGAATCGGCCTCCCGCCGAGAGAGCTCGGTCCCAGCCGATCTGCCCTTCGCCCCACCTCCGACTTCCAGCACGCTGGTCTCGAGGACAGCCTCATCCCGACGCTCGAGGGGCTTGCGAGCCAGACTCCGCCAGCCCATGCGAGGGAGACACAGAAACCGAAACAGCGATATAATGGGCACCGAGACCGGGAGCGGTGGCCGCTTCGGAAAGGAGGGAGGGCATGGCTGAGTTCGTTCCGGTTTGTAAGCTGGATGAGATTCCCGTCGGTGAGGTGAGACAGCTCAAGGTGGGCAACAGGGAGATCGCGCTGGCGCGTGTGGCGGGTGGCGAATGCTACGCGATCGGTGGCCGCTGTACGCACCTGCGAGCTCCGATGGGCGAGGGGACGCTGGAGGGCATGACCCTTACGTGTCCCTGGCACGGCTCCCAGTTCAATGTGACGTCTGGCCGCCTCGTGCTCTGGGTGCAGAAGCCACCCTGGATGCGAGCGGTGGCTCGCCTCATCCCCCCATTCATGCGGCGCAACCTACCCACCTACGAGGTCCGCATCGAAGACGGGCGGGTCTTCGTCAAGATGTGATCCAGCCGTGCGAGAGAGGAACAGAGCCCCCTTCGGACCGATAGGAAGTCGCAAGAGGGCGTTTCGGGTTCCGATGAGTTCCCGTGAGCCCTACGGAGCCGCTATCCGGCCCCCACCGGCCGGCACAGCCACGCAGGAGCCCCTCCCGTGAGCGGACCGAACGTCATTCCATTCAATCCGAATCGACGGATACGAACTGTCGTCCTCGGAGACGGCACCATCGCGATGCTCGTCTTCATGGCCTTCGACGCGATGGTTTTCCTCGGCTTGATGACCGCCTTTCTGGTTACGCGAGTGGCTGCAGGCGATGCCTGGCCTCCGGCCGGGCAGCCATGGTTCCAGCTAGGAGAAACGACCCTCCATAGCGCGGCGCTGCTGGGGAGCGGCCTCCTGGTCCTCCGGGCGGCTCGCACCTGGGAGAGGCCCGAAGCCCGCATCGGCCCCCTCCTGCTCGCCGCCATCGCGTTGGGCACCTTCTTCGCGTTCTTCCAGGGCCTCGCATGGGTCAAGCTGATCCGTGCGGGGCTGAGTCTGACCTCGAGCCAGCACGGCAGCTTCTTCTGCCTCATGATGGGGACGCACGGCGCCCACACCCTGGGCGCTCTGCTCTTCATGGGTGTCGCCTGGCTGCGTCTGAAGCCCCTCCGCGAAGACGAAGAACCGCGTGGGTCTCCGAGCTGGAACGTCTTCTCGATCGCACGCATCCTGTGGTACTTCGTCGTGGGCGTCTGGCCGATCCTCTACCTCTGCGTCTTTCTATGAGTAGGTCTGCGGCCGAGCGGATCCGGCGAGGAGTCGAGTCACATCTGATGAGCTGAGGCGTCAGCTCTCTCTCGCCGGTCTCGAGGACTCTCGAGAACTCTCGAGAACCTCCAACCCTCGCGTGAGTGTCGATACAGCCAGATCGCTTCATAGACCCGTTCGCTATCGGGTTTTCGATACGAGACATGACAGCGGACGCTCTCTGGAGACCCTTCTGAAGCCCCGGTTTCCAGGATCTCATAGCTCGGATACTTGCTGGCAAAATCCATTCTCAGCCGCTTGTTACACGGATCTGCAAGAAAGGCATAGAAGAGAGCGATGATCACGACCAGGAACGCCAGGGCATAGTATTTCAGCATTGACGAGACTCACTATTGGGAGTAGCGACCCCGAGCGCAGCTATCTGCGTCCGTGACGTTCCGCTCTCCCGGCCATGGGGTTTGCTGAGCAAGCTCGTTCCTCCGAAGTCCCTTGGGATCCACCCCCGACGAGCGATGCTCGTCGGGGGTGGATCCCAAGGCTCCTACGCAGGCAGACTGCGACTTTGGATCGCCTCGCTGAGCTTGCGGCCCACACGCCTGAGGGTCGAGCCCAGGGTCCGCTCGTGAGCTCGGAAGCGGGAGGTCTCCGGCCCAAGCTCCAGGGTGTGGGCGGTCTCGGGGTGCAGCTTCTTTGCGCGCTCGAAGAGCACCGCCTCGGTCTCAATGTTGTTCGGATCGATCACGCAGCAGTCGATGGGACAGACGCGTGCGCATTGCTGTGTGTGGTAGAAGCCCACACACTCGCTGCATCGGCCGGGATCGATGATAAAGGTCTCTTCACCTTGAGAGATCCCGTCGCTCGGGCACATCCGCTCGCAGGCACCACAGTTGAAGCAAAGCTCCGTGATCATGTTGGCCAACGGGAACTCCTTTCCAGCTTCCTCGGGACCCGGTGTCACCCTCGCTGAGGGAAGGGGACACCGGGTCCGATCTGGCCTTCTTCGTCCGATCAGCGATCCAGCTGATCCACGAATCGCGGTCCGGGTGTGGGGATCAGGCCGCCCAGTCCTTCTCGTAGATCGTCCATTCGCCTTCATCCACGGCGCTCTCGGGCTTGAGCTGATTCGCCCTCGACACGAAGAACCAGATGAGAGGCAGCACACCACCGACGGCGAAGAGAGTCCCGCCAATCGACCGGAAGTAGGTCAGGATCGTCCAGACGGGTCCTTGCAGGATCTCCTGGGATCGTGCGAACCAGAGGCCTTCTCGGAAGACGATCATGATCTGATACAGGCCCACCGGGAACAGATCGAGGAACATCATCAGCGCGACTCCGCCGTTCAGCGACCAGAAGACCGTCCGAATCAGCTTCTCGTTCCATGCGCCCTTCCGGCACAGGTGCTGGGCACAGAACAGCATTCCACCCAGTGCGATGTTTCCCTTTACGCCGAACATGGCGGCGTGGGCATGGTTCCCGGTCAGGTAGGTGGCGTGCTCATAGTAGTTCACGATTGGAAGGTTGATCAGCGACCCGAACACCCCCGCCCCGAAGATATTCCAGAAATTGACCGCGAGGATAAACAGCCAGACACCGTCCATAACGAACACCTGTCTTCCCGCAGCCAGGTGCGATTTCGCTCTGGTCGCCTCCGACTTCATCCGCCACGCATCCAGGGTGATCAAGAGCAGAGGCAGGACCTGGAGCGTGGAGAAGACGCCTCCGACCGCGATGATTCCGGTCGGCTTGGCAATCCAGTAGAAGTTGTGGGAGATGCCGAGCGTCGCGGTGACCAGGAACATCATCACGGCAAGGAAGATGACCCGCTCGCACATCATCCGGGAGATGAGCCCCATCTGAACGAGCATGTACCCGACGATGACGGTCGTGAACACCTCGAAGGTGACCTCGACCCACATGTGGACGACCATCCAACGCCAGTAGTCCGCCACGGCCCAGCTCTGGTTCGGCGAGATCATCAGGCCGAAGAACAGGTACGCGACCATGATTCCACTGCCGTAGAGGAGCCATGAGGGAACGGACCAGATGTTCCGAGTCGTCAGCCACGGCCTCACGGCACGGAAGATGATGAAGATCCAGAGAGCGAACGAGCCCAACAGCGTGTACTGGAAAAATCGGCCCAGCTCCATGAACTCCCAGCCCTGGCTGCCGAAATAGTACGCGGCCTTACCCGTGATCATCCCCGTCTGCCCGGCGTAAATCCCCACCAGCGCGCCGACACCGGTGAAGACGGAGATTCCGAACAGCAGGTTGATCAGGAACAGCTGCCCATTGGGAACGCGCGAGATTCTGGGCAGGAAGAAGATGGTGTAGCCGACCCAGGCCATGAAGAACCAGTAGATCTGGAACAGCGTGTGGTAGCTGCGCAGAACGGTGAACGGGATGATGCTCCCGAGTGAGATACCCATGGGACGGACGAAATCCGTCGCCGCCAGGATCCCGGCCAGGACCTGACACCCGAACAAGACGACCGCCAAGATGAAGAACTTGTACGTGGCGCGCTGGGTGACCCGGACGCGTCCTTCCTCGAGGTCGTTCGTGGTCAGGGACGTCCCGTTCCCGGTGAACGGATCCCCCTCCTCCTTGAACTGACCGTAGACGTACAAGATCACCAAGATGCCCAGGAAGAGTCCGAAGATCGAGATGAGGCTCCAGATGAGTGTCTCGTTCGTGGCGGTGTTGCCCGCGACGGGGTCGTACGGCCAGTTGTGCGTATAGCTGTAGTTCTTGCCGGGTCGATTCGTCGAGGAGACCCAGGCGCCCCAGAAGAAGAACGCTGTCAGATCCCGGAGCTCATCCGGTTTGGAGATGTACCCAGGTGGATCGAATGCCTCCTCGTATTGCGGATCCGTAAACATCCGTCTGTAGTGATCGTTCAATTGCTGAAATGCATAGATATGCGCATCGGTGAGGACGATATGCCCCGCCTTCTCGTCCCATGTGTTCGTATGCAGCTCTCGTTGTACGCGTGCTGCAATCGCATCCTTGTCGTACTGCGTCAGAGAGCCATTCAGCTGCCTCTCATAGAAGGAATGCATGGCGACGGCCATTCGATGCAGGGCATCCGCAGTGAAGTCTGGCCCGCGTTCCGCTCCATCGCCCCAGAAGGAGCCATAGGTCATCAAGCCCCTGAGATGGAACACCTCCTGTCCGTGCTTGATTTGCTCGCGGGAAATGACCGTCTTCCCGTCCGGAGACTTGAAATCGGTCAGTGGTGGAGCGCCCGAGTACGTCTGTTGGCCAAGATAGATCAGCCCACCGGCGCAGATCATGGCCACGATAAAGAAGTGCACCCACCATGTTTTCTTGTCGCGAAGTATTTGAGCTAGGTTCCGGCTTGAATTGCTCATTTTTCAGCTCCCCCGGTTGTAGCGGAAGAAGACCTCCTGACCCCCGGCGATATCTTCACCGCTGAAAACCAATCTCCAGGTTTCGTCCGCGAAATCAGCACGCGCAGGGGCCTACGCACGGGCGTCCTCTCCCGTGCACCCCCTTGCCCAGACGGTCACGATGAGGACGGAACAGATCGCCTCCCAGCACTTCCTCCGCTGGTCGATCCACGTGATCACATCCACGCCGAAACCCTCCTCGCTGACCAAGGCTCGCGAGATCTTCGTTTACCGGGTCGTACTATATCACGATATTGACTGACGAGCCGGTCAAAATATGATAAGCTCCGATTTAGTGTGGAGGCCGTGGTGAAAAACCTACAGCTTCGCTGATTACCCGTCGATCCCGGCCCAAGGTCGGAAAGGAGGAGTTATGGCGTCTCCCACGTTGCGGGCTCCGAAGACCCTCACCCCGGAGGAGTTCGCAGAAGAGCTAGCGGCCCGACCTTATCCCACCCAGTTGCGTCAGGGAGACCCGGATCTCAGCTGGTTCAACGCGACACCCGGAGACGGCATCTGGGGGGCGTGGGGGGTGAAGGCGAAGCCATCTCGCCGCGGTCTGACGCTGATGGACTGCGATGCCGCCGAGGGGGCCGCTCCCGGTCCGGTCGGGCCATCGAGCATCGCACCGCGGGGTGCGGGCAGCGAGCCCTCCCTGCTGCCCCGCGAGTGGGCGATCAACGGGAAGTGGGAGGTCTGGGCCGAGAACCTGACACCGCTCTACGAAGAGGCCTGCAGCCGCCAGTGGAGCGCGACCCAGGACATCGACTGGCATCGGCTCGAGCCGCTGCCTCCCGAGCTCGAACGCGCGCTCTGTCAGTTCACGACGTTCCTGACGATGGGCGAGTATCTGGCCACGGATGTCCTCGCACCGTGGCTCCCACAGTTCAACACCTACTTCCACGAGATCAAGCTCTTCATCGCGTCGCAGGCGATGGATGAGGCGCGGCACACCGAGGTCTTCCGGAAGCGGATCTTCGCGAACGGTGGCGGCATGGGCATGACCATCAACATGGGCAACGCGTTGGCCAGCATCGGCGGGCCCTCGAAGAAGCCGATGTCTTCGGACGACATGATGCAGAACCCGCTCTTCTCGACCTGGAACCACGTCTCGTACGCGATTCATGTGGTCTTCGAGGGTGCGATCCTCTCCATGTTCCGCTTTGGAGAGTTCCTGGGTAAGACCGATGTGGACAAGCAGATCTTTCGCATGGTGATGCAGGATGAGGCCCGGCACGTGTCGTACGGCTCCATGCACCTCAAGTACCTGCTCGAGCACGCACCGGATCCCGTGGCCCAGAGAGAGGAGCTGCACAAGCTCGCAACGATGGCTGAGATGTTCTTTCTGGATCTGTTCTTCCTTCATCCCGCGACCGTCGAGTCGTGTGCGATTCTTGCTGGCGAGGGTCTGGCCGGGATCGGTGAGGGCCTCGAGATCTACAAGGGTGTCTACCGCAAGATGCGCAACGAGTACATCGCACGTACCGCGCGCGCCGGGCTTGATCGCTCGAAGTCCTGCATGATGCCCCCGGATCTTCCGTTCTGAGCCCGGAGGAGAGAACGATGCCAGCAAGCGAGAAAGAGATCGCATTTCCTTCTACGGAGTGGTTTCGGGTCCTCGCTGACTCCGCAGCCAAGAACACACCGCACTATCGACATCTGGGGACTTTCGACCTCGCACTCGCTCTATGCGTGGGTGAAAAAAGCTATCGATTGAGCTTCGAGGACTTTGGCTGCTCGGGGGTCGAGGAATGGGACGGCAAGAAGCCCGTTGACTGTGTGATCTCAGCATCGCTGGAGGACTGGCGGGCTCTGATCACCCACATCCAGGAGAGAGGGACCGCAGACCCCCAGCACACACTCAACAGCCTGGTCCTCGCCGGTGACCGATTCAGGTTGACGGGGGAGGATCAGCTCGGGATAGACCGTTTCTATCGCTTTAACGCGAGCCTGCAGTGCTTCATCGAGGAAGCCCGGAACGTCCCGACGCAGTGAACCTGATGGGGCCCGTACGAGCCGCAACGGTACACAGTAGAGTGAGACTGGACGGGAGCTGTTTTGAGCTACACGATCATCGGTGAGACCTGCATCAACTGCGGCGCGTGTGAGTTCCTGTGCCCGACCGGAGCGATTCGACCTCCGGCGCCGGATGCACCCCATCCGCCCGTTTTCTACATCCAGACCCACCAGTGCAACGATTGCGGTGTCTGTCCGTCGGTCTGTCCGGTCGACTGCATCTTGCCGGACCCGGATACCTTTTGCTGCGTGGGCCGGGGCTGCCCGGTGGCCGACCACCGCCCCGGTCCCTTCTCCGGCTGGGAGTGCTCGAGGCTCGAGCAAGTGTGCCCGCAGTGTGATCACGTGCTGTGGCGACTCGCCCCGTCCGGAGGCTGGATCTGCCCCCGTTGCGATCTGGATGAGGACGGTCGGCGAGCGCTCTGTCCGAAGGTCCTCTCACTGGAACGGGGGAAAACGGGGGCCCGGGCACCTCGCCGCAGCGTGGCCCAGCTTTACGAGGAGCGCACGTCGGAGGGCAGACCTGGCGTGTGACGGAGCCGGTGGGCGGGGGTGCGAAAGAGGGTTCGGCCAAGAAGAGGAATGAGTCATGGAAGGCGCGCTCGAGCGGATGCCGATCATCGACATCGACACGCATTACACCGAGCCCCCGGACCTGTGGACCGCCCGCGCCCCCGCGAAGTACAAGGGACGTGTGCCCCGGGTCGAGCGAAGCCGATCGGGACGGGACGTGTGGGTGGTCGAGGACGGGGTTCGCCTCGGCCCGGCCGGGGTCAGCGTCATCCGTCGCGACGGCACGAAGGCCTACGGGGAGTTCTCCCTCAAGACCCTCGATGAGATGACCGAGACGGCCACCGATCCCCGAGCACGCCTGGCCGCCATGGATGAGCTGGCCGTGTACGCACAGATCGTCTATCCGAACGCCCTCGGGTTCTCCGGAGCCTTTCTCCTGCGCGTCGAGGATCTGGAGCTTCGGAACCACTGCGTCAGCACGTACAACGATGCCGTGGCCGAGCTTCAGGCCGCGGGTGAAGGGCGCATCTATCCGCAGGCCGTGCTGCCCTTCTGGGATCTGGCCCGGGCCATCGAGGAGCTCAGGCGTTGCCGGAAGACGTTGGGCCTCACGGGCTTCACGATGACCGATTCCCCCCAGGATTGGGGTTTGCCCCCTCTGCATGACCCATACTGGGATCCCTTCTGGACCGTGGCTCAGGACCTCGAGCTACCGGTCAACTTTCACATTGGCGCGAGCACGATCGTCGATCCGTGTTGGGCGGGGTACGAGCCGCGCCGTCAGATTGCCGTGATGTCCGTCTGCGTGATCATGAACAACCTGCGCTGCCTGACCAATCTGATCTTCAGCGGTCTGCTGGACCGGTTCCCGGCCCTGAACTTCGTCTCGGTGGAGAGCGGTGTCGGTTGGGTCCCGTTCCTGCTCGAGGCCTGCGAGTACCAGATGGACCAGAACATGGGGCCGGGGCGGTGCGGGCTGAAGCTGCGACCACGCGAGTACTTCGAGCGGCAGATCTACACCTCTTTCTGGTTCGAGAAGGAGAATCTCGCGCACGCCGTCGAGATCCTCGGAGAAGACCACGTGATGTTCGAGACCGACGTGCCCCACCCCACCTGTCTGTATCCCGACATGCGTCGGCATCTGGAGGGTGCGCTGGGCGGCCTCGGGGAACACGTACAGCGCAAGGTGCTCTACGAGACCGCCGCCAGCCTGTACCAGATCCCCCTGCCCAGCTGAAGGCTCTACGTGCGGGCGGCCCCCTCAGAAGCGTTCGAGCCGCGGTGCGGAATCCGCCTCGCCCGGGGCTCGGCCGCGGCCAAGATGCGGGTATCCCAGCCCCCGAGTGGAGCGAGAAGAGCTCCTGCGTCAGCGGCGATCCACGTCGGTGCAGCAGCTCCCGATGGCCCTGAAGCCTGCACCGACACGGTGTCGCTGGTCCTCGTCGAGAAGACGTTCCGCCATCGGAAACAGCACATGGTCTTCCTTCATGATGTGCTGGCGGAGAAGGTCGACGATGCTCCGGCCATGGATGATGATCTTCTCGCGATCTCCAACGTCGAGAGCCTGGCTCAATCCCTGGAGATGCCGTTTCTCCTCCCGATGCTCGTCCAGCATGCAGGCTATGGGGCCGGCATCGGGGGGGAAATGGGCGGACAAGGCGGGAAAGAGGATCTCCTCCTCCTTTCGCCGGTGCAGCGTCACCACCTCATCGAAGAATCGGAGCGTATCGCAGAGAACCTCCTCGGCGTAGACGTCCAGTGCCCTCTCAAGCTCCGCGAGCCGGCTCAGAACCACCTGGTGCTCTCGGCTGAGGATCTCCGTGATCGGTTTCAAGATGTCCTCCCCACACTGCCCTACGAGTCGTCTCCCACGACGCGACCCACGTCCCGGAGTCCCGTGCGTTGTAACACAGCTCAGACGAGCTCGGCGCTCCTCCCTTGGATCGCGGGTGCTCACAGGAGGGGCCCGGGTAGGCGGAGCGGGCCGGGGAGGCACGAGCGTGATCCGACACCCGCTCCGGCACGGGAGATGAGGCCAGGGGAACCGATGCGCCTGTTAACGTTTTTTGCTAAGATAGATCAAGAACTTACGCGCCCCACTCAGTTCGGGACTGGGTTCCAGGCCAGATTCCGGAAGGGACCCCGGGAGGGGGGCGCCCCCCCGGACGTGACACTCCAGGCGCCATGACCAAGAGACAGGCCCGAGCCGAGCAGACCCGGACACGCATCCTCGATGCGGCGGAGGAGTGCTTCGCCGAGGAAGGCTTCGAGCGCACGCGGCTCGAGGATGTGGCAAAGAAAGTCGGCGTACAGCGGGGCGCCATCTTCCATTACTTCGCGGGCAAGCAGGAGCTGTACGAAGCGGTTCTTACCCGCCTGGGTGAGACTCTGATGCAGCGTCTGCTGGACACCGGAGTGGGGCGAGGGCCTCTCCCGGAGCGCATCGAGGCCGCGCTCGTGACCTGGATCGATTTCGCGGGTGAACGTCCGGCTTTCTCGCGGATCATTCTACGTCTGGCCGCAGACAGGCCGCGCGCGGAGCGACCGACTGTCGAGCGATTCGTGAAGCCCTTCCTGGCGCTGCTGGAGCAGACTCTGAAGGAAGGTGAACGCCGGGGTATCCTCAAGCCTCTCACGCCCGATCCGCTTCAGCTCGCCAGCACTCTCGTCGGTGCCACCGTCTTCTTCCTGGCAGCGATGCCGACCATCGCACCGAGTGAGGGGCTCGATCCACTCAGCCCGGAGCGCTTCGAGACCTACCGTCGCGGCGCGCTGGCCGTGGCGCGACGTCTGGTCGGGATTCCCGTCCTGTTCGTGGACCGAGAGGGAATCATCCAGATGTGGAACGTGGGCGCCGAGGCCACGTTCGGGTACTCATCCGATGAGGCGATCGGCCAGTCGCTCGACCTGGTCATCCCTGAGCCCTATCGGGGTCGGCACTGGGAGGGATACCGCCGCGCGATGAAGACGGGCAAGACCGTCTACGCTGCGCGCCCGCTCTGCGTATCCGGCCTACGCAAGGATGGCCGTCGCATCTCTCTGGAGCTCTCCGTGGCCTTGATCGGTGGGAGCGACGGAGAGGTGCAAGGCGTGGCCGCGATCATCGGCGATGTCACAGAGCCATCCGAGCGATCGGATCCGGAGCAGGAGCAGCGGCAGGGGCAGGGGCAGGGGCGGGAAGAGAAAGCAGCTGCTGGAGGACGCCGCTAGCGAGCGGCCCGGGTCACACGATCCACTCCACCGCTCCGATCGCCCACCGCCCCGGATGCCCTGCGGACTCGGGGACGGCATCCATGGGGCCGGGTAGAGCGCGGGACGACCCCGCAAAGTGGACCGACCAGTTGAGATCCTGAGTCACATCCTGGGTGAGACAGGTTGGCTCTTGGGGATCCAGGCGTCCGGGATCTGGCTTGCGGGAGACGGTATGTCACTTGCAAAAGCAGCCGCAAGACCAACGGAGCCTGATCAGGGGAGGGGCCATGTCCGATTTCCTATCCGCCTATTCGATCCAGAACTGGCTCGAGTCCTGCCCGCAGGGCTACCTGCAGGGCACACGCTACGGGCATCTGCCCGATCAGCGGGAGGCTGAGCTGGTGCTCGAGAACCCGCTTCTGCACGAGGAAGCGATCAACACGACCGTGCAGCTCGTCGTGGGAGAGCGCTGTGCGCTGGCGGCTTCCTCCGGACTCATCAACTGCGCACCGGACCTGCCCAGCAAGTGCTTCCTGGCCACCCAGACCTTGGATGAGGCGCGACACGTGGAGATCTTCACGCAGCGCCTGCTCGACCTGGGCGTGAAGAAGGCCGCGGTGGAGGATGTGCTCAAAGAGCGGGCGAATCCCCACCTCGTGGACTTCGCGAACGTGCTGCTGGAGAAGGTCGACAAGAAGGATTTCGTCGCGGGCGTGGTCGGTCAGAACATCATCCTGGAGGGGATGGCCTTCAGCGTCTTCGAGATGATGCAGGCCGCCAACGAGGGGGTGAACCCCAAGTTCGCCCATACGCTCTCCGGCACCATCGCGGATGAGCGTCGACACGTGGGGTTCGGTGAGAATCGGATCGGCTCACTGATTCGCGAGCACCCCGAGCGCCGCTCCGAGATCGAGCAGATGCAGAAGGAGATGTCGTATCACATGCTGGCCACGTTCGCGAACGCCTTCCGCGAGGCATCGGCCGCGGTGGAGGAGAGCCGGGCGATCGAGCGGAAGCTGGCGGAGCAGAGCGGAGCGGCACCACGCACGATCGAGTGGCAAGGAGCGGACCTGAACCTGCTCTCTCCGGAGGAGATGGAGGGCGTGCTGGCGGACACGGTACTCAAGGAGTTCAAGATCCGTCTCGACAGGATCGGCATCGAGTACCAGACGCCCACTGCACCCTGAGGTGGGCCGCGCGCATGACAGAGGTCGCCCACGAAGTCCACCGGCTCGAGCCCGAGGAGTTTCTGGAGCAGGTCCACTCGTTCGAGTTCTGGCTCCGCTCGATCGAAGGTTACCTGGCCGGCACGCGCCACGGGCGGCCGGTGGACCTCGTGGCGCCGGAGCTGGGGGCCTCCGACCGCGAGAGGCTCGTAACGGCGCTGTGCAGCTACTGCGTGGGTGAGACGATCGCGCTCGAGGGCGCGAGCGGGCTGATTCCGATCGCACCCAGCCGTCGGGCCAAGATCTTCCTCGCCACGCAGGTGGTCGACGAGGGCCGGCACCTGGAGGTCTTCCTGCATCGACTCGGCGAGCTCGGCGTGAGTGATCCCGAGCGCGAGATCGAGCAGCGCGCCAGTCGCAGCCTCTGGATACTCAAGCGGCGTCTGGCGGAGCTCGTCGAGAGCAGGGACTGGGAGGCGTCCATCTTCGCCCAGAACGTGATCCTGGAGGCCATGGAGTTCACTGTCTTTCAGGCCCACGCGGAGCGCGCCGACCCGCTCACCCGGCACATCCTGGAGCGCGTCGTCAAGGACGAACGTCGTCACATGGGCTTCGGGGAGAACGATCTCGGCAGGCGTCTCACCGCCACCCCCCACATCCGGGCACGCATCGGAAAGGTCAAGCGCGAGCTCGACCCGCTGGTGCTCTCGAGCTTCGAGGAGACCCTCGATGAGCTCGGCATCTGCCGGACGGAGCGCCCCGACCTCGGGCGTCAGTATCTCTCGACGGTCGAGCGCCTGGGGTTCGCCTGATGGTCGATCCGCTCCAGAACGAGATCGAGCCGTCCGAGGCGAGGCCCCGCCAGCGTTTCCTGCTCGATGACACCGGCTTCGATGAGGTCCCGGTCAAGTACCGGCGCTTCTATCGTCGCTGGAAGGGCGCTGATGATCGGCTGGCGCCCAACGAAGTGCTCTGCCCGGTGTGCCGTGTCGTGATCCGTTCCTCGCGAGAGCTGCGTTCCGGAGACCGCGTCTACTGCATGCCCTGCATGTCACGCCTCGTCGTCGTACGTGCGGAAAGTGGACAGCTCGAGGCCCGCGTCGCTTACTGAGCGCAGGACTCGACGTTTCGGATCCGGCTCTTATTCCGCAGAATCCCCGCTGAAGGGAGCGGAAGACGGCGCGGATGGCGAAGTCCCGGAAGAGCTCACGCGTTCCGACGCGAAGGCTCGAACGACTGGCCCGGCTCGGGTGGATGGCGGGCGGCTTCGCCCTGGGAGGCCTGGCCGAGAGCACGCGTCGCCTCGTCGGCGGGCGGACCCGCGGGGCGGTGAACCCGTTTCTGACCGGGGCCAACGCCGAGCGTCTGGCGCGGCGCCTGTCGCGGATGCGTGGTGCCGCGATGAAGATCGGCCAGATGCTCTCGCTCGAGGGCGAGGATCTCCTGCCACCCGAGTTCGCCCAGGCGCTCGGCCTGCTGCGAGCCTCGGCCGACACCATGCCCCCCACGCAGGTGCGACGGGTGCTCGGGCGGGAGTATGGCCGCGGCTGGCAGAAGCGCTTCCGGAGCATCGACCTCGAGCCGATTGCGGCCGCCTCGATCGGCCAGGTGCACACCGCGGTCACCGCCGACGGGCGGGAGCTGGCCCTGAAGATCCAGTACCCAGGCGTCGCCAAGAGCATCGACAGCGATCTGGACAATCTGGCCGCCCTGCTGCGCGCGGCCCACGTACTTCCCGTCGATGTCGACGTACGAGGGATCATCCGCGAGCTCAAGCGTGAGCTACGCCAGGAGGCCGACTACCGGATCGAAGCGCATCACCTCGAACGCTACCGCGAACTCGTCGCGGACGACGCGGATCTGGTCGTTCCCCGCGTCCACGCGGATCTCAGCACCGTGCGCGTGCTGGCGATGGATCGCATGCACGGGCTTCCGATCGAGGATCTGCGTGGCCCCGAGCACCCGCAGCGGCGGCGGGACAGCACCGGCCGCAAGCTCCAGACCCTGCTCTTTCGTGAGCTCTTCGAGTTCCACACGATGCAGACCGATCCGAACTTCTCCAACTACCTGCTGCTCCCCGATGGCGAGCGCCTGGGCCTGCTCGACTTCGGGGCCACACAGGAGATCTCCGTCGAGCTCGCCGAGCGCTACCGGGCCCTGCTCCGGGCCGTGTTGGCGGAGGACCGCACCGCGCTGCGGCAGGCCGCAATCGAGCTCGGCTTCACGACCGAGTCCGAGAAGTCGGAGCGGATCGAACGCTTGCTGGACCTGATCCTCCTCGTCTGCGAGCCGCTCCGACACAATGGAGTGTACGATTTCGCCGCCTCCGACCTCGCGGCTCGCTCCCGCAGCGCCGGCTTCGAGCTGGCCTTCCGCCACGGCTTCCTGCGCCCGCCCCCACCCGAGACGATGTTCCTGCATCGCAAGCTCGGCGGCATGTTCCTGCTCTGCGCGCGCATCCGCGCTCGCATCGACGCCCGTGCCGCCGTCGAGCCTTTCCTCCTTAGCGCGGACTGAACCGGATCGGGAGTGAGGCGAAGCCCTGCACGAACTCGGTGCGCAGGCGCTGGGCGTGTTCCAGGTCCACTTCGTAGTCGGGCATGCGAGCGAGGACCGTCTCGAGCGTGACTTTTCCCTCCAGACGGGCCGGGTGCGTGCCCAGGCAGGCGTGCGTTCCGGCTCCGAAGCTCAGGATTCGATGGGGTCGCCGCCGGATGTCGAAGCGCTCGGGCTGCTCGAACTCACGATCGTCCCAGTTTCCCGACGCATACAGGAAGAGCACGCCCTGCCCCGCACGGAGGGTCTGGCCATGGAGTTCCACGTCCTCTTTCAGGGTCCGACAAAGGAACTGTGTCGGCATGTCGTAGCGCAGGATCTCGTCGTAGGCGTCGGGGATACCGGTGGGATCCGCGACGAGCGCGCTGCGCTGGTCGGGGTGCTCCCAGAGACGCAGGATCCCATTGGCGAGGGTCTTGGGAAAGGTTTCCGAGCCTCCGATGATCAGCAGAGTGAGATGCGAGGCCACCTCCTCGTCGGTCAGCTGGCGACCGATCCCGTCGAAGCGGACCAACGCGTTCAGGGCTTCGGGGCCGTCCCCCGGCGCCCGGCGGCATTCACGCACCCGTTCGAGGCTGTACGCGCTCATCTCTTCGAGAGCAGCAAGACCGTCCTCGGTCATACCGTGCCGATCGGGATCGTGGTGGAAGAATCGCTTGACGAGCCCGTTCAGATACGGTCCGTCCTCCGCCGGAAGTCCGATCGCCACACAGGCGATCTTGACCGAGAAGGGGGAGCCGAGGTCCTGCACCACGTCGCACTCACCTCGCTCGTAGATCTCACCCACCAGATCCTCAAAGGTCTGACGCGCGAGCGGCTCGAGACCCTTCAAGAAGCGCGGCAGGAAGCACTTGCGAATGGCTGCTCGCAGCTTGGTATGGTCCGGCGGATCCATGACGTTGAGCATGGGCGTCACGGGCTGCTCCTTGGTCAGCACCTGAGCCGGCGTCGTACCGTGCGCGGCGGAGAAGCGCAGATCGCCCGAGCACTGCCAGATGTCCTCGAAGCGCGAGAGCGCCCACGCATCGTACTTCTGGATGAAGTAGGCCGGTGCCTCATCCCGGAGGCGTTTGTAGATCGGCTGCGGGTTCTCACGAACGTCCTTCTTGAACGGGTCATACTCGAGCATGGGTTCCTCCTTCTTTGTGCTCGCTGGGTCCAGGCTCCAGCGCGTCCTTGACGAGCTGTCCTCCCTTGAAAATCATTCTCAGATGGTGAGGCTCCTTCAGAACCGTGATGTCGACACTCGGATCCCCATCGACCACCAGAAGATCTGCGAGCCGACCTTCTTCGACGCTGCCAAGCTCATCGCCCAGGCCCATCAGATCCGCCCCGTGAACCGTCGCCCAGCGAATCACGTCCAGCGGAGCGATTCCGGCGCGCTTCACGTAGAATTCCAGCTCATCCGCGTAGGCTCCGTGTCGGAGCACGATCGTGCCGTAGTCATCGCCGAGCACGAGCTTGACGCCGGCAGCATTCGCTTCGGGGATCCAGCGCAGGAGGTTCTCGAGCTCTCGCTCGGTCGTCTCGACCAGGGCTTCGTAGCCGGGCGCGTGAATCGCCTCCAGCCCCAGCAGGCGCTCCAGATACAGAGCACTCGGGACGAGCACGGTGCCGGCCTCGACCATGGCTCCGATACACTCGGCGTCGATCTCATCCCCGTGATCGATCACATCGACACCGAGCTCGATACACTCCAAGATCGCGGGTTTCCAGGCGCAGTGAGCCCGCACCTTGCGTCCGCGCTCGTGGGCGGTGCGCACCACCATCTCGAGCTCGTCGCGACTGAACTCCCGCACCGCCGTGTTGACGTTGCCGTGCCCACCCGTGACGTAGAGCTTGAGAATCTCGGCTCCACGGGCCATCTCCTCCCGGGCCGCCTCCCGCAGGGCTTCAGGTCCGTTCCTCACCAGACCGGCGCCCACGTTTCCCAGTCGCCACCACCAGTTCGCGAGATCCACGTAGCCGCCACGCGTCGTGAAGTCCCGGCTGCAAGCCAGGATGCGCGGCCCTGGGATGAGTCCATCGTCGATCGCCATCTTGAGCTGGACGTCGATGTCGTCACCCCCGCCCGCCCCGGCCACCGACGTGAACCCGGCCATCAAGGCGCCTCGGACCGCATGGGCCGCACGCAGCGTGAGGTAGCCGGGAGGCTTGTCGATGCCCAGGGGAAAGATCTCCAGCGCGTAGTCGTGGTAGCTGGCATGGAAGTGTCCGCTGCACAGCCCCGGCATCAGCGTCCGGCCGGCCAGGTCGATCTCCCGATCCTCCGGGAGCACCTGGACAGCCTCGGTCGTGACGTGCGTGACCCGCTGGCCCTCCACGACCACGGTGCAGCCCGGCCGAGCGGGGCTTCGACCATCGAGCAGATTTGCGCCCTTGAGAATGATCCGTCCCATGATCGGCCTCCTGCGCGTGGGCTCAGACCTCTGGTGTGAAGCGGACGTCCATTCGCCTGCACGATCGTACCAGGGGTGAGGGCTCGAAGACCGGCCCACCCCCGCTGTACTCCATGTCGGGAAGCCGCCTCAGCAGCTCCTCGAACGCGACGCGCATCTCCATTCGTGCCAGATTGGCGCCCAGGCAGAAGTGGCTGCCGATGCCGAAGCCGACGTGGTGCGGGTCCCTCTCGATGTCGAAGCGATCGGGATCGGGAAACGGATCGGGGTCCCGATTGGCGGCGGGATAGACGATCAGGACCTTCTGACCCTGGCGGATGAGCTTGCCCCGGAGCTCGCAGTCGCGTGTGGCAGTCCGTCCGAAGGTGCGGACCGGCGAAACGAGTCGCACCATCTCCTCAACGGCCAGGGGGATCCGCGAAGGATCCTCAATCAGCTTGCGGCGGGGCTCGGGATTCTCGATCAGCAGCTGCATCCCACCCGAGATCGCGTTGCGGGTGGTCTCGTTGCCCGCCACCATGAGCACGACCAGGAGCATGATCAGCTCATCGTTTCGGAGCTGGAGGTGCTCTTCGCTGACCTCCCCCTCGTCCGGCAGCGAACGGTTGCCGAGCTCGCCCAGCAGACCCTCGTCCTTGGCACCCACGAGGATGCTGATCAGATCGTCGCGGGGGGTCCGCCGCCGGTCCTCGATGATCTCCGTGACGTACGTGGAGTACTCCAGAAAAGCCTGGTGCGCCCCCTCCATGATTCGCGGGTTCTCGCGATTGCCATCCGCGGCGATCATCGCGTCGGACCAGCGATGGAAGCGATCGCGGTCCTGCTCCCGGATGCCCATCATGTGAGCAATCAGTCGGATCGGAAGTGGAACCGCGATGGCACCGACGAAGTCACACTCTCCGTCGTGAGCCACCGCATCGATGGCCTCGGTCGTGATCCTGCGGAAGGCGGGCTCCAGCTTGCGGACCATGCGGGGCGTGAAGCCCTTGTTGATCAGGCCGCGCAGCTGCGCGTGACGCGGCTCCCCCTCGTCGATCAGCCCGAGCTTGACCGGGGTGTCGGGTCGGACGCCCTCCGCAGACGTGAAGAGCTCCTGGTGCTTTGAGACATAGACCACGTCGTCGAAGCGCGTACAGATCCAGAGCTGGTCCTTCTCCGACCAGTGCACCGGGTCGTTCTCCCGCAGCCACGCGAGCCTTGCGGGCATCTTTTCGTCCCAGCTCTGCGAGGCCAGGAACTCGATGTTCAGGTCCATGTGGATCTCTCCTCTCCTGGGTGTGGGGGTCGAGGTCAGGCGTTCCGCTCCGGCTCGGGCGGGAGCTCGAAGAGGGCCCCGACCAGGTCACAGAGAAAGCGCGTCTGCCGCTCGACGGCCTCGGCCGCCATCAGATCGTGTCCGCCGAGCTCCTCGTACAGGGGCGCGATGGCGAAGTACCCGACGACGACGTGGTACATCGCGATCACCAGGAGCGGAATCTGCTCGGCCTTCCAGCGCCGCGCGGCCGGCGAGACCTCGACGAGCTCCTGCGCTCGCGCGAACGTCGGGGCGATCCAGCGCCGCAGCATGGGCGTCAGGCGTTGGCCGCCCGAGAGCGTCTCGTGCAGGACGAGCCGCGGGAGCGCCGGGTGCTGCACCAGCCAGCGCATCACCTCTCGCATGACACGCGGCGGATCGGCGCCGCCCGCGGGCCCCGTGCTCACGAAGCGTGAGAGCATGGCGAGCAGCGGGCCGATGCCGCGCTCGAGCACCGCGGCGTAGAGCAACTCCTTGCTCGAGAAGTGGTTGTAGAGGCTCGGGATGCGCACGCCCACGCACTCGGCAACCTCGCGCAGGCTCGTGCCCGCGTATCCACGCTCGGCAAAGAGCTGCTCGGCCACGTCCAGGATGCGGTCAGCGGTCTCCGCGCCCCGGCGACGACGGGCACCGGCCTCCGTCCCGCTCACGGCCGTGGTAGGCATCGGGCTTCCTCCGCCAAACTAACGATCGCTAGTTTCCCAGAATCGGAGCCCGAGGTCAACGGAGGCCAGCGGCTCAGTCGATCCCGCCCGGCTCCTCCCGGAGCTCGCGCAGGCGGGCCCGGGCCCGAGCGCGCAAGCGCCGGACGGTGGCGTACGTCCGGTCCCGCAGCGCGGCACGATCCTCGAGCTTCAGCCCATCCGTCGGGATCGGCTCCCCCAGCTCGACGACCACGCGCCCGACACGGAGCTGGAGCGATCCCCGGGGAAGGACCGCGCCGGTCCCCGCCAGCGCCACGGGCAGAATGGGGAGCCCGTAGATCGGTGCGCTCGCAAAGGCCCCCATCTTGAACCGGTGCAGGGCGCCATCCCGCGATCGGGTTCCCTCGGCAAAGAAGAGCACCGACACGTCGGGGTGTCGGCGCTCCATCCCCTCCCGGACCCGGCGGATGTCACCCTCCGTCTCGTGCCGCACGACCGTGACGTTTCCGGAGCGGCGCAGCGCAGGCCCGAAGACCGGGATCCGCATGATCGGTCGCTTGACGACGAAGCGGATCAGCAGCTTGGGAAGCGCCGCCACCAGCACGGGCGGATCCCAGGTGCTCTCGTGATTGGCCACCACCACGTAGGCCTGACGCGGCTCGAGCCGCTCGGTCCCACGCACCTCGAGCCGCGTTCCTCCCACGCGCATGCAGAGGCGTGCGAACCCCAGGTAGTAGCGCTGCAGACGGCGGGGCCCCGCTCCCAGCAGGACCTCGAGGTAGACGGCCAGGCTGTGGAGCAGCAGCGCCACCGGAAGAACGAGCAGGCCGATCAGCGCACGAACCCGGCTGTCGGCGGGTGGAGGGGGGGCTGCCGAGCCGCGCCCGCGTTCTCCCGGGCCGGCCCGGCCCTCAGCGGCGCCCGGCCCCTGTCGCTTGATCAGCATCGGTGATCGTCCGATGATCCCCCCGCATGGCACGCAAACGCAAGACCGCTCCCCGGCTCCGGAGACTTCGCGACGTCGAGGTGGCGCGCCGAGCACTCTTTGCAGCCGCGGTTCCGTACCTGGGCATGGTGCGGGCCCCCCGCAGCCCGCTTCGGGATCGGCCGCTCGAGGCGGTCTTCTCGGTGGCGACCTACAACGTGCATCGCTGGAGCGGTCTGACCGGCGGAAACCGCTTCGAGCCGGACCGGGCCAGCCGCGTAATCGCGGAGCTCGATGCGGATCTGATTGCGCTGCAGGAGGTCCTGCGCCCCTTCTCCGCCCCAGATCCCTTGGAAACGCTGGCCGAGGAGCTCGGGCTTCATGCCGCGTTCGTCGTGACGCGGGTGCACAAGCGCGGTGAGCTCGGCAACGCGATCCTCTCGCGAAGGCCGATCACGGGTGTCTTCAGCCTCGACCTCAGCGTCGGGCGACTGGAGCGGCGCTCGGCCATCGTCACGGAGCTGCACGATCCGTGGCAGCCCTTCTCACTCGTCGCGACGCACCTGGCCCTGGTCGACCGATCGCGGCATCAGCAGGTGCGCTCGCTGCTCGAGCACCCGCGGCTGCAGGGGCCCGTGATTCTTCTGGGCGACCTCAACGCGTGGCGCAACTGCAAGGCCACCCAGGCGCTCGACCGGGCGCTGCCTGCGGAGCATCACAACCTGGCGTGGCCGGCGAGCTTTCCCGCATCGCGCCCGCTGCTCGCCCTCGATCGCGTCTACGCACGTGGCGCGCGCGTCGTGGAGGTCCGCACGCACGCGAGCTCCTGCGCGCGCCGCGCCTCGGACCACCTGCCCGTGATCGCGCGCATCGCACGGCCTCCTCGCCCCGAGACCGCTGCCGCACTACCCCGAGATTCCGAATGCTCAGGCACGATTGTTGCTAAATAAAGCGCTTGGCCATCGGGT
Source organism: Myxococcota bacterium (assembly GCA_046754285.1). Classification (GTDB taxonomy): domain Bacteria; phylum Myxococcota_A; class UBA9160; order SZUA-336; family SZUA-336; genus JBHHVJ01. The sequence goes on along the minus strand of JBHHVJ010000014.1, from coordinate 50,166 downwards.
GAGACCCCGCATCCCACGGGCCAAGGTCCTTCGTTCGGAACTGGCCAGCTCACCCGAGGGCTCGAATGGCTGGGGACGCCGACTCCCCCTGCTGAGGCTCCCGCGTCCCCAGCCTTCGTGAGCCGCGAAGGCCCCCTGGACCCCAGACCCAGGGGGCTTTCCTGCATCTGTGCGAGGGAGGGATCGGAGCGCCTCGGCGATCGGGTATGGGGCTCGGACGCATCGATCGGCGTCGCTTTTGGCCCCAGCTGTGACACGACCATGTGACGCGATGTCGGCTATGACGCAGCCCCTCGAGGCGGACGCAGCCGCTCTCAGGGAGCCGCAGAGCTCGCTGCGTCGCGGAGCAGGCGCTCGCCGAGGTAGAGCTTCTCCTCCGCCCGCATGTCGAGACGGAGCAGCCGCACGAACCCCCAGGCGAGCAGGGCCAGCTCGAGGCTGGAGGCTGTGGGCGTCGAGGCCGAGCGATACAGCGCCGCGATGATCGCTCTCTGACGCTCGTGCTCTCCGATGAAGCGCTGGACGCTCTCGGCCCCGCGCGGTCCGAGATCCCGCAGCACCGGGACGAGAATGCGCTCCTCGAGCCGGAAGTGATCCCGGAGCCAGGCGACCATCTCGATACACTCGGCCCGCAGCTCGCGAATCGTGGCGAGCTCACCCTGGAGCGTCGCGCGGGCCAGTGCCTCGACCCGCTCGAGCTGCGCGGAGAGCTCGCGGTGCTCCGCCAGGACACGCGCACGTACGTCGCTCGGACGGAGCGAAGCCCCTGAGGGAACGGGGGACTCCTCGCAGCCCCGCGGGGCGAGCTCTGCGGCGACTTCGGCGTTCGTCCTCCGTTCTCGACCCGCCTCCATACGTGACGGGAAGAGCAACAAGCGTGCCGCTGAGCCAACAGGGGGGAATCGGGATCCTGGAGCCCGAGACTGGCGGTCCCTCGAGCTGCGCGCCGCACGCCCGCCGCAGGCTCGCCTGTGATACCCCTTCCGACCTATGTCGGGCAGCCGGTGGGCGAGAGGAAGGCGGGGCGGTCGGCGCAGACGTCACCTGCGCGCCAGCCTGCGCCGCCACGGCCTGGCCCGGAGACCACGCTCGATCCGACGGCTCTTTCCGGTGCGCGGGCTGCGCTTCACGGACGGCAATCGGGTCCGCCTGTTCGAGACCGGGCGCGAGGGGCTTCACGCCATGCTCGAGGCGATCCGCGGCGCCGAGCACCACGTTCATCTGGAGACGTACATCCTGCGGGCGGACGAGACCGGAAGGCGCTTCCTCAGCGCCCTAGCCGAGCGCGCACGCGCCGGCGTTCAGGTGCGCATCCTTTATGACGCGGTTGGATCGCGCGGTCTCGACGAGGCCGCCTTGCTGCCGCTGCGCAGCGCCGGCGGCGACGTGATGGCCTTCCAGCCGCTCAGCTGGCTGGGCCGTGGCTTCCGCCCGCGCCGACGGGACCATCGGAAGATCCTGGTGGTGGACGGCCGCGTCGCGTTCACGGGCGGCCTGAACATCGGCCAGGAGTACGAGCGCGGTCTGGCGCCGGGCGATCGGGGCTGGCGCGACGCCCACATCTGCCTGGAGGGGCCCGCAGTACGCGATCTCGAGGCGCTCTTTCTCGAGAGCTGGTTCCGTGCGGACGCGCCGGACCTTCCCTGGCAGAGCTTCCTCGACGCCGCGCCCGCTCCCTGCGGCGAGGTTCGCTGCGCGATCGTGCCCGATGGACCGGTCTACCGCCGGCGGCGTGCATGCGAGCTGCTGATCGCAGCGCTGGACGGCGCGGGACGCTACGCACGCTTCGAGACCCCCTACTTCGCACCCGGCAAGGGGGTGCTCGACGCACTCGGCCGAGCCAGCGAGCGCGGGGTCGAGGTGGATCTCGTTCTCGCGGGCCGCACGGATCATCCGATGCTCCGTCGAGCCGTGCGCGCGATCCTCCCTCGGCTGCTCGCGCGCGGCCTGCGCGTGCACGAGTACGAGGAGGAGATGATGCACGCCAAGCTCGCCGCCTTCGACGACCAGTGGGCGATCCTGGGAACGTCCAACTTGGATCGACAGAGCCTGGAGCACAGCTACGAGGTGAACGTGATCTTCGAGGGTGGCGAGCTTCCTGCCCTCCTGGGCAAGCGAATCCTGGAGGATGCGCAGCGCTCCCACAGGATCGACGAGGAGACGCTGGAGAGCCGAGCTCCCTTGGATCGATTGCTGGACCGGCTTGCCTCGCTGCTTCTCTTTCTGATCTAATCCCCCCGCCATGCCAGTGCGCACCCTCCCCGCTCTGCTGCTGACCTCGGTCACGCTGGCGCTTGCCGCGTGCGGTGGGCGGGAAGAGGCCCCGCCAACGCGCTTCACCTTCACGCTTCGGCCACCGGACGGCGCGGTTCTGGTGCAACGGGTCATCGCCGAGCGCGTTCAAGACCTGGCCGGTGCGCCCCCGCTGAGCGAGCGGAGCGAGTCGGTGGTGAGCTTGACCTTCGAGAGGATCGAGGCGGGCTACCGTGTCACGGCACGCCAGATCAGCTCGAAGACGATGCGGGACGGCAAGCCGATCGAGAACGAGGTATCGAAGCTCTTGCAGGCCAAGCCCGCGAGCTACGAGATCGACGAGAACGGGCAGGTGCGCGCGGTCCGGGGCTTCGAGGACATCACGCAGCGGATCGAGGCCGAGCTTCCCGAGGGGCTCAGCAAGGTCCTCAAGCCCGTTCTCACCGAGGAGCTGCTGGTGAGCCGTGGGCGGGACGAGTGGAACAGCCGCTACGGGAACTTCGCCGGTCGCTCGATCGAGATCGGAGACATCTGGACCGACCCCCAGGTCGTGGAGCTGCCGGGTGCGGGGCGCTTGCGGCAGTACACGGTCACCTGGTTTCCCATGACCCGTCGCTGCGACGAGCGCCACTGTGTGCGGATCCGCATCTTCTTCAACAGCGACCGTGCGCTCCTGGTCCAGGAGCTCGAGGCGATCCTGGGTGAGCGCGCCGCAAAGCTCTTTGACGACACCCCCGAGGAGAAGCTCGACCACGCGGCCGAGGGGGTCACGCTCTCTGGCGAGATCGACCGGCTCGTCGATCCCAGCACGCTGCTCCCGGTCCACGAACGCCACCTCAAGATCACGACGCACATCGCCCCACGGCCCGATGGAACCCTCGTGCCGCTCACGGTGACCGAGACGAAGGAGTACGAGTTCGACCTCCACACGGACACGGAGCTCAACGCCGCACTCTGAGCCCCGCCCCCCGGCGCGTCAGCGCACGATCTCGAACCCCTCGGGCTCTCCCGTGGGCGGCTCGTAGCTCAGGTCCACGCGACGCACCTCGGCCCCCGGCGGTCCCTTCTGGACGAACTCGAGCGCCTTTTGCAGCGGGCCCTCCTCGCCCTCCAGCACGATCTCCACCCGACCGTCGGGGAGGTTGCGTGCAAAGCCCCGCAGACCGAGCGCAATCGCCTGGCGTCGGGTCGAGTCGCGAAAGAAGACCCCCTGCACACGCCCCGCCACGAAGACGTGCGCTCGCCGAGCGCTCATGCGACGTCCTCGCTGGACAGCGCGGCCACGAGGGCCAGGTCGCTCTCTCGCACCTTGTCGGGCTCGAAGCGGCGGGCCGCGGCAGCCATGCGCGTGAGAGCGGCGGCCATCGTCATCGGCGGCTTGCCGTCGGTCTTGCCCGTACGCGGGATCCGCTGGAACCGCAGGGGGTTGATGCGGGCCACCACCAGGTTCCGCAGATAGGGAGAGCGAAAGCCGCGCCGCTTGAGCCCGGCGATGACCCGCTGGACCTCCGCGTCGATCGCCTCCAGCCGCGCGGCCCAGCCCTCCCGCTCGCGCAGGCCGGCTGGAAGGGTTCGGATGCTGAAGTGATCCACCTTGCGCAAGAAGGGGTGGTAAGCGGATCCCGCAAAGCGCTTGCTCCGCTCGTACAGCAGCCCGAGCGTGAGCAGCGCCGGGGACTCGAGCTCTGCAGCGAAGTCCCGCTCGCGGGCTCGCGGCCGGCGGCGTGCGAGCTCCCGGGCCATACGAATGACCTCCAGGCTCCGGTCCTTGAGGTTGTGGGCCTTCTCGGTATTGAGTGCGAGGATCCGGAAGGCCAGGGCCTCATCGGGCGAGATCAGCGCCGTGATCTGCTCGAGGCCCAGCAGGCGTGCAGCCGCCAGCCGGTGCCGCCCGTTTGGGGTCCAGAGCCCGCCATCGGAGCCTTCGACGACGATCAACGGATCGAGGTAGCAGCCACTCTCTTCGATCTTCTCCGCCAGCCGCTTCGTGTGCGCAGGCGACAGGTCGCGTTGGAACGGCGTCGGAGCCACGGCCCGGATCGGTAACGTCGCCAGCAGCAGCGGGCGCCCCGAGAAGGGATCACGGTAGGCCGCGAGGACGACGCCTCCGGCGGACTCGACGCGTGAGCGGAGCGCGGACAGAGCGGCGCTGTCGGGCTCCAGAGGAATCTCGTGCGCGCTCAGCCCACGCTTCTCCTTGCGCGGCGTGAGGCGCTTGCGCGAGGTCGATGCCCTACGGCGTGTGACCTTCTTGCGCGTCACCTTCTTGCGGGGCCGGGCTCGTGCTCGGGCCATGGGCGCATTGTACAATCCGCGCGATGGCTAGCACGATTCTCGTGGTGCCCTGCTACAACGAAGCCCGCCGGCTGCCGGTCGAGAACTTCGAGAGCTTTGCCAAAGGACATCCCGAGGTCCGCTTCCTGATGATGAACGACGGGAGCGAGGACGAGACACTCGAGGTGCTGCGGCGCATGGAGGACCGAAACGAGGCGCAGTTCACCGCGATCGACCTGCAGCCCAATCGGGGCAAGGCCGAAGCGGTCCGCCGGGGTCTTCTCGCGGCCTTCAAGGAAGAGGCTCGCTACGCCGGTTTCTGGGATGCCGACCTCGCGACGCCACTGGAGACGCTCCCCGAGTTCATCCGCCTGCTGGACTCGCGTCCGGACCTCGAGATGGTCCTGGGCGCGCGCGTCAAGCTTCTCGGGCGGTCCATAGAGCGCAGCGCACTGCGCCACTACCTGGGCCGCGTCTTTGCCACCGCCGCGTCGCTGGCCCTGGGGATGGCCGTCTACGACACGCAGTGCGGGGCGAAGCTCTTCCGCATCACGCCGGCCACGGTGGAGCTCTTCCGGGAGCCGTTCCTGACCCGCTGGCTCTTCGACGTCGAGATCCTGGCTCGCCTGATCCGTGCGCGCCGCGGCAGCGAGCGCCGGCAGCCCGAGGACGTCGTCTACGAGCTCCCGCTGCCCACCTGGCGCGACGTGCCGGGGTCCAAGGTCCGCGCCCTCGACTTTCCGCTCGCGATCCTGCAGACGCTGCGGATCCGGCGTCGCTACCTCAGCCGCTGAGACGGCTCAGAGCGCGTCGGTTCCCTGCTCGCCGGTCCGTATGCGGATGGCCTCCTCGACCGGGAGCACGAAGATCTTCCCGTCGCCGATCCGGCCCGTGTTGGCCGCGTTTCGGATGGCCTCGGTGACGCTGTCGACCATGCTCTCCGGAATCACGACCTCCACCTTGATCTTGGGCAGGAAGTCCACCACGTACTCGGCCCCGCGGTAGAGCTCGGTGTGACCCTTCTGGCGCCCGAAGCCCTTCACCTCGGAGACGGTGATGCCCTGGATGCCGATCGCATGCAACGCTTCTTTGAGCTCGTCGAGCTTGAACGGCTTGATGATTGCTTCGACCTTGCGCATTTCGTGCCCCCGTTTCTACGCCGCCGGATGCCCGGACGGCGCTCCTCCGTGGCCCAGCGTCCCCGGTGAGACACCGGACGCCTCGAGGACGTAGGCGGATTCGCTGTGCTCTGCAAGGTCGAGCCCTTCGTGCTCCTGCTCCTCACCGACCCGGAGATCACCGAAGACCGTTCGCAGCAGCGTGAGGATGACGAGCGTCAGAAAGACGGAGAAGACCGCCGTGAAGGCAATGCTCTGGATCTGGATCCAGATCTGTTGCACGCGCGTGATCCCTTCCGGCATCGCGAAGCCCGCAATGAAGATTCCGGTTGCCAGCGCACCCCACATCCCGCCGACACCGTGCACGCCGAAGACGTCGAGGGAGTCGTCGTAGCCCAGAGCGGGCTTCACTAGGGTGACCGCCAGGTAGCAGAAGAATGCCGCGCCGAGGCCCACCGCGATCGCACCGCGCGGGTCGACGAAGGCGCAGGCGGGGGTGATGGCCACCAGGCCCGCCACGGCCGCCGTCGCCGCGCCGAGCACGGTGGGCTTTCCGCGATGGAGCCACTCGATCGCCACCCATGAAACCACGGCCGTGGCGGTGGCCGTCTGCGTGGTCAGAAACGCGAGCCCCGCGGTCCCATCCGCCGCCAGCTCACTCCCCGCGTTGAAGCCGAACCAGCCGACCCAGAGCAGCGCGGCCCCGATCACGGTGAGCGGCAGGCTGTGGGGCGGCATCGGCAATCGCCCGTACCCGCGCCGCTTCCCCAGCCAGATCGCCACGGTCAGGGCGGAGAAGCCGCTGGACATGTGCACGACGAGGCCGCCTGCGAAGTCGAGGGCGCCGAGGTGGGAGCCGATCCAGCCCCCTCCCCAGACCATGTGCGCGAGCGGCGAGTAGACGACCGCGAGCCAGAGCGTGATGAATACCAGGTAGGGAGCGAAGCGCATCCGCTCCGCGAACGCGCCGATCATCAGGGCGGGCGTGATGATCGCGAACATTCCCTGGAACATCACGAAGACGTACTCGGGGATCGTTCCCCAGAGGGAGTCCGGTGTGACCCCTGCGAGCGCCACCTTGCCCAGCCCGCCGATCCAGGCCCCGTCGCCATCGAAGGCCAAGCTGTAGCCGAACAGCACCCAGAGCAGGCCCATCAGTCCGGCGGCCATCATGCACTGCATCAGGATGCTGAGCGTGTTCTTGGAGCGGACGAGGCCCGCGTAGAACAGGGCCAGGCCGGGGACCGTCATGAGCAGAACCAGCGCTGAGCTGGTCAGCATCCAGGCGGTGTCCCCCGCGCTGAGCACTGCCTCCTCGGCCCCCGCCGTACTGGCTCCCATGAGCGCGCACAGACCGAGCCCCGCCGCCGTGGCGACGCGGTACACCTGCCTTCCAGATGGATTCATCGCTCTCGCTCCCTTGTCCGTGATCCGGGCTGGCGGGTTCTCGAGCAATGCACGTGCCATCCATGTCGCAGCCTGAGCGGGCCGCACGGACGGTGCCCTGCGCGAAAAGGCAGCAGCTCCTGCCCGCTTCTGAGGCAGGCTCGGGTATGCTAGCGAGACGATGGCGGATCTGGAGGCCGTGCGCGGGGACATCACGCGGATCGAGGTCGACGCCATCGTGAACGCGGCCAACCAGAGTCTGCTCGGCGGCGGGGGCGTGGACGGTGCCATCCACCGCGCGGCGGGCCCCGAGCTCCGCGAGGAGTGCCGCAAGCTCCGTGGCTGTCCGACGGGTGAAGCACGCATCACGCCCGGCTTCCGGCTCCCGGCGCGTTACATCATCCACACGGTCGGGCCGCGCTACCGTGACGGCCGGCACGGGGAGCCGGAGCTTCTCGCGAGCTGCTACCGCAGCTCGCTGGCGCTCGCCCGCACGCACGGAATCCGCTCCATCGCGTTTCCCGCGATCAGCACCGGCGCCTACGGCTACCCCCCCGAGGAGGCGGCAGCGATCGCTGTGCGAACCGTGCACGAAGGCCTGGACGACGCCGGAGCGCTGGAGAAGGTGATCTTCGTGTGCTTCAGCCCCCACGACCTCGAGCTCTACCAGCGAGAGCTGGTGGCCCAAGACTGAGCCGCCCGATCCCGATGCGCTCACTGGAGGAGCTCTTTGGACTCGGCGGGCAGGTCGCGCTGGTGAGCGGCGCGTCCGGCGGGCTGGGGCGCGAGGCGGCGTGGGCGCTTGCGGGGGCGGGTGCGAGCGTGGCGCTCCTGGGCCGTCGCCTCGACGCCCTCGAGGTGCTGGCGGCCGAGCTCGTGGCGGCCGGCGCGCGGAGCTGCGCGCTCCGCGCGGACCTGACGCGCCCCCACGAGCTCACCGAGGCGCTGGACCGCACGGAGCGGAACCTCGGACCCATCGACGTGCTCGTGAACGCGGCGGGCCTGGCACGGGCGGGCCGGGCGGAACGACAGCGACGCGAGCACTGGGAGGCCGTGCTGTCCGTGAACCTTAATGCGGCGTTCGAGCTCGCCCAGCAGGTGGGACGGCGCATGATCGCGCGCGGCCGCGGCGGCCGGATCATCCAGCTCTCGTCGGTGCTGGGGCTGCGCGCCAGTCGGGTGCAGCCGCTCGCGGCCTACGCGGCGAGCAAGGCGGGGCTGAACAACCTCACCCGCCAGCTCGCCGTGGAGTGGGCCCCCCACCGGATCACAGTGAACACGATCGCGCCGGGCTACTTCCCCACCCACATGACGGTGGATCCAAAGACCGGTGAGCTCCCGCCGGAGGAGCGCGAGCGGATCGAGCTGTTCACGCCGATGGGTCGCCTGGGGCGGCCTCCCGAGCTCGCGGCGGCCGTCGTCTTCCTGGCCAGCCCGGCGGCGAGCTACGTGACCGGTGTGGTGCTGCCGGTCGACGGCGGCTGGAGCGCTTGGTAGGAAGCGGCGGCACGCCTCAGTACACACCTCCGAGCTTGGAGTGGTCCCACGAGACGATACGCTCGGGCGCCACCCGGATGAGCAAACGTTTGGCGGCGTTCGCAGCGACCGCTCCGCGGGCCTCCTCGCTGCTCTTCTGCCCGGAGGCCGCGATCAGCGTCTCCACGACCGTCGCGTGGTCGTCGATCAGCTCTGCCCGTCCATAGACCACCACGCCCCGCAGCTCGGAGTACTCCGCTCCGCTCTCGGCGAGCAGGCTCACGCGCGGGTCACGCCTGAGATTCTGGACCTTCTGGCTCTTGCGGTAGGTCGTCATCTCGATGCTTCCGTCCGAACGCAGACGGAACCACATCGGCATGGGGTGGGGGTAGCCTCGCGGCCCGGTCGAGCAGAGGATGATCGTCTTGGAGCGCTCCAGGAAGCTCCGCACCTCCGCCTCGCTCATGCGGATCTGATCCCGTCGTGACATGGCCCCTCCCTTCGCGCAGAGCAGCGGGCATCTTACACTGCTAGTGTTCATCGGGAGAGGTACAGCATGCTGCCGATCGATCTCTCGGGCCGACGTGCGTTCGTCGCTGGAGTGGCGGACGACGCGGGGTTCGGCTTCGCCATCGCCCGTCGCCTCGCCGAGGCAGGCGCTCGGGTCTGCCTGGGCACCTGGCCCCCCGCCTACGGGATCTTCACGAAGCTTCTCGAACGCGGAAAGCTCCGCGAGTCGCTGCGACTCGGCGACGGACGCGAGCTGGAGTTCGAGCGCATCTTCGCTCTCGACGTGGAGTATGACCGCCTCGAGTCCACGCCGGTCGAGGTGCGTGAGAGCCGTCGCTACAAGGCGCACGCGGACTTCACGATCGATGGCGTCGCCTCCGCACTCTGCGCCGAGCTTGGCGAGCAGCCGCTCGACATCGTGGTACACAGCGTCGCGAACGGTCCCGAGGTCAAGCGTCCCCTGCTCGAGACGAGCCGCAGCGGCTACCTCGCGGCGCTGAGCGCGAGCGCCTACTCGTTCGTAGCGCTCGTGCGGCGCTTCGGCCCCTTGCTGCGGCCCGGCGGCTCCTTTCTCTGCCTGAGCTACCTCGCCTCACAGCGGGTGATCCCTGGCTACGGGGGCGGCATGTCCTCGGCCAAGGCGGCGCTGGAATCCGACACGCGGGTGCTGGCCTACGAGGCCGGGCGCCGCTGGGGAGCCCGCGTGAACTGCATCTCGGCGGGTCCGTGGGCCTCGCGAGCGGCCTCGGCGATCGGCCTCATCGGGCCGATGATCGAGCACGCCCGGCGCGGCTCTCCGCTGCCCGAGCCCATCGACGCCACCGAGGTCGGCGCGGCCGCCGCCTTTCTCGCGAGTCCGCTCGCCTCCGGCATCACGGGTACAACGCTCTACGTGGACAAGGGCTTCCACGCCATGGGCTGCGTGCCGGAGGCCCAGGCGACCAACGAAGCCGGTCAATCGAGCCCGATCGAGAAGCCTTCGCCGGGGTAGATCGAGTTGTGGCGCACGGCCAGAAAGAGAAGACCGAAGAGGTCGAAGTGCGCTCGCGCCATCACGGGCTCGCTGCGGCTCACGCTCGCCCCGTCGGCCTCCCGCACCACCAGGCTCAGACGCGTATAGCCGCGCTGCTTGAGGATGCGCAGGAACGGCAGCCCGGGCGTCGTCCCGAACGGTGTCGGGAGGGGCGGCACACCGAAGGAGAGCCGGCGAGCCACCGTTCCGCTCGCGGCCACCAACGCGTCGATGTAGATCTCCGCCTCGTCCGCCGACACGATCTCCGCCCCGGCCAGACGCAGCTTCGCCTCCAGCTCCACCCTCAGGTATGCGGCCTCCTCTGGCGCCAGAGAGATCGTGGTGACGTGGACGGCGCGCCGCTTGACCTTCGGCAGGGCCACAAGGGAGACGGCCCGCTCGATGGACTGGGTCAGAAGGAGCTGCTCCGTCGCTGAGCGCTTGGTCTCGGTCTGGTATCGCGTGTACGCGCAGCCGCTGCCGACCAGCGCCAGGGCTCCCAGGAGCAGCGCGGCCAGCGCGAGGCGCCTCCCGCGCGCCGTCACTCCAGATCCTCCAGGTCGACCAGAACCTCTCCGGAGGCTCGTAGATCCTTCACACGCACCTTCCCCTGACTCCACTCCTCCGGTCCTACCAGCACGGCCCGACCGGCGCCCGAGAGGTTGGCGTGACGCAGAGCACGGCTCAGCTTCACGGGACCGTAGGGCGCATCGGCTCGCACACCCCGCGCGCGAAGCCTCTGGAGCACACGCCGGGCGGGGGCCAGCATCTCGGGGCCGATCGCCGCAACGAAGACGTCGACGCGCGGCGGTACCGCCGGCTCGAGCCCCCGTTCGCGCAGCAGCTCTCCGAGCACCACGTCCCCCATGCCGAACCCGAGCGCGGGAAGCTTCGGTCCGCCGAGAGTCGCGATCAGGCCGTCGTAGCGCCCCCCACCGGCGAGTGCGCGCAGCCGCTCCCCGCGAGCGAAGAGCTCCCAAACGGGACCGGTGTAGTATGCCAGCCCGCGCACGATCCGGAAGTCGGGCTGAACATACGCTTCGAGGCCGAAATCGCGACACGCCTCGAGGACCGGCTCGAGCTCATCGGCGCGTTCGACCGGCATCCGCTCGCACCAACCGAGCAGCTCGGCCGCGCGCTCGGGTCCCAGCAGGGCCTTCAGCCGCTCGGCCGCGCGCGGATCCCGCTCCAGCTTGTCGATGCTGGCGAGCACCTGCGGTACCTCGTCGGCGCCCGCGTCCAGCGATCGCAACATGCGCTCCAGGAAGCGTCGGTCGCTGACCCGCAGGACCAACGAGTCCGCGCCAAGCCCCAGCCGGCGCAGGGCCTCCACCGCGACGGCCATCACCTCGGCGTCGGCCGCGGGCTCCGCGGCACCGATCACGTCGACGTTCCACTGGAAGAACTCGCGACCCCGCCCTCGCTGCGGGCGCTCGTAGCGGAAGAACTGCTGCACGCAGTACCACTTGATCGGCTTGGGCAGGGCGGCCGCGCGGGCGGCGATCATGCGCGCGAGGGTGGGGGTCATCTCGGGTCGGAGCGCGACGGGCCTGTCGCCCTTGTCCGTGAATGCGTAGAGCTGGGCGACGATCTCGTCACCGGACTTCACCGTGAAGAGCTCGAGCGGCTCGAGCACCGGACCGTCGAACTCCTCGAAGCCGGCACCCCGTGCGGCCTGGTGCCAGGTCTCCTCGATCCAACGCCGGAAGGCCAGCTCCCGGGGGCCGAAGTCGCGAAAGCCCGTGAGCGCCTTGAACCGCATCGGCCGGCATCCTAGCGGATCCCGGCCGAGGGGGCCCTTGCCGACCCGACCACGCGACGTATGCTTCACTCCCCTCTTCAGCGGTCGATACGGGAAACGAGGGATGCCAGAGGAGGGGCCCTGGCCGTGAGCGAGCAACGGAACGAGGAAGGCCTCAGCGGCGTCTCCGAGGCGGATCTCGCCGCCATCATGAGCGGCGAGAACGGCGCCTTCGTGGAGTCGCTCTTCGAGGACTACATCACAGGCCGACAGGCGGTTCCGGAGAACTGGATCCGACTCTTCGACGCGCTGACCGGGCGGAACGGGGGCAACGGTCGGACCTCCGCTCCCGCGCTCCTCAACTACGAGCCGAGGGGGGTCGGCGAAGATCTGCCGGGCTCTCCGACGGGTGTCTTCGGACTCGTCAATGCCTTCCGCAGCCACGGCCACCTGATCGCTCGCCTCGACCCTCTCGGCCGGGGCGACACGACGCATTCCCTGCTCGATCCCGCGGAGTTCGGACTCGATCGGCGTCTCGACGAGCGTCTCGGCGTCGGGAACTTCCTTGGGCTCGGGGATGTGACGACCCGGGAGCTCCTCCAGAGCCTCCACGAAACCTACTGCGACACCTTTGCGGCGGAGTTCATGGAGATCGCCGACAAAGAGCGGCGCGACTGGCTCGTGGAACGCATGGAGCCGTGTCGGAACCATCCGCGGCTCTCGCCCGAGGAGCAGCGCGCGATCTACACGAAACTCTGCGCGGCGGAGCGCTTCGAGCAGTTCCTGCACAAGCGCTTCTTGGGGCAGAAGCGCTTCTCTCTCGAGGGTGGCGAGGCGCTGATACCCATGCTGAACGCGATCGTCGACGACGCGGCCGAGCTCGGCGCCGAGGAGATCGTGGTGGCGATGGCGCACCGGGGGCGGCTCAACGTGCTCGCCCACACGCTCGGAATGCCGTATCGCGCGATCTTCGCAGACTTCCAGCCCTCGCTGATTCCGTTGGATGCGCAGGGCTCCGGCGACGTCAAGTATCACCGGGGATACTCAGCCGACCGCAAGACGCGAACGGGTCGCGAGATTCATCTTTCGCTCTGCCCGAACCCGAGCCATCTGGAATGGATCAACCCGGTGGCCGAGGGAATGGTGCGCGCCAAGCAGAACATCCGCGGAGACGTGGAGCGCATGCGGGTGGTTCCCATCCAGATTCACGGGGACGCCGCATTCACCGGTCAGGGCGTCGTGGCGGAGACACTGGCCCTCTCGGAGCTCGCCCACTACTGGACCGGGGGCACGATCCACGTAATCGTGAACAACCAGATCGGCTTCACGACCGACCCGGAGGACTACCGCTTCACTCGTCACCCGAGCGACATGGCCAAGGTGATCCAGGCGCCGATCCTGCACGTGAACGCTGACGATCCCGAGGCCTGTCTGCATGCGGCTCGCCTGGCCATCGCCTTCCGGCAGCGCTTCCGCGAGGACGTGATCATCGATCTCGTCTGCTACAGACGACACGGTCACAACGAGGGCGACGATCCCACGTTCACCCAGCCGCTGCTCTACAAGAAGATCAACGCGCATCCCCGCGTCGGGACGCTCTACGGCGAACGCTTGATGCGCGAAGGCAGCCTCGATCGGGAGGCGCTGGAGCAGATCGAGCGCGCGCAGAAGGAGGTCCTGGAGCAGGAGATGGAGGCGAGCCGCATCTCGTTCCGACTGGCAGGCGCAGAGGGGTACCATGGCCTCTGGTCCCGCTTCGAGGCCCAGCGCCCCCACGAGAACGGCCGAACGGCGATCACCGTAGAGGTCGCCGGGAAGGTCGCGGAGGCCCTGCTCAGCTTTCCGCCCGGCTTCCACCCACATCCGAAGGTGCGCCGCCTCATGGAGCAGCGTGCAGAGGCGTTGCGGGGCGAGGCACCGATCGACTGGGGAGCGGGCGAGGCACTCGCGTTTGGATCGCTCCTGGTCGAAGGTGTGACGATCCGTCTGACGGGACAGGACAGCGAGCGGGGAACCTTCACCCACCGACACGCTGTGCTGCACGACGTCGAGAACGGCAGCCGCCTGATTCCACTCGAGAAGCTCGGGACCGAGGACGCACGCTTCATCATCGGCAACAGCCTGCTCTCCGAAGCCGCCGTGCTGGGATTCGAGTACGGCTACAGCAGCGTCGATCCCCAGCGGCTGGTGATCTGGGAGGCCCAGTTCGGAGACTTCGCAAACAGCGCCCAGGTCATTGTCGACCAGTTCATCTCGAGCGCCGAGCAGAAGTGGAACCGTTCGAGCGGTCTCGTCATGCTGCTGCCGCACGGCTACGAGGGTCAGGGGCCGGAGCACTCCAGCGCCCGGCTGGAGCGCTTCCTCCAGCTTTGTGCCGAGGACAACCTGCAGATCTGCAACCTGACGACGCCGGCTCAGCTCTTCCACGCTCTGCGGCGGCAGCTCCGACGCAACTACCGCAAGCCGCTGGTCATCATGTCGCCCAAGAGCCTGCTGCGCCACCCACGGGCGGTCTCCCGGATCGAGGCGTTCGTCGAGGGCGGCTTTCGTGAGGTGCTCGACGATCCGCGCCGAGTGGCCGGTACGCTCGATCCCGCCTCGGTGCGACGGGTGCTGCTTTGCTCGGGCAAGGTCTACTACACGCTGCTGGCCGCCCAGGAGGACAGTGCCTTCGACGACGTGGCGATCGTGCGCTTGGAGGAGATTCACCCCTTCCCCTTCGAGCGCCTTGAGGCCGCGCTGGCCGACTACGCCACGCGGGACTTCGTCTGGGTCCAGGAAGAGCCCTGGAACCAGGGAGCCTGGTTCTTCGTCCGGGAGCGGCTCGGCAGCATCCTGGCGAGGGGCGCTCGTGTCCGATACGTGGGACGTCCGGAGTCCGCGAGCCCCGCCACTGGCTCGTATCGCAGGCATGTCGAGGAAGAGCAGGACTTCGTGAGCGAGGCCTTCGCTCGTCGAGCCCGCCGTCGCAAGAGCTGAGCGGCGCGGCTTACCTCAGCGGGCGTCGCCCATGCCGCTCTCACGTAGCGCGTCGTCGATCAGCCTTCGGACCTCGGGCTTCCAGTGGAACGAGACGTGGCCACCGTCATACCAGACGATGCGCGGCCGCTCCCAGTGCTCCCAGAGAGCTTGGACCTGGTCGGGCGGCACGATGCGGTCGTGCCGGCCTCCGAAGATGTAGCGCGCGCCGTGCGGAACTCGAGCCGGCATGGTGAGCGGTGAGATCACGCGCAGCACCGCCTCGATGCTCCGCCACGTTGTCTCCGTCGCGACCAGGCGCCTCAGCGCGTGCGGTGAATCGATGCGCCGCGTGAGCGCCGTCAGATCCGTGGCCGGGATGCCGGCGATCACGCAGGCCAGCTTGGCCTCGAGGGCTGCGATGAGGGCCGCCGTATAACCGCCGAGCGAGAGGCCCGCGAGGCCGATGCGGGGCGCCTCCTGCTCGTCGCACATCCATCCGAGCAGACGGCGAACATCCCACGCGGCCTGCGCCTCGGCGTGGATCGCATTGAGAAAGGCACCCCCCAGGAAGAGATCCCCCGCCCGCAAGCCCTCCTTGCGGGGACCGTGAAGAGGCAGCACGGGAAGCAGGAGGTTCAGCCCGCGCTTCTCGTGGAGCTCGCGGGCACGGAAGGCGGGAAGGTCGGCCACGGGAATCCCCATGCCGAAGCCGTGCAGGCAGACGAGCCAGGGCCGCGGCTCTCCAGGATGGCGCAGGACCCAGGCGTGTGCCGTTCGATTCGCCGCATATCCGAGCCAGCGATCGCGACCCGGCTCACCGTTGCGCGGAGCATACTCGCTCTCGAAGCTCAGGTGCTCGTAGCGCAGCCCTCTCGACGTGACCGGCTCGAGGCGCGGCGCTCTCAGCGGGGGCGGGTCAAGGTGGTAGTTGAACGGCTTCTCGAGCCAACCCTGCTCGTCGAAGAAAGCCCGCACCGCCTCCACCTCGTCGCGGATCTGTTCCGGACTCGGGCCGAGGGGTGAGCGCCGCCCCAGGGGGATCGTGGCCAGGTTGACCTCGTCGAGCGCGAGCTCGAGCGCAAGCCGAGGGCTGACCCCGGAATCCTCCGCCTCCTGCGGAAGCTCGGCGAATCGGTGGCTGGTCCGGCCGGAGGAGACAAACCCGACGGCGGAGAGCACGAGGAGCAACGCGGCGAGGCCCGGACCGACCGCGAGAACGAGCGGGAGCGCCAGGACGAGGCCCAGGGCTCCGCCCAGCGCCGCGAGCTGCGGCGTGCGCTCATCGCCAGGAAGCAGAATCGCGGCCACACCGCCCGCGAGCAGCAGGGATCCCGGTAGCACCGAGAACAAGAACCCAAAGAAACCCGAGCCCGCTCCGGCGAGCAGCCAGACGAGCCCTCCGAGGACGGGGATCAGAGACTCGGCGGGGAAGCGCGGCATCTCCTGCATGCTCAAGCCTCCGCGATCGGACGGTCGGGACCCGGCGGCCGCGTACGGCGTCGCTTCGGTCGCGAGGCGACGCGACTCTCGGCGGCGGCAGCTCGGAGCTCATCGAAGGATGCCACGATCGCATCGACGAAGAGGGACAGATCCGGGACCCGATCCCAGTCCGCGTTGATGCCCCAGTGCAGACGCCCCGTGTAGCTGAACAGCGCCACACCGAGGGCCTGATTCCAGAACAGGGGAACGACGGGGTAAGCCTCGAGAAGACGCGAGCCGAGCAGGTAGAGCGGCCTCTGAGGCCCCGGGACATTCGTCACGATCAGATTGAAGGGAAGCGTCCGACTGAGCAGACGCACGCCCAGCGACAGCAGCGTCGAGCCGCTCCACTCCGTCGCCTCCGTCAACAGCTTCGCCCCGAGCGCCTGGCGCGCCTCCTTGAGCTCAGCCGTGGTGTCCCGGATCTGGTCGAGCCTGAGCCTGGCGTCCTCCTCGCCGATCGGGAGATCGATCAGCCAGAGCGAGACCTGGTTGCCGAGCACCGCAGCCTTGGACCCGCTACGCACGCTCACGGGCGCGAGCACCCGAAAGCGAATCGAATCGCAGTCGACGCCCCGATGGGTCAGGAAGCGCCGGACCGCGCCGGCCACAGTGGCCAGCACGATGTCGTTCACCGTGCCCCCGAGGCACCGTTTCACGTCCCGCACGTCCGCGAGATCCAGGCTGACCCAGTCGAAGCGACGATGCGGTCCGATGGACTGATTGAGCGGCGTCTCCTCGCTCCCGCGCAGACCCACCCCCAGCGTGCCGGCCAGGCCGCGCAGATGCTCGACGACCTCCCCGCCCAGCCCATCGGGATCGTCGAGCCGACGGCGGAGCGCCCGAAGCACGCCCAGCGGTGTCGTCGCCAGTCGGGTCAGCTCATCCCGCACCAGCTCGAGGCGGCCCGGCCCCCGCCGCGGCACCCAGGGCGGCACCTCATCGATCTCGTCGCTGGGGTCGGGGCAGAGCAGCATACCCAGCAGATCGACGGCGGCCAGACCATCGGCCAGGCAGTGGTGCGTCTTCGCGACGAGCGCGAAGCGGTCCCCCTCGAGTCCCTCCACGACCCAGATTTCCCAGAGCGGCTTGGCGCGATCGAGCTGCTGGGACATGACGCGGGCTGCGAGGTTCTTGAGCTGACGCTCGTCGCCCGGTCGCGGGAGCGCGGTGTGTCGGACGTGGTAGTCGATGTTGAAGTGCTCGTCGTCGATCCAGACAGGATGTCGATCGAGCGGGGTGTATGCCAGACGCTGCCGATAGCGCGGAATCCGATGCAAGCGCGAAGCCGTGTAAGCGCGGATCCGCTCGATGTCGATTCCACCGTCGGGCCGCCGCAGTCCCCCGCTCTCGATGATCAGCGTCGCCGCCACGTGCATGTGTGTGCTGCCACTCTCGAAGACCAGAAAGCTCTGGTCCAGGCCGCTCAGCCGCTCGTACGGTCTCTCCGCCATGGATCCTCCAGACTACCCTACCCGCCTTGTAGCGCCGACGAGGCCCCACCGCAAAGTGCGGGCCTCCTCCGAAGGGCCCGAGCGATCAGGCCCCGGCTCGCTGAGCCGTGGGGTCACGCGGGGGATCCAGGCCGACCACGGTCAGCGTCCGCGCGCCGTGTGCACCGAGCACGAGCGTCTGCTCGATGTCCGCCGTCTTGGACGGACCGCTGAGCCACAGCAGGGCCCGGGACGGCTGCACCAGCGACGCGACCCGTGCCGAGGCGGTGTGAAGCTCGGGAACGATCAACGCCCGCTCCAGAAGCACGACGAGGTGCTCACAGAGCACCAGCGCCGCATGCTCGACTCGCGAGCTCACCCGTACCGCAACCGCGGCGCTCTCGGCCACGCCGAGCAGGCCCACGGCGATCGTCACGTTCACGCCCGCGAGCGAATGCGGCGTCGCCCCGGCGGGCACGTCTCGCCAGGGACCCTCGCCGAGCCTCTCCTGCACATCGGGGAGCCCCACGACCCGACCCGCGCCGCGGCGTTGGCAGAGCTCCCGCACCGACGGTGCCAGCCGCTCGGGATCGAGTGGCCCCAACCACTCGCCGCCCACACGATCGAGGCTCGTCACAAAGCGGGACCAGAGCTCCCCATCCATGGCCGGGGGACGAAAGACCCCGGGATGGTGCACACGGCCCGCCGAGGTCCGATGCACGCGCGCGAGGATCCTGTCGCGCACACTCATGGCGACGGCTCGGGCGCGCGCGGCGGCCCAGACGTGGGCTCCTGCGGGCTGGGTCGGGGCCACTCGGGAAGCTCCCGTCCCCGCAGCCAGGCGCCCAGAGGATTTCCGGGCCAGCGTCGACGCAGCAGGGGCCAGGCGGCGCACGCAAGCGTCTTCAGGCCGCGATACAGGCGCGGGCGTCGTAGGACCTCTGCAAGCAGATGCAGACCCAGACGCTCCAAACCGCTCGGTGGAGCGACCTCGCTGCGCCAGTGGAGAAGCTGGTCGTGCAGATCGATGCGCACGGGGCAGACGGCCGTGCAGCTTCCACAGAGGGTCGAGGCCAGCGGAAGCTGGCGGGCCTCGCGATCGGTGCCGAGGGCCGGGGCGAGCACCGATCCGATCGGACCCGAGACCGCCCGTCCCCAAGCGTGGCCTCCGGCGTGGCGATAGACCGGGCAGGTGTTCAGGCAGGCCCCACAGCGGATGCACGCCAGAGCTCCGCGATGCCGGGAGTCGGCCAGCAGCCGGCTTCGGCCATCGTCCACGACCACGATGTGGAGCTCCGCTCCGGGTCGGGGACCGGTCAGGAGGCTCGTGTACGCGGTGATCGGCTGACCGGTCGCACTGCGTGCGAGCAGGCGCAAAAAGACGGCCAGATCGTCGAGCGTCGGAATGATCTTCTCGATGCCCATGCACGCGATGTGCAGCGGCGGCAAGCTCATGCCGAGGTCGGCATTGCCTTCGTTCGTGCACAGGACGAGGCTCCCGGTCTCGGCGATCGCGAAGTTGACGCCCGTGAGGCCCGCCTGCGCCGCCAGGAAGCGCGGCCGGAGATCCCGTCGCGCGTACTCGGTCAGGCGGGCGGGATCCGACTCCCCAGCGGGGATTCCCATGCGCTCGTGGAAGAGATCTCCAATCTCCTCGCGGCGGCGATGGACGGCGGGGACGACGAGGTGTGAGGGCCGCTCATCGGCGAGCTGCACGATGCGCTCGCCGAGATCGCTGTCCACGACGTCGATGCCGCGCGCCTCCAGGTAGGGGTTCAGCCCGCAATCCTCGGTGAGCATCGACTTGCTCTTGACCACACGCGACACGCCCCGTCGCGCAAGCAGCTCATGAACGATCCGGTTGTGGTCGCGGGCCTCGGCCGCCCAGTGCACCTGGGCTCCCGCCTGCAACGCGCGCCGCTCGAAGAGCCGCAGGTACCTCTCGAGATGGTCCAGCGTGTGCGCCTTGATGGACGCCGCATGGTGGCGGAGCGCCTCGAGTTCGGGCAGCTCCGCCATCGCCCCATCGCGCCGGGCTCTCAGGTCGAAGACCGCCGCATCGTGCCGCTCCACGCTCGCCGCGTCGGGTAGGCTGCGAACCGCGTGCCGATCGAGCGGCACCCTCACGGGGCCAGCCCCGATGCCAGGATCTCGGCGAGATGGATCGGCCGCGGGCCGTAGCCCTCCCGGCGGCGAAGCCCATCGAGATGGAGCAGGCAGCTGAGATCCGTGGCCGTCATGAACTCGGCTCCCGTCTCGGCGAGCGCGCGCAGCCGGCTCCGTCCGATGCGCACGGAGAGCTCGGGCAGCTTGACCGAGAAGCTGCCCCCGAAACCACAGCACTCCTCGGGTCGCCGCGGTCGCAGCAGCTCCAGGGCGTCCACGGTGCGAAGCACCTGTTCGGTCACGCGCGTCTCGCACTCGCCCGAGCCCTCGTGGCGTGTTCCCAATCCGAGCTCACGCAGCCCGTGGCAGCTCTCCAGGAGCGCCACACGGTGTGGGAAGCGGGATCCAAGCCGTGGGCAGCCGAGCTCGCGGACCAGGAACTCACCGAGCTCGAAGCTGCTCCGACACAGACGCTGCGCGTCCTCCCTCAGCCTGGGGAGGAGCTCCGTGTAGCGCCGCCGGATCGTGCTGATGCAGCTCGCGGAGGGCGAGACAACGACGTCCGCCCCGGCCAGGCTCTCGAGCTGGGCACGAGCGAGGCGCGCTGCGTCCCGACGGACGCCGCTGTTGAGATGGAGCTGTCCACAGCATCCTGGCCCGAAGTCATCCCGCACCCGGCAGCCGGCCCGCTCCAGCACGCGGCGTGTGGCGAGAGTGATCTGGGGCGCGAGCAGGTCCACGTAGCACGGCACGAGAAGCGCGACGGTCGTGGCCCCGGGCTCGCGCCCCCGGCCTGCGCTCTGCTCCGCCGCCATGCTCCGAGCATACCGACCACGGACCCGCCCCGCCCACGTCGGCACCGCTTCCCTCGGGCAGCGCCCGCAGGATAGTATCGTGCAACTGTGCCGGGGATGGATCAGGCTGCTGGAGGAAGGATGCGAGGCTGTCGCCCGATGTACCGCGCGACGCTCCTGATCGGGGTGCTCGCTCTTCCGTTCGGCGCCGGAGCGACCGAGCCGGCCTCGGTGCCCGGCGAGCTCCTCGTCCGGTTCCGCGCCGACGCCGACATCGCGCGCATCGGCGCCCTCCACGCCCGGACCGGCAGCCAGGTCCTCGAGGTGATCGAGGAGCTCAACCTGTATCGCGTCAAGATTCCGGCCACCCGGAGTCTCCAGGACGTGGCGGCCACGTACGCCGCGGATCCCGGCTGCGCGTACGCCGAGCCGAACTACCTGGGCCGCGGCGGCGATTTCGTGCCCAACGACAGTTTCCTTCCCAACCAGTGGCACCTCAACAACACCGGACAGAGCTCCGGGCTGCCCGATGCCGACATCGACGCCATCGAGGGCTGGTCGATCACGCGTGGAAGCCCGGACATCACGGTGGCCGTGCTCGATACGGGGATTGACTTCTCTCACACGGAATTTCAGGGCCGGACGCTGGCCGGCTTCGACTTCGTCAACTCCGACAGCGATCCGACGGCGGACCACCGCCACGGCTCTCAAGTGTCCGGTCTGCTCGCGGCCAACGCCGACAACGCCTTCGGCATCGCGGGGGTGGATCACGCGGCGAAGATCCTCCCCGTGAAGGTGCTCGACGCGAACAACCTGGGATCGACCGCCAACCTGATTCAGGGCCTGGTCTTCGCAGCGCAGCAGGGCGCGGATGTGATCAACATGAGCCTGATCGGCTTCCCACCCTTCTCACTGGCCCTCAGCGACGCGCTCCAGTTCGCCCGCGACGCCGGGTCGATTCTGATCGCCTGCGCCGGAAACAACGGAATCGGCGACGCCGACGTGTCCGGGCCCGGGGCCTCTCCGCTCACCCTATCGGTCGGCTGGACGACCCGACAGGACACGCGCGCGCTCTCGTCCGCCACCGGAAACGCGCTGGATCTGGTCGCTCCGGGCGAGGATCTCGTATCGATCTTTCTGTCCCCCACGATCGACGGGGGCTTTCCGTTCAGCGGCTGCTCGGCGGCCACGCCCCTCGTCTCGGGGATCGTCTCGCTGATGCTCTCGCTGGACCCCAGCCTCGATCACGACCAGGTTCGGGCGATTCTGATTGCGACGGCCGAGGACCAGGTGGGCCCGCCGTCAGAGGACGCGCCGGGCTGGGACCCGTTCCTCGGCCACGGCCGCGTCAACATGGACGCGGCCCTGCGCGTGCTCGCCCCACCCCCCGTCCCACTCGCTCCGTCCTGGCTGCTCGCGCTGTTCGGCGTCCTCCTGCTGCGCACCGGAGCTCGGCGGCTTCGGTCGGCGAGGGCCTAAAGCAGGGACTCGGCGAGGAGCTGGAGCGCCTCGCGCTGGCCCGTGCCGACACAGAGCGTTCCGATCGGTGCCGCCCGCCAGAGCGCCAGCCGGTCGCGGATCCGTGCCGCTGGACCGCAGAGCGAGATGGCATCCACGAGCTCATCGGGAACCGCGGCGGCCGCCTCGGCCTTCTTGCCCTCGAGATAGAGATCCTGAATCCGACCGGCCGCTTCCTCGTACCCGAGCCGACAGGCGTAGTCGGTGTAGAAGTTCTTTCCGCGTGCGCCCATTCCGCCGATGTAGAGCGCGAGCATGGGCTTGACGGCTTGCAGGCAGTGGGCCGTGTCGTCGCCCACGATCACCGTCACGAACGGGGCGACGTCGAAGGACTCGAGGCTCTTCTCCGGCGCCGCCTTCCGGAAGCCCGCCTCGAGCGACGGGGCAAAGAGATGGAACTGCTCCGGGTCCATCCACACCGGGAAGAACCCGTCGGCGATCTCGGCGGCCAGCTCCACCCCGCGCGGGCTGATCGCAGCCGTGTAGATCGGGAGGTCGGCCCGGCCATGCAGAATGCTGCGCAGGGGCTTGCCCAGCCCCGTGGCCCCGGGTCCCTGGAAGGGCAAGCGGTAGCACTCCCCCTGAAACTCGACGGGCGTCTCGCGGGCCAGAATGCGGCGAATCACGGTGATGTACTCGCGCTGCCGGGTGAGAGGCTTGCCGTAAGGCACTCCGTGCCAGCCCTCCACCACCTGCGGTCCCGAGGGCCCGAGACCCAGAATGAAGCGGCCCCCGCTCAGGGTATCGAGCGTCATGGCGGTCATCGCGGCCATCGCCGGGGTGCGAGCCGGAACCTGCATGATCGCGGTGCCCAGCCGGATCCTCGGGGTCTGCGCGCCGATCCAGGCCAGAGGAACGATCGCATCGTTGCCGTAGGCCTCCGCGGTCCACACGGAGTCGAAGCCGAGGCTTTCGGCCTCATGGATCCGCTTCATGTCGATCCTCAGATCCGGGCCAAACTGCCCCAAGACCAAGCCGAGCCTCATGGGATCTCCTTTCTGTCGCACCCGTGATGATCCTGCCCCATCCGGATCGTCGTTGCCAAGCGCGCCGCGCTCCGGTGGACACGCGATGTGCGCGTCGACCGACTCTCGGTCGGTCTCCTAGCTTGCGTGATCCCGGAACTTGACCTGGAGGGCCTGCTGGCTCAGCTCGGTCAGCCAGCCGCGCCGCTCGAGCTCATCGAGAAGCAGCTCCGCCAGAATCCGGTGTGCGAGCGCCGAGGGATGGCTGTCGCGCGCGCTTCGCACGAGTGGGGAGCCACGGTATTCCTCGATGTCGTGCTCCCGCAGATATTTCCGCAGCACGCCGGCGCCCTCGAGGAGCGGGAAGCCGAACGCCTCGCAGATCTGTCGAATCTCGACGGGGAACTCGTTCTCGGTCAGCACGAGGACGCGGAAGCCTTTCCGGAGTGCGATCGCCGCCAGCTCTTGTATTGCGGTGCGGAACGCGTCGAGCCCCACCATGTCGCGATACTCGGCGGGAACTCCGTCGGCCGAAGGCTTCCTCAGGCGGTCGTCCGGCGCCCGCCTCAACCCGTGCGCGATCGTGCGGATGTACCCATAGAGGTAGGACTTGCGGGGGCTCAGGTAGGGAGCCCGGTTTCGGATGAAGTTCGGCAGCGCCAGGTCGTTCGGGTTGAAATGCAGAAGAACGAGATCCGGCCGGTAGGGCAGCACGCGCACCTTGAGCGTCTCGACCTCCATCACCGTGTTGTAGCCGGGCACGCCGGAGTTGATCGCCTCCCAGCTCACGCCGGGATATCTCTCCGCGATTCGGCGGACGAGCTTCCCTAGATAGACCTCGTCTTCACCGACGCCGTACCCGAACATGACCGAGTCCCCGAGGCCGGCAATCCGCAGCGTCCCCTCCGGCTTCTGGAGTGCGATCTCCGGTCCCCGAAACCCGGCCCGATTGACACGGATCACGGCTCCCTTGTACGTCGCCGTGATCCCCGGGATCAGCTCGAAGATGATCTTCCGGTCCGAGCTCAGCCGAATGATGTTACGGGTGCGGACCTTCGTACACGGGTTTTTCACCACCCGATCACCCATGAGATGCTGGAAGACATCCAGCTCACGGTCATCGAGGTAGGTCTTGACGCGGAATCCCGCCTCGAACAGAGCCAAGCTCAGCACCACCGCAGCGAATGCGATCGCGAAGCGCAGCAGGCGCAATCTCGACGTGCCCTCGGCCATCTCGGATCCTCGTCCGGGCCGCTCCGTCCCGCCGGCTGGTGCAGGCGCTCGCACGGATGCCCGCCGAGTATCGTGGACATACTCGAAGGCGCTCGCAAGGGCTCGCTCGATATTTGATCGATATTCCGTATGCTGCGCGGGCCACGGCGGGAGCGGCCACCGGAGCTCGGCGCTCCGAGTCTCGGGATCGGCGCGAGCGTGCAGCCCAAGCGGCTGACACGGCGCCAGTCACGAGTCCCCGGGGTGGAGACGCGATGGAGAGGGAGCCCAGGCCGTCGGGCCGGGGACATTCAAACCACCAGGACTCCCATGGATCCAGCTTCGAACGAGCCCCGAGAGCAAGGGGGCGACGCGAGTCCGCGACGGACGATCGGTCGATCGGTCTCCGGCGCGATTGGATTCGTAGTCGCTCTGGTGTTCACCCTCTGGGCTGCGGGGAGCGCTCTCGTTGCGCAGGGCGTCCGCACGCAGATCATCGACATGGACTTCATCGCATTCGTAGGGGCCTGGAAGGCGAGCTTCGCTGCCGCCCGGACCGGCGGGACGCACGAGCCGGTGGCGCTGACCGGCGACTCGATGTTCATGCTCTCGGGCAAGCTCGTCGAGGAGGGCATCTTCCCGCTGCCCGAGCGGATCACGCACGAGCTCAGCTCGCTTGCCCCGGAGCGTGGAATCGAGCTCATCCCGCTGCACTGGGGCGGCTACGGCGCCTTCGAGAACTACTTTCTCGCCGACGAGATCCTGGCCACCCGACCGCAGCGCGCGATCCTCTCCCTGAACCTCAGCTCGTTCTCGCGTGAGTGGACGCTGCGCTGGTCGCGCCAGGAGCTCGCCGGCTGGATCGCGCCGACACGTCTTCCCACGGCCCTTCGCCTGCCCCTCTACTGGAACGAGCTGACGGCGGACCGCCTGCTGCTCTACGTCGTTCTCGAGCGCGGACTCGGAGTGCCACGCTGGCGCTCGGCGCGCAAGCTCCAAACCCGAGCGAGGTCACTGCCCGGGCATCTCGACGAGTGGATCGACGAGTACGCCGCGATCGACGCCCATCGATCGTTCCAGCGGGCGCTCCTGCGCGAGCGCAAGCGCCATCGACTCGAGCGGTCGAGCCGCAGCGGTGTGCTGCGGGAGTACGGGCCCGTGCTGCGCGGCATCGATCCGGATCACCCCGTCCTGCAGATCGTGCGGGCCACTCTTCGCTACCTCAGAGCCCACGGGGTGGAGGTTCTCTTCCTGATCATGCCGGCAAACCTCGAGCACTGGCGCGAGCTCGGGCTGCTCGACGACCGACGGGGGCTCGACAACACGATCGAGGCCATCCACACGGCCGTGCGAGCGGGCGGTGGCACGCCCGTCGATCTGCACGACCTTCTCGGGGAGCAGGGTTTTCGCGACGCCGCTGGGCACCTCAGCTACAGCGGCCCGCTGGACGGTCACGCGCACGCAGCCCGAAAGATCGCTCGAGCCTACCTCGGGGCCTTTCCTGATCCCGCACCCCCCGCTCGCTGATGCTCTTCAACAGCCTGCAGTTCGCGGCCTTCTTCGTGCTCACCTGGGCCGTGTTGCGCGCGCTTCCACCACGAGCTCGCGGGCCCCTGCTGCTGGGAGCGAGCCTGCTCTTCTACGCGCTCTGGGTTCCCGCGTACCTCGCTCTGCTCGTGCTCACGATCGTCGTCAACTACGGGTTGCTCCGGGCGATCGCGGCACGCCGCCACGCGCGCGCGGCCCTGGCGGCCTCCGTCGTGTTCACGCTGGGTCTTCTGGGGGGCTTCAAGTACGCCGCCTTCCTCATCGCGAGCAGCTTGCCGCTGCTGCGCTGGACCCTCGGCTGGGAGCCTCCGTTACCCGAGATCTTCCTGCCGCTCGGAATCTCCTTCTATAGCTTCCAGATGATCGCCTTGGCCGCCGACGTGAAGCGTGGCCACACCGAGGCGCCTCCCAGCCTGGCGCGGTATGCGCTCTTCGTCGGTTTCTTCCCGCAGCTCATCGCCGGTCCCATCGTACGCGGCCATGAGCTGCTCCCGCAGCTCGAGGCGTCCGGCGAGACCACGCCGGAGCGAACGCGACGTGGTGTCTGGCTGGTTGGCACCGGTCTTGTCAAGAAGGTGCTGCTCGCGGACTTCTTGCTGGGTCCCTTCGTCGACATCGTCTTCGAGCAACCCCGCCTCGACCTCGCGCCCTACCAGCTGCTCGCGCTCTACAGCTTCTCCTTCCAGATCTACTTCGACTTCTCGGGCTACTCCGACATCGCCCGTGGGCTCGGCCTGCTGATGGGCTTTGAGCTGCCGCTCAACTTCACCGAGCCGTACCTGTCCCGGAGTCCGACCGAGTTCTGGCGGCGTTGGCACATGACGCTCTCTCGCTGGTTGCGCGACTACCTCTACATTCCACTCGGCGGCAACCGAGGCGGCCAGCTGCGTACGGCACTCAACGTGATGCTGACGATGCTCCTCGGCGGCCTCTGGCACGGAGCCTCGTGGAGCTTCGTAGCCTGGGGCGGCCTCCACGGCCTGCTGCTCATCGGACACCGAGCGGTCGGCCGGGGTCGGGAGCTCGCGGGCGAGCGCCTTTCGGGGGCAGGCGACTGGCTTCGGGCGTTCCTGCTCTTTCAGGCCGTGTCGCTGCTCTGGGTGTTCTTTCGTGCCCCGACCTTGGACGTGGCGACCCGGTATCTCGGCTCGATCCTCACGGGTGACTACCTCACCGGCTGGCCGCTCCTTCGCATCGCGGTGCTGCTCCTCTGCGTGACGCTCCACATCGGTGAGCGCCACGCGCGCCTGCACGCGGCGGTCTGGCAGCGAGCGGTGGCGCGCGGATTTTGGGGGCCGGCCGTCGAGGGTCTCGTCCTCGGGACGATCGCGGCGCTGACCCTCCTGGCGTCGGGCGGCGGCCGCGAGTTCATCTACTTTCAGTTCTGAGCAGGTGTCGCGGGCGGAAACATCGTCGAGGGATCCAAGGCTCCCATCATCAGGCCTCCGGCGGTGCCCCCATCGGTGAAGAGGTTCTCTCCGCTGATGTGCGAGGCCAGGGAGCTGTTCAGGAAGACCATCGGCCAGGCCTGCTCCTCCGGCGTCGCGTAGCGCCCGATCGGATCGGGGTAGCGCTGCATGAACTCCTTGCCCATCTGCTTTTCGAAGTGGTCCATCATCGGTGTGGCCGTGGGACCCGGGCTGATGCAGTTGATCCGGACGCCGCGCTCCTTCGTGATCGTGACCCCGCCCCGGAGTGTGTAGATGATCGTGCACATCTTCGAGAACGAGTACGGCTCGAAGCCGGGCTGTGCGAGGTTCTCCTCCACCCATCGGCGTCCCGCGGCGTGGTCCGGCGTCTCCAGTAGCGGTCGGACACGATCGAGCGCCCCCGCGTAAGCCATCCCCGCGGCCGAGGAGATGCTCACGATGGCGCTGCCCGGCTTCATCTGGGGCAGGCAGCGCTCCACCGTGTGTCGCAGGCCGAGAAAGTTGACGAGCATCACGTCGAGCGCAGGGAAGGATCCGCCAGGCAGCCCCGCACAGTAGAAAAGCGCGTCGATGGGCCCGCCACGCTGGACCTCGGCCAGCATCGCATCGATCGCGTCGGGATCGCGCAGATCCACTTCGTGGAAGGACTCGCAGTCGAAGGAGGGCCGCTTGATGTCCACCGCGACGACCCGGCCACCGAGCCCCGAGATGATTCGAGCGGCGGCCTCGCCCATCCCTGAGTAGCAACCGGTGATCAGGGCACGCTTCCCCTCGTAGCTGAGCGAATTCTTCACGGCTTCCTCCCTGCGGGCGCGACTAGCGGGCCTCGCGCGTGAAGCTGGCCTTCAGTGCTCGCTCCGCGTCCTCGCGCGTGATCGTCTGACCGTCCTCGAACGCGGTCGCAAACGCGCCGGCCAGCTGCTTCATGATGTCCGAGATCGTGCAGTAGCCCTTCGCATAGTCGGAGGGCCGCTTCCCGCCGGCGCCCACGCGGAGAGAGACGTCGACGTCCTTGGCCTGCTCACGCAGCGCTCGTACCGTGCACGCCTCTCTCGGAATCTGCGCGAAGGGGTCGTACTGGAAGTGGCGCATGGCATTCAGGTGCGTGATACGGTCGATGTCCTCATCGGGAAGCGCCTCGAGGGACTCCCAGAGGACCTCGGGGGAGCGCGGCCAGGTGCTGTCCGAATGAGGGTAGTCGCACTCCCACGTCATGGTCTCGACGCCGATCAGCTCCCGATTCCGGATGCCCGCGCGGTCGTCGATGAAGCACGTGATGACGTGCTCCCGGAAGATCTCGCTCGGGAGCTTGCCGCCGAGGTCGTGCTGGGTCCAGGCGTGGTGGTGCCGGTAGGTGTAGTCCACTCGCTCCAAGAAGTACGGGATCCAGCCGGTGCCCCCCTCGGAGAGCGCGATCTTGAGGTTCGGGTAGCGCCGCAGGAACTCCGAGAAGACGAGCTCGTTGGCACAGTTGAAGAGCGTGATCGGCGTTCCGGCGATCAGGATTTCTACCGCAGCCTCCGGATCCTGCATTCCCATGCCGGTTCCGGAACCGATGTGGATGCAGATCACCGTCCCGGTTTCGTCACAGGCGCGCCAGATCGGCTCCCAGTGCTCGCTGTGGATGCTGGGGAGCCCGAGCCCGCCCGGAGTATCTGGGAAGGTGATGGCGTGACAACCCCTGCGCGCCAGGCGATGAATCTCACGTGCGGTGAGCTCCACGTCCCAGAGCATGGGAAGCCCGAGCGGAATGAAGCGGCCCGGATGCTTGGCGCACCACTCATCGACGTGCCAGTCGTTGTACGCCTGCACCATGATCTCGCCGAGCGCCTTGTCCTTGGAGCGCGTGAAGAGCTCTCCGGTGAAGCCCGTCATCGAGGCAAAGCAGAGCGAGCCGAGCACGCCGTTCGCGTTCATGTCGCCGACGCGTGCGTCGACGTCGTAGCAGCCGGGCCGAAGCTGGTCGAGCGCGGTGGGCTCCATCCCGTACTCCTCGGGCGGTCGGCCGGCCACCGCGTTCAGACCCACGTTGGGGACCTGCTGCCCTTCGTAGACCCACACGTCCGTTCCATCGGGCTTGTGCACCATTCGGGGCACGCGGTCCTTCCAGCGCTCGGGCACGTGGCGCTCGAAGAGGTCGGGGGGCTCACAGACGTGGTCGTCCACGCTGACCAAGATCATGTCATCGAGCTGCATGCATCCCTCCAAGACGGCGCCGGTCCCGGCGTCCGGGGATTATCTGACGCGCCGTCAGATTCCGCAAGCCCCGCCGGAGTGGACCCGGATCTTCTACAATCGAGCCCATGAGGCGGCGAGGGACAGAGTGAACCTGCTCGGAGAGCCCGCCCACGTCGGACGCCACTGCGGCGGACGACTCCACGAGGTCACGACCGAGCTCGTGCGGTTCTACGCGAAGGCGCTCGGCGACCCGGGAGCGCTGCACTCCAAGCACGCACCCCCGCTGCTCTTTCACTCCGAGTGCTACAAGTTCCTCGGCGAATGGTATCTCAAGAACCTGATCGGCAACCTCCACGCACGTCAGGACTGGGAGCTCTTCGCGCCGATTGCCATCGGATCCCGCGTGCGCTCCCGCTCCACGATCATCGATCGTTATCGGAAGCGGGGACGTGACTACGTCGTGAATGAGACGGACCTGATGGATGCGGAGAGCGGACAGCTGCTCATCCGGGGACGCACGCACCAGTCCTTCCTGATTCCCCGAGATGCACCCGACGAGGGCTACGTCGTCGATGGTCAGAGCGCGGCGCGGAAGCCGGCGCGGCCCTCTTTCCCGACGGCGACGGGTGAGGAGCTTCCCGCGCTCCACAAGAGCGTGGACGCTCGCCGCTGCTGGATGTTCTCGGGGCCCGGAAGGAACTACCATACCGACGCCGAGCAGGCTCGCAAGCTCGGCTTCCCTGACATCGTTGTGCAGGGGATGATGTCGACCTGCTTCGTCGAGCAGCTCATGCGAGAGCGGTTCGGCGATGGCTGGCTACGAGGGGGCCGCATGTCTCTCAAGCTCGTGAACGTCCTCTGGGTGGACGAGGCCGTCACCGTTCGCGCGCGGGTCCGCGAGTCGCGTCCGGAAGGGACTCGGAGCCGAATCGAGTGTGAGGTGTGGATCGACAAGGAGGATGGCACGCGGATCGCGCTCGGATCCGCCAGCGCCGTGGTGTAGCTGCGCGGGGCACTCCCCATCGGAAGGGAGAGCCGAAACGCGGCGTCGTCAGTGGATGCGTGGCTGGAGCGGAAGCGCGGCCAGGATCTCGCTCTCGCTGCGGAGCCAGACCTCGAGCCGTCGGGCGACCTCCCGCGAATCCCCGAGCTCGCGGGCGAGCTTCACGAAGAGATGGGCGTGGCCGGACTCGGCCTCGGCGAGCGAGGCATAGAAGGCCGCAAGCTCGGAATCCCGGAGCGCACCCGCCAGCAGCCCGAGGCGCTCGTGCGAGCGTGCCTCGATCACTCCCGCCACGAGCAGCCGGTCGATCATGCGTTCGTGTCCGCCGTGCCGCATTTGACGCATCAGGGCCTGCACGTAGGGATCGCCTCCGTCGCGCGAGAGCTTCACACCGCGCCGCCGCAGCAGCCGATAGACGGCACGAAAATGCCGGAGCTCCTCGATGGCGAGGCCGGACATACGCTGGACGAGACGGTCCTCATCGGGGTAGCTGGCTACAAGCGACAGGGCCGTGGCCGCCGCCTTCTTCTCGCAGTGGGCGTGATCGACGAGCAGGGCGTCGAGGCTCTCGAGCGCCGTTGTGACCCAGCGGGGGTCGGTCGCACGCCGGATCATGCCCACCGCCTCCGGAGCTGCGCGCCCGGAAGGGGCTGGCGCCGGCCGGCCTCCAGGATCGCCACCGGCAGGCCTCCTTGGTAGATCACGCCGCGCGATGGGGAGGCCGGCAGCCGCGGCCCCGGCGTCAGGACGCCGACGAGGTTGAGCGGATCCGTCGCGGAGACCCAGAGCTCCCGCTCGTCGGTCTCGAGCTTCCGCACACGGCGTAGCAGCGGAATCGCTTCGGGCAGCGCGAACTGCTCGCCGGTGAAGCCACTCACGAAGCGCCCTCCCCTCACCTGTCCCTGCGCCTCCAGCTTCCGAAAGGCGCGGTGCAGGTCGCGCCAGCTCCACGGCCCGCGCTCCCGCAGGAGCAGCGTCCGGAACACGACTCCGTAGCGACGGAGCAGTCGCCACGCCGCGGCCTCACACGCGGCATCGAGATCCAGCAGTCGTTCCGGACGTGCGAGCAGAACCCAGCGTCCCTCGGGTCCCGGCGCCGAGGCCGCGCCGCCCGAGCGGCGCGAGGATCGACGCGCGCTGCGTCGTCGCGCACCGAGCAGAAGTCTGCGCAGCGGCGCGAAGCCGTCGCAGCTCGCGAGCCCCACCGCCACGAGCTCCTTCAGCGCCTCGTCGACCTGCACCGGAAGCAGACCCGCCAACGCCGGCAGGTCGCCAGCGAAGAGGGCCCCCCGCTCGTGCAGCAGATCACGCACGCGCCGTGCGGGGGCGCGCAGCCTTCCCGAATCCGGCTCCTCGGCCGGCCCCACCTCGCCGAGCAGCTCGTGCATCTGGGAGCGTGGGAAGAGGGCGATGGGCGTGGCGCGCGAGGGCGGTGTGTGCGTCTCGCCTGCTCCACGCAGGCGCGCCCAGCCCACGCGGCCGTTCAGGCAGAGGGCGTCGAGCAGCGCGGGCTGGTAACCGAGCACTCGGCTCGCGAGCAGCTCGCCCTCCCAGACCGCCACCGGAGCCTCGTAGCCGGCGAGCTGCTCGATCACCCTGGCGACGCCGTCCTCCCCCACGAGGTGCGTCTCGGGCTCGAGGTGCTGCCAGCGCAGCAGGAAGCGGAGGAAGTCCCGGGCACTCACCGGCTCGATCTCGCGCCGCAGACGCGCGAGCGTGTAACGATGGATGCGTGCCAGCAGCCCTCGATCACAGATCTGTGTCGAAGGCTGCGCGGGATGGAAGCGGCCTCGCAGGAGGACCCCCCGGCTCTCCAGGGCCGCGAGCGGTGTTTCGAGCGCGGCGACGGAGGCACCGAGCCTGTGGGCGAGAGCTTCCGGCGTCACGGGACCGAGCAGCGCGATGTGCGCGCGAAGCGCTTGCTCGAAGGCGGAGTCGTAGGCGATGGAGCCCTCGTCCAGCGACGCAGGCAGCTCGATCGGCGGCTCGAGCGTGGCCGCTGGAAGCAGCGCCTCGACCCATCGCAGGCGTTCCGCCGCGAACACGAAAGCGACGCCGCTCACGTCCGTCGCGCGTGCCGCGCGCCCTTCCGCGCGAAGTGAGGCCACGAGATCGCGCGTCCCATCAGGCAGGTCCCTCTCCCGCAGAACGATCACATCGAGCAGCAGCTCGATCAGCTCGTCGGGATCGCGCACGACCGGCACGACCTCGGCGCACACGCGCTCGATGGCCTCGGGCTCGAGCCGGGCCAGGTCCTTCGCGTGCTCGGGAAGCACGTGCCGGAGCACCACGGCCCGGGTGCGCCGCTCCTCCAGCGGAGCGTCGTCGAGGAAGGCGTAGGGCCTGGCGTTCAGGATCTCGTGGCAGAAGGGCGACGGCTCGACCGTCTCGATGACGTGCAGCCGAATCGAGCCTTCCTCCAGCTCTCGCAGTAGGCCCCGCAGTCCCTCGAGGTCCGCGGCCTCGTGAAGGCAGTCGTGCAGCGTCTGGCGGACCAGCGGGTGGTCCGGAATCTCGATCGGGTAGCGCACGTTCTCCTGGCACGCGACCTGATCGGGAAAGGCTGCGGCGAGCAGATCGTCCGCCTGCATGCGCTGGAGCGGGAACGGCACGCGTCGGCCGGAGCGCATCCGGAGTACAGCCAGGGAACGGTTCGCGTTCCAGCGCCAGCGCGTGGCGAAGAGCGGGGCACCGAGCATGGCCTGCGCGAGCACGTCCTCGATCGTGCTCGAGCTCAGGAAGCGCGTAAGGGACTCGAGGGGAAAGCTCTGCGCGCTACCCAGGGAGAGGACGAGCGCGTCGTCGGTGGCCGCGGCCTGGAGCTCCTGGTTGAACGACTGGCAGAAGCGCTTCCGCAGCGCGAGTGCGAGGCCCCGGTTGATCCGGGCGCCGTGCGGGCTGTGGATCACGAGCTGTGTGCCTCCCGCCTCGTCGAAGAAGCGCTCCGCCAGCAGGTCCGAGCAGGTCGGCACGCGTCCCACCGCATCGAGCTGGCTCCGGATGTAGCGACAGAGCTGCTCAGCTCCGACCTCCGAGAGACGGCACTCGCCCTTCAGCCAGGTCTCGATCCCCCCTCGATCTTCGAGCAGCGCGCGGGCGATCTCCTCGCGCAGTGCCGAGATCTCGCGGCAGAGCTCGGAGCTCCGCGCGGGAGCCTCGCCCAGCCAGAAGGGCAGCGTCGGGGGAGCTCCCTGCGCATCGACGACACGCACGACACCCGACTCGATGCGACGAATGCGCCAGCTATGGCTGCCGAGCAGGAAGACGTCGCCGGCCATGCTCTCGATCGCCCAGTCCTCGTTGACGGTGCCGATGAAGGTCTCTCTCGGGTCGAGGACCACGCGGTAGTCGCCGCTCTCGGGGATCGCTCCCCCCGAGGTCAGCGCCGCGATTCGGGCACCGCGACGCGCGCGCAGTCGGCGGCCGATGCGGTCTCGGTGCAGGTACGTGCCGCGCCGCCCCCGCGGCGTCTCGAAGCCCCGCGACAGCATCTCGAGCACGGCGTCGTAGTCCCTGCGGGTCAGGCCCCGATACGGATCGGCGCGGCGGACCAGCGCAAAGAGGGCATCCTCGTCCCACTCCTCGCAGGAGCACGCAGCCACGATCTGCTGCGCGAGGATGTCGAGTGGTGCTCGCGGTGGCTCGATCGCGTCGAGCCGGCCCGCGTAGGCCGCACGGACCAGCGCCGCAGACTCGACCAGCTCGTCTCGCGTGGTGGGCACCAGCCGACCGCACGGGACGCGACCCAGAGCGTGGCCGGATCGTCCGACGCGCTGCAGGAAGCTCGCGATGCTGCGCGGCGAGCCGAGCTGCACGACGAGATCGACACTCCCGATGTCGATCCCGAGCTCGAG
This sequence comes from Myxococcota bacterium, assembly GCA_046754285.1. Lineage (GTDB taxonomy): Bacteria > Myxococcota_A > UBA9160 > SZUA-336 > SZUA-336 > JBHHVJ01. The sequence continues at coordinate 15,915 of JBHHVJ010000014.1, read as the reverse complement.
AGATCCCGTGGCGACGAGCGCTCGTAGCGTGCCCTCCCGCAGGCGGGCCTCGATCGCGAGTCGTCGTTCACGCGCCAGACTGCCGTGGTGGGCCACCACGGGTGCGTCCTCGCCGGCGACCACGGGGGGCAGCCGCTCGGAGAGTCGGTGGGCGACGCGCTCGGCGAGACGCCTTGTGTTCGCAAAGACGAGCGTGGTCCGATGCGCGCGAATCTGATCGGCCAGGCGATCGAGCAGCTCGTCCCAGTGCTCGGACGGCGCCACCGCCTGCAGATCCTCCCCCTCGGGGACGTCCACGGCCAGGTCGAGATCCCGCTGATGGCCGAGGTCCACGATCTCACACAGCGCGCCACCGGTGAGAAAGCGTGCGAGTCCCTCCACGGGCCGCTGCGTGGCCGAAAGACCGATCCGCTGAGGCCGCTCCTTCTGGAGCGCGTCGAGCCGCTCGAGCGAGAGCGCGAGGTGGGACCCCCGCTTGTCGCGCGCGAGGGCGTGAATCTCATCGACGATTACCGTGCGCACGACCCGCAGCAACTCACGGCTGCGCCCGGCCGTCAGCAGCAGATAGAGAGACTCGGGCGTCGTGACCAGCAGGTGTGGCGCGCGGCGCAGCAGCGCCTGACGTGCGGCGGGGGTTGTATCGCCGGTGCGCAGCGCGGCTCGAATGGGTGGCAGAGACAGGCCCAGGGCGCGGGCCTCCTGACGGATCTCCGAGAGCGGAACCTCCAGGTTGTGGTGGATGTCGTGGGAGAGAGCGCGCAGCGGCGAGACATAGACTGCTTCGATCTCATCGGTCAGCGCTCCCGCGAGGGCCCTGCGCACGAGCCGATCCACGACGACCAGGAAAGCGGCCAGCGTCTTGCCCGACCCCGTCGGGGCAAAGATCAGTGTGTCGCTCCCGCACGCAATGGCGGGCCAGCCGCGCCGTTGGGCGTCGGTCGGCTCGGCGAAGCGACGCTGGAACCAGCGCGTGACGGGCGGGCAGAAGGGGAGCGCGGGCGGGGGGCCCGGCACCTCAGCCGTCCAGGCCGGTCGTCTCGGGAAGTCCGAGCATGAGATTGATGTTCTGGACCGCGACACCCGCGGCGCCCTTGCCCAGGTTGTCGAGCTGGACGATCAGCAGCACGTGGCCGACGGGGCTGGCGGCGACGGTGATGTCGAGCCTGTTGGTTCCGTTCAGCGCGCGTGGATCGAAACTCAGTTCGTCGCATTCGAGCGGATCGCGAAGCGGATGGACCCGCACGAACGGCTCCTCGCGATATCGGCTCGAGAGGACCTCCCAGAGCGCCTTGGCCGTCGTACCGCCCGCGAGTAGGCTCGCGTGGAGGGGAATCTCCAGACGCATCCCGTCTCGAAAAGGGCCCACGGACGGAACGAAGAGCAAGGGTCCTTCGAGCCCCGCGTGACGCTGCACCTCGGGCACGTGCTTGTGGACCCGATCCAGCGCATAGGGTGCGGGGTAGGGCAGAACCAGCAGGCCGCGATCGGGATCCTCCCAACGTTCGATCAGAGCCCGCCCCCCGCCGGAGTAGCCCGAGATCGCGTGAACGACGAGCGGCGCGTCCCGGGGCAGCACACCCGCATCGAGCAGGGGGCGCAGCGCCAGGAGCATCCCGCTCGCGTAGCAGCCGGGGTTCGAGACGCATTGGGCGGAGCGGATCGCCGCCCGCTGGCCCGGGGTGAGCTCGGGAAGACCGAAGACCCAGCTCTCATCGGTGCGGTGCGCACTGCTCGCATCGAGCACTCGCGTGGGGACGCCGTCGCTCCAGCGGTCCACCTCGCGAGCGGCGTCGTCGGGCAGGCAGAGGACTGCGAGGTCCGCGGCCTCAAAGAGCTCGCGCCGCGCCGTGGCGTCCTTGCGCCTCTCGTCGGGCGGAACGAGGAGCTCGAGATCGCGCCGCGGCGCAAGGACCGAACGGATCCTCAGACCCGTCGTCCCCGCCTGCCCATCGATGAAGACGCGAGGCCGCCCCATGGCCGGATTCTGACACGCCCGCGCGCCGGCGCCAGCACCGCCGGGCCGCCCTTCCGCACGTCGGGCCGGGAGCCCCACGCGGGCCGGGGCCCGTCAGGGGGACTCGGCCGGGGCGGCCGGCACCGGCACCTCCGTCCGGAGCTCCAGGCTGCGGTCTCGCGGTGCGCGGCGCCGAGCACGAGCGGCGCGCTCGAGCTCGGCCTGGCGCTGCTCGAGAGCCCGCGTGCGCTCGCGCAGCTCCGCGAGAAAGGTTTCGAGGAATCCGGACGCGGAGTGTACCCGGAAGCGGAAGAGCGCGGCCGTGCCTCTTTCGCTCTCCACGCTGAGCTCCACGTCGTTCGGCCCGGGCACGAGCCGAAGCTCGCCGGAAAAGCTGCGGCGGTCCGCCTGGAGCAGGTCTCCGCTGCGCTCTCCCGTGCTGAGGTTGCGGGCAAAGACGCCTCGCAGACGCCGGGCGATCAGGGCCGGCAGCACCGCATCGATGCCCTGGGGGGCTGTCACACGGAGCAGGGAACCGCCGCTGCGGCTCGCCAGCTCGCGGTAGGCGCTCGCTGCACGATCGGACTCGAAGATCAGAGGATGGATCGGGAGACGTCCGCGGAGCCTGCGGGCAAAGCTCGAGAGCTGCACGAGATCGGAGCGCCCTGCACCGCCGGGCCAGCGGCCCTCGATCGGACACGGGCTCCTGTTGCGCCGCGCCTCGCAGCGTGCCTCGGCCTCATGCCCTCCGCGTCCGTGCCGACGCTTGCAGTCGACGAAGCGTCCGGAGTGCGGCAGGTCCCCATCGGTGAGCACGTAGATCTCACGGTCCACACCCTTCGGTGTCGTATCGAGCCACTGCTTCGCAAGGCGAAGGGCGCAGACCAGGTCGGTGCGACCCTCTCCGCGGGGATGCACGCGCGCGAAGACCTCGAGCGCCTCGCGGACCTCGGCGCGTGAGGCGCCCGGGGGGACGATAGGCCAGGTCTGCTCGCCGTAGGCGATCAGGCCGAACTCGAGCCAGTCGTCCTCGAGCTGCTCAAGCAGATGCCCGAGCGCGCGGCGCTCAGCCTCGAGCACTGTGATGCGCTCCAACGTGCCCTCGGCGCTCTGGAACAGGGTGCGTGCGTTGGCACTCGAGGACGCGTCGAGCAGCAGAACGACGCGCCGCAGCGCACCGCGATGGGGAAGCTCCAGGGTGCCCCGGATCGGCAGCCGCGTCCCGGCCACCACCGGCAGCCGCACGCGCCCACCGGCTCGGGCCGTCAGCAGCGGCGGCTCCAGCTCGATGCCGATCCCGACCTGGAGCGGGCCATAGAGTCGGCCTCGGGTCTCCAGCCAGGCAGCGCTCACGTCGCGGGCCAGGGCCTCCCGCATGGCCGGGGGCCAGGCGCGGACCGGCTCGGGCAGCGCGAGCTCGACCTCGGGGGTGAGGCTCGCCTCGACGGGATCGAGACGATCGGCCCGGTAGCGCCCGGCAAGATCCGGAGGACGCGGGCCACGCGCGGCCGCCTCGTCCCCAACGAGCAGCAGGAGAACCGCGGCCAACGCCAGCCAGGCGAGGGGAGGCGCCGCGGGACCGGGCCGAGGCCGTCCTGTCGAAGACGCACTCGCGGAGCGCGATGCGGCGGCCGGAGGCCGGTCCTCTCGTGGGCGCGCACGGCATCCACGGGCGGAGCGCGGGGGGACTCTCACAAATGGCCAGAGCGGCGGACCCTGAGCGAAACCTGAGCGCCCGAAACTGCATCATGATAGTAGGGAATATCAAAGGTTTTTGACGGAAATTCCCGACTCCTATAAACTGGTTCTCAGCCAGGCGGCCCCAGGGTCCGCCCGAGATCGAGGTCACCCCCCATGGCGCAGCTCGAGCTGGTTCGTCCCGCAAGGCTTTCCGACGACGTGCTGGAGGCGATCCGCTCCGGCGACATGAACGACTGGGCGGCAGAGCGGTTGATCGAATGGAGCTTCGACCGGTTCGCCCCACGCGTCGCGCTGTCCGCGAGCTTCGGCTCGCCCGAGGGCATGGTGATCCTCCACATGATGCAGCGCGTCGACCCGAATCGGTCGCGTGTGTTCACGATCGATACCGGACGCCTACCCCAGGAGACCTACAACCTGATGGACCGGGTGCGGGAGCGCTACGGGATCGAGATCGAGATCTACTTTCCCCGGGCGGAGCGCGTGGAGGCGCTCGTCCGCGAGCACGGCCTCAACCTCTTCTACGAGTCGCTGGAGAAGCGCCGGCTCTGCTGCGGTGTGCGAAAGGTCGAGCCACTCGAGCGGGCTTTGGCCGGCCTCGACGCCTGGATCACTGGTCTCCGACCGGGACAGAGTGTGACCCGCGACGAGACCCGTGCCGTGGAGATCGACGAGCTGCACGACGGGCGGGTCAAGATCAACCCCCTGGTGCGCTGGAGCAAAGAGGAGGTCTGGACCTACATCCGGGAGCACTCGGTGCCGGTGAACGCTCTGCACGCCAAGGGCTACCCCTCGGTCGGCTGCGCGCCGTGCAGCCGCGCCATCAAGGAGGGCGAGGACGATCGCGCCGGCCGCTGGTGGTGGGAGCGTGCCGACGAGCGCGAGTGCGGAATCCACGTGGACTACGAGGAGCAGGGCTCGGGAATCTAGGACGCGCTCAGGTGCGGACCAGCTCCAGGTAGAGCCGCCGGCAGTCCACGGTGGCCCCGATGTGTGCGCAGAGCAGGAAGCTGCCGGCCAGCTTGCGGTGCAGAAAGAGGCTCTCGATCGGGGGCTGCGCAAAGCGGTACTCGCTCATCAGCTCCACGCTTCGCTCGCGGAAGCGATGGGCCAGGGCCGAGGCAGCAAAGTCGTACGGCCCGGCTTCCCGCAGCGGCTCGGCGAAGAGCTCGCAGAGCTCCGCAAAGCCGCTCCGCAGCCCCGTCGGATCCTCCTCACGGAGAAAGCCGAGCCGCAGGGCGGCCGGCTCGAGGCTGCCTGCATCGCGCTCGACGGCGGCGATGACGAGCTCGCGATACGTCTCGCTGAAGTCGCGCCGGAAGGACCGTGCCGCGCCAAAGTCCAGCAGCGCCAGGCGCTCGTGGGCGGGCTCGTACAGGTAGTTCGCAGAGTTGGGATCGGTCTGCATGAAGCGGAAGTGAAAGAGCTCGCGAAAGACGAGACGGACCAGGACGTGGCCGATGTGGTTGCGCCGCGCTGCGGAGTGCTCCGGGGATCGGAGATCCTCGATCGGACGGGCCCGAACCCGCTCGGTCGCGAGCACGTGTCGCGTGGAGAGATCGCGATGCACGGCGGGCACGCGTACGTCGGGGTCGTCGGCCACGAGCTTCTGGTAGCGCTCGGTGCGGTCGGCCTCGCGCCGGTAGTTCGCCTCTTCACGAAGCGCGCGCTTGAGCTCGGGCACCAGGGTCTCGAAATCCACCTCGGCAGGCAGGATGCGCGACAACCGCAGGAACGCAGCCAGGTTGTCGACGTCGCTTGATAGGCTCCGGCTCACGCCGGGGTACTGGAGTTTGAGGGCGAGCTCGCGTCCGTCGAAAGTCCTGGCCGCATGCACCTGGCCGATCGACGCGGCGGCGATGGGCTCGAAGTCGAACTCCACCAGACGCTGCGGCCAGTCGTGGCCCAGCTCCCGGCTGAGGACGCAGCGGACCTGGGCCTCGGGCATCATCCAGGCCTGATCGCGCAGGCTGGCCAGAGCTTCCTGGAGCATGGGCGGCAGGAGATCCTCACCCTGCAGCGAGATCAGCTGGCCCAGCTTCATCGCGGCGCCACGCAGCTCGGCAAGCGTCTCGGTCAGGCGCCGCGCGTTAGCGCGCGTGAGCACCAGGCTCCCGCTCTCCCCACGACCCGCAGCCCTGCGCAGGGTCTCGAGCGCCGCCTCCCCGGCGATGCCGGCAATCATCGAGCCCAGCCGGACCAGTCGCTCGCCGCGTCCCGCCGGAACATGGGCGGTGCGGGGCGGCTTCCAGTCGGGCGAGTCCGTCATGAGGCGCCCAGTCTAGCGGCAGCCATGCTCAGCGCCCCCGAAAGATCGGCTCGCGCTTCTCGAGCAGGGCCCGGATCCCTTCGCGGGCGTCCTCCGTCTCGAGCGTGCGGGACTGGGCGTGAGCCTCGTGCCAGGCCGCACGGACGGGATCCCAGTCGAGACCGCGGTAGACCGAGGCCTTGGTCAGACGCACCGCGATGGGCGCGGCGCTCGCGATCTCGCGCGCCAGCTCCTCAGCCCGCTCGAGCACGCGCTCGGCGGGTACGGCCTCGTTGACCAGGCCGAGCTTCGCCGCCGTACGTCCGCTCACGAGGCGTCCGGTCAGCAGCAGCTCGAGTGCGCGGGGCAGCCCGATCAGGCGCGGGAGTATGTGCGTGGTGGCCATGCCGGGATGCAGTCCGAGGCGCGCGAAGTTCGCGCCGTAGCGGGCCTCCTGGCTCGCGATCCGCAGGTCACAGACGATAGCCAGCCCGAGACCCCCGCCCACGGCGTGGCCGTTCAGGGCCGCGATAACCGGAATCTCGATCTCGAGCACCGAGAGAAAGGGGGCGTACATCGCGAAGGAGCGCTCGTGAGGAAGTGCGGCATCATCTCCGTCCTCAGTGCGCTGGACTCCCGCGCGGAAGTCGGCCCCCGCGCAGAAGCTCCGACCCCGCCCCGTCAGGATCACACAGCGCAGCGCTCGGTCCGCCCTGACGCTCGTCACCGCCTCGCGCAGCCCCTCCAAGACGTCGTCCGTCATGCTGTTCCGGTTCTCGGGCCGGTTCAGCGTAATCCGGGCGATGCCTCCCTCCCCCACCTCGTAGAGGACAGCCGGATCGGACACTTGCGGAGCCCTCCCTCACCGCCGGGCGCGCGCATCTTAGCACGACCGCGCCCTTCGCTAGGGAACGGAAATGACTGATAGTATTCATTGAATACTGATTTTTCTTCTGATAGGGTTTTCTTACGGCTATGGAGATGGAATCGACCACACGGACGACGCGGGCCGAGCCGTCGAAAGCGGCTCCAGCGACCGACACCGGTGGGCCCGCTCCACTCTTCTGCCCCGTGGCCCGGGCGCTGGACCTGATCGGAGAACGCTGGACGCTCGTGCTGGTACGGCACCTCCTGAACGGGCCTCGGGGCTTCCAGGAGCTGCGCATCCGGACCGGAATCACGCCCCGGGTGCTCGCCACGCGCCTGCGCCAGCTCGTCGAGCGGCGCTTCGTGGAGACGGTCCGGTCCGGCAGCCGCTCGCTCTACGCGCTGACGGAGCGCGGCCGTGGACTGGAGCCGATCGTGCGCGAGATCGCGCTCTGGTGGGTCCGGAACGAGATGGAGGCGTCTGGACCCTACAGCGAGACGGCCGCGGCGACCGTGATCGAGGCCCTCCCCTTCATGCTGCGGGAGGATCACGCCCGAGACGTCCGGGTCTGCTACGAGATCCGCCTGACCGGCCAGGGCGGGGGCGTGTGGACGGTCACGATCGATGACGGCTGCTGCCGCGTCCGCGAAGGCTTTGCCGAGCACGCCGACGTCCGCTACACGGCCGACGCGCACGACTGGACCTTGCTGGCGCTGGGCTTTCTGGATGACCGCGAGGCGTACGCAAACGGACGTCTCGTCAAGGACGGCCGCGGGGGATCGATGGCCTGGTACTTCTACCAGCCCGCCGACCCGCGCGCCTGGAAGGGAGAACCGCCGCGATGATTTCCTTTGGACCCACCGAGGAGCAGGAGCTGATCCGCGACACCCTGCGCGAGTTCGCCACGGGTGAGCTGCGCGAGTCCGCTCGGGAGAGTGACGAGGCCGAGGGGGTTTCCGACGAGCTGCTGGGCAAGCTCTGGGAGCTTGGGCTCGTGAACGCCGCGATCCCGGAGGAGTTCGGAGGCGGGGGCACGCCGCGATCGCCGGTGACGAACGCGATCGTCTTGGAGGAGCTCGGCTACGGCTGCGTCTCGCTGGCTGCGGCCGCCTTGGCGCCCGCCCTCTTCGTCCAGCCACTGCTCGACTTTGGCACGGCGGAGCAGAAGGAGGAGTACCTGCCGCTCTTCACCCGCTCCAGCCCGCATTACGCCTCGCTCGCGCTCCACGAGTCGAGCTTCGCGTTCGATGCCACGAATCTGAAGACGGTCGCCGAGATCAAGGGGGACGGCTGGGAGCTCACCGGCCAGAAGCGGCTGGTTCCAATGGGCGACCGCGCCAGCCACTTCCTGGTACTCGCACGGGGCGGCACCCGGCAAGGGCTGGAGGATCTCGAGGCCTTCATCGTGCCGCGGGACGCGCCGGGTCTACGGGTCGAGCCGGCGCGCGAGCAGACGATGGGTCTGCGCTCGCTTCCCTTCGCGAAGCTCGTGCTGGACCGCGTGGCCGTCCCGGCGGAGGCACGGCTGGGGGGCGAGGCGGGCATCGACGGCGGTCGGCTGATCAGCTCCTGCCGCCTGGGCAGCCTGGCGCTGGCGGTCGGCCTCTCCCGTGCCGTCATGGAGTTCACGGTGACCTACGCCAAGGAGCGCGTCGCGTTCGGTCAGCCGATCGCACAGAAGCAGGCCATCGCGTTCATGCTGGCCGAGATGCAGATCGAGGTGAACTCGATGCGCTGGCTGGTCTGGAAGGCCGCCAGCCAGCTCGAGCACGGTCTCGATGCCGTACCGGCCACGGCCTTGGCCCAGAGCTACGTCTGCCGCGAAACGATGAAGATCGGTGATAACGGTGTGCAGATCCTCGGCGGGCACGGCTACATCCGCGAGTACCCCGTGGAGATGTGGTACCGGAACGCCCGCACGCTGACCGTCCTGGAAGGCCTGGCGGCGCTCTAGGCGGGAAACGGAAGGAAGCAAGCGATGATCGACCTCACCCTCAGCGAGCATGACCGCAAGATCCTGGAGGTCGTCCGCGAGCAGGCGCTGATCTGCCGCGAGCACGCCCGCTACTACGACGAGCACGAGGAGGAGTTTCCCCCCGACGAGATCCCCGGTGCGGAGCACCTCGATCCCTATGCGCTGCTCGGCCAGAGCAGCGAGAACGACTCCCCTCTTCCGGTGATGAGCATGCTGATCGCCGCCGGTCAGGCCTGGGGCGACTACAGCGTGCGCATACGCCAGGACGGCGGGGGCCTGGGCAACGCCGCGCTGCAGGCCACCGGGACGCCGGAGCAGATCGAGCGCTGGGGTCGCAAGCGACTGGCCATGGCGATCACCGAGCCGGGCTGCGGGTCGGACTCCAAGGCCATCCAGACGACGGCGGTTCTCGACGGTGACGAGTGGGTACTGAACGGAGAGAAGATATTCGTCACCACGGGCTGCAAGGCGGACGGCATCGTGGTCTGGGCCACGATCGACAAGAGCGCCGGCCGTGCGGGGATCAAGTCGTTCATCGTCTTCAAGGGCACCCCCGGCTTCGAGGTGACACACAAGGAGAAGAAGCTCGGGATCCGGGCGGACGACACCGCCGCAATGGTCTTTCGCGACTGTCGGATTCCTCGCGACCACCTGCTGGGCCGGGATGAGAGCATTGCCAAGAAGGGTGCGGGCGGGTTTCGGGGCGTGATGAAGACCTTCAACAGCACGCGGCCCTTCGTCGCCGCGATCGGCCTCGGCATGGCCCGCGCCGCGCTCGATTTCACGCGCGAGGCGCTGGCCCGCGAGGGCATCGAGGTGGACTGGAGCGCCGGCAAGCCCTCTCGCTCCGCGTTGCAGCAGCAGCTCGTCGAGATCGAGGCGGACATCGAGGCGGCCATGCTCGACGTGTTGCACGCCATGTGGATGACGAGTGAGGGTCAGCCGAACAACATGGAGGCCTCGATCGCCAAGGCCAAAGGGGGCGAGGTCGCGCGCACGGCCACCTCGCGCTGCCTCGAGATCCTGGGCGCGATCGGCATCACGCGCGAGCACCTCGCCGAGAAGTGGTTCCGCGATGCGCGCATCACAGACATCTACGAGGGGACCGGACAGATCCAGCGCCTGATCATCGCCCGCCAGCTGCTGGGCTACTCCTCGGCCGAGCTGAGCTGAACGCCGAGAGCCCCGGGGGCGGTGAGCGGCCATGACAGGCCGCGTCCCATGCGCCCATAATGGGGAAATGAGGGGGTCAGCGGCCAAGCCGCTCACCAGGGAGGAGGCGGAGGCGCTCTTCGAGCGGCGCCGCCGCTGCTACCTCGAGCGGGACGTCGAGGGTTACCTCGCGCTCTGGGCCGACGACATGGAGATCGAGCTTCCGCGCCGGGAGCCGCTGCGCGGAAAGGCCGCCTATCGTCGACTCGTCGAGCGCTCCTTCGCCGAGCTGTCTCCGGAGAGCTTCGAGATCCACCGGCTTGCCGTCGAGGGAAGTCACGTGCTGAGTGAGTGGACGATCCGCGCGCGGCGCCGTGCCGACGGCCGATCGATCCGCTGGGACGGCATGGCCGTTTGCCGCATCGCCCGGGGGCGCATCGAGCACTGGAGAGAGTACTGGGATCCCGCACAGCTTCGCTGAGCGGAGCACGCCGCACGCTCGCGGCGCTGCGGCTCCTCGATGCGCCGGCCGATAGGAGGCGCATGGCCTGGCGCGGCACGTGCATCTCTCTGGCGCTGGTGGCGATCCTGGGCACGGGGATCGCCGCGCAGGCGCGCGATCCGCACCCGGTCGTCCCCAGGCCCCTCGAGCCCTGGGTCGAGTGGGTCCTGAAGGACCAGAAGGAGGCGCTCTGTCCATTCCTCCAAGCGCCGGCCAAGCACCGCCAGTGCGCCTGGCCCGCCCGCCTGGAGCTCGTCCTGCAGCCGAGCGGCGGGCGCTTCCAGCAAGACTGGCGCGTCCATCGTGATCTCTGGGCGCCGCTTCCGGGCGACGAGCGGATCTGGCCCGAGGACGTCGAGGTCGACGACCAGGCGGCCGTCGTCGTCAGACACGCGGGAGTGCCGAGCGTCTGGCTCCCGAAGGGCCGCCACCGCGTGAGCGGCCGGTTTCGTTGGCCGTCGCTCCCGGAGCTGATTGCCATTCCCCCCGAGACGGGTCTGCTCTCCCTGTCCTTGCGGGGGGAGCGCATCGCCTTCCCGCGCCGCGATCCGGCCGGACGCCTCTGGCTCCAGAAGCAGGAGCCGAGCGCGGGGGAGGAGAGCCGGCTCGAGGTGATCGTGCACCGCCGTGTGATCGACGAGATCCCCCTCCTCGTCGAGACGCGCGTGGAGCTGCGCGCCTCGGGTGCCAACCGCGAGATTCGTCTCGGGCCGGTGCTCCCCCCGGGGCTCGTGGCTCTCTCGCTCGACTCCCTCCTTCCCGCGCGCCTCGAGCCGGACGGCGGGCTGCGCATCCAGATCCGACCGGGCCGTTGGCGCCTCTCGTTCACCGCGCGCAGCACCGGGCCTATCGAGGCGCTGGAGCTTCCGGAGACCCAGGGACCCTGGGATGACGCGGAGGTCTGGGTCTTCGAGGCCCGCAGCGGCCTGCGTCTCGTCGATGTCGAGGGTGTGCCGGCCATCGATCCCCAGCAGACCACGCTGCCTGCGGAGTGGAGGCCGCTTCCCGCCTACCTGATGAAGTCCGGCGATCGCATGCGACTCGTCGAACGACGTCGCGGCGATGCCGACCCCGCGCCCGACCAGCTCGAGCTCGTGCGCACCTGGTGGCTCGACTTCGACGGGCAGGGCTACACGCTGCACGACCGGATCCAGGGCACGCTGGTGCGAAGCTGGCGGCTGGAGATGGGCGAGCTCACGGACCTCGGGCGCGCGGCGATCGACGGCCGCGACCAGCTTCTCAGCCGGCTTCCCGGCTCCCCCCGCGTGGGGCTCGAGCTGCGCCAGGGGCCGCTTCAGCTCGACGCCGACAGCCGGGTCGAGGGCACCCGCTCCACGCTGCCCGCGGTCGGCTGGCTTCACGACTTCACGCAGGTCGAGGCGCAGCTCGAGCTGCCTCCGGGCTGGCGCTTGCTGCATGCCAGCGGCGTCGACGACGTCCGCAGCAGCTGGATCACCGGCTGGTCGCTGCTCGAGATCTTTCTGGTGCTGGTCAGCGCCTTGGCGGTTGCGCAGCTCTGGGGGTGGGGCTGGGGCGCACTCGCGCTCCTGACGCTCACGCTGATCTACCCCGAGCCCGGAGCCCCCCGCTGGAGCTGGCTCGTACTGCTGGGCACGCAGTCTCTGCTGCGGGCGATCCCCCCGGGCCGCCCACAACGCTGGCTGCGTGGCGCGGCACTGGCCGCGGCGACCGGCCTCGTGCTCCTGGCCCTTCCGTTCTCCGTACAGCAGCTTCGGCAGGCCGTCTACCCCGCTCTCGAGCGGCCCTGGCAGGCAATTCCTCCCGAGCCTCCGCAGCGTGAGCTGGCCGCCGCAAAGACTCCGGCCGCGGTGGCCCCGGAGGAGGGCGTTCCGGCTCGCGCCGGCGTGGAGAGAAAGCGCCGCGGTCGTATCGGGACGCTGGCGGAGGGCGTCGCGGAGTCGTACAGGGAGCGGCGGCCGTACTACGCGCCCGACCCGCAGGCGCTCGTCTCGACCGGCCCCGGGCTCCCACGCTGGAAGTGGCACCAGGTCCGCCTCGCCTGGCGCGGGCCGGTCGAGGCGGGGGAGACGTTCGGGCTCTGGCTGGCTCCGCCCTGGCTGACCTCCGGGCTCTCCTTCGTCCGTGTGGGTCTCCTGATTGCGCTCGCGCTCCGGCTGATCACCGGCACCCTGGGGCCGGGATCGCTCGGCTCGCTCGCGCGACGGCGCTCGGGTGCGGTCAGTGCACTCGTCGCGCTCCTGGTCGGGGGAGGGCTGCTGACGCCTCGAGCCGCAGCAGCCGAGTTCCCACCGCCGCAGCTTCTCGAAGAGCTGCGGGAGCAGCTGCTGAAGCCACCGGAGTGTCACCCACATTGTGCGGCGAGCCCCGAGCTGAAGCTCTTCGCGTCTCCGACGAAGCTCGAGCTGCGGGTGAGGATCCACGTCGCAGCCGAGACGGCCGTACCTCTTCCCGGTGGGGCCCAGCACTGGCTCCCCGCCGTGGTTCTCCTCGACGGCACGCCCGCCCCCGCGCTCGCCCACGATCCGGGGGGGCAGCTCTGGATCCAGCTCGATCCAGGCCTACACCAGATCGTGATGCGGGGGCCGCTGCCGCCACGCGAGTCGCTGCGGATCCCGCTTCCGCTGCGGCCGCACCACGTGCGAGGACGAACCGAGGGCTGGGTGCTCGAGGGTGTCGAGCCCGACGGGCGGCCCGCGGACACGCTTCAGCTCACGCGGGTCCGCGAGGCCGGAGAGCACGCCAGAGCTCCCCTCGAGCCGGGAGAGCTCGAGCCGTTCGCGCGCGTGGAGCGCACGCTCCGGCTCGGCCTGACCTGGCAGCTTCAGACGGCCGTCTTCCGGGTCTCGCCCTCCGGTCACGCGCTCGTGCTGCACATCCCACTGCTGCCGGGAGAGTCCGTGACCCGCGAGGGCGTCCGGGTCGAGGACGGCCAGGTGGTGCTCAGCCTGAGCCCCGCGCAGACACGCGTGGAGTGGAGCTCCTCGCTCAAGTCCACCGAGAGCCTCGTGCTCACCGCGCCCGAGGGCGCCCCGTTCAGCGAGGTCTGGCGGCTCGACGTCGCACCCGTCTGGCACGTGGATTCGAGCGGCATTCCACCGATCCACGGCGTCACGGGCGGCCGCGTTCGGGAGTGGAGGCCCTGGCCGGGTGAGGCGCTGACGCTCGCGATCTCGCGACCCGAAGGCGTCGGCGGCCGCACCTTCACGATCGACCGGGCGCGGCTGCAGACGACCCCTGGCCTGCGCGCAGCCGACGTTCGTCTGGAGATCCAGCTGCGTGCCAACCGCGGAGCCCGCCACGCGCTGCGGCTCCCCGAATCCAGCGAGCTGCAGTGGGTCGAGATCGACGGGTCGCGCCAGCCCATCCGGCAGGTCGATCGCGAGGTGACCCTCCCGATCCTGCCGGGTACGCACAGAGCGGTGCTGGCCTGGCGCGAGGCCCGCGGGATCTCGAGCCTGTTCTCCGTCGCACCGGTCGAGCTGGGTGTGCCCAGCGTCAACACGGAGATCGACCTGGCGCTCTCTTCGGACCGCTGGACGTTGATGGTGGACGGTCCACGCCTGGGACCCGCGGTCCTGTTCTGGAGCGTACTGGCGGTCCTCGCCATCGCGGCGCTCGGACTGGGCCGGCTCTCGCTGACGCCGCTCGGCTGGGGAAGCTGGCTGCTGCTGTTCGTCGGACTCACCCAGGTGCCGATCGCGCTCGGCCTGCTCGTCGCGGGCTGGCTGCTGGCACTCGGCTGGCGTCAGAGGTACGCGGGGAGCGCCACGCCGTACGCGTTCGATGCTCTGCAGATCCTGCTGGCGCTCTGGACGCTGGCGGCCCTCGTCGCACTGATCTGGGGCATCCAGCACGGTCTGCTCGGGCTTCCCGACATGAACATTCGCGGGAACGGCTCGAGCGCGAAGCTGCTGCGTTGGTACCAGGACCGCAGCGGCGCCACGCTTCCCACGGCCTCGGCGCTCACGCTTCCGCTCTGGGTGTACCGCGTGCTGATGCTGGCCTGGGCGCTCTGGCTCGCCCAGGCGCTGATCGGCTGGCTGCGCTGGGGCTGGAGCTGCTTCAGCGAGCGAGGCCTGTGGCGGTCGACGCGGCGGTCACGCCCCCACGACGACGAGAGCTGGCCCTCGACCTGATACCCTGCCCCGCCGTGAGGCTCGCCAGCTTTCGCCACGCCGGGAGGACGCGCCTGTGCATCGTGGTCTCCGACGGGGTCGTCGACCTGGCCGTCGCGGATCCCGCGCTTCCCCGCACGCTGCCGGCGCTGCTCGCGATGGGGCCGAAGGGGCTGGCGCGCGCTCGCACGGCCTGCGAGGGCGCCGCCGCACGGCGCCCACTCGATCCACTCGCGCTCGAGCCGCCCGTCCGGCCGAGCAAGTGTCTTGCGATCGGTCTCAACTACGTCGATCACGTGCGTGAGACCGGACGGCACGCGCCGGAGTTTCCGCTCTTCTTCAACAAGCAGGTCTCCTGCATCCACCCGCCCTTCGCTCCCGTCCACCTTCCGCGCGTCTCCGACGAGCTGGACTACGAGGGGGAGCTCGCGATCGTGATCGGACGTCGCGCGCGACACGTCGCGCCCGAGCAGGCCCCCGAGGTGATCGGGGGCTACACGATCCTCAACGACCTGAGCGTGCGCGACTGGCAGCGGCGCGCACCCACCATGACGCTGGGCAAGTCCTTCGACACGCACGGCCCGCTCGGTCCCTGGCTCGTCACGCCGGACGAGATCGGCGACCCGCACGACCTGCGCCTGCGCACCTGGATCAACGGCGAGCTTCGTCAGGACGCGAGCACCCGTGCCATGATCTTCAACTGCTTCGAGCAGGTCGCAACCCTGTCGACCGTGATGACGCTCGAGCCGGGAGACGTGATCTCCACGGGAACACCGGCCGGTGTGGGGATGGCCTTCGAGCCCCCACGCTTCCTACGTCCGGGCGACCGCGTCCGCGTCGAGATCGAGCGCATCGGTCACATCGAGAACGAGGTAATCCCCGAGCCCTGCAACCCCTAGACCGGAAATCCCCCGCGGCACCGTCTTGACGGTGAATTTCCCTTCCGAAGTGCTCCTTCGAGAAAACAAACTCGCCTGACGAGAGCGGCTCCACGTTGCAGGTTCATCCTCCACGCTCCACGGCTGACGATCACCCGCTCCCGTAGGTATCCCGAGCGGGCCAACAAAGTCACCGACGAGGGTCAGCGCGCAGCCCCGACGACAAGAACCTCATTCTGAGCCGTAGTCGGGCAACCGATTGATTCGTCCCAGCAGGCGTCCGCTTCCGGTCTCGATCCAGACGACCTGCAAAGAGTTCGGGGAGCCGGGTGAATCGTTCGATCGGACAAGGTCCGGATCCAGACTCACGGCGTCGTCGGACCGGCCCCGCACGGCGTCGCCGAGGGCCGCCGCCTCGCTCCGCTCGGCTCCGCCCCTCGGCGACGCCGACCCCCTTCGACTGCTGCTCCGCTTCCCTCTCATCTTCCCCTCCCTGTGGAGGAGATTTCCTACCCCGAATGTGTCAACTCAGCAAAGGGGGAC
>JBHHVJ010000013.1:0-73780 GCA_046754285.1 Myxococcota bacterium | reverse complement strand
CCTCCCGTGCGACGATGGAGACACCTGCACGACCGCCGATGTGTGCAGCGGCGGCGCCTGCACGGGCGGGCCGCCACTCGACTGCGACGACGGAGACATCTGCAGCCTCGACACCTGCCTGCCCGGCACCGGCTGCCAGAACCAAGCGATCCCGGGCTGCGTCAACCTCGACGGCGACGGCAAGCCCGACGCCTCCGACGAGTGCACGACGCTGAGTTGGTCCCAGACACCGCGCTTCCCACCGGACCAGAACCCCTCCCGCTTCTCGCTCTCGCTCAAGAACCTCGACCGGCCCGGCGGACACGAGATCAAGGCGAAGGGCTTCTTTGGCGTGGCGGCCGGGGGCGAGCCGCCCGACCCGGCCGCGCGCGGAGCCCATCTCTGGATCGAGGACGACCAGGGACTCCTCTACGAGCTCGGAGTTCCCGCTGGGTCACCGGGCACCGGGTGCGGCCCGGAGGACGGCTGGCGCAGCTCGGGGCGTCCGGGCAAGCGGACCTGGCGCTACACGAACCGCTCGGGCGCCCTTCCCCCGGCCTGTGCTGCGGGCTCCGCACGGGGTCTCTCGAAGCTCCAGATTCGCGATCTCACGGCCACCTCCAAGGCTGCGCTCCGGTTCAAGCTTCGCGCACGAGGAATGACGCTCGACCGGCTGCCGCAGAGACCCGTCACGCGGCTCCGGTTCAGCCTCACACTCGCCGATCGGCCCGGCCCTGGCCAGGCCAGCGTGGCGGCGCAGACCGGTCAGTGCGCCGAGGCGCGCTTCGAGGGCGATCCCGTCCGCATCAAGAGCCCCAAACCCTTCTGCAAGCCGAAGCTCTCCGGCGGCACCTTCAGTGCCCTACTCTGCAAGGGCCCGTGAGCCGTGCCCCGACGGGGTCCGCACGAGCTCCAACGACACCGGGACCCAGCGGAGGCCGCGCTGAGGCCCCGGGTTAGAATCCGCGCATGACGTTCACCACCAGACCCACACTGCGGGGCTTTGGGGGAGCGGTGAGCGCGGGGCACTACCTGGCCACCCAGGTGGGGGCACAGATGCTCGCGGAGGGGGGCAACGCGGCCGATGCCGCGTGTGCGATGGGTTTCGCGCTGCAGGTTCTCGAGCCGCACATGAACGGACCCGCAGGCGAGGTGCCCATCCTGCTCTACGAGGCCGGAAGCGGGCTCTGCCATGCGATCTCGGGACAGGGAACGGCGCCGCGCGCCGCGACTCTCCAGCGGATGCGGGAGCTCGGGATCGAGCTGATTCCACCCGACGGGCTGCTCGCGGCCACGGTCCCCGCCGCCCTCGATGCCTGGTGCCGGCTGCTCGAGAATTTTGGAACGCGCAGCCTGTCCGAGGTGATCGCGCCCGCAAGACGGCTGGCGGAGCAAGGGTTTCCGATGTACCGGGCGCTACACGAGTTCATCCGCGGGCTCGAGCCGCGTTTTCGTGAGGAGTGGCCCAGCAGCGCAGATCTCTACCTGCCGGTCCGTGCGATCGGGGAGCGGCAGACGAATCCGGCCTACGCGCGGCTGCTCGGCGATCTCTCCGAGGCGGAGCGCCGCGCGCGCGGTGGGCGCGAGGCCGGCATCCGCGCGGCGCGCGACCTGTTCTACCGCGGGCAGCCCGCCGAGATCATCGAGCGCTTCGTTCGAGAGCCGGTGCGCGACGCAAGCGGCGAGAGTCATGCCGGGCTTCTCACCGCCGAGGACCTCGCTGAGTACGAGGGCGCGATCGAGACTGCGGTCCACGGCCAGTACCACGGCGCCGAGGTCTGGAAATGCGGGCCCTGGACCCAGGGGCCGGTCTTCCTGCAGCAGCTCCGCCTGCTCGAAGGCTTCGATCTCTCGGCGATGGGCGCGGGAAGCGTGGAGGCCCTGCACACCTGGATCGAGTGTGCGAAGCTCGCCTACGCCGACCGCGAGGCCTGCTACGGGGATCCGCGCTTCGCCAAGGTCCCACTCGATGAGCTGCTCTCGGAGTCCTACAACGCCGCTCGCCGCGGGCGCATCGATCCCGGCCGCGCCTCGCTCGAGCTGCGCCCGGGCCTCGGGCGCCTGCCCGACGGCTGGCCGCGCCTCGGTCCCGACCTCCAGGCGCTCTTCGAGCCGCAGGCTCGAGCCGCGCAGCGCGGACGCAGCGACACGACCCACCTCGACGCGGTCGATCGGCACGGCAATCTGGTCAGCGCCACCCCGAGCGGCGCCTGGATTCCGTCCTCTCCGGTGATCCCCGAGCTGGGCTTCCCGATCGGAACCCGGGCGCAGATGTTCGTGCTCGATCCCGAGCACCCGAACGCGCTCGCGCCGGGCAAGCGGCCGCGAACGACGCTGACGCCTTCGCTCGCCCGGCTCCCGGACGGGCGGATGATGGCGTTCGGGACACCGGGAGGAGACCAGCAGGACCAATGGACGGTCCAGCTCTTCATCGGCTGCGTCGACTTCGGCGTCCGAGATCTGCAAGAGGCCATCGATGCGCCGACGCTCCACAGCTTGCACATGCCGAGCTCCTTCTACCCACGCCATGCACTGCCCGGCGTGGTGGTGGCCGAGTCGCGCGTTCCAGCCGAGGTGCGCGAGGGACTGAGCGCCCGCGGCCACAGGCTGCTCGTGGCGGGGCCGTGGGAGCACGGTCGCGTCATGGCCGTGACCCATCGACCCGGAACCGGTGTCTGCGAGGCCGCCGCCTCCCCGCGCAACGGCACCGCATATGCCGTCACGCTTCCCTAGCCGGGGCGGTGGCAGGAGACGCGCGCGGTTGATTGACTCGCCCGACGCCCTGGCGGAAGATGCCTCCATGGATCGACGTCTGCGCTTCGGTGTCACGCTTCCCCAGATCAAACGCTCGTGGGAGGAGACTCGCACGACGGCCCTCGAGCTCGAACGGCTGGGCTTCGACTCGCTCTGGGTCTGTGACCACCTCTACGGGATTCCCAACCCCACGCTCCCGATCTTCGAGGCCTGGAGCGAGCTGGCAGCCGTGGCGGCCCTCACCGAAAGGGTGGAGCTCGGCACGCTCGTCACACCGCCGTTCTTTCGGAACCCCGCCGTACTCGCCAAGCAGATCGCAACGATCGATCGGATCTCCAACGGTCGCTGCATCGCGGGTCTGGGGGCGGGTTGGTTCGAGGCCGAATTCCGCGCGTACGGCTGCGAGTTCCCACCGCTTGGGGAGCGCCTGCGGGCTCTGGAGGAGATGACCGAGATCCTGAAGCGGCTCTGGACGGAGGAGAGAGCGGAGTTCGAGGGTCGAACCGCGAAGGTCGTGGAGGCGTTCTGCGCCCCGAAGCCCGTTCGTCGACCGCCGATCCTGATCGGAGGAGGCGGAGAGCGCATCTTGATGCGCATTGCCGCCCGCCACGCCGACATCTGGAACAACATGGGCGTCTTCCAGCCGCAGCTCGCGGCCAAGGTGGAGGTTCTCCACCGACGCTGCGACGAGATCGGTCGCGACCCGGCCACGCTCGAGATCTCCCAGCAGTGCCTGGTCGTGCTCGGTGAGGACGAGGCCGCCGCCCGTGCGGCACTGGAGAAGGCCGGACGGATCTACGGCGGTCACCTGGGAGCGACACTCGAAGAGCACGGCCTCTGGGGTACACCGGATCGCGTGATCGACGGCATCGAGCGCCACCGGAAGCTCGGCTGTACGCTCTTCATCATGGAGCTCTTCGGCCGCGACACACGGGTTCCCGCGCAGCTCTTCGCCGAGAAGGTGCTGCCCGCATTCCGCGGCTGACCCGCATCGGTGTCGCGCCGGTCACGAAGCAGGATCCGAAAGCCTGCACGGCCGCGCCGGACGAGCGGCCGGTTCCCGGGCGCCGCGCTCGCACTGTGGCTCTCGGCCTTTCTCACCGCTCCGCTGCTCTCGCGCGCCATGCTGGTCCTGGAGAGCGGCTCCCCCCCGCAGCTGCCGGACCTGCGTGGGCTGCTCTCGGACACCGCGCTGGCGCTGCTCGTCGCCTGGCCGGCGAGCCTGCTGCGAGGGCGCCTGCGCGCGATCGGCGGCGCACTCGTGCTGCTCTGGAGCCTGCTCTTCTATGGAAACTACGAGCACATCCGAGCACTCGGCTCCGCGGTGAGTCTGGCCTACGCAGCCTTTCTCCGTGATCCCGTCTTTCTGCGCGGCTCCGCTCTCGCGGTCTCGAGCCCGGGTCTGCTGCTGGCCCTCGTGGTGCTGCCGCTGGGATGGCTCTGGCTCGCCCACCAACAACGGAGAAGCGCGACGCGCGAGCTCGGCTTCCTGGCCGCTCCTCTCTGGCTGCTGCTCTGGCTCTGGCCCGTGGACCCCGCGCTGCTGAGCTGGCGGCAGAGCTCCTTCGTGGCTGAGAACGTGAGCTGGCTGCTCTCGCCCGAGCTGCGCGCCGCGCCCGGCGCCCTGGCGCGTCGAGAGAGCGGCGACCTCTCGGGCACCCCCCGGCTCGCCTCCCGTGCGCGTCCGCAGGCCCGAAACGTGCTCCTGGTGCTGCTCGAGGCGGTCTCCGGCGCCTACCTCGACGGGCTGGCGGAGTTCCACGGCGTGACCTCTTCGATCCGGATGCCGCAGCTCGACGCGATCGCTCGGCAGGGTCTGAGCTACGCGAGCTTCGTCTCTCACCAGCGGCAGACGAACCGCGGCGAGTATGCGCTGCTCTGCGGCGACTACCCCAAGCTCGTGACGGCCGCACCGAAGATGTCCGAGTATCTGGTGACGGGCGGCGTCGAGTGTCTCCCGGCCGTGCTCTCGAAGGCGGGCTACCAGACGATCTACCTCCAAGCGGCCCCCCTGGCATTCATGTTCAAGGATCAGTTCATGCAGCGAATCGGCTTCGACCGCGTGCACGGCGAGGAGTTCTTCGAGCGGTCGTACGCTCGAAGCCAGTGGGGGGTCGATGACCGAGCTTATCTGGAGCAGAGCCTCGAGATGATCGACGCGCTGCGAGAGCAGCCCGACCCCTGGTTCCTGGTGCTGCTCAGCGTCGGCACCCACCATCCCTACACGGTTCCCCACAGCTTCCAGAGCACGAAGCATGCCTCGCGCAGCCTGGGATGGGCCATCGAGTATCTGGATCGTGCGGTGGCGGAGTTCATCGAGGCGCTCGAACGCCAGGGAGTGCTCGACGACACGCTGGTTCTCATCGCATCCGACGAGTCGGCGGGCGTGCCCATCGGGGTCGACGACGTCACCAAGCTCCTGACCCAGAACTGGAGCGTCCTCATCGCGCTCTCGCCGGATGCACCGGGGCAGCGCATCGATGCGCCCTACATGCAGATCGATCTCCCGCTCTCGATCCTCGACTACCTGGGCCTCGAGGAGACCGCACGGGGCTTTCCGGGCCGCAGCGTGTTCCGGCGCTACGAGTCGAGTCGCACCCTCTACTTCGCGAACACCTACGCCCGGATGATCGGGGCTCTCGATCCGCTCTCGCGGCTCTATCTCTGCGACGAGGGCTTTGCCGCTTGCCGGAAGTACACGCTGCCGAAACGGCGGCTCTTCAGCCCCGAACGGCGCCGCCTGCCGCTCGCCGACGGAGAGACCCGCTTTCTGAAGCAGGCCGCCGCCGCAAGCCGGTGGGTTCCTCGGGGCCAGGCCCGGGAACGGGAGTTCCGCCTGATCGCGGAGTCCGTCGCACCGGTGCTTCCGCTTCCGCATGCACAGTTCGTCTTCGGAGGGCAGTTCCTGACGACGCAGCCCGGAACCCGCATCGAGGTCGATCTCGATATCGAGGTTCGCGGAGGTGTGGGCCGCGTCCATCTCGAGCACGATCTGATCGCCAACCAGGCACGCCTCTACCGACGGAGGATCTCCGATCTGCGGGCGGGCGACCGCGTCCGTCTTCGTTACGCCTACGATGCGCCGGAGTCGCTCGAACGCATCGAGTGTCGGCTCTGGGCGGAGCAGCACGCTGCGCACGGGCTCGAGCTGATCTTCCATTCCGCTCGCATGCGTCTTCTCCCCGGGGCCCTCGAGGTGCGGGGAGAGCGGGGCCGGCTCGAGGAGATCGAGTTCGAGCGGATCGCGGGGGAGACGGGATGAGATCGAGCGTCACCCGACGGACGCGGCCCCGAAGCCCTCGGGGGGGGTCGAGCGGGAGGGGAAGCCGTGTCGGCACGTGATCCCACGCGACGTGTCGTCGACGGGCGATCCTGGGCGGAGTTCTGTGAGGCCCTGCGCCGGGCCGGTGAGGTCGTACTGCGCGAGGGATCCCCCAAAGACCCGCTCGATCGTGCCGAGGGCTACCGGTATCTCGGACGCCTGAGCCGCTCAGCTCTCGAGGCCTTCCTGGACGGTGCGGATCCCAAGGCCCCCGTGCTGCGGAGGCCCGCCCACGAGACGCTGAAGCTCGGGGCGGACAATCCCGACAATCGCTACGAGAGCGCCACGATCAGCGGCCGCTACGAGTACCAGCTCCACGGCACGCGCGGCAGCGTGCACTATCTCGGCTTCGGAACCTACCTGGGAAGCTACGGCTCGGGGGAACGCACGGGAACGTCGGGATACCTCGAGGCCACCGATCTCGAAATCGACCCCGACGGGCGCTTCGAGATCCTGCTGAGCTGCGCTCGCAAGCCGGGCAACTGGCTGCCCATGGAGCCGGAGACCTCGCTGCTCATCGTGCGGCAGACGTTTCTGGACCGGAAGCGGGAACGCGCCGCCACGCTGAGCCTGGAGCGACTCGGTGCGAGCGGCCCGCCGGCGCCCCTCAGCGCCGAGCAGATCGACACGGGATTGGCACGCGCGGGGGCGTGGGTGCAGGGCACTGCGGAGCTCTTTGCGGACTGGGCCGAGTCCTTCGCTCGCCAGCCGAACCGGCTCCCCCTTTTCGATCCGGAGCGCGCCCGAGCGGCGCACGGAGATCCGCACATCGCCTACTTCCACGGCTACTGGGTGCTGGCGGAGCACGAGGCCCTGGTCATCGAGGTCGAGCCCCCTCCCTGCGAGTACTGGAACTTCCAGCTCAACAATCACTGGATGGAGTCGCTCGACTACCGCTACCACCGCATCTCGCTGAACCACCATCAGGCACGCTACCGCAGCGATGGATCGGTCCGCATCGTCGTCGCGCATCGGGATCCCGGCGTGGAGAACTGGCTCGAGACGGCGGGCCACACGCGCGGCACCATGTGTCTGCGCTGGATCCGCGCCCACGAGCACCCCGAGCCACGTACACGCGTGGTCCCGTGGGCCGAGCTCCGCAGCCGCTAGACCAGCGGCTCTGCAGCGACCTCAAACCGTTCCGTGTACGGCTTGAAGCGCTCGCGGATGGTCTCGGGCGAGAGCCCGAAATCGGCGGAGCGGTAGACATGGCTCCCGGACTCGCCGTCCCCCTGCTGGGCGTGCCAGGCGACCATGCGTCGCTCGGCCTCTGCGGAGAGCGTGAAGCCAAAGTGATCGTAGAGGCGGCCTACGGCGGCGATCGGGTCCCGCCGCAGCTCCGCGAAGGAAAGATCGAAGAAGCGTGCCTGCGCCGAGCGTGCGCGGACCTCGATCGCCCTCTCGACCATCGACGCCAGGAAGTCGAGCTGCCAGCGTCCGATCCAGCCCGGGTCGATGTCATCCTCGTACAAGCCCCGCCAGCCCGCCACCAGGCTGCAGATCGACGGCAGGACGCGGGCGGGGTCTCGGTGCGTCTGCACGAGGCACGCATCGGGGTAGGTCGCCAGCAGGACCTCGAGGTTGCGCAGATGGGCGGGGTACTTGAGCACCCAGCGTCGCTCCCGCGTCTCGGCCTGAATGAGCTTGAGCACGTCGCGGTGCCGCGCGTAGGCACCGTCCATGGGCTGGGCTGCGAAGAAGCGCGTGTAGGAGGGGATCGTGGCGTTGTGGTCGAAGGTGTGGTCGAGGAACGACTGCACGAAGAGATGGCGGCACTCGTCGGGTCCGTCGGCGGTCATCCGGTGGATGGTGCGCAGCTCGGGGTCGAGGCCGTACATCATGCGGAGCCCACGCTGGGCGTCGCGGTAGCGGGGATCGCTCGGCCAGGTCTCGCGGGGCGGTCGCGGGCCCGGCGCGCTGGCGAGCCAGTACTCCAGCAGCTGGTGGTCCGGATCCTGAGCCAGCAGATGGTGGAGGGCCGTCGTCCCGGTGCGCGGAAGACCGAGGATGAAGATCGGCTGGCGCACGGGCGAGGTGAGGAGCTCGGGCTTTCGCTTCCAGGCCTCCTGAACGCGCAGCCGGCTGGTCAGAGCTCCGAGGAGCTCCGCGCGTACCATCGTGCGCCCCAGCGGCGTCAGCCGGGACTCGGCGTCGTAGGCGTGCAGCAGCACCCGCAGCGGCTCGCGAAAGTCCCGGGCGCCGAAGTCCTCAAGGCCTGCGCCACGCCGCGCCTCCTCGAAGAGCGCCTCCTCGGCGGCCACGAAGCTCTCCCCTCCCCGTCCGAGGCGCTCCAGAATTCGGCCCACGGCGTTGTACAAGCGAACTCGAGGTCTGGGTCGTCGTGGGCCAGGGGGCACCGAGGATCTCCGATTGCACCCCACGAGATCCGGTGAGATCCCAGGGAGCCCGCAGAGCATACCGCTCCGCGGCGGGCTCGTGTTAGCATCCGCCGCCGTGAGATCCGGCGTGGATAGGACCGAGAGGCCAGACCTGCTCCTGAGACTGCGACTCAGAGGATTCGGCCGCGGGGCTCGGCTGCTGGTGGCGGCTCTGCTCGTTGCCTGCCAGCACGCCGGCACGCGAGTCTTCGTCGCCAACTCCGGCGACGGTACGGTCTCGGTCGTGGACCACGAGCTCGAGCATGAGATCCGCGTGCTGCCGGTCGGGCTCTTCCCTCAGGGGCTCGCGCTGCGCTCGGACCCTCCGCTCTTGGCCGTGGCCAGCTCCCACTCCGGATCGGTCAGCTTGATCGATCCGCTGACGCTCGAGGTCGTGCGGAAGGAGATCCGCGTGGGGCGCTTCCCGACCGGGCTCGCGTTCTCGACCGATGGCGGGCGGCTCTACGTGGCGAACTACGACGGCCGCTCCGTCTCGGTGATCGACGTGGCTCGCGGGGAGGTTCTGGGCGAAGCGATCGACGTTCCCGGCAAGCCGCTGCGCCTCGCGATCTCGGGGCAGGGCCGCCAGCTCTTCGTGCTGCTCCACCAGAAGGCCGGGGGCGTGGCGGTGGTGGATACGGCCACGCAGGCCGTGACGCGCACGATCGCGGTGGATCCCTTTCCGAGTGATCTCGCGTTGCGGCCCGGCGGAAAGCGCCTCTTCGTCGCGAGCTTCAACGGCGACAGCGTGGCCGAGATCGATCTGGAGAGCCTCGAGACCACGCGGGTCCTCGACATCGACACCGGCCATGGCCTGCTCGTGCACCCCACGCGCCCCCTGCTCTACTCCCTGGTGAGCTTCGACGACGAGGTGCTCGTCTACGACTACGAGAGGGGTCATGAGGTCGCGAGGATTCCCGTCGGGCAGAGCCCCGTCTACAGCGCGCTGACCCCGGACGGACGTTTTCTTTACGTGGTGAACAGCAGCGATTCCAACCTGATGAAGATCGATACCGAGACGAACCGGGTGCTTCTGCGCATCGCGGTGGGCGTGGAGCCGGCGGACGCGATCTGCTTCGACCCCTGAACGAGGAGGGGCGGCGGAGAGACTCCGCCGCCCCGTCGTTCGTTCGCCGAGAGACTGCTACTGGCCGGGCGTCACGGTACCGGGCCGCGCAAGCACGGCCTGGTTCGGATCACACTCACCGAGGAAGACGCCAGGAAGAACCTCAGTCACCGTATCCGTGGGCCCATCGAAGACGAGCACGCGCCGGATCTCCGTCTGCTTGTCCACGCCGGGGCAGGGATCGGCCGCCACGTTCGCCACGGTGCCCTTGCACTTGCCCTTGGCGTCGCAGGGGATCGCGCCCACGGCGATCTGCGAGAAGCTCGAGGTGCCCTCCAGGGGGATCACGCCCAGGAAGGTGCAGCTCGCCGGCGTGGAGCCGCCACTCTTGTCGAGCTCCTCGTCCATGATCGTGCTGTAGCCATCGACCTGGATGCAGAGACCGCTGGGAAGAGCCCCGCTGCAGCTCAGCCCCTTGATCTGCACCGAGAGATCCTTGCCCACCTGCGACTTGAACTTGCCCGCCTTGATGCTGCACGTGGATCGCGGCGACGCCTCACCTGGACTGGGAGGCACCAGAGCCTGCTGCGGGTCGCAGTCCAGCGGGTCGGACCCCGCCGGGTCCGGCCGCACACACGACATTGCGTTGACCAGGTCGCCCTGGAGCTTCTTCGCCTTAACCTTGGGCCCGAGGCCGATGGCACCACCGTCCCCCGCAATGAGCATGCACAGAGCTCCCGCGAAGGCCGCCACAAAGAGGCTGCGTCTCATCTCTTCATCTCCTTTGAGTCGTCCGTGAATCCTTGGGCCCCCACATCCTGCGGCAGCCCTGACTGGAAGTCATTGACTCTTCTATCACCGTGCGTGGGGGATCGTCAATCGATCTCTCTCGATTTCCCCACGGGTCGTGCACCCGCAGTTCCGTTGACGCTGTAATGATTCTTGGCGCTCCGCGTCAGGAAGCTGCGCGCTGCTCGAGCGCAGCGAGGATTCGCTGCGCCAGATCCTCGGCCGCGACCTGCATGGCCGGCTTCATCAGCGCGTCGATCATCGGGGCCATGGGCCCACCCGGTTCGACACGCAGACTGAATGTGAGTCGGGCCTCCGGCGCTGGGACGCCCCCGTCGGGACTGCTCGCACGCGGGACGCGACCCCGCCGCAGTCGCAGAAGGAACCGCAGCACAGCCTCGATGCCGCGGCGCAGCAGACCGTGACGTGGCCGGGCCGGCAGATCCGTAGCTGTTCCCACCCGCTCGATCCGAAAAGACCCTTCACCCTGGAGCGGCTCGTTCACGCCCACGAGCTCGAAGCGCACGCGCTCGGGCCCGCTCCACTCCGTGATGCAAACCCGGAACTGCACCGTGCGCGCGAGCACACCGACGTCGCCCTGCACGGTCCAGAGCGACTCGCGCTCGCCCTGCTTCTCGTGACTCCGGTAGCCGGGCAAGAGATGCGCCCAGTGGTCCATCTCCCGCACGAAGTCCCAGATCACCCCGACCGGCAAGGCCGCGGTCGTGCTGTACTCCGCCTCGGCCAGCCTGTCCCCCGCTCAGCCGCGCGCCACGAGGTGCTGCCCCGCGATGTAGCCCCAGGTGATCGCCCGCATGTTCGAGGTTCCGCTCTGGTAGCCCGCGCCGAGATCGAGAAGCGCGGCGGAGTTGCCCACCGCAAAGAGGCCGGGAATCGGGTGACCGCGGAGATGCATCACCTGCGCGTGGGTGTTCGTGCGCAGTCCGTGCGAGCAGATCCCGACGCCCACGGGAACCAGCCGCAGCCCGTAGAAGGGCGGCTTGTTGAGCGGTCCGACACAAGGGTTCGGGTAGCGATCGTCCCCCGTCAGACGGACCGACCAAGCGTAGCCTCCGCTGTCGAACTCCGGATCCTCACCCTTCTCCGCGTGCCGGTTGTAGCGTTCGACCGTCCGCTCCAAACCGTCCGGGTCGATGCCCAGGGACTCGGCGAGCTCGCGCAGCGTCCCCGCCTGCACGACGAGCTCCGCAGGCAGCTCCATTCCGGGCATGAAGGAGCCGAGCGGATAGCGCTCGCGATAGTTCTGATCGAAGATCAGGAAGGGCGGGAAATTCGGCATGCCCTGCGTCCGTCCGTCCCAGCGCCTCACGCGCGGCTGGTAGTCCTTGTAGAACGCCTCGTCACAGAAGCGCCGGCCCTCGCGGTTCACCCAGATCGCGTGCGGGCAGCCGCACTCCCAGGACGAGCGGTACAGAGGCGCGCCCTCGCTCTCCTCCCCGGGAATGTGGTAGCCGAAGAACATCGCGAGGTTCGTGGGCGGCACGGCAGCGACCGCAGCCCCGACCTCGCCCCCGAGCACGAGGTTGTCCCCGTGGAAGTACGGAGGCGCGGCCGAGTGCCACTCCGGCATCGCCTCGAACTCGCGCGCCATCTGCGGGTTGTGATCGTAGCCGCCGATGGCCAGCACGACGCCGCGGCGGGACCGGACGAAGAAATCCGCCCCCTCCCGCTCGGCGCGAACGCCGACGACCGTGCCGTCATCGCTAATGAGCTCGCGAACGGGGGTCTCCACGTACGCCGGGATCCCTCGGTCGATCATGGCCGCCTTGATGAAGTACCCCATCATGCCGGGACCGAAGCTGCGCTGATCTCGGCGAATGCGCTCCGCGATCAGCTCGTAGTCCCACTCGGCCACGCGCGCGAGTCCACCCCAGGCGTAGAGCTCCTCGTGCAGCACGCCGAGGGGGACGTGCGGCGTGAGGAAGCTCCTCTTCTGCCACTCCCCGAGCTGGGCCCCATCGAAGAGCTCGACCGAGAGGTAGCGTCCGCCGGCGTGCGCTCCGGGCGCCTTCGGGTAGTAATAGTCGGGCAGGCCGCGGATGGCGATCCAGCGCACGCCCGCCTCGCGCTCGTAGTAGCGAACCGCTTCGTGCATCGTGCCGAGCAGGCGCTCGCGAAGCTCGGGCTCAGCGAAGCCGCCCGAGAGAAACTCCAGATACCTGCGTCCGGACTCGTCGGAGTCCGGGATTCCCAGCTCAGCCATCTTGTGGTTGTTGGGGACGAAAACCTCGCCCCCCCCGTAGCCGCAGAGGCCCCCGAGCTTGGGCGCCTTCTCGAGCACGGCGACCTCGAGGCCTCGGTCGTGGGCCACGATCGCTGCACAGAGACCGCCGAGACCCGAGCCGACCGCGACCACATCGACCTCGAGGTCCCAGCGCGGACCGGGCCCGCTCATGCGCCGGCTCCTCCACGGAGCCGCACAGGCTCGACCATGGCTGCCCCCTCCGCGGCCGGGCACGCCCCCCCCGGCGCCCCGGATAGAATGAATAGGAACGAAACGTATAGTATCGTAAATCAGCAGGCCGGGAACCGGAAGCGCACCGGCGCCGCCCAGGAGGGTCCCTTGAGCACCCGGACCGAGAGCGCCCCGAGCGCCGGACGCCCGCGCAGCGAGCTCGCCCACCAGGCGATTCTCGATGCCGCGCTCGTGCTTCTCGTTGAGTCGGGCTTCTCTGCGCTCACCGTCGAGGGCGTCGCCAGCCGCGCCGGCGTCGGCAAGGCGACCATCTATCGCCGCTGGCCCTCCAAGGTGCATCTCGTCATCGAGGCCTTCAGCCAGCTGCCCGGCCTCCAGGAGGTCGACACGGGTGAGCTGGCCACGGACCTGGAGATGATGCTGCGTCGCTACATCGAGATTCTGAACTCGACACCGCTGGCGGCCATCGTTCCGAGCCTGGCCGGCGAACGCGCACACAACCCGGAGCTCTCCGAGCTCTTCGATCCGATCGTGAAGGAGCGCCGCCGACCGATTCTCAATGCGCTCGAGCGGGCGCGGCGGCGCGGAGAGATCCGACAGGATCTCGACCTCGAGCTGGCCGCGGACCTGATCTTCGGACCGATCGTGATGCGGGTATTCTTTACCGGTCGTCGTATCAACCCCAGGATTCTGCGCCCCGTGATCGAGGTCGTGCTGCGGGGGATCCGCGCCGACCCGAGCCGGAGACGCCGGGGCGGCTGAGAGCAGAGGAGGGCTACGTGTCGTCATTCCAGCGCACCCGGCCAGAGGTGGAGGCACTCTTCGAGCGCTGGCTCGAGGCGAATCGGCGGGCCGAGGCCGAGAGAAGCTGGTCGGCTCTCGCAGAGTACTACGCCGAAGACGCGGTCTACCGTTACACGATGGGCGCCTTTGGCGAGCGCGTGGCGCGTGGACGCGAAGCGATCCGCAAGCTCGTGATGGAGCGGGACATGCGCGGCTTCGAAGGTTGGACCTTCCCCTACGAGTGGGTCGTGATCGACGGCGATCGGGTGATGACCAAGTGGTACAACCAGGCACCCCATCGGCGCCAGGACGGAACCCCGTATCGCGTCGTCGGCATGTCGGCGATCCGCCTCGACCACGACCTGAAGATCGTCGAGATGACCGACTGCTTCGACCTCGCCGCCCTGCTGGCGATGATCGATGAGATGCGAGCGCAGGGCCTTGCCGTGGAGCGACCGGGGTAGGAATCCTCCGCCCCGCCTCAGAGCTTGGCGATGATCTCCTCGCCGAAGCGGCGCACGGCCTCCTGCTTCTGGGCGACCGAGAGGGGATCGACGTCGTAGATCCCCCAGGGTCCCACGATCGCGTCCGTCGCTCCTGCCTCCTCCATGCGCCGAAAGCCGTCGAGGTCGCGGATCTCGGGGCAGAGCGCCTGGATCTCGAAGGGCTCGCTCTCCCGGCCGAACTCCCGTCGCAGCGCGCGCAGCCGCTCGACCAGGCCCCGCAGCGTCTCGAGATCGGTTCCGGCCGTGCACCAGCCGTCGCCCAGCCGCGCAGCCCGGCGCAGGGCCGCCGTGGAGTGCCCGCCGATGTAGATCGGCACCGGCTCGCTGGGTACGGGCGAGAGCTTGAGCCGGTCGAAGTCGTAGTGCGCACCGTGGTGCTCGACCATCTCCCCGGAGAGCACGTGCCGGAGGATCGCGATCATCTCGTCCATGCGGGGCCCCCGGCTCGTCCAGTCCTGCCCGCAGTAGCGGAAGTCCTCGATCCAGGGGCTGAGCCCAACCCCGAGCCCCACGCGGTTTCGCGAGAGCACGGCCGCCGAGCTCACCGTCTTGGCGACGATCAGCGGGTGGCGGATGGGCAGCTTGAGCACGTAGGTGTAGAAGCGCAGCCGCTCGGTCACGGCGGCCATCGCGGGAATCACGACGAAGGGATCGAGAAAGGGCGCCCCGTCGAGGAAGCTCCGGTCCCCGCTCGGGGTGTAGGGGTAGCGTCCCTCGGCGCGCTCGGGAAAGAAGAGGCTGTCGGGTACACAGAGCGCGTCGAAGCCGGCGGCCTCCGCCGCCGTCGCGAGCGGCAGGTAGTGGGTCGGGTCGCACATGGCAACGACGAGCGTGAACTTCATACCGAGTACCTCTTGCGCAGCTCCTGCTTGAGCACCTTCCCCGTGGGATTTCTGGGAAGCGCATCGACGAGCTCGAGCTGCTCGGGGATCTTCTGGATCATCAGCTTCTTCTCCTCGAGGAAGCGCACCATCTCCTCGAAGCGGATCGGACGCTCGGGCGCGCGAGGCACCACGACCGCACAGCAACGCTCACCCCGGGCAGGATCCGGCAGGCCGATCACCGCGACCTCGGCGATCTCCGGGTGCTGGTGGAGCAGGTCCTCGACCTCCTTGGCGCTGATGTTCTCCCCCTTGCGGATGATCACGTCCTTGAGGCGCCCCGTGATCACCACGTAGCCGTCCTCATCCAGGCGACCGAGATCGCCGGTCCGGAAGAAGCCCTGCGCGTCGAAGGCCTCGGCGTCCAGCGCCTCGTCGAGGTAGCCCTTGCAGAGCTGTGGCCCGCGCACGCGCAGCTCGCCCTCCTCACCCGCTCCGACCGGGCTGCCGTCCTCCTGGGTCACGCGAATCTCCATGCCCTCGGGGTTGGGTCGGCCCTCCGTGTGGGCCAGCTTCGCGTCGGGATCACGCACGGAGTTCATGGCCACCACCGGGCACTCCGTGAGGCCGTAGCCCGAGACGATGCCCGCGCCCCCCATCTCGCGCTTGAGATCGAAGTGCAGCGGGGGCGGCTTGGGGGCCCCTCCGCCGGGGAAGGCACGGACCCGGGGGAAGACCCGCTCGCCCGGCCGCTCGCGCTGGGCCGCCAGGTACGCCTGGTGGAACGCGGTTCCAGCGGTGGCCTGCGTGACGCCGTGTCGCGAGAGGACCTCGACGCTGCGCCGCGGATCGAAGGCCTGGAGGACGATGTGCGCACATCCCACGAGCAAGCCACAGAACAGCCATCCCACCCCACCGATGTGGGTGAACGGAAAGACCATGGCCACGCGATCGTCGGCCCTCAGCTCGAGCCGCTCGCACATTCCCGCCATGCCCGCGCGCAACGTGGCGTCCGTGTGCCGGGCTCCCTTGGGATCGGAGGTCGTGCCCGACGTGTAGAAGACCCAGCGGACCGGCGCTTCATTCCCCGCGGGCGGCGGCGGGGCCGGAGGCAGACCGGCCGGATCCCCCTCGGGGAGCTTACGGTCAACCAGGAGCACCTCGAGGTCCCCGCACGCTGCGGCCACCTCCCGGGCCAACGCCTCGTAGTCGAAGCCGCGCCAGATCGATGGTACGACGAGCCGCTGGGATTCGCACTGCCGCACGATGAACTCGACCTCGCGCCGTCGGTAGATGGGCAGGATGGGGTTCTGCACCGCGTCCAGACGCGCCAGCGCCCCGGTGAGGATCATCGTCTCGAGCCAGGTCGGGAGGATCCACGAAACCCGGCCCCCCGGCTCCACCCCCAGCCCTCGCAGGCCCGCGGCGCAGCGCTCGCAGGCCTCTCGATACGCGCGGAAGCTCAGGCGACGGTCCTCCTCATCCACGGCGAAGAGGGCCTCAGGCGTCCGCTCCGCACGGCGCTCGATCAACTCCCAGAGTCCGGTCGCCTCGATCATCCTCCTGCTCCCGCTCACGCTCACGCGTCGGCGGCGCCGCGCACCCGCTCACGCAGGACGTGCTTGAGCACCTTGCCCGACGCGTTCGTTGGCAATGCGTCCACGATCTCCACCACGCGCGGCACCTTGAAGTTCGCCATGTTCTCACGACACCAACGGATCACGCCCTCGGGTGTGAGCCCACGTCCGGCCGTAGGGACGACGAAGGCCATCCCCACCTCGCCGAGGCGCTCATCGGGAATGCCGATGACCGCCACCTGCGCAAACTGCCCGCTGCCATACATCAGGCTCTCGATCTCAGCCGGATAGCAGTTGAAGCCCCCGACGATGAAGACGTCCTTGATCCGGTCGGTGATTCGCAGATAGCCGCGCGCATCCATCACGGCCACATCGCCGGTGCGGAGCCAGCCCTCCGCATCGATCGTGCACGCCGTCTCCTCTGCGTCCTCGAAGTAGCCGCGCATCACGTTGTAACCCCGCACGAGGACCTCTCCGGCCTCCCCGTGCGGTACGTCCTTGCCATCAGGATCCACGCAGCGGACCTCCACACCCGGGATCGCGCGGCCCGACGTCGTCGCGATCGTCTCGGGATCATCGTCGTAGCGGCATAGGCTCACGATCCCACACGTCTCCGTCAGTCCGTAGCCGGTGATGATCGTCTCGAAGCCGAGCTCGCCGCGCATGCGGTGGATGAGCTCCACGGGGATGGCCGCGGCCCCCGTCACGGCCAGACGCAGGCTCGAGAGGTCATAGGCCGAGCGGTCGGGGAGCGCGAGCAGGGACTGGTAGAGCGTGGGCGGTCCGGGGAGCACGGTCACCCGCTCTCGGCCGATCCGTTCCAGCACCGCGGGGACGTCGAAGACGGCGTGGGGGAGGCTCGTCGCACCCCGGATCAATGCGGAGAGCCAGCCCGCCTTGTAGCCGAAGGAGTGGAAGAAGGGGTTGACGATCAGGTAGCGGTCGCCCTCACGCAGGCCGACCAGCTCGCTCCACGACTCGAAGGCACGCAGGTTCTGGCCGTGTGACGTCATCACACCCTTCGGCGTGCCCGTCGTTCCAGAGGTGAAGAGCAGGTCGGACAGGCTCTCGGGGGCGACCGCCTCCGCACGCTCTCGCGCCTCGGCCTTGGAGACCGCCTCTCCCTCACGCAGGAACTCCGACCAGGGAACCGTGCCCTGGGCACGGCCCCGCAGCACGACGACTCGCTCCAGCGCGGGCAGGGGCTCCCGCGCGATCAGCTCCGCGTAGCGCGTGCCCAGGAACTCCGCCATGGTGAGCAGCAGGCGGGCGCCGCTCTTGCGCAGGATCAGCGCGGCCTCGGTCCCCTTGAGACGCGTGTTGAGCGTGACCAGCACCGCTCCCGCGCAGTGGACGCCCAGCGCCGCCACGATCCACTCGTGGAGGTTGGGGGCCCAGATCGCCACACGATCGCCCGGCTGGACACCCGCCGCACAGAACGCCTGCGCCGCCCGCAAAGAGGCGTCGTAGAGGTCGGCGAAGCTAAGGCGAACCGAGCCATCCTCGACGGCGCAGCGCGGCCCGAAGCGCTGCACGGCCGCGCGAAGCGCAGTGGGCGTCGTCCGTTGCTGCGCCGGATCCCCTGCCATGCCGCGACGTATCGTATCCTGATCCGAAGCAGGGGTCCAAGCGAGGGAGGAGCACACGCGTGAAGTTCGGAGTCATGCCCGCGTACGGGGCCGCGGCGGTCGAGCAGGGTGAGTACGCCACCGCGCTGGGGCGCCTCGCAGAGGAGCTGGGCTTCGAGTCGGTCTGGCCGGTCGAGCACGTGGTCATGCCGGCCGCCTACGACTCGCGCTACCCGTACGATCGGAGCGGACGCATGCCGATCGAGGAGGCCGCGGTGCCCGACCCCCTCACCTGGCTGACCTGGGTCGCAGCGGGAACGCGCGAGCTCCTCCTCGGCACCGCCGTCCTCATCCTTCCGCAGCGCAATCCCGTCGTGCTCGCCAAGACCGTGGCAAGCCTGGACCGTCTCTCGGGCGGACGCCTGCGCCTCGGAATCGGCGTCGGATGGCTGCGCGAGGAGGCGGAGGCCGTCGGCACGAGCTTTCACGATCGAGGCCGCCGCACCGACGAGTACATCGCGGCCATGCGCACGCTCTGGACACAGCCGATCGCGAGCTTTCGAGGCGAGTACGTTTGCTTCCGGGACGTGCGCTGCAATCCGCGGCCGAACGGGGCCGGCGGTGTGCCCATCCACATCGGCGGCCACAGCCCTGCGGCGGCGCGGCGGGCCGGCCGTCTCGGCGATGGATTTCTGCCGATGGGGGAGACCCTCGAGGACGTCTGGCGGCTGCGCACGATCATGGAGGAGGCGGCCCGTGAGGCTGGCCGAGATCCTTCACAGATCGAAATCTCGTGCATCGGTCCTGCGGACGAGGACCAGGCCCGTGCGCTTGCGGACTCGGGGGCGCTGCGGATGCTCGTGGCCTCGCACGAGCCGGATATCGAGAGCGCGCGGCGTGCGCTCGGCCGCTTCAGCGAGAGGGTGATCGGGCGTCTCGCGTGATGGACCCGGCTCGCTTGCTCCGGGGGAGCTTCCACCCCTAAGATGGGATGACCCCCGACGAGAAGAACGGCAGATGAACACGCGCTTCGATCAGCAGGACGAGGCTTTCCGGCGCGAGATCGCGGGCTGGCTCGAGGAGAACCTCCGCGGAGAGTTCGCGGTGCTGAGAGGACGCGGCGGACCGGGCGACGAGGCCGCGCGGATCGAGGAGCGTCGAGCCTGGGAGCGGCATCTGGGGCGTGCCGGCTGGACCTGCGTCGGCTGGCCCGTCGAGCATGGCGGTCGCGGGGTGAGCTTGGCTCGTCAGATGATCTTTCACGAGGAGTATGCGAGGGCGCAGGCGCCCGGGCGTCTGGGCCACATCGGCGAGGGCCTGCTCGGCCCCACGCTGATCGCGTTCGGCTCCGACGCCCAGAAGCGACGCTTCTTACCCCCCATTCAGCGGGGCGATGAGCTCTGGTGTCAGGGCTACTCCGAGCCGGGGGCCGGCTCGGACCTGGCGGCGGTGCAGACGCGCGCGGAGCTCCGGGGCAGAGAGTGGATCGTCAGCGGACAGAAGGTCTGGACGTCGGGCGCCGCCTGGGCGGACTGGTGCTTCGTGCTCTGCCGGACGGATCCCGATCCACGCTCCCGCCATCGCGGCCTCTCATACCTCCTGGTTCCCATGCACCAGGATCGGGTGGAGGTGCGACCGATCCGGCAGATTACGGGGGACTCGGAGTTCAGCGAGGTCTTCTTCGCCGAGGCCCGGACCGCGGCCGAGAACCTGGTGGGCGAGGTCAACGGGGGCTGGAAGGTCGCAACGGGAACCCTTGCCTTCGAGCGCGGCACCTCGACCCTTGGACAACAGATGCTCTTCGAGAACGAGCTCCACCGGATCATCGAAGCCGCACGCGGGAACGGCCGAGCCGAGGATCCGATCTTCCGGCAACGCATCGCCGACGCATGGATCGGCCTACGCCTGCAACGCTTCATCGCGCTGCGAACCCTCAGCGACTCCGGGCGAGCGGAGCTCGGACCCGCCGCGATGATCAGCAAGCTCTTCTGGTCGAGCTGGCACCGGGATCTCGGCAAGCTGGCGATGGACGTGCTCGGACCCGAGGCCGAGATCCTCGAAGGCGAGCCGTATCGTCTCGGCGCGCTCCAGAGGCTCTTTCTGTTCAGCCGCGCGGACACGATCTACGCGGGGACCAGCGAGATCCAGCGCAACCTGATCGCGGAGCGGGCGCTGGGTCTGCCGCGCGAGCCGCGGCCCGGCCCGTCCGCGTGAGGGCGCTCCGCGCGTGAGTCCGACACCCCCCGAGTACGTGCCCGGACACGGGCTGCTGCGCGACCGGACGGTGCTGATCACCGCTGCGGCCGGGAGCGGGATCGGGTTCGCCACGGCGCGCCGCTGCGTCGAGGAGGGGGCGCACGTGATGATCAGCGACATCCACGAGCGCCGGCTGGCCGAAGCCGTGGCCGAGCTGGAGAAACGAGGAGGACGGCCTACAGCGAGCCGGCTCTGCAACGTGACGCGCGAGGAGGATGTGCGCGGTCTGGTTCGCGCCGCCATCGATGCGCTCGGTCACATCGATGTGCTGGTCAACAACGCGGGCCTCGGAGGGACCGCAAACGTCGCCGAGATGACAGACGAGCAGTGGGATGCGGTGATCGACGTGACCCTGACGGGCGCGTTCCGCATGACCCGCGCGGTGCTGCCACACATGCTCGAGCGTCATCGAGGGGTCATCGTGAACAACGCCTCGATCCTCGGCTGGCGGGCCCAGGCGGGCCAGGCCCACTACGCGGCGGCCAAGGCCGGGGTGATGGCCCTGACCCGCTGCACGGCGCTCGAGGCCGCCTCGGCGGGCGTGCGTGTGAATGCGGTCTCGCCCAGCTTGGCGACCCACCCGTTCCTCTCGCGGGTCATGCCCCAGGAGACGCTCGACGAGCTGGTCACGCGTGAGGCCTTCGGTCGCGCTGCGGAGCCCTGGGAGGTGGCCAACGTGATCGTCTTCCTGGCGAGCGACTACGCCTCCTACATGACGGGAGAGGTCCTCTCGGTCAGCAGCCAGCATCCCTGACCGGTGGCTCACGGCTGCTTCGGAACGTAGCGGCTGATCGTATCGACCACGCAGCCTGGCCGCGACTCTCCCTCGATCTCGACGGTCACTCGAATCTTCGCCTGCACGGCGTCCCCACGTCGCTCTACCTCGAGCATCTCTCCGATCCCCCGAACGCGCGAGCCCACCCGCACCGGCGCGGGAAAGCGCAGCCGGTCGCAGCCGTAGTTGATGCCCATCACGATCCCGCGCACCTCGAGGATCTGGGGCAGGAAAAGGTTGACGAGCGCGAGGGTCAGGTAGCCGTGCGCGATGCAGGCCCCAAAGGGCCCGCTTCGCGCGCGCTCCGGATCGACGTGGATCCACTGTCGGTCACCCGTGGCATCCGCAAAGCGATCGATGCGCTCCTGCGTGATCTCGAGCCACGCGCTCGCTCCGAGCGTCTGGCCCACCGCCTTCTCGAGCTCCAGAGGTGTCTGGAAGACCTGCGGCACGCGAGTTCCTCTCTTCCGTGGCCGGCCCCATCGCCGTCCGCGTGCCCGATAGGGTACCATCGCGACGGTACGTCCCGAGAGCCGTTCGCCGAACGACCGGGCGCCTCCACCCGGGCGAGGCGCTCTTCTCGTGGGCGGTCGTCGGGGCGGGACGCAGCCACGCATCAGGCCCGAGCAGGGTGGAAGTCCGAGGTGTCGGAGATGGAGCAACCCGCGGGAGCCGTCGCAGCAGAGAGCCCACGCGATCTTCGCGAGGCGTTCGGACTGTTCGCGCGCCAGTGGAGCCCGCGGATCCTCGCCGGACTGCTGCTCGTCTCGCTGCTGGCCCGCGGCGCCCTGGGCGCGGTCGCCCTGGACGAATTGATCGCCGCCGCGATCGTCTTCGCGCTCTGGCCCCTGCTGGAGTGGCTGATCCACGTCTTCGTGCTGCATCACCGGCCCCGGCGCATCTTCGGATTCGAGTGGGATTACGCCGTGGCGGAGAAGCACCGGGCGCACCACCGGGATCCGGCGCGGCTGGAGCTGGTGCTGATCCCGCTCCACGTCTACCTCTTCACGCCCGTGACCCTGGGGCTCGTCTTCTGGCTCATCGCGCCCTCGGCCCGGGTCGGGCTGACGGGCCTGTGCGTCTACTTCGCGCTGGCGCTGCACTACGAATGGGTGCACTTCCTCGTGCACACGCACGTACGTCCACGCGGTCGCTACTACCAGCGTCTGTTCCGAAACCACCGCCTCCACCATTTCAAGAACGAGCACTACTGGTTCGGCGTGACTCGCCTGGGGGGCGACCGGCTGCTCGGAACCGCACCCGACCCGGCACAGACCGAGCGGTCGGCGAGCTGCCGCGAGCTCTTTTCCGAGGCGGAGGGGTCCGCCGCATCCCGAAGCGCTGGCTGATCGGAGCGAGGCGTCAGCCCTCGGGAAGCAGTGCGACGGGAATCGACACGACCCGCGCGCGCAGGTATTCGCCGAGCGTCTTGGCCTGTGGATCCGGACGCAGCGAGGCCGCGACACCCTCGCCCAGAAGCCCCTTCACGACGAAGTTCAGCGCGAGGAGATTGGGCAACTCATGGCGTTCGATGTCGAGGTTACGGGCTTCGGGCACGAGGCTGCGCAGGCGCTCCGTATCGAGAAAGGAGACGAGCCACGCGTACGCCTCCGGACTTCGGACCCAGACCCCGATATTCGCGTGGCCCCCCTTGTCGCCCGAGCGCGCGCCGCAGATCGTGCCGATCGGCCGATCCCGGGTCGGACCCTCGGGAGGCGGACCCGCCGAGGAGAGCCGCCGCTCGGAAGGACGTTCGATCGGTTTGCGGGGCGCCGGCTCGACCTCGAAGACCTCGTCCTCGAAGACGACGCGTTCCCGAACCAGATCCGCGGGGAGAAGCGCCGGCCAGTAGACGCCGAAGATCGACTCACGCCCCGGCGGTGAAGTCATCGTGAAGCCGGGATAGCTCGCCAGCGCCATCTCGACGACCTTGCCCGAGAAGTCCCGGCCGACTTTGCGGGCGTCCGGGTCCTTGACCGCGACGGTCAGGTAGGCGAAGGCGTCCTCGTTCCGCTCCGGATCGGGCCGATCGAAGCGCTCCAGGGTGATGAGGGTCTCCTGAAACCGCTCGCGTCCGCCCACGGCCCGCCAGAGCGTCTCCTCGGCGAGGCGGGCCTTCGCCTCGATGTCGAGACCGGTCAGCACGAACGTCATCCGGTTCTTGTAACCCCCGACGTGGTTGATGCAGACCTTGGCGGTCTCGGGGGGTGGTGCGCCCCGAACACCGCGCACCCGAACCCGATCGGGTCCGTCCTGGCACAGCTCGATGCTGTCGAAGCACGCGGTCACGTCGGGGTTGAGGTACTCGGGCTCCGCGATCTCGTAGAGAAGCTGCGCCGTCACGGTCCCGACGGTGACGGCCCCACCGGTGCCCGGGTGCTTGGTGATCACGAGCTGACCGTCGGCGTGGATCTCGGCGAGGGGAAAACCGACGTGCTCCAGGTTGGACACCTCCCGGAAGAACGCGTAATTCCC
This sequence comes from Myxococcota bacterium, assembly GCA_046754285.1. Classification (GTDB taxonomy): domain Bacteria; phylum Myxococcota_A; class UBA9160; order SZUA-336; family SZUA-336; genus JBHHVJ01. Next base: position 50,294 of record JBHHVJ010000013.1, on the reverse strand, counting down.
ACCCGTGCACTGGGCGCCGCACTCGAGGATGTGCCCCGCCACGATTCCCGCGGCCAGCCGGTCCCAGTCGTCCCGGCTCCAACCGTGCTTCCACGCCGCCGGGCCCAGCGTGAGGGCGGCATCGGTCACGCGCGGGCAGATCACCAGCTCCGCGCCGTGCTCGAGCGCGGTGACGATTCCCCACGCGCCCAGGTAGACGTTCGCACTCAGCACGGGCGCCTTCAGGGAAGAGAGCGGTCGGCCATGATCGAGATGCGCGAGCGGGTGCCCCCGCGCTTGGAGCTCGGCCAGGCGCGGCATCAGGTCGTCTCCCTCGATGTGAGCCACGCGCACGTCGAGCCCGAGACGCTCGTAGAGCGCGCGGGCGGCCCGCGCCAGTCCTGCGGGATTCAAGCCGCCCGCGTTGACGACGATCCGGACTCCTCGCTCCTTGCAAAGTCGCGCCACCTCCTCGAGCTGGCCGAGAAAGCTTCGCGCGTATCCCAGCTCGGGATCACGCATGCGGTCCTTGACGAGGATCATCATGGTGAGCTCGGCCAGATAGTCGCCGGTGAGGAAGTCGATCGGGCCTCCCTCGACCATCTCGCGGGCCGCGGCAAAGCGGTCGCCGTAGAAGCCGCTGCAGTTCGCGATGCGCACGACGTCGCTCAAGGTGTCAACGTGTCCACGCGGCCGGCCGCTTCTCCAGGAAGGCAGCCATGCCCTCCGCGGCCTCGTCGGACGCGAAGAGCTCGCGGATCCGCTCCGCCGCCAAGCGAAAGGCCTCCTCCTCGGGAAGTCGGCTCACCTCTCGCACGAGCCGCTTCGCCTCGCTCACCGCCCTCGGTCCACCCTGCGCGATCAGGTCCAGCTCCTCTTCCACCGCCTCGTGCAGCCGCACGAGCGGCACGACGCGATGCACGAGCCCGTGCGCCCGCGCCTCCGCAGCATCGAAGCGGGCGCCGGTCAGGAAGAGCCGCATCGTCTCCTGCACCCCGATCTTGGGCAGGACCACGACGGAGATCAGCGCCGGGATCACTCCGACGCGCACCTCGTTGAAGGCGAAGCGAGCTTCGTCCGCGGCGATCGCGATGTCCGAGGCCGCCACGAGCCCGATGCCGCCCCCGTAGGCCGGCCCGTTCACCGCCGCGATCACGGGCTTCGGTCCCTCCCAGATGCACCGCAGCAGACGCACGAAGGGATGCTCCTCGCCGGGCGTCATCTCCCCTGCCGCGGCGCCGCCCTTGAGGTCCGCGCCCGAGCAGAAGGCGCGGCCCTCTCCCGTCAGGACGATCGCGCGCAGCTCGGGATCGGCACCGAACTCGTGAAGATACGCCTCGAGCGCCTCGATCATCGCGGCCGAGAGGGCGTTGCGGTTGCGCGGAGAGGCGAGCGTCAGCCACGCCGCACGGCCCCGGATCTCGGTCCGTACCAGGGAGGCCGCGCTCATGCGTCCGCCTCCACGACGATGAGCACGTCGTCCGGATCGACGCGCTGTCCCACCCGAACGCGGAGCTCCTGCACGACTCCCGCATGGCTCGCGACGATCTCGTGCTCCATCTTCATGGCCTCGAGCACGAGCAGCACCTGGCCCTCGTGAACTCGTTGGCCTATCTCCACGCGTACCTCGCGGATCACGCCGGGCATCGGCGCCGCACAGCCGCCCGCCATCTCATCGCGCCGCGGTGCTGGGAAACGAGGGCGCTCCCAGAGCTCTGAGATTCCCGCCAGGCTGTGGACGTGGCTCACGCCCGAGTCCACGATCACCGTGAAGCCGCGCCGCAGACCGTCGATCTCGAGCTCGATCGTCTCGGAGTCGCTCGCGCAGACGCGAACCGAGCAGGGGGTGCCGTCGACCGAGCAGTCAAAGCGTCCCCCTCCGAGCGCGTGATAGGCCACCTCGACGGTCCTCTCGCCGATCTCATAGGCGACCTCCTGGCTTCGCCACCGGTTGTTTCGCCAGCCCGACGGAATCCCGGGCGGCAAGGGTCCCGAAGCGAATCGGCGACGCTCGTGCGCATGCAAGCTGGCGGCGAGTGCGTGGCTGCGCACCGCCTCTTCGGACCGACGCGATCCTCGAAGCTCCACGGGCAAGTGACGCGCGATGAACTCCGTATCGATCTCGCCGGCCGCGAAGGCCGGATGTTCGAGAACGCGCAGCAGGAAGTCCCGATTCGTGGGGACGCCGGCCACGCCGAGTCCTTCGAGCGCTTGGATGGCCCGGGCGCAGGCGTCGGCCCGCGTCGCTCCGTGCGCCACGATCTTGGCCAGCAACGCATCGTAGTGAGGACCGATCACGGTGCCTCGATCCAGGCCGCTCTCGTAGCGGACGCCCGGAAGGGTCCGCGGCGACCAGATCCGGACGCACCCCGTGCGGGGCAGAAACTCGCGCTCCGGGTCCTCAGCGTAGAGACGGACCTCGATCGCGTGGCCGGTGATCTCGAGATCCTCCTGCGCGAAAGGCAGGGGCTCTCCGCGCGCGATGCGGATCTGCAGCTCCACGAGATCGAGGCCGGTGATCGACTCGGTCACAGGATGCTCCACCTGCAGTCGCGTGTTCATCTCCAGGAAGTAGAAGCTTTCCGCCGCGTCGACGACGAACTCCACGGTGCCCGCACCGCGATACCCGACGGCCTTGGCCGCCGCGAGAGCGGCGGATCCAAGCTGGGCTCGCAGCGGAGCCGCGACCGCAGGCGAGGGCGCCTCCTCGATCAGCTTCTGGAAGCGACGCTGGATCGAGCACTCGCGCTCGAAGCAGTGGACGATGCGGCCATGACTGTCCGCGAGGATCTGAACCTCGATGTGGCGTGGTCGCTCGAGATAGCGTTCCAGCAGGAGCGTATCGTCCCCGAAAGCGCTCATCGCCTCCCGCCGCGCGGACTCGAGCGCCCCGGGCAGCTCACCGGGCTCGCGCACGATCCGCATCCCGCGGCCTCCGCCTCCCGCGGAGGCCTTCACCAGCAGCGGATAGCCCAGGCGCTCGGCCTGCTTCGTCAGGGCCTCGTCTCCCAGACCCGACTCCGACGTGCCCGGCAGGACGGGAACGCCCGCCGCCTCCATGATGCGGCGCGCCTCGACCTTCTTTCCCATGCGGCGCAGGACCTCCGCGGGCGGTCCGATGAATGTCAGACCCGCCCCCTCGCAGGCCTCGGCGAACTCCGCGTTCTCGGACAGGAATCCGTAGCCCGGATGAACGGCATCCGCGCCGGCTCGCTCAGCCGCGGCGAGGACGCGCTCGATGGAGAGGTAGGACTCCGCGGCCGGAGGCGGCCCGAGCCGCACGGCCTCGTCGGCCTCGCGCACGTGGAGCGCCTCGGCATCCGCGTCGGAGTACGTCGCCACGCTCGCGAGCCCCAGGGCCCGCACGCTACGCAGGATGCGGCGCGCGATCTCTCCCCGGTTCGCGATCAGGATCTTCCGCACGCCCCCCCCTACATCCGGAACACGCCGTAGCGCATAGTGCCGGTGACCGGTGCCGAGTGCACAGCGGAGAGCGAGATCCCGAGCACGGTGCGCGTATCCCGCGGATCGATGATCCCGTCGTCCCAGATCTGGCCCGTGGCATAGAACGCGTCGGACTCCTTCTCGATCTGCGCCTGCACCGCGTCGCGAACGCGCCCCTCTGCTTCCTCGTCGAGCTCCCGTCCCGCTCGCTCCGCCGCGTTGCGCCGAACGATCGAGAGAACACCGGCGAGCTGCTCCCCCCCCATCACGGCGATCCGATGATTCGGCCAGGTGAACAGGAAGCGCGGGTCGTAGGCCCGACCCGCCATTCCGTAATTTCCGGCCCCGTAGGACGCCCCGATCATCACGGTCAGATGCGGCACGGTGCTGTTCGACACGGCGTTGATCAGCTTCGCTCCGGCCTTGATGATCCCGCGCTCCTCGTAGCGACGACCGACCATGAAGCCGGTGATGTTCTGCAGGAAGACGATCGGCGTGTGGGTTTGGTTGCAGAGCTGGATGAACTGCGCGCCCTTCTCGGAGGACTCGGAGAACAGGATCCCGTTGTTCGCCAGGATGCCCACGGGATACCCGTGCACGTGGGCGTAGCCGGTGACGAGTGTCGTGCCCCAGGTCGGCTTGAACTCGTGGAAGCGTGAGCCATCGACGATTCTCGCGAGAACCTCACGAACCTCGAAGGGCCGACGCACGTCGATCGAGGCGATCCCGAGCAGCTCGTCGGGGTCGTAGCGGGGCTCCTCGGGGGTGCGGCCGCGCGAGGCTCCGAGCTTCCGCCAGTTCAGGTGCGAAACGATTTCCCGGCCGATGCGGATCGCATCGCGCTCGTCCATGGCCAGATAGTCCGAGACGCCCGAGACGCGGCTGTGCATCTCGGCGCCACCCAGCGACTCCTCGTCGCACTCCTCGTTGGTCGCCATCTTGACCAGAGGCGGCCCCCCGAGGAAGACGCGCGCGCGGTCCTTGACCATCACGACGTAGTCGGACATGCCGGGTACGTACGCCCCACCCGCCGTGGAGGATCCGAAGACCAGGCAGAGCGTGGGGATGCGCTCGGCGGAGCGACGGGTGATCTCCCGAAAGCCGCGGCCGCCCGGCACGAAGATCTCGGCCTGGTGCGGCAGGTCCGCGCCCCCAGACTCGGTGAGCTGGATCAGCGGCAGCCGATTCTGCGCGGAGATCTCCATCGCGCGGCCGGTCTTGCGCATCCCGATCGGGTTGACCGATCCACCGCGTACGGTCGGCTCGCTCGCGCTGACCACGCACTCCACACCCGAGACGACACCAACCCCGGTCACGCTGCTGCCCCCCAGCCCGAACTCCGTCCCCCACGCAGCCAGCGGTGAGAGCTCCAGAAAGGGCGTGTCCCGATCGAGCAGGAGCTCGATCCTCTCGCGGGCCATGAGCTTGCCGCGCGCGAGGTGTCGTTCGACGTACTTCTTCCCCCCACCCTCTCGCGCGCGAGCGAGCTGCTCGCTCAGGTACTCCAGGCGCTCCAGAAAGCCGGCCCGGTTCTCCCGGTAGGTCTCCGAGCGCGTGTCGACGTGGCTCTCCAGGATCCCCACGAGACGCGACCGCTCAGATCCGGAGCATCTTGGCGAGGTAGTGCATCATGGTCTCGTCCGATCCGCCCCCGATGCTCACGAGGCGTGTATCGACGAAGGCCCGTCCCGCGATATTGTCCTTCATGTAGCCGCTGCCACCGTGGAGCTGGAGCGCATGGTCCGCCACGAAGCGGGCCATGCGTCCGGTGAAGAGCTTCGCCATCGAGATCTCCACGGTGGCGTCCTCCTCGCACAGGCGCTTGCGAACGCAGGCGTAGGTGAGCTCACGGGCGGCCTCGATCTGCGTGCGCATCTCGACGAGCTTGAACTGCGTGTTCTGCAGCCGGGAGAGCTTGGTACCGAAGAGCTCGCGCTCCGCGCAGTGCTGACAGGTGGCCTCCCAGAGGCGCATCGCCCCCGCACACGAGCTGATGCACGCCACGAGTCGCTCGTCCTGGAACTGCATCATCTGCTGCTGGAAGCCCCGTCCGATCTCGCCGATGGTGTTGCGGACGGGAACCCGCACGTCGTCGAAGAAGAGCTGCCCGGTGTCCGAGCCCCAGTTTCCGATCTTCTCGAGGAGCTCGTAGCTGAAGCCTGGGGTGTCGGTCGGTACGATGATCTGCGAGAAGCCACCGTGGCCGGCGTCGGGGTCCGTCACCGCCAGGAGGCAGAGCCAGTCGGCGGTCGCGGCGTTCGTGATGTAGATCTTGCTACCGTTGATCACCCAGTCGTCGCCGTCGCGCACGGCTCGCGTCTTGATCGCGGCGACGTCGGACCCGGCCTCGGGCTCGGTGACGGCGATCGCGGAGATCGCTTCGCCTCGAATCGCGGGTACCAGGTACTCCTGCTTCAGCTCGTCATTGCCGAACTGGTGCAGGGAGGGGGTGGCCATGTCGGTGTGCACGCTGATCCCCATCGTCACACCGGCGTTTCCGCATCGCACCAGCTCCTCGAAGAGGATCGCCGTGTAGGACCAGTCGAGCCCGGCCCCTCCCCAGCGCGGGTCGTAGCGGATTCCCAAGAGCCCCAGCTCCCCCATCTTCCGATAGAGCGCCTTGTCGAAGCGTCCCATCTCGTCGAACTCGCGGGCGCGAGGGGCGAGCTCCTCCTCGACGAACTTCCGAACCGTCTCGCGGAAGAGCTGATGCTCGGGGGTGGAGAAGAGGTCCTCTGGCATCTGCAGCGTCCTCCGAGGATGCGGCCAGAGCCGTGCACCGGCCGCACGCAGGGGAACATGTTCTCAAGGTGGCCCGGATGTCAAGCACGGGCCCGCTGCGCTGACTTGAGCGCGAAGATGTGAAGACTCTTGATGGTCGGAAGCAGCTCCCGAACCTGCTCGGGCGTCACGCCGAAGCGGTCCATGGCCTCGCGCACCTCCGGTGCATCCGGCGACAGGACGTCCGCGAAGCTCGCCTCCCGAACCACGCGCACCTCGCGGAAGCCGGCCTTCTCGATCGTCTGCAGATACTCCCAGCGCAGGCTGGCACCACCGACGCAGCCCAGGTAGGCCTCGAGGCTCTCCATCACGGGCTTCGGCAGCGGCCGCTCGAGCACGAGGTCGGAGACCATCAGCCGCCCGCCCGGACGCAGCACGCGGTAAGCTTCGGCATAGACGCGCGCCTTCTCGGGGGAGAGATTGATCACGCAGTTCGAGAGGATCACGTCGACGCTCCCGTCCTCGATGGGCAATTCCTCGATCTGACCCTTGCGAAACTCCACATTCGTATGTCCAGCGCGGCGGGCGTTCTCACGGGCACGCTCCAGCATCTCATCGGTCATGTCCACACCGATCACGTGTCCCTCTGGGCCGACGCGTCGAGCCGCGACGAAGGCGTCCATCCCCGCTCCCGAGCCGAGATCCACGACGACCTCGCCCCGGCGCAGGAGATCGATGGCCGTGGGATTGCCGCATCCCACGCCGAGGTTGGCGCCATCGGGGACGGCCTCCAGCTCCTCCTCGCTGTAGCCGATTCTGCGGGCGAGCTCGTCGGCTCGCCCGGGCGTCCCCCCTCCTCCATTGGCCACCCGGCGGGCCACCTCGGCGTAGCCTTCGCGAACGCGTTCGCGAAGCCGGTCTGGATCCGAAGGTCGCTTCTCGATCGTCATGGTCGGGTCCTCCTGCGGGCGGCTGGGCGGGCCGGAGCCCGTGGCTCCGGGCCCTCGCAACGCTCCGGTAGTTCATCGAGTGCCTCCACGAGGATGCCGAGCGCGTGGATCACATCCGCCCAGCGGTCCGCCGGGATTCGCTCGAGAATCCTCGCACAGTAGGCGTCCGCGCTCGCTTCGAGCCGGGAGGCGAGCGCACGACCGCGCGCCGTCAGCGATACGTAGACGCGACGACGATCGACCTCGTCCCGCTCGCGTCGCAGTCGTCCCTCCCGTACCCCCACATCCACGATGCGGCTCATCGTGCTGGCGTCGAGACCGAGCTGACGGGCGAGCTCATGCAGCGGCAGCGGCCCCTGCTGATCAAGCAGCTCGAGAGCGATGCACTGGGAGAGCGTCACCCCGAAGCAGCGCTTCTCACCGCGCTGAAGCGCGTTGAATCGGCGGTACGCGGCGTTCAGGGTCTCGCGAAACTCGGACAGGGCCGTCTCGGAGCGGGCTCTCTCGGACGGGGCTTTCTCAGACTGGGCTTTCATATGTATATACCAATATTTGTAGAAGACATATAACAGCTCCCAAGGGATTCGTCCAGATCTCTCCAGATCCGTCCGAGGCGGGGACCCCGCTCAGCGCGAGAGGATCGCGCCTCGCTCCAGCAGGCGGGCGCGCAGCTCGGCCACCGGCAGCTCCACGGGCTGGATCCCGGCTCGCACCGCGAGCGCGGCGGCGGTGCCGACGGCCTCCCCCGTGGCCATGCAGGCGGGGATCTCCTTGGTGGCATGGTGCACACGATGGTCCACCGAGATGCAGCGGCCGGCGACGAGCAGGTTGGAGTGCTCCCGCGAAAGCAGGCAGTCGTAGGGGATCCCGTACACGGCCCCGTAGCGCGTCCAGTGCCCGGTCAGCGCAACGGCGTCCTCGAGGTCGCGGTCCATATCCTCCGGGCGCAGCACGCGGCGTCCCACCAGTCGTCGGCTCTCGGTGATCCCGAGCTGGTCTGCAATCCGGCAGAGATGGGCCGAGCGACAGCCCGGGACCTCCCGCCGCAGGCGTTCCACCTCGGTCATGACGCGCTTGCGGCACTCGATCTCGGCATGGGTCAGCTCCTCGGGTGAGGTCGCGTCGATGCGGCGCGAGATCTTCTCGGTGGCGCCCCAGGGAAGCAGCAGACGACCGTCGCCGATCGTCCGAAATCCTCCGGCGCCCGCGTCCTGTGCAGCCTCCACGTCGTCGACGCCCCCGAGGACGAACCAGAGCCACGGCAGCACACGCTCCCGCTCGTGCCGACAGCCGGCCGCGGCGAAGACGTCGCCGTCGCCACTGGCATCGATCACGCAACGGGCGCGCACGGCGAAGCGACCCGACTTGCCCTGAAAGGTGACCGCCGAGACGCGCTCGCCGGCGAGGATCGGCTCACAGGCCCAGGCGTGCAGCAACAGCCGCACGCCCGCCTCCTCCGCGAGCGTGAGGAGCACAAACTTCATCTCCTCGGGCTCGTAAGCCACGGAGTACCGCACCCGATGGGGCGAGCGTCCCCAGACCAGGCCCCAGCGCCGATCCCGTTCGACACGGCTCGGCTCCTCGCTCCCCCATTCCTCCCGGGGCGGGTGATGCGCGGCGCCTCGCGCCACGAGCCGCTCCGTCACCTCCTGGCAAAGACCGCCGACGACCTGGTGGCCGCGGCCGTCGTCGAGGGTCAGCAGCAGGATGATCAGTCCACCGGTCGCGAGGCCACCCAGGTAGCCGTAGCGCTCCACCAGGAGGACCTCGGCGCCGTTGCGCGCCGCAGCCACCGCGGCCGCGACCCCGGCCGCGCCTCCACCGATGACGAGAACCTCCGTCTCATCGCGAACCGGCGTCTCGCGCGCGGGCTCCTGGAGAGGTGCGGGGGTCTCCGGCCGTCGGCTCACGCGCCCAGCACCTCGAGCGGTGCAGGTAGATCCGCTGCGAGCGACGGCGCGGGGCCGCGCCGCGCCTGGGCCTCCCCGTGCGCGAGAGCCGTCGCGTTCCGCAGCGCGACCGCCATGAGGGTCAGCGTGGGATTGAACGCGCCGGAGGTCGGAAAGACCGCCGAGTCGCAAACGACGACGTTCTCCGCGCCATGGATGCGGCCGAACTCGTCCGTGACCGACCGACTCGGGTCCGTTCCCATGCGCAACGTACCCGAGAGGTGGCGTGTGTTGCGCGCCTGTGGGGCGTCGGTCCAGGCCAGTCCGGCCGGATAGAAGAACGCGCGCCCAGCTCCAGCGGCCTTCACGATCTTTCGCAGCTTCCACCCCCAGAGCCACGAGGCCAGACGATCGTGCCGATGGAGGCTGTAGGTGACACGCGCCACGGGGAGCTCATAGATGTCGCGAACCGCGGGGTCGAGATCCACGCGGTTGGAAAGCTGGGGCAGATCCTCCCCGAGCATCTGTGCCGCGAGCAGGCGATCCCGAAGCGGTGAGCTGCGCATGAGGCTCTTGTGCCGACCGCGCGCAAAGAAGGGCAGCTCGTCGTAGAGCCGCGCCTCATCGATGAGATTCGTCGAGCCACCGATCTCGACGATGCCGCCCCGAAGATAGGGCAGGCCTCCCCAACGTCCGAGGTGCGTCTCGGTGTCGGGCGCACAGGCCTCGAGAAGCGCATGGCTGCAGGAACGCCCTCGGTAGGCGTGCAGCCGCTGCGCGAAGATGCCAGCAACAAACGTGGACACGTGGAAGCAGAGCGTACATCCTACCCGACCGCTCCTGTTTCCCAGCCCGTCGGAGTGTGCGGGTCCCGTCGAGAGCAGCGCCAAGCGGGCGCTCTCGATCGCCGAGGCCGCCAGAATCACGTGATCGGCCGGAAGCGTCTCGGGGCGCAGCTGGTCGGAGTCCAGGAAGTGCACGTGCGTGGCGCGACCGTTCGGGGCCGTCGCGATTCGCGTCACCATGGCGCGCGTGCGAAGGACGGCACCCGCGAGCAGGGCCCGCCGCAGCAGGCTGACCGCGGCCCCACCCCGTGCGTGGATGGGACAACCGAACCCCGCGCAGTAGCCGCAGTTGTTGCATACGGGCCGGCCGTCGTACGGTCGCGAGCAGATCGCTTCCGGGATCGGGTGGGGGCGGTAGCCCAGGCGCTCGGCGCCTTCCTTGAAGACCAGGCTGGCGTACATCGGCGGACCGGGCGGCAGCGGATAGGGGCCCCGCGGCATCTCGCGGCGTACGAACTCCGGCGTCGCTTCGAGATCCCCCGCAACCCCAAGCACACGCTCGATCGTCTCGTAGTAGGGGACCAGCTCGTCGTACCCGAAGGGCCAGTCCACCACGTCCGCGTCGGACACGGGTCCGAACCGGGAGCGCATCTCGAAGTCCATCCGCCAGAAGCGGGGCGTCTTCGCATCCCAGTGGGTCGTGCCCCCGCCGACCGTGGTGGGAAGCGCGTTCACGTCTCCGACGTAGGAGCGCTCGACACCCTCCCCCGCCTCGGCGCGGGTTCGGAAGCTGCGTGGCTCGGCCTCGACGTCCATTCCCGGGAAGCCCCGCAGCGCACGGATCTCGTCTCCGCCGAAGAGCGGCGGGCCGAGGCCCGCCGGATCGTCGAGCCTTCGAAAGAAGTTCCGTCCCTTCTCGAGGATCGTGACCTCGTAGCCAGCACGGGCCAACGCCCAGGCCGCCGTCGCCCCGCCCGCTCCGGAGCCGATCACCACGATCGAGGGCCCGCGCTCACTCCGGATCCCGATGACTGATCTCCTTGCGCGTGTAGGGCTGGGGTTGGTGATCCCCCGGCCAACGCGTGTAGCGCCAGCCCACGCGACCCCGATTGCCGCCGTACTCGGGCGCGCCATACATGCCCTCGAGCGTCTGGCGAAAGGCCAGGTCGAGAAAGCTCGCCAGCTCCGAGGGGGCGAATCGGAAGAGCAGCCCGCGCTGCCAGCCCGTCAGTCGGGCGAACCGGCGGCCGAACCACCGGGCAGAGTGCTGCTCGAGCCGTGCCAGGCCCCGCGTGTAGCGTTCCTGCAAGCCGACAACCGGCCCGTTCCACTCCCGCTCGGGAAGTCCGCGGCTGCCCTCTATCCGCGTGCGCCAGATCCGCTCCTCCAGAGCGTCGAGCTCGATGAAGTCGGCGAATGCGTTGTGCCCTCCTCCGTCCCGGTGACTGAAGGGGCCGCCGGCGAAGATCCGCGGCGGACGGGCGGTGAAGGCACCGAGCAGCCGATCGATGTACTCGTGCACGCCCGCCTCGCGAGCGCCAGGATCCGGGTCTCGTGGCGGACCGGGAACGAAGCTGGCGCAGAGCGCCTCGAGCGTCTCGAGCTGTGCGGAGGAGAGGAAGACGCCACACGGCGCGGCGATCCCGGGGACCGGCGCGTGCCCCGCAGCCGCCGTTCGGGGCAGCAAGAGCCACAAAGCCACGTCTCGCGTGCGGCTCAGAAAGCGGCGGCGGGTGGTCGACCCGGACACTAGCTGTAGCGGGCCGTTGCGTCCCGTGCGGCGCCATGGGTCTCGACCGCTTCGGAAAGGTCCTCGAGGAATCGCGAGACGATCCGGGAGTGCTGGGGGGACACCATCATGTGGAGAGCGTCGGGTGATCCCTGACGGTCGAGGTGCCAGCCACGGTCGTCCATCACGTCCCCCACGCCGAAGATGTCGACCCTCTCGTCGCGCGAGGTGAAGGCGAAGAGGCTGAGCTGGGGATCGCCCACCAGCTCCAGGCCCGGGATCGCTGCGATGCCCTCGCGAAGCGCGGCGCTGGTATGGCGCAGCTCCCGCGTCAGATCGAGATAGCCCTCTTCCCCCAGGAAGTTCATCACCGCCCAGGCCGCCGCGATCGGGGCGGCCGGGCGCGCACCTGCCATCGCGAGGGAGCCATACAGCCCTCCCGGCCAGCGGTCGTAGACGAAGAGCTGGTGCTCGTGGAGGGACTGCCGCGTTCGATGGAGGATCACCGAAGCCCCCTTGGTGCAGTAGCCGTACTTGTGCACGTCGGCCGAGATCGTGGTGACGCCGGGAACGCGGAAATCCCAGGGCGGCACGGAGAGGCTGAGCTTCTCGAGGAAGGGCAGCAGGAACCCCCCGACGCAGGCATCGGTGTGAAACGAGATGCCTCGCTCCAGGGCCAGAGATGCGAGCTCGGGGATGGGGTCCACCAGACCGAAGGGGTAGCAGGGCGCCGAGCCGACCAGCAGCACCGTCCGCTCGTTGATCAGGCGTTCCGCCGCGGCCACGTCGGCCCGCAGATCGGACGCCAGCGGAACCGGCACGAGCTCGAGTCCCAGATAGACGCCAGCCTTGGCGAAGGCCGGGTGTGCAGAGAACGGTACGAGCATCTGGGGCTGCGTCACGCCACGCTCCGTGCGGGCGCGATCGCGAGCCGTTTTCACGGCCATCAGGATGCTCTCCGTGCCGCCCGAGGTCATCGCACCGGCGCTCTCGTCCTCGGCGTGGAGCAGCCCCGCCGTCATCGCAACGACCTCCGTCTCCATCGCTCGGAGGCTCGGGAAACGAAACGGGTTCAGCGCATTCTCGAAGAGGTAGAGCTCGTTCGCACGTCGCAGGATCGCATCCACGTGCTCTCCGGCCGGATAGATCAGACTCCAGGTCCGCCCCCCGCGCCAATCGGCGTCGGAGACCTTCATCGTCTCCATGCGCGCGATCAGTCGATCACCCGAGATTCCGTTCTTGGGGAGCTGCATTGCGTGCTCCGGGGCCAAGGCGAGCCCCTCGGCGGGCAGCATAAGCCCTGTGCCGGCCCGAGACCAAGCGGTCCGGCCCGAGCGCCGGACCCTCAGGCGTCGGCCGCGCCCTCCCCCCGGCCTCAGGTTTCGGGGAATTCTCTGGGACCGGGCGCACACCAGGGGGGACGTGCCTGCCGATCTGTCGTGAAAAACCGACACATTCGTCTGTGCCTTCTGGTCACATTGTCACACCCCAGCCCCACGAATCTGCGCGGATCATGCAGGTGACTCGCGGTCCGGTACTTGCAGTGCCACGAGGAGACAGAATCGACCGAGCGAACCGGCCCGTGGAGCCCCGAGCAGAGACTCCCCGATGAGGGGAGGAAGACGCGTGCGCGTGCCGCGTGCCGCGTGCAGAGGGGACCTCGCGGGCGGAGGGAGGAGCAGCGCGATGGTGGACTACCCACTGATCTCCACCGACGACCACGTCATCGAACCCCCCGACGTCTGGAGCGGCCGGCTCGAGAGCCGCTTCGAGGCGCAGGCACCGCACGTCGTGGACCGGGACGGAACCGAGGTCTGGGTCTTCGAGGACCGAGCCATTCCCAACGTGGGCCTCTCCGTCATGGCCGGTCGCCGCTTCGAGGACTACTCACCCAAGGCGGTGCGCTTCGCGGAGATGCGCCGCGGATGCTACGACCCTCGCGCTCGGCTCGCCGACATGGATCAGGACGGTGTGGAGGTGGAGGTCTGCTTCCCCACCGTCCCCGGCATGGCGGGCAGCACCTTCATCCAGGCGCGCGACAAGGCGCTGGCGCTACGCTGCCTGCAGACCTACAACGACTGGCTCGCCGACACTTGGTGCGCGACGGACCGACGTCGCCTCATCGGCCAGATGATCCTTCCGCTCTGGGACCTCGACCTGGCGCTGGCCGAGTTTCATCGGGGCGTGGAGCTGGGGCACCGTGCCCTCTCCTTCCCGTGCAGCCCCGAGACCCTCGACCTGCCCGACCTGACGGACAGCCACTGGGAACCGCTCTGGTCCGCCGTCGAGGAAGCGGGCCTGCCGGTGACCATGCACATCGCCTCGGGCGCGCTGCGCGGCTCACTGCCCCTCGAACCGGGCAAGGGTGCGCCCGCCGAGGTCTTCATCACGATCGCGCCGAGCACGAACTTCACGGTGCTGGCCTCGCTGCTGTGGAGCGGCGTGCTGGAGCGCCATCCCCGGCTGCGGTTCCTCTCCGTGGAGGGGGGGATCGGCTGGTTGGGCTATCTGGTGCAGCGCGCGGACGAAGTCTACCGGAGACACCGACACTGGACCCATCCGCGCATCAAGCAGGAGCCCAGCTTCTACTTCCGGCGTCAGGTCTACGCGAATTTCCTCGATGACCCCGTCGGGCTGACGGCCCGTCAGCACATCGGCATCGAGAACATCCTCTTCGAGACCGACTACCCGCACAGCGACGGGACCTTCCCGCACTCCAGAGAGCTCGTCGAGCAGCGATTCAAGGACATCCCGGCCGACGAGACCCGTAAGATCGTTCGGGACAACGCGATTCGTCTCTTCGGTCTCGAAGTCTGAGCGCCACGAGCAAGGGAGATGCGCCAATGAAAAGCTACCGCGTCATCGATTCCGATCAGCACATCGTAGAGCCTCCGGACCTCTGGGAGCGCTGGCTTCCGAAGAAGTTTCGTGACCGCGCGCCCAAGCTCGTGAAGGATGAGGACGGAGGCGACGCGTGGTTGCTCGGGGAGCACATCGAGCCGCTCGGGCTCGTCACGGTGCTCGCCACGCCTCCGCGAGATCTGCGCTGGACCGGCACGACGTACGACTCGATGGATCCAGGCTGCTACGAGCCGAAGCGGCGCCTCGAGCTGATGGATCAGGACGGCATCGATGCCGCGATGATCTTCGCGCCGCAGCGGACCATGCACTATTTCATGGGGGACACGGATCCCGACTTCCACATCGCCGGCATCCGCGCCTACAACGACTGGGTCATCGACGCCTTCTGTGCCGAGCAGAGTGACCGGCTCGGTGCGATCGCGCAGATCCCCAGTCTGGGCGTCGAGGCCGCGATCTCGGAGCTCCGGCGTCTCAAGGAGAAGGGAGCCCGAGGCGTCTCGATCAGCACCTGGCCCAGCGGTGGCGCCAATCTGTCGCGCGAGGACGACCCCTTCTGGGCCGCGGCGGAGGAGGCTGAGATGCCGGTGCACCTGCACATCGCGCTCGGTATCGCCGGGGCGAAACGGGCCCGCGTCGGTGTCAAGCACGGTGGCGCCGCACGCCTGATCGGCCTGGCCACGACCCTGAGCGCGATGCCCCGGTTGATCGCCGAGACGGTCTTCACGGGTCTCTTCGACCGCTTCCCAAAGCTCCGATTCGTCGGGGCGGAGGTGGGCGCGGGTTGGGTGCCCTACCTGCTCGGCGAGATGGACGACCGTTACCGACGCAATCGGTACTGGACCGGCGTGCAGCTCGAGCGCCTTCCCAGTGAGTACTTCCGCTCAAACTGGTTCGTGGGCTTCGTTCGCGACCCCTACGGTGTTCGCAACCGACACGCTGTGGGGATCGAAAACATGCTCTGGGCGAGTGACTTTCCGCATCACATCAACGATTGGCCCAACTCGCAGTGGTTGATCAAGGAGATGAGCTTGGGCGTTCCCGAGCCGGAGGTCCGCCGACTCTTCTGCGAGAACTCTGGCCGGCTCTACGGGTTCATCGAGTAGAGGCGCCGCAGACCGTGCACGTAGATCTGGAGAAGCTCGCCGCACCCCGACCCCGGCTGACCCGCGATGGCCACCTCGATGCCGTGACGGCCGAGGTGATCCGGGGCGCCATGGAAACCATCAGCTTCGAGATGGCGGTCTACGTCTCCCGCACCGCCACGACGCCGATCCTGAACCAGAGCAACGAGCGAAACGCCTCGATCCTCGACCGCAACGGCCGCCTCGCGGCGGTCTCCGTCGGGGTGCCCCAGCTCATGCTCTCGTCCGCGCTACCCGTCCGCTTCGCGGTCGAGTACTTCGGCGATCGCATACGGCCCGGCGATGTCTTCCTGGCCAATGACCCGTACCACGGGGGCGGCCACCTCCCCGACTACAACGTCTTCGCGCCCGTCTTCGCCGAAGGCCGTCGCATATTGATGGCCTCCATCCAGTGCCACCACGGAGACACGGGCGGCTCCGTACCGGGGGGCTACAACGTGACCGTGAACGACGTCTGGGGCGAGGGTGTGCGCTTTCCCGCGCTACGGGTCGTCGACGAAGGTCAGGAGCGGGACGATCTGCTCTACGCGCTCGCCGTCAACAATCGGTCCCCAGGCTACATTGGAGACCTGCGGGCGCAGATCGGTGCGGCGCAGCTGGGTGCCCAGCGTCTGGCCGAGGTGATCGAACGATTCGGTGCGGCCCAGGTTGAGGCCGCCGTGGACTCTTTCATCGACTCCACCGCGAGACAGTTCCGCGATGAGATCACTCGCTGGCCGGACGGAACCTACGACGCCGACGTGTACGTGGATCACGACCCCTGGGGAAACCCCGACATCCACATCCACGTATGCGTCACGGTCGAGGGCGACCGATTGATCATCGATTTCGCAGGGACGGATGACCGAACCGAGCTCCAGGCGTGGTCGAGCTTCGGCAACACGCGCGGCTACACGATCTCGCAGATTGCGGCTTGCGTGGATCCGGAGATCCCCAAGAACGAGGGGTTCTTCGAAGCCATCGAGCTGCACGTGCCGAAGGGCTGCGTGCTGAACCCACCCTTCGGGAAACCGGTGAGCGCGGGAACGCACCATCCGGGGACCGAGGTCGGGGAGGCGATCGCGCTGGCGCTCCAGAAGATCCACCCGGACCGTGCCGTGCCGCAGGTCTACAAGACGGGCATCCCGACGATCATCGTCGGCAAGGATCCGCAGACCGGCGAGAGCTTCACGGACCACTCCGCGGAGGTCTACGCGGGCTGGTGCAATGCGGCCCGCGGAACCGACGCCTGGGGCGCCCAGAACGCCTCGTTCGGAAACCTCTGGAAGGCAACCGCGGAGATCAACGAGAGCCTGTTCCCTCATGTCCAGTGGAGTCGAGACTACCGAAGGGACTCGGGAGGGGCCGGACAGTGGCGAGGCCTCTGCGGCAGCCATTACGAGAAGGAGGTTCTCGTCGACGCCAAGGTCTACACCTACGTCGTCGGCAAGAAGTACCCGATGCCAGGGGTCGCCGGGGGGCACCCGGGCGAACCGAACCGGCTCGTGATCCGCTGGGGCTCGGAGGATCCCTTCGAGGTCGAGCACACCGCGGACTGGGTGCCGATCCACGCCCGGGAGCGGATCATGTTCGACTACGGGGGCGGGGGCGGCTGGGGCGATCCTCTCGACCGCGACCCCGAGGCCGTGCTCGCGGACGTGGTCGACGAATACGTGAGCGCGGAGGCTGCGAAGGAGAAGTACGGCGTCGTTCTGCAAGGCAGCCTCGAGGATCTCACCCTCGAGGTGGATGCCGCCGCGACCGAGAAGCAACGCCGTGAGCGGAGGGGTCGACGTTGAGCGGGTATCGCCTGGGGGTCGACGTGGGGGGAACGTTCACGGATCTCCTTTGTGTCACTCCGGACGGAGAGGTCGTGATCGACAAGACTCCCACGACGCCGGAAGACCAGTCTGAAGGCGTCATGCAGGGGATCGCGCAGCTTGCGGACCGGTTTGATCTGCCGCTCAGCGAGTTCTGCACCCGGCTGGATCTCGTCGTTCACGGCACCACGACCGCCGACAACACGATGATCCAGATGAACGGCTCCCCAACCGGGCTGCTCGTCACAGAGGGACATCGCGACGAGATCGAGATGCGCCGCGATTACAAGGAGTCGATCTGGGACCCCACCTACCCTCCCCCGCCACCCATCGCGCGGCGGCGCGCCCGCATTCCGATCCCTGAACGGCTCAGTCATCGCGGGGAGGTCCTCGAACCTCTCGACGAGGAGGCAGTCCGGCGCGGCGTACAACGCCTCCGCAGGCTCGGCGTACGCTCCGTAGCCGTGATGTTCCTGTTCAGCTTCGTGAACCCCGACCACGAGCGGAGGGCTGCCAAGATCATCCGGGAGGAGTTCCCCGACGTCGAGAACGTCACGCTCTCCCATGAGGTCATGCCCCGTGGTCCGGAATTCGAGCGAACCTCGACCACGCTGGTCAACGCCTACATCGCGCCACGCATCACCGGCTACATCGCGCAGCTTCGCCGGCGCCTCTCGGAATCGGGCTACCGCGGTGCGCTGCTTCTGATGCAGTCCACGGGCGGCGTGATGCCTCCCGAGTACGTCGCCCGGCGTGCCGTCTCCGTGCTGGCGTCGGGGCCGACCGGCGGCGTCATGGGCGCGGCATTCGCGGCGGGGCGCATCGGCAGAAGGGATTTCGTGTCTACCGACATGGGCGGCACGAGCTACGACGTCTGTCTCGTTCGGGACGGCGCTCCGGAGATCAAGACCGACTGGAACTGGCACTATCGCTACTACATCGGGCTGCCCATGGTCGACGTGCAGAGCGTCGGAGCGGGTGGGGGATCGATCGCCTACGTGCGCCAGGGCTCCTTGCGTGTGGGCCCGCGCAGCGCCGGCTCCCGCCCGGGTCCGGTGTGTTACGGACGGGGAGGACAGGAGCCGACCGTCTCCGACGCCGATGCGCTGCTGGGCTACCTGCCCCGGGAGGACTTCGCGGGAGGCCGAATGACCCTCGACGTGGACGCCGCGGCCGAGGCGATCGAGCGGGAGATCGCCAAGCCGCTCGGCCTCGACGCGGTCGAGGCGGCCTGGGGAATCGCGCGCATCGTGGACGCCAACATGGCCAACGCCACGCGCCGCATCCTTTCCTCTCACGGCGTCCACCCGAGCACGCTCTCGCTGATCGCGTACGGCGGGAACGGGGGCGTACACGCCGGAGCCATCGCGCGAGAGCTGGGGATTCGCCAGTACATCGTGCCACGGACGGCCCCCGCGTTCTCGGCGCTGGGCGTGCTGGTGGCGGACTACCGCATCGATCTCGTGAAGGCCTACGTCACCCCGATAGCGAAGCTCGATCTTCGCCGTCTGCTCGGCCTGATGCAGGAGGCCCTGGACGAGGCGCGGCAGAACCTGATCCGCGAGGCCGGCCTGGATCCGGAGCGTGTCACGCTGGATCTCTACGTGCAGATGGCCTACCCGGGACAGAACTTCGACATGAGCGTGCCCTGTCCGGAAGGGACCGGCCTCGGTCCCGAGGATCTGTCCATCCTCATCGACCGTTTCCACGACACGCATCGAAGCACGCGCGGCTTCGCCTTCCGCGAGCAGTCACCGGTCGTGCGGGGCGTGCGTCTGATCGGGTGCGGGCATACGCCCAAGCCCGACCACCTGGCCCGCTTTGGCGATGAGCGGGCGCCCGAGCGTACTCGCAAGCACAGCCGTCTGGCCTACTTCGACGGCGGCATGAGGGACACCGCGGTCTACGACGGCCCACGCCTAGCCGCCGGTGCGGAGATTCTTGGACCCGCGTTGATCGAGGAGCCCTTCACGGTGCTGGTTCTGGCACCCGGCTCCAGGGCGCGACTCGACGCGAGTGGAAACTATCTGGTCTCGTTGAGCTGAGGAGGAACCGACCGTGCCAACGAAATACGCCGTGATCTCCACGGATGATCACGCCTGGGAGAACCGAGACACCTGGACCTCCCGCGTGCCCGCTCGCTTCCGCGAGGGCTGCCCGCAGGTTAAACGAGAGAACGGAATCGACTACTGGGTCTATGCGGGCCAGACGATTCGGGCCCTCGGCACCGGATGCGCGGCCATGCGCCCGGATCGGGACCCCGTGAAAACGTGGGAGGAGGTGCCGGCCGCAGCCTACGACCCCGCCGCACGACTCGACGCGATGGACCAGGACGGAGTGGGAGCCGAGGTCCTGTTTCCGCAGGCCGCGGGCTTCGGCGGTGGACCCTTCGCTGCGAGCAGCGGCGACCCCGAGCTGCGGCTGGCGTGCATCCGTGCCTACAACGACTGGCTCGCCGAGGAGTGGAGCGACCTCAGCCCGCGCTACATCGCGCAGGCGTTGGTTCCGATCTGGGACGTCGGTCTGGCGGTCGAGGAGCTTCGCCGCGCCCACGGACTGGGCCACCGGGCCCTGGTTTGGACCAGCGCACCGGAGAGCTTCGGCTTCCCCCACTTCAATGAGCGCTACTGGGAGCCGCTCTGGTCCGTGCTGGAGGACCTCGAGATGCCCGTCGCGCTGCACATCGGCTCGGCCCGCGAGCTCACCGAGCCCTGGGAGGGCTTCTCGACCATGCGCAAGCTCTCCATGATCTCGACTTTCGCGATCACCAGCAATCTGCAGGTGATGGCCAACCTGCTGCTCTCGGGCATCTTGGAACGCCACCCGCGGCTGCGCTTCATCTCGGTGGAGAGCGGCCTCGGCTGGGTCCCCTACCTGCTCGAAACGGTGGATCATCAGTTCGAGGCCCAGCGGCTGTGGAAGGACGGAATGAGCCTGAAGCCCAGCGAGTACTTCCATCGCCAGTGCTACGTAAACTTCTGGTACGAGGTTCATGGGATCGCACAGCGGGACGTGATCGGCGTCGACAACATTCTCTGGGAGGCTGATTTCCCGCACCCCACCTCCACCTACCCGGAGTCGCGGAAGCTGATCGCCGACTGCCTGGCCGGTGTCGCCGACGAGGATCGCTACAAGATGCTTCACGCCAACGCCGTGCGCGTGTATGGTATCGACGGCGAGGCCATCACGGCCGCTGCGGCCAAGGCCCTCGCCTGAGGAGGACCGGATGAGCTCCAAGCCCGAGGCGGGCCTGCTGAACCTCTTCGATCCCGAGGTTGCTGCAGCGCCGCAGCCTCACTTCAAGGAGATGCGCTCCCGCTGCCCCGTCAGCCGCAACGGGCTCAACGGGGGGGCGGTTTTGACGCGCTACGAGGACGTCATCCACGCGCTCCGCCACCCCGAGATCTTCTCCTCGGAAATGGGCGCAGCCAGCATCGGGAACAAGAGGCCGCTGATTCCGCTTCAGCTCGATCCGCCGCAGCAAACCCGCTTCCGCAAGCTCCTCGATCCCCTCTTCTCACGCAAGCGGGTCTGGAGGCTCGAGAGCGAGGTGCGGGAGCTGGCCAACCAGCTCATCGATCAATTCGTCGACCACGGGGAGTGCGAGTTCAACCACGAGTTCGCCGTACCTTACCCGTGCACGGTCTTCCTGCGGCTGATGGGGCTCCCACTCGAGGATCTGGATACGTTCCTGGGATTCAAGGACAACATCATCCGCCCCGACGTGGACGTGAACGATCTCGAACAGGCCCAGCGAATCCGCAACGAGACCGGTGAGAAGATCTATGCTTACTTCGAGAACTTCCTCGAGGAGCGCAGCCTCCGACCGAAGGACGATCTGATCACGCACTTCATGACCGCAGAGGTCGACGGCGAGAAGCTGACGCGCGAGGAGATTCTGGACATCTGCTATCTCTTCCTGCTGGGAGGTCTGGACACCGTCACGGCTTCGCTGGGCTGTTTCGTCTCGTACCTAGCGCAGAACCCCGACCAGCGCCGCCGCCTGGTCGAGAGCCCGTCGCTGATCGAGCCCGCCGTCGAGGAGATGCTGCGCTGGGAGACGCCCGTGGTCCAGGTGGTACGCATCCTCAAACAGGACACGACGGTCGGGGGCGTCGAGCTCCGCAAGGGCGAGACCGTGACCCTGGTGCTCGGCTCGGCCGACACCGACGACGCGGAATTCGTCGACGCGGCACGTGTCGACCTCGAGAGGAGACGCAACCGGCACTTGGCGTTCGGTGGCGGACCTCATCGCTGCCTGGGCTCCCATCTCGCGCGCATGGAGCTGAGGATCGCGATGGAGGAGCTCCACCGGCGCATTCCGGTCTACGCAATCCGGCCAGGCGAGTCGCCCCGCTACAGCCCGGCGATCCGAGAGGTCGTCTACCTCCCACTATTCTTCGGCGAAGGAGTGGGGGCGTGAAGGTCCACGTCGATCTCGCCATCTGTGTGGGTCACGGGCGCTGCTACGAGCTCGCCCCGGAAGTTTTCGACGAGTCGGAGAGCCGGGGACACTGCGTGATTCGACACGCCGAGATCCCTCCCGAGCTCGAGGATCAGGCGCGACGGGCGGTCGAGAACTGCCCGGAGCAGGCACTGCGCAGCGAGGAAGGTTGAAGCGCCTCGCGGTTGCGGCGCTCAACCCAGCATCTCGAGCAGTCGGTCCTCGAGGCGTTCGTGCGTCTCGAAGCTGTCCACGAAGGCCGAGAAGAGCGCCTGTGCGGCATCGAAGTGGTCGGACATGAGGTGCAGAGCGATTTGCGACAGGTCACGACGGTAGCTCGTGTGCGCCAGCCGCAGGCTGCGGACCGGTCCGGCTCCCTCCGCGACGAGCTTCTCGACGAGCGGAAAGGCCAGCTCCTCCTCGACCTCGAGATGCTCGAGGATCATGGATCGGAGGTGCGAGAAGATCTCCCGGGCACGCTCGCCATCGCGCGCATCAAGCGCAGTCCCCAGCGCCGCGATGTGGCCCGAGAGCTCCCCGTGGCCCTGGCGCCAGGCGGCGATGGCCTCACGAACGGCAGCTTCCTCGGGCGGGTCCTGGGCGCTCATCAGCGTGGGCGAGCATACGCCCACCGGCCGCCCGTCTGTCAAGCCGGGCCGTGGGGCCGCGGGGAGCTCAGCCGCTCGGCTCCTCCGGACGCACCGCGGCCAGGAAGGCCGGCCGCTCGCCTCCTCCGTGCATCAGCAGGTTCGTGCCGCTGATGTAGCGCGCCAAGGGTGAGGCGAGGAAGAGACAGGCGTCGCCGACGTCGCGCGGCTCCCCCATCCGCCCGAGCGGCACCGTCGCCGCGACGGCGCGCAGGGACGCTTCGTCCCCGTAGTGCAGGTGCGCGAGCTCGGTCCGGATCATGCCCGCCGTGACCGCGTTGACGCGGACGCGCGGGGCCCACTCGATCGCGAGCGTCTGGGTCAGACTCAGCAGCCCCGCCTTGGCGGCACCGTAGGCCGCCGTGCCCGGCGAGGGACGGATCCCGCTCACGCTGGCGATGTTGATGATCACGCCGCCTTCGGGCTGCTCCTGCATCACGGCGTTCGCCCTCTGGGAGAACTGGAGGGGCGCGATCAGGTTGAGCCGGATGATGGACTCGGAGAAGCGCGGCGAGGCACTGGCGGCGGGCGCGGCCGGTGAGCCACCGGCGTTGTTCACGAGCACGTCGAGGCGACCGAGCCGCTCGCGGGAGGCGGCGATCACCGCGTCGATCTGCTCCGGTTCGCGGACGTCCGCCTGCACAAAGACCGCCTCGTGACCGGCCGCTCGCGGAAGATCGTCGGGCTCTGTTCGACCACAGATCAGCACGTCCGCACCGGCCTCCAGAAAGCGCAGCGTGATCCCTCGCCCGACGCCACGCGCACCCCCGGTGACGATCACACCTCGTCCACTCATGTCCAGGGGATTCTTCATCGCAGCCTCGCGGTCAGAGCCCGATCCTGCGGGCGATGCGCTCGCGGTGCGTCCCCGGGTCGCCCAGAAAGCTCTCGCTGGCACGGGCTCGCTTGAGGTAGAGGTGGAGATCGTACTCCCAAGTGAAACCCACACCGCCGTGGATCTGGAGCGCGCTGGCCGCACAGTGGAAGCTGGCCTCGCTGCAGACCACCTTGGCCAGCGAGGCCAGGACGGGCAGCTCGTCGCTCCCCTCGGCTGCGGCACAGGCGGCGTAGTAGGCAGCAGAGCGGGCCGACTCCAGGTGCACGAGCATGTCTGCGCAGAGGTGCTTGACCGCCTGAAAGGAGCCGATCGGGCGATCGAACTGGATCCGTTCCTGGGCGTGGGCGACCGTGAGATCCAAGCAGTGCTGCGCGAGCCCCACCTGCTCGGCCGCCAAGGCCACGCAGGCACGCTCCAGGACCCGCTCGAGGAGCTCCCCGCCTCTTCCCTCGTCGCCCAGCAGAGCCGACTCCGGAAGCTCGACATCGGCGAAGCGTAGGCGCGCGAGGCGGCGCGTGCGATCCAGCGTCGGAAGTGGGGCGCGCTGGAGACCCGCGGATCGAGCGGAGACGAGGAAGAGGCTCGCGCCCACCTCACCCGCGCCCTCCCGGGGGGTCGCCGGGATCACCAGAAGATCGGCGGAGTGTCCGTCCAGCACGGAATCGCACTCTCCCCGCAACACGAAGCCGCTCCGGCAGCGCTCGACCGTCGTGGTCATCCCGGACGCTCTCCCGTCCCAGGGCGCGGGCGGAACGGCGAGTGTCGCGCACAGGGCTCCTTCGGCCAGGGCGGGAAGCAGCTCACGCTTCTGCGCCTCACTCCCGGCCACGAGCAGGGCGTTGGCGCCGAGGCAGATGCTCGAGAAGAAGGGAGCGCAGAGCAGGAACTCGCCCATCGTCTCGAGCAGCGCCACGAGCTCGACGAAGCCCAGGCCCAGGCCGCCCAGCACTTCGGGGATCAGCAGGGCCGTCCAGCCGAGGTCCGAGCCGATGCGCCGCCAGAGATCCGGCGAGTAGCCCAGTTCGCTCTCCATGGCCTTGCGGACCTGCTCCGAGCTCGAGTGCTCCGCGAGAAAGGCGCGGGCCGTCTCTCTCAGCGCCTGCTGCTCGTCGGTGAACGTGAAGTCCATTCCTAGCCGATGGGGCTCACCGGAGTCGCTCGAGGATGGTCACGTTCGCTTGCCCGCCTCCCTCGCACATCGTCTGGAGGCCATAGCGCGCATCGCGACGCTCCAGCTCGCAGAGCAGCGTGGTCATCAGGCGGGCTCCCGTCGCACCGATCGGGTGCCCGAGCGCGATCGCCCCGCCGTTCACGTTCACCTTCGCCAGGTCGGCCCCGGTCTCCTTCTGCCAGGCCAGCACGACCGGGGCGAAGGCCTCATTGATCTCGATCAGATCGATCTCCGCCAGCGACATTCCCGACCTCTCGAGCGCCCAGGCCGTGGCCGGGATCGGCGCGGTCAGCATGTAGATGGGATCCGCCCCGCGCACGCTCACGTGATGGATCCGCGCGCGGGGTCGAAGCCCGTGCTCGCGCAGGGCGCGCTCCGAGACCACCAGAAGCGCTGCGGCGGCGTCCGAGATCTGGCTCGAGACCGCAGCCGTGAGCCGACCGCCGGGCTGCAGGGTCTGCAGCTTGGCCATCTTCTCCAGCGAGGTGTCGCGTCGCGGTCCCTCGTCGTGGCCCAGCCCTCCGTAGGGGACGATCTCGCCCTGGAACCGACCGTCATCCATCGCTCGAATCGCACGCCGGTGGCTCTCGAGCGCGAAGCGTTCCATGGCCTCCCGTGAGATGTCCCACTTCTCCGCGATCAGCTCCGCAGCGCGGAACTGGGAGACCTCCTGCGTGCCGTAGCGGTCGACCCACCCTCGCGAGCGCGAGAAGGGATCTGCAAAGCCGTAAGCCTCACCCGCGGTCATGGCCGACGAGATCGGAATCAAGCTCATGTTCTGGACGCCCCCAGCGATCACGACATCCTGTGTGCCGCTCATCACTCCCTGGGCCGCGAAGTGCACCGCCTGCTGCGACGAGCCACACTGGCGGTCCACGGTCGTGCCCGGAACCTCCTCCGGCAGACCCGCCGCGAGCCAGCAGGTGCGGGCGATGTCGCCCGCCTGAGGCCCGAGGGTGTCGATGCACCCGAAGACGACGTCCTCGACCGCGAGCGGGTCGAGACCGTTGCGTTCCACGAGCGCTCGCAGCACGTGCGCACCGAGATCGGCGGGGTGCTCCTGGCTGAGCGCCCCTCCCCGCTTGCCCACGGGAGTCCGCACCGCATCGACGATGAAGGCCTCTGCCATCTCTCCTCCCCTCCGGCCCTATCGGGTCACGAGGACCGCCGAGCCGTGCCCGAACAGCCCCTGGTTCACGCTGATGCCCACTCGCGCGGACTCGACCTGTCGCTCACCGGCCTGACCGCGAAGCTGCCAGGTGAGCTCGCAGACCTGGGCGATCGCCTGGGCAGGCACGGCCTCACCGAAGCACGCCAGGCCCCCGCTCGGGTTCACGGGGATCCGTCCACCCAGCGCCGTCTCACCCCCGTGGAGCAGCTTCTCGGCTTCTCCGGGCTTGCACAGGCCGATGTCCTCGTACCAGTCGAGCTCCAGAGCGGATGAGAGGTCGTAGACCTCTGCGAGGTGGAGGTCCTCGGGCCCGAGACCTGCCTCCTCGTAAGCGGCCGCGGCGATCGAGTCACGAAAGCCCGCGTCCGGGGGCGGGACCGCACGCGCCGAGTCCGTCGCGAAGTTCGGCATCTCGATCACGGTGTTCGGGTAGCGCGGGGTCACCGTTGAGACGGCGGCGATGCGCACGGGATCTCGGCTCTTCCGCCGCGCGTACTCGAGGCTGCTGAGCACGACCGCCGCTCCTCCGTCGCTGGTGGCGCAGATCTCGAGCAGGCGCAGGGGCGAGGCGACGATCGGAGAGGCGAGCACCTCCTCCTCGCTGAAGGCCTTGCGGTAGCGCGCGTAGGGATTGGAGAGACCGTGTCGGCTGTTCTTGACCTTGACCCTGGCGAAGTCCTTCTCCGTGGCACCGTAGAGCTCCATACGCCGACGTGCGTAGAGCGCAAAGTAGATCGGGTTCGTGGCCCCGAGCAGCCGAAAGCGCAGCCAGTCGGGATCGTCCGGTCGCTCGCCCGCGTTCGGGGCCAGGAACCCCTTGGGCGTCGTGTCGGCCCCGACCACGAGCGCCACGTCGCAGAGGCCCGCCAGGATCTGAGCTCGGGCGGCGTTCATCGCCGCGGCACCCGAAGCACAGGCAGCGTAGCAGCTCGACACGCGTGCCCCGGACCAGCCGAGTGCCTGTGCAAAGGTCGCACCCGCGACGTAGCCCGGGTAGCCGTTCCGGATCGTGTCCGCGCCCGAGACAAACTGCACATCGCTCCACTCGAGGCCCGCGTCCTCGAGCGCCCGGCGGCTGGCCTCGAGCCCATACTCCACGAAGCTCCGACCCCACTTGCCCCAGGGATGCATGCCCACGCCGAGAATCGCCACCTCAGCAGACATCGTCGCGCTCCTTCCCACGCCCCCCGCTGCGCAGAGGTCTCCACTTCCACACCAGATGCTCGACCCCATCGCGCTCGAAGAGCGTCTCGAGCACGAGCTCGACCTCCATGCCCACGTGCAGATCCGCGGGATCGGTCCCCGCGATCATCTGCCCGAGCACGACCATGCATTCCTCCGCGAGCTCCACGGCCGCGACCACGTAGGGAACGAAGGGATCGGGAGAGACGTAGGGAGGCGGCGGCGGGTAGGCTCCGCTCGCAAAGGACCAGATCTTGCCCGTTCGGCTCAACGGAACCTCATCGAGCTCGCGTCCCCCGCAGCGGGGATTGCGACAGTAGAGGGACTCCTTGGGAAAGAAGCAGCTCCCGCAGCTCCGACAGCGGCTGCCGAGCAGCCGTGGCGCCTCCTCGTCGAGTGTGAACCAGCCCTCGACCGCTGGAACCCGCGTGCCCATCGTGCTCATCTCCCCCGTTCCCCCGCACCTCGAGTGTATCTCACGCGAGCGCCTCCCCGGCGACGAAGCCAAAGCTGCGCGCCGAGCCCTGGCCGTCGAGGAGTGTGGCGGCGAGCCGACGTCGATGCCAAGCCGCGCCGCCCCAGGCCCACGCGAGCGACCATGCCCGCCTCATCCAGATGTGGAGATCCTGCTCCCAGGTGTAGCCCAACGCCCCGTGCACCTGCAGTGCGCTGCGGGCGGCCGCGCAGGCCGCCTCATCCGCCGCGGCCTTCGCCATGGACACGTCCGCGCTCCGCGTACGCTCTCGGCGGGCCAACGAGTGCGCGGCACGGTAGACCAGCGGGCGCGCGTACTCGAGCGCGACCTTGCGATCGGCGAGCGCATGCTTGATCGCCTGGAATGAGCCGATTGGAGCCCCGAACTGGCGACGCTCCCCGGCATATCGTACGGCCATCTCGATCAGACGATCGCAGATGCCGAGCTGCTGTGCGGCGCAGGCGAGCGCTCCGCGGTCGAGCGCCCAGGCCAGCAGCTCCCGCGCCCTCTCTCCGCGCGCCACGCAGCTCTGCTGCGACGCCTCGACGCTCACACTGAAGATGCGGCGCGACGGATCGTTGCAGGGCTGGGGGGTCACGCGCACGTGACCTCGGGTGAGCGCGTGCAGGCTCTCGCCGTCGGCACCGGGCAGGAGCAGGAGATCCGCGACGTGCGCATCGCTCACGAATCGGTTGACCTCGTGCCCCACGGCCACGACGGCCGACCCGGCCGCGATCCGTTCGAGCCAGAGCCCCGAGAGCTGCGCGTCTCCAAGGTCCCGGAGCAGCGGCGCCGCGACCGCGGCCGTCGAGATCACGGGCTCGGCGAGCGCGGCGTATCCCGTCTCCTCGAGCAGCTGCACCAGGTCGATCTCGTCGAGGCCGAGCCCTCCGTGCGCCTCGGGCACGAGCAGACCCGGCAGCCCGATCCGCGTGAGCTCCGACCAGAGCTCCGGCGAGCGGCCCGTCTCCTCACGCCACAGCTCACGTGCGCGATCGGGCGGGAAGGCGGCCTCCAAGAATCGCCGCAGGCCCTGACGCAGAAGCTCCTGATCCTCGCTGAAGCCGAACCGCACGCTCACCTCCGGGGCAGGCCGAGGATGCGCTCGGCGATCACGTTCCGCTGGATCTCGTTGGTGCCCGCGTAGATCGGACCGGCCAACGCGAAGAGGTAGCCGTCGAGCCAGCGCGCGCTGCCCCCGGACGCGGGGGCGCTGGCCAGGAGCTCCGCACGCGCTCCGAGCAGGGCGAGAGCCGTCTCGTGCATGCGAACGTCGAGCTCCGACCAGAAGATTTTGTTGAGGCTGGCCTCCGAGCCGATCTTGCCGCCCTCCAGAAGATGCGAGACCGTCCGGTAGGTGTTGAGCGCATACGCCTCGGCGTCGGCCCAGCATCGCACCACGGCCTCACGCAGCGTGGGATCGATCTCGGTCCCGGCCGCGGACACCTCGCGGTAGAGCGCGACGAGGCGCTGGGCGGTGCTCTGGAAGCGAGCCGGGCTGCGCAGCATCAGGCCGCGCTCGAAGCCCGCGGTGGCCATGGCGACCTGCCATCCCTCGTTCTCCTCGCCGAGACGGTTGGTCACGGGAACTCGCGCCCCGTCGAGGAAGATCTCGGCGAAGCCCGCCTCTCCATCGAGCTGGGCGATCGGCCGCACACGAATGCCGGCGGCATTCAGCGGAACGAGGATGAAGCTCAGCCCCCGATGCCGCTCGGATGCGGGATCGGTCCGAAACAGGCCGAAGAGCCAGTCAGCGTACGCGCCGCGAGAGGCCCAGGTCTTCTGCCCGTGGATCACGTAGTGGTCGCCCTCGCGCACGGCGTGGGCCTGGATGGCCGCCATATCACTCCCGGCGTTCGGCTCCGACCAGCCCTGGGCCCAGACGTCCTCGCTCGAGGCGATCCGAGGCAGAAAGCGCTGCTTCTGCTCCGGTGTTCCGTACTCCATGAGGGTGGGTCCGAGCAGGAAGACGCCGTTCTGGTTCACGCGCCCAGGCGCACCCACGCGGTAGTACTCTTCCTCGAAGATCAGCCACTCGAGCAGGTTCGCGCCGCGCCCCCCGTACTCGACCGGCCAGGGCACCATGGACCATCCGCCGCGATGCAGCTCGGCCTCCCACTCACGATGTCGCTCGAAGCCCTCGCGCGTGTCGAACGACGGCAGCGGCTCGCGCGGTACGTGGGCCTCGAGCCAGCCGCGGGCCTGCTTGCGAAAGGCCTCCTGCTCCGGTGTGTAACGCAGGTCCAAGGCCTGGTCTCCTCAGGTCCCTTCCTCGTCGTCGAAGCGGGCCGGGCGCTTCTCGACGAAGGCCTCGCGCGCCTCCTGGGAGTCGGACGAGGTGTAGAGCTCGAGCGTGAAGCCCTGCTCGAATCGGTAGCTGCGCTCGAGGTCGAAGGGCTCGATCGCGTTGAGAGACTCCTTGGCCAGACGCACCGCGCGGGGGCTCTTGGCCGCGATCGTCCTCGCGATCCGGCCCGCCACCTCGAGCAGCTCCTCCGGAGGGACGATCGCCTCCAGCGCCCCGAGACGGTAGGCCTCCGCCGCGTCGATCGGCTCGCCCGTGAAGAACATGCGGCGCACCTTCTGGAGCGGAAAGAGTCGCATGAGATGGGAGGCCCCTCCCAGCGCGCCACGGTCGATCTCCGGCAGCCCGAAGCTCGCTCCCTCGGCCGCTACCACGAGATCACACGCGCCGGCCAGACCGATCCCACCGCCCAGAACGAAGCCATGGCAGGCCGCGATGACGGGCAGCGGACAGAGGTGGATCGCGGCGAAGGCCTCGAAGCAGGCGCGATTGACGCTCGTGATCAGTCGGGCGTCCCGGGCCAGCTCCTTGATGTCGACGCCCGCGCAGAAGCCGCGACCGCGGGCCGAGAGCACGACCACGCGTGCCGCCTCGTTGCGACCCAGCTCCTTGAAGACACGCGTCAGCTCCCGCCAGCCCGCGCAGTCCAGAGCGTTCACCGGAGGGCGATCGAGCACCACGTTCGCGACTCCAGTTTCGATCTCACAGCCGATCGACATCGGGACCTCCTGAGCCCGCCAGCGCTGCGAGCGTCCGCTCGGCCTCGCCCACGATCCGTTCGACGAGCTCCCGGCAGCTGGGAAGGTCCTCGATCACCCCCGCCACGCTGCCCCCGGGCAGATATCCGCGCACTGGGTCCCCCTCACGCATGGCGCGACGCGCCAGGATCGGTGCGTTGGCCGCCATCAGTATCTGGCTGCGTGTCAGCCTCTCGTGCTGTCGCAGGCGTAGTGCCGCTCGCAGCAGCTCACCGACGGACGCGCCACTCTCCCGTCGGAAGGCGAGCGCGCTCCGCAGAGCGCGCAGCAGGCGGACGACCGCGGTGCTGCTCTCGAGACGACTCACCAGCTCGTTGCGAACCACGCGTTGCGGCAAACCGTCCACCGCTCGCGTCACGAAAACGTCGTCCACGGCGGCGCGCAGGTAGCGGGCCCGCGTCGGCTCGGGAACCGGGCTCTCACGCGTGAGCAGAAAGCGCGTTCCCATGGCCACTCCCGCTGCACCGAAGGCCAGCGCCGCGACCAGGCCGCGTCCATCGCGAAACCCGCCCGCGGCGATCACCGGAACCTCGACGCCGTCCGCAACCTGAGAGATCAGCAAGGAGCTGGGCACGGCCCCCGTGTGCCCGCCCCCCTCGCTGCCCTGCACGATGATCAGATCCGCACCGAGCGCTTCCGCCTTCCGCGCGTGGCGAAGCGCCCCGCAGGTAGGGACGCAGAGCACCCCAGCCGCCTTGAAGCGCCCGATCAGCTTCGGATCGGGGGCGCGGTTGTAGCCGACGGCACGGACGCCGTGCCGCAGCACGGCGTCCGCGATCTCGGGGGCGCCGGGAGCATCCATCAGAAAGCTCACGCCGAAAGGGCGATCGCTGAGCTTCCGGACCCGCGCGATTTCGGCGTCGATCTCGTCGGGACGCAGCGTCGCTGCGCCCAGAAAGCCGAAGGCCCCCGCGTTGCCAACGGCCGCCACGAGCTCGGGCGTCGCGACCCAGCCCATTCCCGTCTGGACGATCGGGTAGCGGCAGCCCAGCCGCTCACAGACCACGGTGTGGAGCGTGAATCCCACCGGATCAGACCTTGACCTCACCGTCGCGGAGCGCCGCGGGGTCCAACGTGCTCCGGATCAGATCGAGCTCTCGCTCCGACGGGGGGCGCGTCTCGGGCGCCCGCTCGGGGAGCTCGAGCTCGAATCCGGTGGCCTCGACGACCTCATCGCGCGTGACCCCCGGGTGAAGCGAAACCAGCCGCATGCGATGGTCGGGGGTCTGGAAATCGAAGACACCGAGGTTGGAGACGACCCGACGAATCTCATGGAAGGACGCGCTGGGCGCCGCGAGGCGTGCCGCGCGGTCGTACCCCACGCCCGAGACCACATCGACCTTCTCGACGAAGACCTCCGGCCCGTGGCGCGGAACCCAGTAGCTCGTGGCGTGGTGGATCGTATTGCCCGGCGCCCCCCGCATGCCCAGGAGCTGGGCGCGGGGTCGCTCGTGAGGGCCGATGCACGCGAAGTTGTGGTTTCCGTAGCGATCGAGCTGGCTCGCGATCATCACCACGTGGCGGCGGCCGCTCCAGAGCAGGTCGAAGACCGCTCGAAAGGGAAGCCAGCCCTCGACGATCGGCTCGCTCTCCGCTGGGCCGCTGACCGGCGGCACGTCCGCCCGCAGCGTGGCCACGCCATCGGTGAGCAGGAGACCCGGAGCGAAGCTGAGCTTGGCGAGCCGCACGGCGATCGCCGGCACGGCTCCGAACGCGCTCGCGAGAATCTCCCCGTCCCCCCGGAAGGCGTCGGCCATCGCCACGACGCAGAGCTCGGCGCGCGTGAACCCGCTCATCGCTCGCGCACCGCCTGCTGATACTCCGCCTCGCTCCGGAGCTCCAGATAGCGGCCCGAGAACTCACGCCAGGCGGCGGGATCGCGGGCGGCCTTCGCGTAGTCACGCTGAAAGGCCTCGTCCCGCCCGTAGTCGGGCGGGCACTCGGTGAAGTGCGCACCGTTCGGCGCCTCGATGACCCCGTCGACCATGCTGCGGTTCAGGCGCAGGGTGTGGATCGATCCCGCCCCGAGCAGATCCTTGGTCTCGACGATCCGCTCACAGGACACGAATCGGCGCTCCGCGGCCATGCAGAAGAGATCGTCGAAATAGAGATCGGGGCCGAGGTACTGGGCGTTGCCGTGCCGGTCGGCACGGTTCATGTGCACGAAGGCCACGTCGAGCCGCAGCGCAGGCATCGCGACCAGGGCCTCGCCGTCCTCGTAGGGCGAGCGCACACAGCGCAGGTCGGGGTTGATGCGCAGCACGTCCGATCCCAGCCCAGCCCGCGTCGGCAGAAAGGGCAGTCGGAGCGCCGCCGCATAGAGACCCCACTGCAGCATCCCCTCGTCGAGCTCGGCGGCCTCGAGCGCGCCACGCTGTCGCGCCTGGCGGAAGTGAGGCTCCAGGGGGATCGAGTCGAGCGATACGAAGCCGTAGATCAGCTTCCGCAGCTTGCCGGCCGCACAGAGCAGACCGACGTCCGGCCCTCCGTAGCTCACGAGCGTGAGGTCACGCACGGGGGAGCGGAGCATCTCGCGCACCAACGACATCGGCTTGCGGCGGGAGCCCCAGCCCCCGATCCCGACGGTCATCCCGTCGCGCAGCTCCGCGATCGCCTCGCGTTCCGTCGTGCGCTTGTCCACTCGATCAACCCCGTCGGGAGCTACCGGAATATAGTAACGAGACGTATCGTTTCTGTAAATCGGAGGACCCGCTCAACGGGCGCTGGGCCGCTCGAAGTAGGAGGGTGCGCCCCGCGTCCAGTCCGGCCCCTCCCCCCAGTTCAGGCGCGTGCGCCTGTGGGGATGGTCGGGATCGTGACGCTCACAGGCCTCCGCATACGCCTGGGCCGCCGCGCGTGCCCCAGGCACCGACCAGAAGTCCTCCTCGGCGTCGAAGAGGCCGTCTCCCGCGTAGTGCAGAACGGTGATGCCGGGAAAGTCGATCGTGCCGTGGCCGGCCGGATGGTCCCTTCGGTTCTGCATGTAGACGATGATGCGTCTCGCCTCCGGATCGATGCTGTGCCACTCGTAGGCGGTGTACAGCTCCCCGTACTCCTCCATGATCTTCTTGATCCAGGAGCGGATCTGCTCACGGCCGTTCAGGTCTCCGAGCACGTGCTCCACGTAGCGGGCGTCCTCCGTGAAGTGGTTGGCAAACCCATCCCAGTCCTCGTTCACGGCGCCCGTCCGCCAGTAGCTGCGAAAGGCGCTCTCGAGCTCTTCCCTCGTGATTCGCTCCATCTCGGTCACCTCCTGCCGTCTCAGCCGAGCACGAGCTCGGCCGTGGCTCTCAGGGTCGGAAGATCGCGGCTGCCGATCAGCAGGCTCGTGACCGGCGTCTCGCGCCAGGCCGCCAGACGATCCCGGATGCGCTCAAGCGGTCCCACGAGCGAGATCTCGTCGGCGAACCGCTCGGGAACCGCATCCACCGCCGCCTCGCGGCTCCCCTCCAGAAAAAGCGACTGGATCTTGTGCGCCTCGGCCTCGAAGCCCATGCGGGCCATCAGCTCGAGGTGGAAGTTGCGCTTGCGCGCGCCCATGCCGCCGACATAGAAGGCCAGCATCGTCTTGACGGGGCGCAGCCCCGCTTCGATATCGTCTGTGATGCAGACGGTGACGAGCTGCGCGATCTCGAAGCCCGGGCGCGCCGCCGCCAGCGAGCCCGCGTAGACGTCCTGCCGGAAAGGCGAGTAGTACAGCGGCAGCCAGCCGTCTGCGATCTCCGCGGCCAGCGCGACGTTCCGGGGCCCCTCAGCGCCCAGAAAGATGGGAACGTCGCGACGCAGGGGGTGGACGATGGGCTTGAGCGGCTTGCCTAGACCCCAGGCACCCTCCCCGCGGTAGGGCAGCGGGTAGTGCTCCCCCGCGTTCCTCACTGGAGCGTCGCGCCGCAGCACCTGCCGGACGATGTCCACGTACTCCCGTGTTCGCGAGAGCGGCTTTGCGAAGGGCTGGCCGTACCAGCCTTCGACGACCTGCGGCCCTGATACGCCCAGCCCGAGAATCAGGCGGCCCTCAGAGAGATGGTCGAGGGTGAGCGCCGCCATGGCGGTCGCGGTGGGCGAGCGTGCGGAGAGCTGGGCCACGCCGGTCCCGAGGCGGATTCGCGAGGTGTGTGCACCGATCCAGGCCAACGGGGTGAACACGTCGGACCCCCAGGCCTCGGCGGTCCAGACCGAATCGAAGCCCAGCCGCTCCGCCTCCTTCACTGGACCGAGCGGATCCTCGGGCGGATGGGCACCCCAGTAGCCGAGCTGAAGACCAAGCTTGAGCGCTCCCATTCTTTCCTCGAGCTCTCCGGCGCGTCGTTCCGGCGCCGGGCGTCATTCTCTCACAGCGGAAGGACCGCCGGTGGCCGCCGAGCGCCCGCTAAGATAGGACCCTGTTGGGAGACAAACGGGGGAACGATGCCGACCCTGTCCTACGGCCGTGCGATGGGATGGCTCGCCGAGCAGGAGCCCGAGCGCCTCGCCGTGATCCACGAGAACGCGCGCTGCATCCGTACAGATCTCGAGCGCCGGTCCAACCGCCTGGCCCGCGCGTACGAGGCACTCGGCGTTCGGAGGGATGATCTGGTGACGATCGCCCTGCCCAACGGCATCGAGTTCCTCGAGGCGTGCCTGGCGCTCTGGAAGCTCGGCGCCACACCGCAGCCCATCTCCTCCCGGCTCCCCGAGCGGGAGCGGCGCACGATCGTGGAGCTGGTGGATCCGCCCCTGCTGATCGGTGCCGCAGCGGGGGATTACGGTCCACGCGCGACGATTCCGCCGGGCTTCGTGCCGGACCCCGCGCTGGAGGACACGCCGCTTTCCGACGTCGTATCCCGGCACGCGCGCGCGATGACCTCCGGGGGGAGCACGGGGCGCCCCAAGGTGATCGTGGAGAGGACGCCAGCGGAGTGTGACCCGGAGGAGGCCCAGAACGGCATGACACCGGGCGGCACAACGCTGGTGCCCGGTCCGCTCTATCACGCCGGTCCATTCATCACCACCTGGCAGGCGCTGCTCAGCGGCGGCACGGTCATTCTGCTCTCGCGCTTCGATCCCCTGCGCTGTCTCGAGCTGATCGAGCGCCACCGCGTCGACTGGGCGCTCTTCGTTCCGACGATGATGCAGCGAATCTGGCGGCTGCCCCGGGAGGAGCGGGAGCGCTGGGACCTCTCGTCCCTACGGCGCGTCATGTGCAGTGGAGCGGCCAGCCCGCCCTGGCTCAAGCGCGCCTGGATCGGCTGGCTGGGTCCCGAGCGCATTCACGAGGCGTACGGCGGGTCGGAGCGCATCGGGGGCACCCAGATCTCGGGACGCGAGTGGCTGGAGCACCCCGGCTCCGTCGGCCGACCGACCGGCGGGCGCCGCATTCGCATCCTGGACGCCGACGGCAAGCCCTGCCCGCCGGGTGTGATCGGCGAGGTCTTCATGATGCCGCCTGGCGGCCAAGGCTCGACGTATCGCTACATCGGTGCGGAGCCCACGGCGACCGAGGATGGCTGGGAGACACTCGGCGACCTGGGGTATCTCGACGAGGACGGCTACCTCTACCTGGTGGACCGCAAGACCGACATGGTCGTGACGGGAGGCGCGAACGTCTACCCGGCCGAGGTGGAGGCCGCGCTCGACGCCCACCCGGCCGTGCACTCCAGCGCCGTGATCGGTCTGCCCGACGAGGATCTGGGCCAGCGACTCCACGCGATTGTGGAGGCGCGCGAGCCGATCGACGACGCGGAGCTTCGCGCCCACCTCGAGGGGTACCTGGCCCGCTACAAGATCCCGCGCAGCTTCGAGTTCGTGAGCGAGCCCCTGCGGGACGACGCGGGCAAGGTTCGCCGTTCGGCCCTTCGCGAAGCCCGGCTGAGAGCTCGGCCGGACGCCTGAGGTGGGCGTGCTCAGGCCGCGCGCGCGGCAATCTCGGCGAGACGGTCCGCGTGCTCGTCGGTGGAGCCGAAGCTCGTCTCGAGCACCCAGCAGCGCTTCAGGTAGTGGTGGGCGGGGACCTCCCAGGTGTAGCCCATACCGCCGTGCACCTGGATGCAACTCCGCGCGTTCCGCATCGCCGCCTCACCCGCGGTCAGCTTGGCACTGGCCACAGCCCGCTCGACGTCCCCCACCAGCGGATCGTCGAGTGTGGCCCCGGCGGCGTAGACCGCGGCGCGCGCCACCTCCTGGCGCACGAACATGTCGGCGAGGATGTGCTTGATCGCCTGAAAGGAGCCGATCGGACGTCCGAACTGCTCGCGCCTCTTGGCGTACTCGACGGCGAGCTCCAGCGTCGCCTCCGCGATACCGAGCTGCAATGCACCCGCAAGCGACGCGCCCGCCAGCCTCAGCCGCAGGGCTTCGGCCTCGCCCGCAATCCGCTCCCCCTCGGGCAGCCGACGCAGCCGGTGCACAGGGGTGAGGGGATCGAGCGGAAGGCCCACCGGATCGGCCTCGAGCTCCGTGGGATCGACGCGGAACACACCTTCGCGACGGAGCACGAGCCACGCATCCAGGCTCTCGCGGTGCTCGACCAGATGGGGACCTCCGGGGCCCCCCAGAAGGTCCAGCCCGCCGACAACGCAGCGTCCAGCCGCCGCCTCGGGGATCCACTCGGCCGCGAGCTCGGTCCAAATCAAGGGTCCGGGAACCAGCCGGCGCCCGAGCTCCGCGAACACGATCACGGCGTCCGCCATACCGAGCCCCACGCCGCTGCGTTCCTCGGGAATGCGCAGGGCAAACACACCGAGCTCGGCCAGCTCGGACCAGAGGTCGCCGTCGACACCCCCCTTCGCCTCGAGCTCCGCGAGCTGCTCCACGGGAATCCGTCCCTCGCAGAACGATCGCACACCCGCACGAAGCGCCTTCTGATCCTCACTCAGCTGAAAGTCCACGCCTCGCCTCCCCGCTCAGCGCCGATCCTTGGGAAGGCCCAGGATGCGTTCCGAGATGATGTTCCGCTGAATCTGCGAGCTTCCGGCCGCGATCGTCATCGAGAGCGACTGAAGTCCCTTGTGCAGGAAGAGCTCCGCCGGAAGATCCTCGATGTCCTCTCGCACGAGTACCGCACGCCCGAGCACACGCATGGCGAGCTCCGCCACACGCTGATACAGCTCGGTGTAGAAGAGCTTGACCGCGGAGGCCCCCACCCCTGGAACCCCGCTCTCGCGAGATTCGCAGACGGAGAGCTTGACCATCGCCCAGAGCGCGTCGATCTCGGCCAGCAGATGGCCCACCTCGCGCCGCAGGGCCCGGTCCTCCCAGGCTGCCGCGTCGTGGCGGGTGACACGCCGCGCCGCACGAATCAGCTCTGCAACGAGCTCCTGGAGGTTGATCATCTCGCTCGCAAAGGCGGTGCCGCGCTCGAAACGCAGCGTCACGTTCGTGATCCGCCAGCCGTCGTTCTCCTCGCCCACACGGTTCTCAACGGGGACGCGAACGCCGTCCAAGAAGACCTCGCTGAACTCGCTCTCGCCCATCAGCGTGCGGATGGGTTGGATCTCGATCCCCTCCCGATCCATCGGGAGGATCAGCCAGCTGATCCCCCGGTGCTTGGGCGCATCCGGATCCGTACGCACGAGAAGCTCGCAGTAGTCGGCGACCTGGGCGAAGGAGCACCAGATCTTGTGCCCGTTCACCACGTAGCTGTCCCCGTCGCGCTCCGCACGCGTGCTCAGCGACGCCAGATCCGATCCGGCCCCCGGCTCCGAGAAGCCCTGACACCAGACCTGCTCGCCGCGCAGGATGTAGGGCAGATGGCAGGCCTTCTGCTCTTCGCTGCCCTCGGCGATCAGTGTGGGACCCCCGTGCAGCAGCCCGACGAAGTTGACGCCGACGTACGGCGCCTTGGCGCGCGCGATCTCCTCGTAGTAGATCAGCTGCTCGCTCAGGGACGCCTCGCGACCTCCGAAGGCGCGCGGCCAGTGGATTCCCGCATAGCCCGCGTCGAAGAGCCTGCGCTGCCAGCCCGTGTCGTAGGCACGGCGCGCCTGCCAGTCGTGCGCCGGTGGGGGATCGCCGTGAGCGGGGACGGCCTGCGCAAGCCAGGCACGCAGCTCCGCGCGAAACTTCTCGTCGGAGTCCGAGTAGCGAAGATCCAAAGCAGCCCTCCTCAACGGCGGTCGGCGGCGGTCGGCGGCGCTCGCAACGTTCTCCACGCCCCGCGGTCGCCCGCGATCGCGTCCGCTCTCCCGCTCCCCGATCCTTCCCGGGAGGGGGCCGGAGGGCAGACCACACTTGCACGGCCGTCTTTCTCTAGCATAAGCAGCGGCTCGCCCGCTGCCAAGCTCGGCCGCGAGGAGCTAGATGTACTCGGCGTACTGATCCAGCAAGGGGAGCACCGCGTCGCGGTCCGCCGACGGCAGTCGTAGCACGACCTCGCTCACACCGATCGACTCGTAGTACTCGAGCTTCGAGACCTCGGGAAGCACACCCATCGGGACGATCCGCGCCGACCGGGGATCCCGACCTCGGGCCTCGAAGGCGCGCCGCAGAGCGGGCAGCGCCTCTCGAAGGCCCGCCCCGCCGATCGGGAGCCAGCCATCGGCGTACTCCGCGATGTGGTCGAAGAGCTTTGGACCCCCCGCACCTCCGATCAGCAGGCGCGGCCGCGGCCGCTGCGGCGGCTTGGGCCAGCTCCAGCTCGGCTCGAAGCGCACGTGCTCCCCACGAAACTCAGCCACCTCGTCCCGCCAGAGCGCCTGCATGGCCAGTACCTTCTCGCGCACGATCTCCCGCCGTCGCTTCACGTCGACGCCGTGATTCTCCATCTCCTCCACGTTCCATCCGAAGCCGATCCCGAGCACCAACCGCCCGCCCGAGAGCAGGTCCAGCGTGGCGAGCTCCTTGGCCAAGGTGATCGGATCATGCTGCGCGATCAGCGCGATGCCCGTTCCGAGCCGGATGCGCGAGGTGGGCGCGGCAGCGGCCGCGAGCGCGATGTAGGGATCGAGGCTGCGCCGGTACTCGTCCGGGAGCTCCGCCTCTCCCGTCGGAGCGGGCGTTCGCCGGCTCACGGGAATGTGAGTGTGCTCGGGCACGTAGAGCGAGTAGAAGCCGCGGCTCTCTGCCTCGACGGCGAGCTCGACCGGGCTCATGCACAGGTCCGTCGCGTGAATCGTGACCCCGACCTTCATCGCCTCATCGCCGCCCCCGTCGCCGCTCCGAGCTCCGCGCTCGGGCGTGGTGGCTATCCTGAGGGACGTGCACGCCTTGCGCAATCGCGCCAGTCAGCCGTTCAGCCAGCGGCGCTCGAGATCCTCCGGGGGGCCGGGCCGGCCGAACAGGTAGCCCTGCATGACCTCACAGCCCAGCTCCATGAGCACCTCGCGTTCCTGCTCGGTCTCGACGCCTTCCGCCACGCTGTCGAGCCCGAGGCCGCGCGCCATCTGGAGGATGGCGGCGACGATCGAGGCATGGGCTTGGTTCGTGGCGATGTCGTGCACGAAGGAGCGGTCGATCTTGAGCGTGTCGATCGGAAATCGCTCCAGCACCGCCAGGGAGGAGTAGCCGGTCCCGAAGTCGTCGATCGAGATCCTGACCCCGAGCGACTTGAGCTCCTTCAGAATCGCCAGGGCGGTCTCGACGTCATCCATGATGCAGCTCTCGGTAATCTCGAGCTCGAGCTTGCGAGGCAGCAGCTCCGTCTGATCCAGGGTGCGGCGCACGGTATCGACCAGATCATTGCGGCGGAGCTGACGGTAGGAGACGTTGACCGAGATCGAGAAACCGTCCAGTCCCCGCTCCCGCCACTCCCGATGCTGGCTGCAGGCCTTGAGCAGCGCCAGCTCACCCAGAGGCACGATCAGACCGTTGGCCTCCGCAGCGGGGATGAAGTGGCCGGGAAGCGTGAGGCCTCGCTC
The DNA here is from genome assembly GCA_046754285.1 of Myxococcota bacterium. Lineage (GTDB taxonomy): Bacteria > Myxococcota_A > UBA9160 > SZUA-336 > SZUA-336 > JBHHVJ01. The sequence continues at coordinate 10,170 of JBHHVJ010000013.1, read as the reverse complement.
CGGATGCAGCCAGCGCATCAGCGCTTCGACGCCGACCAGCCGTTCTTCGCGACAGGCGATCTTCGGCTGGTAGTGGAGCAGGAAGGCGTCACGCCTCAACCCTTCTCTCAGCTCACGATCCAGCTCGATGTGCTCCGACCGTACGGTGCTGCGGTCATGAGAGAAGAAGCGATAGCCGTTGCGCCCCTCCCGCTTGGCGTTGTACATCGCGATGTCGGCACAGCTCATCAGTGCCTCGGGGCTGCCTCCATCCTCGGGGAAGCTGGCGATCCCGATGCTCGCGGTGACGCTCACCTCGCTGGCATCGACCTGGTACGGAAGCCCCACGCAGCGCAGGATCTCGCGCGCCACGACCGCCGCATCCCGCGGGTGCGCAAGGCTCGGGAGCAGGACGATGAACTCGTCCCCCTCCAGCCGTGCGACCGTGTCACTCTTGCGGATCGCATCGCGCAGCCGGGCGGCGACGCAGCGCAGCAGCTCGTCCCCCGTGCCGTGGCCAAAGCTGTCGTTGACCGGCTTGAAGTGGTCGAGGTCGAGCAGAAGAACGGCCAGGGCCATGCCATGTCTCCGGGCGTACTCGACGGATTTGTCGAGCAGCTCCTGGAAGAGCTGGCGGTTGGGGAGCTCGGTCAGGGGATCGTGCGTGGCCAGATACTGCTCGCGTGCGCGCGCCGCACCGAGCTCCGCCCGCGTGCGTCGCAGCGCCTCCGCCTGCTGCACCAGCTCACGACGTGCACAGCGGAGCAGCGCCTCGCTGCGTTCGAGGGCCAGGCCACAGCGTGCGCTTTTCTCGTACAGGGCCGCGAGCTCGCGCGCCCGCTCGATCGCCAGCCTCAACATCGGCCCCGTCAGCGACTCGAGGTCCAGCGAGACGAGCACTCCCGAGCGCAGGGCCTCCAGCGTCTCAGTCTCTCCCCCATTCCGGCCCAGGCGCACCAAGGCCGGGGGTGAGCCTCCACGCCCAGCCCTCGGCGCCTCCAGCAAGGCGAGCCCCTCGGCACTCAGAGCCGCGCCTCCGATCAGCACGCAGTCCGGCGCCTCGCCTGCAATGAGCTCCCTCGCCCGCTCCAGATCCCCGGCCTCGAGCAGCTCCCAGGGAGGCTCGCCGAGCTCCCGCAGCAGCCGGACGCAGCCCTCACGCACTCCGGGGTCCGGATGAAAAACCAGGATCTTCGTCGCGGTCCGGTCGATACTCATGGGTCGGCGGACCCGTTCCCTCGCCAGCCTGGGCCCCTTCGAGCCGATCGGCCCCGGGATCCGAAATCCTGACGATGGCTTCCCGGGGGGCTCCTGTGATCGTGGCCAGCCTCGCCCTTTCGCGATACCCTGAGTCACACGGGAGCAAGAATGTCCCAGGTCCGTCGGCGCGGGGCCGTGCCGGGCCACGCCGTGCGGCAGATCGCAGGCATGACGATTGCAGTTAGTCGCCAGGGCGGCATGCTGCCGCGGGAGGCGCAATCATGCGATTCGCCACGCTGGTCGGCATTCTGGCAGCTTCAGGCTCTGCCTGGGCCGCGGAACCCACGGCCCAGGACGTCCCACCCGGGATCCCCTTCCAGCAGGGGGACGTGATCGAGTTCGAGCAGATCGACAAGCTCAAGGAGTATCTCCCCTCACCCTTCTGGGAGAACCGCGAGTACTTCTTCTACGAGGGGATGCAGCTCAAGATCGGGTCGTTCTTCCGCCGCTACGGGGCGGCCGATGCGTACCAGCGCGCAACCGAGCGCTTCCAGGGCCAGCCGAAGATCGGGGCGGACGGAGCCCTGGTGGGCTACACCGCGGGTCGGCCCTTCCCCACCGAGGCCATCGACTGCAAGAACGATCCGCAAGCCGGCAACAAGATCATCTGGAACTTCGCCAAGAGCTGGGAGGGAGACGGCTCCTGGTCCGAGTGGTCCTACACGTACTGGGACCGGGGGGAGCAGCTTCCCCTCTACTACAAGGGGCGCTCGAAGACCATCCAGTTGACGTACCGCGTCGAGTCGAAGTACCTCGACCAGAATGCCGGCGACATCTTCAAGAACGAGAAGCGTCAGAGCGCCTTTGGCATCGACGTGCTCGCACCTTTCGACGCCCGCGGGATCATCCTGCTGCAGTACCGATACAAGAGCGCCGACGGACCGCTCGAGCAGGCGCGAAATGACGACACCTGGGTCTACGTCCCCGACCTGCGCCGAACTCGCCGCATCTCGACCGCACAACGCACGGACTCCGTGCAGGGGACGGACTTCACCTTCGACGACCTGCGCAGCTTCTCGGGCATTCCACCACAGTATCAGTGGGAGTGCCGCGGGGAGCGGGACGTCCTGGCCCCGGTGAACTCGAAGACCCTGGCCTACCCGTACACCGAGGACGAGTACAACTTCGGTCCGTACGGGTTCTCCTATGCCGATGACGTCTGGGAGCTGCGGCACGCCTGGATCATTCGTTTCTATCCCCGCAACGATGATCATCCATACCACCACAAGGACATCTACATCGACAAGGACACCGGCATCCCCCTCTACAGCTTCGCATACGACCGCCGGAAGGAGCTCTGGAAGATCATCTGGCACAACAGCCGCTACAGCGAGGATTGGATCGGGAACGACCCGCGCGCCAAGGACGGCGTCTGGTACCCGGGCTGGGACGAGATCGAGCGGCCCAAGGACCTGCGCGTGGTGAGTGACATCATCGTGAACGTGCAGACGGGGACCGGCAACCGCATCGAGTTCTGGAACGCGCGCGGCACTCCGTTCCCGAGCAAGGGGCAGATCCGTCGCTACATCGACATCGGTCGCCTCAACAAGGGACGCTGAGCTCCGCGCGACGGGCCTGGGCTTTCGCTTGGGTCCAGCCTCGCCGCGCGCTAAGCTGGCCGCCCCATGTCGGAAGGCCCCACACGAGCGCGCTCGCTGGGAGACACGAGTCGGCAGATCCTGCGGGCCATCTGTGACACCTTCCTGCCCGCGGGGGGATGCTTTCCCGAGGGCGCGGAGAATCTCGAGCTCGCCCGGCGCATCGAGGGCCACTTTGCGGGAATGGGCCCGGGCGGACCGCGGCTCGCCGCCCTGCTGCTACGCTGGATCGATCTGCAGCCGCTGCTCTTCGAGCTGCGGCCGCGGCGCTTCCGAACGCTCCCACTCCGCGAGCGCACGCGAACCCTCGACCGCATGGAGCGGAGCCGACTTCCGCTTCGGCGCCAGCCCCTGCTGACGCTCAAGCTTCTGCTCTCCGTCCACGCCTACGCGGATGCGGGCGTGGCCGAGCGGATCGGTCACGACCGCGCGTACCTGAGCGGCAAGCTTCGGGAGGCAGAGGAGCGGCGCCAGCGGGGGGGCAAAGGGCCGTACCCGACGCCGGAGCCACCACCCCGCAGCCCGGGAGCCTGAGGGTGCCCGTCTACGACGGCCGTCAGCTCGGACGCGCGGTCTCGCGCAGCGCGGATGCGGTCGTGGTCGGGACCGGAGCCGGGGGGGCGGTGGCCGCGGCGGAGCTCGCCGCCGCCGGTCTGCGCGTGGTGATGCTCGAGGAGGGCGGCTACTACACGGGGAAGGATCTGCGCGGCGACCCGCTCCACTCCTTCGAGCGACTCTACCGGGACGGTGGCCTCACGGGCACGCTGGGACCCGCCCCCATCCTGGTGCCGACAGGCTGCTGTGTCGGCGGGACCACGACCGTCAACAGCGGCACCTGCTACCGGACGCCACGCTTCGTTCTGGAGCTCTGGGAGCGCGAATGGGGCCTGGAGGGGGCCACCGAGCTGGACGAGCACTTCGTGGCCATCGAGCGTGCGCTGTCCATCGCCCCCGTGCCCGACGCGCTCTACGGACCCCAGAACGGTTGCATCGAGGGGGCTTGCCGTGAGCTCGGCTGGCGCGGCAGCCGTATCCCGCGAAACGCCGACGGCTGTCTCGCCTCGGGCGTCTGCGCGCTCGGCTGCACTTCGGACGGCAAGATGGCCATGTCGGTCAGCAAGATCCCCGAGGCGCTGCGCGACGGGGCCGAGCTCTGGGTGAACACGAGGGCGGAGCGGATCCTTCTCGAAGGCCGGCGCGCGCTCGGGGTTCTCGCACGCAGCGCGACGGGAACGCCCCTGGTCGTCCGGGCCCCCCTGACCGTCGTTGCCTGCGGAGCGTTTCACAGCCCCGCCCTGCTGCTGGCTTCGGGAATTCGCAGCCGCTGGATCGGCCGCGGCCTGCATCTGCATCCCGCCACGCGAGTCGTGGCCCGCTTCCCGGAGCCCATCGACGGCTGGCGCGAGGTGCCGCAGGCGTACAACATCGATGAGTTCATCGAGGACGGCGTCTTCATCCAGGGGCAGTTCGTGCCCCCCGCCCTCCAGGCCGCCGTGCTGCCGGGCTTCGGACACGCCCACAAGCAACGCATGGTGAGCTTCCGAACGCTCGCCAGCTTCGGTGCGCTGATCAGCGACGAGTCCAGTGGACGAGTCGTGGCGCTTCGCGGGAGCTCCCGACCGCTGGCCTGGTATCGGCTCCAGCGGCGCGACACACGCAAGCTGCTCTTCGGCATCGCGCGCACCGCGGAGGCGTTCTTCGTCGCGGGCGCCGAGGAGGTCTACAGCGGTGTGGCCGCCAAGCCGATCCTGCGCAACCGCCGCGAGGCCCTGGCCCTCGAGCGGCTCCACGTCCCCGCCAGCGGCATCGAGATCGGCGCCTTCCATCCGATGGGGACCGTACGGGCGGGAGCCCCCGGTCGCGCCGCCTGCGATCCCTGGGGGCGGCTGCGGGGCTGGGAGGGCCTCGCGATCGCGGACGCCTCGCTCTTCCCGACCTCCAACCGCATCAATCCGCAGCTCACGATCATGGCCCTGGCCCAGCGCGCGGCACGCAGCTGGGCCGCAGCGGGCTGAGCCATCCGCCCGTCCCGACACGGACCGGCGCCCCGACCTCCGTGCGTGTCAACCGAATCGTGCCCCGTGCGTTGTGTGGGGTGTTGCTCGGTCAATCACGGAGAAAGGAGCCGACGATGAAGAGGACCATCGGGATCATGGGCATCACGGGGCTGCTGCTGGGGGCCACTCCCCTGTACGGTTACGCGGACGAGTGGAGTCGCGACGGCGTCGCGGAGCGCCTGGACCGGCGCGGCGATCGCATCGAGGAGCGCTTGGACCGCAGAGGGGACCGAATCGAGGATCGGCTCGACATCCGGGGCGACCGCATCGATCGGCGCCTCGACCGACGCGGCGACCGCGCGGCCGAGCGACTCGATCAGCGCGGTGATCGCATCGACAGGCGACTGGATGAGCGGGGGGACCGAATCGAGGATCGCTTCGACGTCCGGGCCGAGCGCGCGCGCGAGCGGGGCTACGACGGCGCGGCGGAGCGCTTCGAGCGTCGCGGTGACGCCATCGATCAGCGCCTCGACCGGCGCGGGGATCGGATCGACCGACGCCTCGACCGCAAGGGGCATCGGGTCGATCGACGACTCGACCGGCGGGGGGACCGAATCGATCGCCACCTGGACCGCAAGGGCCAGCGCATCGATCGACGACTCGACCGGCGGGGGGAGTACGTGAACCGCCGGCTGGACCGACGTGGCGAGCGCTTGGCGGACCGTCGCGGCGGTGCGCGGCACCCCCGCGCTCACGCTCGGCGCCATCACCGGATCCATCGAGGGCGCTGAGCCGTGTCCGGGCAAGGAGTCCGAGCAGAGGGAGGGCTCCTTGCCCGGCTCGTAGGGCCGTCTACCTTCCGGCAGCCCCCTCGGAGAGGAAGATCGCGCTGGGTGACCCGGAGGCGCTCGAGCGATTCCTGGCGGCGGTCGAGCGTCGCATCTTTCGCATGGCGGAGATCGCGACGGGTCAACGGGAAGAGGCGCTCGACATTGCACAGGACAGCATGCTCAAGCTCGTCGAGCGCTACGCGGAACGCCCCGAGGAGGAGTGGGGTCCCCTGCTGCATCGCATCGTGCAGCACCGCATCCGCGACTGGTACCGCCGGCACAGGGTACGGCAGCGCTTTCGAATCTGGCCGCGACGCGAGAGCGAAGACGAGGAGGCCTCCGATCCGCTCGAGTCCCTGCGGGATCCAACGGCGAGCGATCCGGAGCGGGAGCTCGGCGAGGCCCGTGCCATGGGCGAGGTGGAGCGCTCCCTGCGAGAGCTCCCGCTGCGGCAGCAGCAGGCCTTCCTGCTACGGGCCTGGGAGGGACTGGACGTGAGGCAGACCGCACGCGCGATGGGCTGCTCCGAGGGCAGCGTCAAGACGCACTACCATCGGGCGCTCAACGGCCTGCGGAAGCGATTGGGCAAGGAGGGCGGGGAATGAGCGGGCGCTCCGCGGAGGATCGCATCGTCGCGCGCGTGCGCGAGGAGCTGGACCGGAGCCTCGAGAACCTCGACGGTCCCACGTGCGCTCGCTTGACCCAGGCACGACACGCGGCTCTGGCCGCACGGCCTTCGCGCAGACGGATTCGCTTTCCGCTGGCTCCGGCGGGGGCCCTCGCTGCGGTCTGCGGCGTAGCGCTCGCCGTGCTGCTCTGGCGTGCGGCCCCCGATCCGAACGGCTCGGGCCTGATCGAGGACCTCGAGCTGCTGTCCTCGGCCGACAGCCTGGAGCTCTACGAGGAGCTGGAGTTCTACGAGTGGCTCGAGAGCGATGTCTCGGCCGGCTGAGTGGGCGCTGTTCGGGCTGCTCGTCGGCGGGGGCCTTCCCCTGGCGGCGGGGGCCGAGGCGCCGCTCGACGCGGTCGACCTGGAGCTGCTCGAGTTTCTCGGGGAGTGGGAGACGGATGATGGGGAGTGGATCGATCCGCTGGTGCTGGAGGAGATGCCGGGCGGCGAAGACGCACCCGCCCGCGACGGGACGGAGGTCGGCGATGATTGAGAGAAGCTTGCGAGCTCTGCTGGTGTTCGTGCTGCTCGGCCTCCCCTCCGGGGCACGCGCCGTCGATGCGATCCCGTGGCACGAACTTTCCCAGCAGGAGCAGCAGGTGCTGCGACGGCTGGAGAGACGCTGGCCCGACCTCTCGCCCGAAAGGCAGGAGCGGCTGCAACGTGGGGCGCGGCGCTGGCAGAAGCTCACGCCCGAGGAACGGGAGCAGGTGCGTCGCAAGCACGCGCGCTGGAAGAAGCTCGACGAGTCACGACGGGAGCGGATCCGCCGCCGCTTCGATCGATTCCGACAACTTTCGCCCGAGCGCCAGCGCCGCATACGCGAGCGCTACCGCTGGTTCCGGAGCCTGCCGTCCGACGAGCGTAGATCTCTTCGCGAGCACTGGCACCAGATGAGGCCCGAGCAGCGCCGCCGAGCCCTGGAGCGCTGGCGAAAGCTCACGCCCGAGCAGCGTCGCGAGCGCATGCTGCGCCGGGAGCGGATGCGCCGGCGCGGCGCCCCCAGGCCGACCCCGCCCGCCCCCTCTGGAGCCGATTCCCCGCGCTGAGCCACCCCTTGGGTGCAAGAAACGAGGGGAGAGACCCGCGACTGGGCGGAAATCGGCTATGATGCAGGTCCGAAACGCTTTGGCCCGATCGGCCCCCCCGCCCGAGGTCCATCGCGCGAGAAGGAGGCACGCGGCGATGCCAGAGAAACACCGAGCTCGACCCACCTGGCTCCCAACCCTCGCGGCTCTCGCTCTTCTGGCACTCCCATCGTCTTCCGTGCACGCCCACCTGGGAGGCGTGCTCCAGAAGCCGGCGCAGCAGAAGTGCATCAATACGCTGAACAAGTCCCTTGCGAGCGTGGCCAAGGCACGCGGCAAGGGGCTCTGCAAGTGCCTCAAGGATGGCAGCAAGGGAAAGCTCGTCGGCTCGATCGAGAGCTGCGTGAGCGCGGCGCCGGACAGCAAGCTCTCCAAAGCTCGTCAGAAGACCCTCGCCAAGGAGAGCCAGAGCTGTCCGACCAGTCCCACAGACCCGAGCTATCCGGACTTCGCGTACACGAGCGGTGTCTCGGTGAACGCAGCCGGTGAGGAGAGCCCCCTGCTGCTGATTCACGAGCTCTTCGGCTCGGATCTCGACGCCGCAATCCGCCCCGACGATCGGTCGGTGGCCAAGTGCCAGGTGGACATTGCGAAGCGGGCCAAGAAGTGCTTCGAGACCCGGCTCAAGGCTTTCGTCGCCTGCAAGAAGGATCGTCTGCGCGGACCGCCCGTCGACACGGGAGAGGACCTTCAGCAGGTCTGCCTTCAGCAGGACCCGAACGCCCCGGCCACAGGTCAGCCGGATCCCAAGGGCAAGATCGCCAAGGCCTGCGCGGCTCGGATCGCGGGACGCCTCGGGAAGAAGTGCGCCGGCGTGGATCTGATGGCGGCCTTCCCGGGCTGGGAAGGCAGCCCAGCCTTCGAGAACTTCGTCGACGAGCGGGCGGCCTGTGCCGTCTGCCAGGCCGTCAATCGAGCGGACAGCCTGGTCCGCGACTGCGATCTCTTCGACGACGGTGCCGCGAACGGGAGCTGCACGACCGTGCTGGCCTCCTGCAGCGATCCGAACGCGCCGCCGCAGTTCAGCTCCACCTTCGAAGGCATCCAGACCGTGATCTTCGAGGGCTACGGCTGCACCAACCCCATCTGTCACGACGCCGAGGCGCCGACGGGCTCGCTCGACCTCACCGCAGCCCACGCCTACGACAACCTGGTCGGCGTTCCCTCGTTCCAGGCGGGCTCGCTCAAGCGGGTGGAGCCCGGGGACCACGCGTTGAGCCTGCTCTACCTGCTGCTCTCGGCCAACACGCTGGGGACGCCCCTGCCCCCGGGAGCGATCGGAGGAATGCCCCAGGGTGGCGGGGCGCTGACGCCCGAGCACCTCGAGGCTGTACGGCTGTGGATCCGCGGCGGGGCGCCTCGCGACCTCGTGGTGGAGGGTACGGCCGCGGCCCTCGGAAGCTGTCTGCCGGAGCCCGATCCGCTCATCATTCCCGTGCCCGATCCGCCCGGTGCGGGGGTCGGCGTGCAGCTCCAGCAGACGCCTTGGCCGCTTCCGAGCCAGTCGGAGCACGAGATCTGCATGGCCACGTACTACGACCTCACGGCCACCAGTCTCGTACCGGCCTCGGCGCGCTTCTTCTGCGGCGTGACACCGACGAACCCATCGGGTGAGTGCTTCCGCTGGCACCGCCAGACGCTCTTTCAGGACTCGCAGTCCCATCACAGCATCATCCACTTCTACAACGGCACAGCGGGCATCACCGATCCCGCCTGGGGGAGCTTCACGTACAAGTTCCGCGACGCGAACAATCCGTTGGAGGGCACACCCTGCGATCCGACCGCCATCGATTCGGCCACGGGCTACAACCCCGGGTGCAGCGGGCCGGTCATCGAGAGCATCGCGTGCGTCGGAAACTTCGGTCCCGCGGACTACAGCTTCCTCACGGCCCCACAGTTCAGCGGATCCCAGGAGCCGCTCTCCGTCGTGGAGTTCGCCGACGGCGTCTACAGCATCCTGCCCATGCAGGGAATCCTGGTCTGGAACTCCCACGCCTTCAACCTGACCGGCGGTGACTCGACGATGAGCCAGTTCCTGAACCTGGAGTTCGCAGCCCCCGCCGATCAGCTCTATCCGGCGCAGGGGATCTTCGACGTCAGCTCCATCTTCGTGGCGGACGTTCCCGCCTTCGAGACGCGCGAGTACTGCAAGACGTTCACGCTGCCCCAGGGCGCGGTGCTCTACAACCTGAGCTCGCACACGCACCGACACGGCGTGCTCTTCCGCATCTGGGCGCCGCCCAACACCCCCTGCTCCCCGGGCCAGCCCGCCTGCGTTCCTCGCTCGGACTCGCCGCTCTACGAGAGCCGGGACTACAGCGATCCGATCAATATGGATCTACGAGGCCCAGAGGAGATGATCACGCTGGACAGCGCCAACCCGAGCGATCGCACGCTGCTCTACTGCAGCCTCTACGACAACGGCGCCGGGCCTGGGAGCCCGGACGTGAAGCGCCAGTCCACCTCGCCCCCCAGCCCGGTGGGAGGGCCTTGCTCGGATGCCGAGGTGCGCTGCATCGGCGGGCCGAAGCACAACCAGCTCTGCGGCGGCAACGATGCCTTCTGCGACACCTCCCCGGGAGCCGGAGACGGCGACTGTGACGCCTGCCCACTCCGCGGCGGATTCCGCACCGAGGACGAGATGTTCATCCTGATCGGCGGGTACTACGTGCCCTGATCGGAGCGCGCTCAGAGGCCCGGGCAGCTCGCGTTGGACGAACCGTCGTCGAAGACGTCGCAATCCGTCGT